>JAWLGI010000027.1:0-31250 GCA_041685125.1 Marivita sp. | reverse complement strand
CCTGAACAACGATCGTTCACCCGTGCCCGGGTAGCTCAGGGGTAGAGCAGTGGATTGAAAATCCTCGTGTCGGTGGTTCGATTCCGCCCCCGGGCACCATTAAAACCAAATGAAAACAAGGGCTTGTATGGCCTTGGTGCGTTGGTGAGTTGCCCGTTCTACCGCGTGGGTATCATTCGGGTATCAGTTCTAGAGTGGCGTTCTGACTATTACCCCCGACACTAGTCACCGTTGCCGCTCTCTTGGTCGACCTCGGCCAACAACAACTTACTCGTTCCGACCACTAGGCGTTCGTGAGCCTCTGCAGCAGGGACGCCTTTGTTCACGCAGTAGTTTGAATACCATTTCTCGCTTGCGCCAATTGACCAATGAATTGGACAAACATGGCGAACTCGCCGACCGAACGGCATTGGCGGCGATCCTTCGGGATATCTGATTGGAAAATGGAGGAGGAGGCGTCTGCGTCGCACCGACGCCTCCTATCGATTTTATTTGTCGGCGGGCCTCA
The DNA here is from genome assembly GCA_041685125.1 of Marivita sp. Lineage (GTDB taxonomy): Bacteria > Pseudomonadota > Alphaproteobacteria > Rhodobacterales > Rhodobacteraceae > Marivita. The sequence continues at coordinate 30,742 of JAWLGI010000027.1, read as the reverse complement.
GTGCGCGCTTTGCTTCTTCAAGCGCCTTCGACCCCTTCACCCATTGCCACGGCGTGCGTGGTTTCCGCGCCTTCGCCAGTTCCGGGTTCGCCTTGGCGTCGCTGGCTGCGGCGCGCAGCCGTTCGCGGGCCTCGCGCGGGTCGATCTTGAGTTCGTCGCAGATGGCCTTGAGCGTCACGATATCGGTCATGTCAATCTCCTAAGTTACTGATGCAGATCGATAAGACGCAAGGCCAGAGCGTGTCAGGGATAACCCTAGTTCGGCTTGAAGATTTCCGAGACGTCCACGCCGAGGGCCTTGGCGATGCGCTCGACCACCAAGATCGACGGGTTGCGCTTCCCGGTCTCGACGCCGCTCAGATAGGTCTGGTGAATGTCCGCGCGACGGGCGACCTCTTCTTGCGAAAGGTCCTTCTCCCTCCTGATCCTCTGGATATTTCTGGAAACGCGCGATTGAATTGACATGCGCGGCATGGCGCATGGCGGTCACGCCTTGTGCCATAGACTATAATTCATATTCGACTTAGGCTCACGGAAGGCCCGAAGTCACTGGCGACATTCAGGAATGCAGAAAGAGGCAGGGGGACGTGCGCCCTCGTGGTTGACTCATAGTCTATCTACCGAGGCGAGGTCCGTTCTGTCGCCCGAAGCCCTTCTGCTGCCCGATCATGTCTTGGATTTCATCGACCGGCACGCGGTCACGCACGGCGTCTATGGCTGGTGGTTCGACCACGGCCTGCCTCTGGTGCCAAGAAACGGTTGCATCGAGCGCGACGGCAAGCATCTTCTCTACATTGGCATCGCGCCCCCGAAAGACCGGCCAGTGCAGCGAGGTGCGCCGACACCCGTGAAAAGCCGTCTCTGGCGTAATCACCTACACGGCACGGTGCGCATATCGACCCTGCGCCTGTCTCTGGCCGCGCTCCTAGAACAAGAGCTTGAACTGGCATTCTGGCGCGACAAGCGAAACCGCGTGCACATGGATCGCCACCATGAGGACAAGCTGTCAGATTGGATCGCCCAACACGCAGCGATCTCGGTCGTGCAGCATGACGAACCGTGGTCCCTTGAGGAAACACTGGTCAGGAACGGGCCATCCTTACCCCTAAACCTGAGCATGTCAGGGCATCCTATCAAATCGACACTGAGCGACCTGCGCCGCGCGCTGGGGCGAAACTGACATGACCTGCAACAAACCCCGAGCAGGGAGAGCCAAACGCGCGCGCGGCGGCGTTGTATTGAGCCAGGAGCGCCGGGGCGTGCTTCGCGCATGGTGATCCCGTCGCAATCCCGGCTGGCGCACTGTGCGCGGCGATCACGGCGATCACGGCGATCACGGCGATCACGGCGATCACGGCGATCATCTGCACGGACACGGCGCATCATCAACCCCTATGGTCTCCCTCGACGGCGCGGGAATTACCCTGACGGGCGATAGTCCCCGATCTTATTGCGCTGGCATTACAACCAGCCAGCGAGGAAATCGGCAATGACGTTACGCGCGACATGGGCCTTCAACGGCCAGACGAAAATCATCTTGGGCAACTGGCACCGGCTCTGGTGCCTGCTATTCGGCCCGTTCTACTACCTGTTCAAGGGCATGTTCCTGTGGGCGATCTTGTCGTTCTTCACGCTCAACGGCCTGTGGATCGGCTGCCCCCTGTTCAATCGCGCCATCGTGCTGCGCCACTACCATCGCAAAGGGTGGGTGCAAGAATGACCGCCCGAGCAGTTTGCCACCCGAGTGGAACCCGGCGCACGATACCGAAACCCAGCGTGAATGCGGACCGCATGAAAAGACTCGGCAATTCGGGTCCGGCTTGCAACCGACAGACTGATAGATAGTCAACGCGTCGGTCCGAGGCGTTCCGCGCGGCGCTGTCACAGGGCGACCAGAGGGGGATGGGGGGAGGCGTTTTTTTATCGGCGCGCGCCCCACGGACGGACAAGGGGTCATACACACTGCCGAGATTTTAGGCCCCTAGCCGCTCCTGTCTTTGTCGGTCATACGCTAGTTGGTGATTGGGCGTGGGCCACCTCGAGTGATAGCCCCCGCTCAGATCATAGCTGTTGGATCGGGATCACTCGGACATGGCCATTCCTAGCTGCGGGCCGACCCAGCAGATCGGCCCCTTCGATGTCGTTAAGCAAATCCGTGCTGCGATCCGATCAACTCGCGACGGCGAGTGCCTTTTTGGGATCATAGAACGGAATCGGCGCAACCACACCGCCGCGCGTTTCGCCAAGCTTGTCGACTGTCACTTCGGTGCCGATCTCCGTATGCTCGACGTCCAGCATTGCGAGGGCGATGTTCTTTGCCAGCCGCGGGGAATAAACGGCCGACGTGATCGTGCCAATCTGCACGCCATCCCTCAGCACGGGCCAGAAGAAGTCGTTGACGCCCACGAAGGGAACGCCTTCGATTTCAATACCTGTCAGCCGCTGCTTGACACCCTTTTCCTTGATCCGTTTCAGCGCCTCCTTGCCAACGAAGTCGGCCTCCATGTCAAGATTGACGAGGCGGTCCAGGTTCAACTCATAGGGGTTGTTCGCCAGGGTCATGTCGGCGTGGTACGACAGCATGCCCGCCTCGATCCTGCGAATGCTGGAGGTATGGCCCGGTCTGAGGCCCATCGGGTAACCGACATCCAGAATATGCTCCCAGAGTCGGCTGCCAGCGGATCCGTCACGCAGGTAGATTTCGTAGCCCAGTTCGCTCGTCCAGCCAGTGCGCGAAATGATCAGGGGAACCCCGTACCAATCATACTCCATGAAACGAAAATATTTCAGTTCGGTCGGTTTGAAGCCAAAGGCCTTGCGCAGGATATCGCGGGATTTCGGCCCCTGGAGCTGCAAGGGCGACACGTCGGGTTCGGTCAATTCGACATCCATTCCGGCATTCACGGCCACGCCCCGCGCCCACAGGAGCACATCGCTGTCCGCGATTGACAGCCAGAAATGATCCTCGGCCAGTTTGAGCAGGATCGGGTCATTGATGATGCCCCCATGCTGGTCGGTGAGCACGACGTATTTGCACTGCCCGACCTCGCAGGTCGACAGGTCGCGCGCGCACAGATACTGGGTGAAGCGGGCCGCATCCGGCCCCTTGATCTCGACCTGGCGCTCCACCGACACGTCCGCAAGGGTCGCGTGGTTGATCAGGCTCCAGAAGTTCTGTTCCGGGTCTCCGAAGTCGCGGGGGATATACATGTGGTTGTAGACCGAAAATCCCTTGGCCCCCCAACGCAGCGCAGCATCGGAATAGGGGGATTTCCGGACTTGGGTGCCAAAGCTGAAATGTGCGAATTCTAGTTCATGTGCCATGATATGTATCCAGTCTGGGGTAAGGGGTCAGCCTTTTGAGCGGACCAGATCACGTAGCTCGTTCTTGCGGATTTTGCCTGTAGAGGTTTTCGGGAGTTCGCCAAAGATCACCTTCTTCGGCCGCATGTATCCTGCCAGGCGCTCTCTTGCGTGTGCCAGCAAGTCATCTTCGGTTGCCTCCCCCGACAGCTCGACAAAGGCGCAGGGCACTTCGCCCCATTTTTCATCGGGCAATGCCACGACCGCCGCGAGGCTGACGGCCGGGTGGGAATAAAGCGCTTTTTCCACCTCGATCGAGGAGATGTTTTCACCACCGGAGATGATGATGTCCTTTGAGCGGTCCCGGATCTCGATGTAGCCATCGGCGTGCTGCACCGCGATGTCGCCCGACCAGAACCATCCGTCCTTGAAGGCCTTGGCGGTGTCCTCGGGGGCCTTGAGATAGCCTTTCATGACGATGTTGCCGCGAAACACGATCTCGCCCAGGGTTTCGCCATCCCACGGCACCGGGGTGCCGGTGTCGGGATCGAGGACCAGCACGTCCTCCTCAAGCTCGTAGGCGACGCCCTGGCGGGCTTTCAGCTCGGCCTGCTGCTCGGGCGACAGCGTGCCCCATCCGGGTTTTTCCGCACAGACGACGGCCGGGCCATACACCTCGGTCAGGCCATAGACATGGGTGATCGAGATACCCATCGCCTCCATTCCCTTGATCACGCTGGCAGGGGGTGGGGCGGCGGCGGTCATCATCTTGATCTTTTGCGGAAAATCGCGCTTTTCCTCTGCACCGGAAATCATCGACATGATGATCGGGGCGCCGCAAAGATGGGTCACGCCATGATCTGCGAAGGCGTCATAGATCGCGTCGGCGCGGGGCGCGCGCAGGAACACATGCGTTCCGGCAAGCATGGTGATGGTCCAGGGAAAGCACCATCCGTTGCAGTGAAACAAGGGCAGCGTCCAGAGATAGACCGGGTGATGCGGCATTTCCCAGGTCACAACGTTGTTGACCGCGTTGGTCCATGCCCCGCGGTGGGAATAGACCACCCCCTTGGGCCGTCCCGTGGTTCCGGAGGTGTAATTGAGCGCCAGCGCATCCCATTCATCGTCCGGCAGCGCATAGGCGAAGTCGGGATCGCCCTCTGCCAGAAGCGCGTCATATGTGAGCGCGCCGATCCTGTCGCCACCCGGCCCTTGGCTGTCTTCGATGTCGACGATCAGAAGATCACGCCCAGATCGTGCGACAGCTTCGGCGGCCATGGCCGAACACTCGGTATCGACCAACAGGACCTTTGCTTCGCCGTGTTCGAGAATATAGGCGATTGTTCCGGCATCGAGCCGCGTGTTGTTGGCGTTCAGAACCGCGCCGATCATCGGCAGCGCCAGCGCACATTCCAACGCCTCGGGGATATTCGGTGCGATCAGGGCAACCGTGTCACCCTTGCCGATACCGCGCTTGGCCATCGCCGAGGCAAGCCGTTTGCACCGTGCCGCGACCTCACCCCAATTGCGCCGGATCGATCCGTGTATCTGCGCGGGCAGTTCGGGATGCACGCGCTCCACGCGCTTGAGCATCGACACCGGTGACAGCGCCGTGTGATTGGCAGCAACGCGTGCCAGCTCCGGCCCGTCGAACGTCTTCATTCGCCTGTCCATTCCGGCATGGGGTCCTTGCGCGTGAAGGCGTTGATCCCGGCCACGGTGTCCTTTGCCATCATGTTTTCGGCCATCACGCGACCCGCATAGGCATAGGCCTCTTCCAGCGGCATCTCGGCCTGTTCGTAGAAACCGCGCTTGCCGATCTTGACGGCGGCAGGAGATTTGTCCGCGATGATGCGCGCCATTTGCATCGCCGTGTCCTCGACGTCGGCCAGCGGCACGACACGGTTCACCAAACCCATTTCGGCGACGCGGGCGGCGGGCAGAAATTCACCCAAGAGCAGCATTTCCATCGCCATCTTGCGCGGCACGTTGCGCGACAGGGCGACCATCGGGGTCGAGCAGAACAGCCCGATATTCACTCCGGACGTTGCGAAGGTCGCATCCTCTGCTGCCACCGCCAGGTCGCAAGAGGCCACAAGCTGGCAGCCCGCCGCCGTGGCAATGCCCTTGACCTCTGCGATCACCGGCTGCGGCAGATGCACAACGCGCAACATCATCGCCGAGCACTTGGCAAAGAGGTCCTGGAAGTACTGGAATCCCCCGTCGTCATCTGCCCGGCGCGCCGTCATCTCCTTGAGATTGTGACCGGCGCAAAAATGTTTGCCGCCGCTGCGCAGGATCACGGCCCTTACGCTGCGGTCGTCTGCGATCGTGTCGAACGTCCGTGACATCGCGTCCAGCATTTCCTCTGACAGGGCATTGATGGATTTTGGTGCGTTCAGCGTCAGAACGGCAACGCCGTCCTGGTCCGAACGCAGGATCAGTTGATCGTTTTCCAAAGTTCCGTCCATAACTCTCTCCAATATTCCCCGGCCATGTCCGGTGGCGTCAGCCTGCCCAATTCAGATCGCAAGGTCGAGACGCGGCTTCCAGAAGGGGCGGAACAGTTCGATCTTGGGGCAGCGGTTCATCACCACCTTCAGCCCCGCGTCTTCCGCCAGTTTCGCGGCATCATCATCATAGACGCCAATTTGCCCCCACAAGACCTTTGCGCCGATCGCGATGGCCTGTTCGGTGATGGCATAAAGCTCTTCCTTGGGGCGGAAGACCTCGACCATATCAACGGGACGGTCGATGTCCTGAAGCGAATGCACCACCGGGATGCCGCGAATCTCGGTCAGGTTCGGATTCGGGTTCACCGGGATCATATCATATCCGGTCTCGTGAAGCACACGCAGCACGCCATAGCTGAACTTCGTCTTGTCGGCGCTTGCCCCGACCATGGCGATCGTGTTCACCGATTTCAGGATGTCGGAGAGGTATTGCTGGTCGTATTCGTAGCGGTCATCAAGCGCTGTTGCGGGCATTTTAACGCTCCTTGGGTGTGGCGATGTCCGCCTTCAGCTCATGCGGCTCCAGCGGATCGAGGAAGGGGTTGCGGTAGAGCTGCCCATGACTTTCGACGCCGATTTCCAGCGTCAGGTCAGTTGTCGGGCGTGCGACGCAGAGCAGGACATAGCCGTTGTTGATCTGACGATTGTTCAGCGCCACCTGGCGGCGCTGGTCCACCTCGCCTGCAGTCAGCCTGGCCGCGCAGGTGATGCACCCGCCGTATTTGCAGCCATAGGGCAGGTCGACGCCCTGCTCGCGCAGGGTGTCCAGCAAAGGACGACGGGCCTCGACCGTGTAGGTCGCATCGCCATGGTTGGCGATTGTTATGCGACAGGTTCCGGTCACAGCCAGATATCGCTGGTGCAGTCGCCACCGGGGTAGCGGGTTTCGTGGCAGCGGCTGGGACCGTTGGGTTCCTTACCGAAATCGACGATGAAATCCTCGTTTATCTTCATGCCGCCGTTCTCGACATCGCAATCGATCATCAGCATGACACCGCCCTGGGTGCGGATCTCGGGGTAGAACTGGTTGTCCCACGTGCTGAACAGCGAGGTCGTGACATAGAGCCGTTTGCCGTCGAGACTGAGCTGATACATCTGCGGCCCACCCGCGACCTTGACACCATTGACCTCGGGCGCGCGGCCCAACAGCCCGCCCATCCAGACCTGCCCGGTCAGCACCGGATTGTGCGGGTCTTCGATGTTGTATTGGCGCATATCCCCGTGCAGCCAGTTGTTCAGGTAAAGGTACTTGTCATCCATCGACACAAGGATCGCGCTCATCACGCCCGGTACGGGGATCGGCCATTCGGGATGCGGCTCGTTCTCCACGTCGATGATCTTTTCCCATTCCCATTTGCCCGCATCGGACTTCCAGAAATGAATCACGTTTGCCGAAAGGGCCGCGCCACAAAACCCGTGCGTGCTGTCGGGATCATGGTGGAACTTGACTTCGAGCGGGATCAGCCCGTCTTCGCCCAGATACATCGTTTCGACCGGCTTGCGCGCCTCGAAATCCCAGATGTGCAGGCGTCGACCGTATTTCAGGTGCCCCACCTCTTCCAGGTCAAAGCCCGGCATGAAAGTGTTCGGCGCGGCCCATTCCGAAGACACCATCACGTTGTGCCGTGGCTGATACCAGAAATCATAGCCGAAGGGGATGTCGCCCATGGAGTTTTCCCACCGGCCCACGATCTCGAAATCCTTGTCGAGATGCAGATAACCACCGGGCGCCTCGCCCTGCGCGTCACCGAGGAACGAGATGATGATCTCGCTCCCGAGGCAGTGCACGGTGTGCGGACCGCTGAGATTGGTCTTCGACTTGATCTCTGCCCCGTCGATCACCTTGTGCAGACGCGGCGCAAAAGGGTCCGTGGCGGTGTCGATGACATGGATGTTGTTCGACCGAACCCCCGGCACCAGCAGGTATTTGCGCGACATGCCCGCGTCATCGTGGCAGGACGAACAGGCGTTCCACCCCATGTGGTGCAGCTCGTCGCCAATGCCCGGCATCTCGAGCCGGTGAATGACCTGGCTGTAGGTCGGGCTGTCAGGGTCGGCATCAACAGTTGCCAGGTAATCCGGCTTCTGAATCCCGGTCCCTGTGTAAATGGCGATCGTGTAAAGCAGCTTTTCGCGGGGGGCCTTGATGGCCTCGGCCGGGCTTGCATAGCCCGGACCGCAACATGCGCCGTCCATCATCACACTCCTCCCTTGCGATAACGTTTCGATTCTCGTAATTCGATAATCAGATTCTCGCAAGGTAAAATATATGCATCTTGAACGCATAATAGGCATTTTGGAAATCGTGGGGCAGTTGGGTGAGGCAAGTGTGGCAGAGATCTGCGCTCATCTGGACCTGCCCAAGCCATCCGCCTACAGGCTGGTACAGGATTTGGTCAGCGTCGGCCTGCTGGAACCCGTAACGCGCGGACAGTTCGCCATCGGCACCCGCCTGAAGCGGATAACCCACAGCGACCATTCGGACCGTGCGTTGCTGGAATTGATCGCACCTCCGCTGAAACAAGCCGCCACGGAATTCGGAGCCGCGTTTTTCCTGTCTCGCCTGCGCGGCAAAACCGTGGAAATCATCCATGTCGAGACGCCGGAAACAGGGGTGTCCTACCTTCATCCTGGGTTGGGAAAGCGCCCCTTGCACGCCTGCTCCTGCTCGAAAGCGGTTGCCGCCTTTTCGCCCGATCTGTTCGTGACCGGCGAAATGGAAGGCCGGTTGCGCGCCTACACCGAATTCACCCTGACCAACGTGCATGACCTCGAGGCGGAATTCGACACCATCCGCCGCCGCGGCTTCGCGGAATGCGTCGAAGAAATCGAACGGGGGTTGTGCTCGGTCGCGGCGCCGCTTGCACAGAGCGGACCGGGGGCGACGATGTCGATCGGCGCGACCGGTTCGGTGCGTGTGTTCACGTCGGCTTTCCGTGAAATGCTCGGCCCGCAGATCGCTCGGATCGCGCAAGAGATCGCACCAAGCCTTGGCTTGGAGGACAGCCCGGAGATGAAAACCCGTGCGGGTGCCTGACGTCTGAGGCGCGTCGCTCTATCCGCTTGATGCCGCCGGCAGCACGCAGCACCACCTTCGACATTTTCGACGTTACGGCGTCAACCTGTTGCCCAAACGCTCTAACATCCCCAGGCATTTCGACATCTGCTCGAGCGATACGAATTCGTCTGCCTTGTGCGCCTGCTCGATGGAGCCGGGGCCACAAACCACAACATCGGTGCCGAGCGCCTGGAACAGGCCGGCTTCGGTTCCGAAGGCAACCACGTCACTGCTGTTTGCGCCGGTAAGATCGCTGACGATCCGGCGGGCCTCGTTTTCGTCGGTGGGAAGGAGGCCGATGACCTCTCCGACGACTTCCGTCGTGATCGACGCCTCCGGGTAGACGGCCTGCATTTTCGGCAAAAGCTCGGTCTCGCAATACGCGCGCAGGTTTTCCTTGACGAATTCCGCATCTGACGACTGAACCGGGCGCATTTCCCATTCGACATGCGCGGACGGGGCGATCACGTTATGCGCGACGCCGCCGACAAGGGCGCCCAGGTTCACGGTTGTCCAGGGTGGATCAAAGGGGCAATCGGCCGGGGCGCGGGCGCGCAGGGCATCCTTGAGGCCCAGCAGATGATGCACATAGCGCACGGCATATTCGACCGCGTTCACCCCGTGATCAGGATTGGACCCGTGCCCGGCCAGCCCTTCGAACCGGGTTGTGTATTCATTGCATCCCTTGTGGCCGTCGATGATTCGCATCTCGGTGGGCTCACCGATGATCGCGATTCCGGGGGTCAGGCTACGTTCGCTCAGGTATTCGACAAGCTGGCGCGCGCCAAGGCACCCGACCTCTTCGTCATATGTGAAGGCGAAATGCACGGGGCGGTCGCCGACGCGGTCCGCGAAATGCGGGGCCATGGCAAGCGTTGCGGCGATGAACCCCTTCATATCGCAGGCGCCGCGGCCATAGAGCCGCCCATCCACCGCCTCCATATGAAACGGATCGCGAGTCCAGGGCTGGTCGGCGACGGGCACCACATCACTGTGACCGGACAGAAGAATGCCGCCATCGCGATCGGGGCCAAGCGTTGCGAAAAGGTTGGCCTTGGTTCCGCAGGGCGATGACATGACCTCACAACGCGCACCTGCATCTTCGAGCAGGCCGGCCATGTGCAGGATCATGTCGAAATTACTGTCAGCGGACATCGTCGGGTAGGCGATCAGATCGCCGAGGATGTCTGTGCTGCGCTGAAGATACTCCACGGCGCTAGTCCTTTACGAAGAGCTTGCGTTCCACATTGCAGAGCGTTTCGGCCACTCCGTCTTCCGTGATCAGGATGGTCTCGGTCGTCTCCAGACCCCAACTGTCCATCCAGAGCGCGGGCATGAAGTGAAACGTCATGCCCGGTTGCAGAACGGTCATGTCCTCGCTTCTGATGGAGGCCGTGCGTTCGCCCCAGTCGGGTGGATAACTCAGACCGATGGGATATCCACAGCGCCCGTTGCGTTCGATGCCGTGCTTCTGACACACATCGATAAAGGCGGTGGCGATATCGCAGGTCCGGTTGCCCGCGCGCGCCGCCTCGATCCCCGCTTCGATTCCTTCCAACTGCGCCTTTTCCGCGTCCAGAACGGCCTGCGGCGGCGTGCCCAGATAAACGGTGCGGCACAACGGCGCGTGGTAGCGGCGGTAGCATCCGGACAGTTCGAAGAACGTCGCCTCGCCTTCGCGCATCGGATCGCCGTTCCACGTGAGGTGCGCAGCCGTGGCATCGAGGCCGGACGGGGTCAGCGGCACGATCGCCGGGTAGTCGCCCCAGATGTCGCCCACCCCGGTGATCCCTGCGTGAAAGATGTCGGCCACCAGTTCGTTCTTGCGCACGCCGGGTGCGGCCTTTTCGATGGCGATCCCGAGGATCTTTTCAGAAATACGCGCCGCGTTGCGGATGAATCCGATCTCTTCTTCTGACTTGATCAGGCGCTGCCAGTTCACCAGCGACATGGCATCCATGATCGTGGCTTCGGGCAATTCCGCGCAAAGCACCTCGTGGGCCTTGGCGGAATAGTAGTAATTCTCCATCTCCACGCCGATCCGGGACGTCTCCAGCCCCAGAGCCCTGAGATGTCCGGCCAGATCCTCCATCGGGTGTTGCAGCGTCGACTGCACGAAGTGGTCGGAATAGCCATGGATACTGTCCTCGGACATCCAGCACGTGCGCGCCGCGCCGACCGCATCCATGTTCCGGCCCCACCAGATCGGCTCGCCCTCCATCTGGATGATCACACCCTGATGCACATAAAAGGACCAGCCGTCATACCCGGTCAGCCAGGCCTGGTTCGACGGGTCGGTCACAAAAATCGCGTCAAGCCCCGCGCGCTGCATCGCTTCGCGCGTCAAGGCCAGGCGGCGGTCATATTCCATCTCGCTGAAGGGGGCGTGTCCCTGTGGCATGAATGATCCTAACTACGGTGGGTCTGGTATGATGTGCACATCTGGACTACGTGTGCAGCAGACTGGACCAGACACTGGGCAGAATTCTTGAGAGGTTCAAGAGATTTCAGCCCGCTGCTCACAACACTTGCCATCGGCAGAACCTACGGAGGCCGTGATGCTACGGAATGATCAACTCGATCAATGGGATCGGGACAACTTCTTTCACCCCTCGACACACCTCGCCCAGCACGCGCGCGGCGAAAGCCCAACCCGGGTGATCCGGACCGCGTCTGGCGTGTTCATCGAGGATCGGGACGGCAATCGCCTGCTGGATGCATTTGCCGGGCTTTACTGCGTCAATGTGGGCTATGGCCGCCAGGAAATCGCGGACGCGATTGCCGAGCAGGCCCGCGAACTGGCGTATTACCATTCCTATGTCGGACATGGCACCGAAGCGTCGATCACACTGTCCAAGATGATCCTCGACCGGGCGCCATCCAACATGTCCAAGGTCTATTTCGGACTTGGCGGTTCGGACGCGAACGAAACCAACGTGAAGCTTGTCTGGTATTACAACAACATCCTTGGCCGCCCGAAAAAGAAAAAGATCATCTCGCGGTGGCGCGGCTATCACGGCTCGGGACTTGTCACCGGATCGCTCACCGGGCTGGAGCTGTTTCACAAGAAATTCGACCTGCCCGTGGAGCAGGTGATCCACACCACCGCGCCCTATTACTACCGCCGTGAAAACCTCGATCAGACCGAGGCGCAATTCGTCGCGCAATGTGTGCAGGACCTTGAAGATCTGATCGAACGCGAAGGGGCCGACACGATCGGCGCCTTTATCGGGGAACCGATGCTCGGCACCGGCGGGATCGTGCCGCCACCCGAAGGCTATTGGGCCGCCATTCAGGAGGTTCTCAAGAAACATGACATCCTGCTGATCGCGGATGAGGTCGTGACAGGTTTCGGCCGCCTTGGCACGATGTTCGGGTCCGAGCATTACGGCATCGAGCCGGACATCATCACCATCGCCAAGGGCCTCACGTCGGCCTATGCGCCGCTGTCCGGGTCCATCGTGTCGGACAAGGTCTGGTCAGTTCTGGAACAGGGAACGGATGAGAACGGTCCCATAGGTCACGGCTGGACCTATTCCGCCCACCCGATCGGGGCCGCGGCCGGAGTTGCCAACCTCAAGCTGATCGACGACCTTGACCTGATTTCAAACGCAGCCGATGTCGGGGCCTATCTCAACGCCGCAATGGCAGACGCGCTGGCCGATCATCCTCATGTCGGAGAGGTGCGCGGCGAAGGCATGATCTGTGCCGTGGAATTCGTGAAGGACAAGGACAATCGCGCATTCTTCGATCCGGCAGACAAGGTCGGTGCGCAATTGTCCGGCAAGCTGCTCGAGCAGGACAAGATCATCGCGCGCGCCATGCCGCAAGGCGATATCCTTGGCTTTGCGCCGCCCTTCTGCCTGAGCCGCGAAGAGGCGGACCAGGTGGTTGCCGGGACCCTGCGCGCGGTCAAGGCGGTGCTTGGATAAGCGCCGTCCGAATGCGATGGGACATCTTGGACCTTACCTGATCGGGATCGATGGCGGCGGGACCGGGTGCCGCGCCGCCATCAGTGATCTCGCAGGAACCATCCTCGGGTCCGCCAATGGCGGGCCTGCGAACTTTACCAGCGATCCGGGCGGGACCGTGCAGAACCTGATCGGCGCGCTTGGATCGGCCGCACGGCTTGCGGGGCTGGATCTGTCAAAGCTGGCCCATGCGCCGGCGCATGTCGGCCTTGCCGGGATCGTATCATCCGGGACGGCCAGCGCACTGGCCGCACAGCTGCCCTTGCGCCGCTGCACCGTGACTGACGATCAGGTGACCACCGTCTTCGGGGCTTTGGGCGACAGCAATGGCGTTGTCATCTCGATCGGAACCGGTTCCTTCATAGCGGTCAAACGCGAGGATGACATCCGGTATATCGGCGGCTGGGGGCTGCAGCTGGGAGATCAGGCGTCCGGAGCCTGGCTGGGCCAAAGGGCGTTGCAACGCTGCGCCTTGACCCGCGATGGCCTGCTGCCGCATTCGGACCTGACCGCCCGGATCTGGCGAGATTTCGACAACGATCCGACCAACCTGATTGCCTATGCCCGGTCCGCGACGCCGGCCGATTTCGCGACCTATGCCAAGGATGTGATGGCCGCGGCGAAGCAGGACGATCCTCAGGCAGTCGAGATCGCAACCGAAGCGGCAACTTATTTGTCGCAAAGCCTTGAAACAGCAAACTTTTCGAAGGAAGATCGGCTGTGCCTGACGGGCGGTCTGGGGCCGCTTTTTGCACAATGGCTGCCCCGCGCAGCCCAAAGCCAATTGACCGAGCCGAAGGGCACCGCGCTTGACGGGGCATTGGCCCTCGCTCGGCAGATGGTATCCTAGCACTTGTCACCAAGGCGGTCGCGCATCACACCCGAACACGCCAGCGTTTCTGCAAACAGGATCAAGATAATGCCAGTCACCAGCCAGATGCGCCGCGCCCTTGTCGGAGCAGATGTGTTCGACGGCCATACCCTGTACGACCACCATGCGCTGCTCCTGGACGGGAATGTGTTTGCCGGGATCGTCCCCATTGCCAGGGTGCCAGCCGAATACGACCAACATGACGTGCGCGCCGGGGTCCTCATGCCGGGCTTCGTCGATCTACAGGTCAATGGCGGCGGCGGCATCCTTTTCAACGAGGAAACCACGGTCGATGGGCTGCGCTGCATCGCGAAGGCCCATGCCACCATCGGCACACGCGCCTTGCTGCCCACGCTGATCACCGACACATCTGACAAGATCCGGGCTGCGATAGACGCCGTGGATGACGCGATCGCGCAAGGCGTGGCGGGCATCATGGGGCTGCACCTCGAGGGACCGCATATCGCACTGGCCCGCAAGGGAGCGCATGCGCCCGAGCTGATCCGCCCCATGACTGATGAAGACGAGGCGCTGCTCTGCGCCGCTGCACAACGGCTTCCGAACCTCATGGTCACACTCGCGCCGGAAACCGTCTCGCCGGACCGGATCGCGCGTTTGACCAAAGCCGGGGTGATCGTCTCGCTCGGTCATTCGGACTGCACCTATGACCAAGCCGCTGCGGCGATCGATGCCGGGGCGCGCTGCGTCACCCATCTGTTCAACGCGATGAGCCAGTTGGGCAGCCGCGAACCCGGCTTGGTCGGTGCCGCGCTCGATCATGGCAGTCTGCATGCCGGGCTGATCGCAGATGCGATCCATGTGCATCCCCGCACCATACGCGCGGCGATGTCGGCCAAGACCGGCCCCGGCGCGCTTTTCCTCGTCAGCGATGCGATGGCGACAGCGGGATCGGAGATCACCGAATTTCAACTGAACGAACGACGGGTGTTGCGCCGCGATGGGCGCCTGACGCTGAGCGACGGCACATTGGCCGGGGCCGATCTGGACCTGTCCTCGGCTGTCGCGATGCTCATCAACCGCGTCGGCATCACGCCCGAAATCGCATGTGCCATGGCCAGCTCGGGACCCGCGCAGGTTCTGCGCACCGCCTCGGGATGCGGCGTCTTTACCAAAGGCCAGCGCTGGAACGGCATCCATCTCGACCGATGCTTTCGGTATGATGCAAAGACCAATGAATCACTGAGCGCGATGGCCTAATCGGCACGCAATGCGTCGACTTTGTCTGACACCTGTGACACCGCGTCCAGAACGGACGGAACGCCGCAAACCCAGTCCACCGAGCTGTGCAGCACCGGAAACGCGGCCAAGGCAGGATGCGCCGCCATTTCCTCGGATTGCGAAAACCCGCCGAACGGCTGCGCGCCGATCAAAATGTCGGGCTGATGCAGGATCACCTGTTCGAGGGACAAGGTGCCGTTGCCCTGCATCCCAAGCTCCACCGACAGGTTGCGCGCGCCGCCGGCCACAAGGATATCATGGCTGAGCGTTCCGGCCCCGAGCGAAAACCCGTTCGGTAAAAAGAAGGCCGCCAACGGCGCATCCTCTGCCGGTGGGGGCAGACGCGCCAGATCGGCCTCGAACTGCGCGGCAATCGCTTCTGCTTTGCCGGTCTGATCCAGCACCCGACCCATTCTCCGGATTTCGCCGGGTATATCGGACAGGGTTGAGGTGATCGGGAATGTCTCCACCTCGATCGAAATGGACTCCAGCATCCCCAACAAGGCCGGATCGTTGAACGCCCCCGCGACCACGACATCGGGATCTTGCACGGCAATCGTCTCGGACTGGGCGGTGTTGATGGGATAGTTCACCGCTTCCTGCGCCATGACGGATGTGCGCGGATCAACGGAAAGCGGGCTGAGCGAGACGATTTGTTCGGGCTCGGCCAACAGCAGCACGAGCTGATCGGTGCAGACATTCACCGACACAACCCGCGGCAAATCGGATGCGCCGGCCCCCGAAGGGACCAGCACAGAAATCAACAGCGCCAAACCGCGCCACATCGCCTAGAACGAGGTTTCGACACCAAAGCGGATGGTCCGCTCTGGCGCATTGAAGCCGCGCACGGTCTGGTAGGACGCGTCGGCCACATTGTCGATCACACCGTATACCGACGCTGTCTCGGTGATGTCATAGCGGGCGGACACATCCCAAACCGTAAAATCGTCGAGCCGTGTCGGTGTTCCGGCCCCATCAAGGCTGTCAGCCACACGGGCCATGTTCACACCGAGCTGCAACCGATCCGTCACATCGGCTTCGAGCGCGAGCGACAGGTCGTGCCGTGGCACACGAAGCACCCGCTCTCCGTCATTCTCGGCATCGGTGAGCGTGTAAGCGCCGGCCAAACGCACATGATCCGTTATTGCGTAGCTCCCACTCAGCTCAAGCCCCCGCGTCGTCGTCGTGCCATCGGTCTGAATGTAGCATCCGAAGTTTTGCGACGGAAGACAATCCGGCGACGCGCCAAAGCCGATCAGGTCCTCGATTTCGGACCAGAACACGGTTGCCTTGACCGTCCCGCGATCCCCGTAGGAATGCTCGATCCCAAGATCGAAACTGAGGCTTTCTTCCGGGTCGAGCCCGACTGACCCCGCATAGGGACCGAACCTTTCATACAGCGATGGGGCCCGATACCCGGTTCCCAAGGATGTGCGCAGGATCGTTGCCTCGTTGATCCGATAGGACAGCGCCGCACGCCCGGACAGTTGTCCGTCGAAATCCGAATAATCGTCGTAGCGCAGGGTCAGCGACACTTCCATTGCATCGATCGGAGTGGCCTTCATCTCTGCAAAGGCGGCCGAATTCGATGCGTCATAGTCATCGCCATCCAGCTCCGCCCGCTCTTCGGTCCAGTCCGCCCCGAACGCGAGCGACACGGAAGATGACACATCGCCCTGCGCCAGATACGCCACCGTGTCGCGTGCGCCGAGAAAGTCCCGGGTGAAGCCGCCGGCATCGAACCGGTCGATCTCGTAACGGCTGAAGGAAAGGTCATGCGACCAGGCCCCGGTTTCGACCTCTCCGAACACCCGCACCCCGCGGCGTGTCTCGTCATTTTCGCCGGTCGGGTCGGTGGTGGAGCGATCAAATTCGGTTGTACCCTCCGACCAGAACCCATTGGCGCCAATCCGGATCGCGTCACTGACCTGATACGCGGCGTAAAGCGTCACGTTGCTTTGGGTGAAGCCATCGTTCTCATCATCGGTGTCACGCGCCGAAAAGCCGTCCGAGGTCACGCGACCAAGGCTCAGGGCCAGCTCCGCACGGTCGTCCAGATACCCGAGGCTCAGGTTCGCCGCGCGGGTCTCATTGCTGCCAAGTTCGGCCCTTGCCCGGCCCGAGACCCCGGACTTGGCGGGCCGCCAGCTTTCCAGCTCGACCGCCCCCGCGATCGCGTCAGAGCCATAGATGGCGGATTGCGTGCCCTTGATGACCGCGATCCGGTCCAGCGCGCCCGTGGTCAAAGTGCCGAAGTTGAAAGCGGTTTGAACGGAGGACGGATCGGCAATGTCGATCCCGTCAAGCCGCACACCGACATACGGGCCACCCAGACCGCGAATCCGGACGGATGACACGCTGCCCAGACCGCCATTCGCGCTGGCCGACACACCGGGCAATGAGGCAAGCGCCGGTGTCGCACCAAGACCCTCGCGGACAATCTCGTCACGTTCCGCGACGTCGATGATGGCCCCGGTGGTTTCAAGACTTGTCGGAAGCAACCCGCCGAAAACGACGATGTCTTCCAGTTCGACAACATCACCACCCAGGTCCTGTGCTGCCACAACAGAGGGCGCAACAAGGGTGGAACACAAAAGAAGTTTGGTCGTGAGACGTGCCATGGCAAGGCTCCCAGTCTTTTTCCGGCGGATATGGCCGGATCGGTAACTTTAATCTGGAATGCAAAGCATCCGCAGACGGTGATGGACACCACTGCGGACGGCGCCGCCGCCCCGTCGCACCCCGCGACCGGACTGGGTGTTGGCTTACGGCAGGTCTCCTGACTTGCGGATCATCGCTCTGCTGGCCTTCCCAGTCGCCCGACGGGTCCCAGTGGCAGTTTCAGCGTCGCTCACCGCTCACAGTTGCGGGGGCAGTCGCGGATTTGCCTCTCGACGCACCGCGTTCCCTTTTCACCGGCCGCTGTGACACGCCCGGACCGTAAACACCTTCATCTGCACGTGCGGCCGGTGGAAGGTCAAGCCCAGTCTTTCGGTTCGGCTGATGCGGGACATGGGGTGAACCGCTCTTGTTGATCTGACGACAGCTTTCTTGCGACCTCGCGTTGCCGCCGCAGCCTCGAAGGCTCGGCGCCGTGAACGGACTGGATGGACATTTATCTGCATCGGCAAGGTCGGGGCCCATATCGCGAAAGAAAGATGGATTGACCTTTCGCAAGGCACTTTCCTGTCATACCTTCGACGCTCCGTGATCTGCGCAACGGGGCATGTAAAAGGCCGCCGCACCAGGTGTTTGCATGGCCGGCGTCCAGATCACCCTGTATGGAGAAAACGCGGTGTCGGGACCATCCGGACGAAGGGGTTTGGCTGATGGCAAAGAGAGTTGAATTCGCGATCGGAGGCGAAACCGTCGCCCCGGGCACGCGCCGGACCATCGACCTTCCGGTCAGCGTCATGTCCGATCATACACCGGCCAGCATGTCGGCCCATGTCATTCACGGTCGGCGCAATGGCCCGGTCGTTTTCGTCAGCGCAGGTGTGCACGGGGATGAAATCATCGGTGTCGAGATCGTGCGCCGCCTTCTTGGCATGCCCAATCTGGATCGCCTCCGCGGCACGCTGATCGCGGTGCCGATTGTCAACGCGTTCGGGTTTCTGACGCATTCGCGCTACTTGCCTGACCGGCGGGATCTGAACCGGTGTTTTCCCGGAACCCAAGGGGGGTCCTTGGCCTCGCGGCTGGCAAAATTGTTCATGACCGAAATCGTCGGGCGCAGTGACCTGGGGATCGACCTGCATTCAGCAGCAGTGCATCGGACCAATCTGCCGCAGGTCCGCATATCCCCCGACAACCAGGAAACTTTGCGTCTTGCACGGGCGTTCGGAGCACCGGTTATCCTGCGCTCTCAGTTGCGTGACGGATCATTGCGCGGTGCCGCCAAGGATGCGGGCATTGACGTTTTGCTCTATGAAGCGGGCGAGGCATTGCGTTTTGACGAAATGGCCGTGCGCGCGGGCGTATCAGGAATTTTGCGGGTATTGAAAGATCAGTCCATGCTGCCCGCCAAGGGCATTTCCAAAGCACGTCGCAAACCCTTGCTGTCGATATCAAGCCGCTGGATACGCGCCCCACAAGGTGGGCTGTTGCGATCGTTCAAGTCTGAGGGCGATATGGTCTCGGACGGAGAGACACTGGCCATCGTGTCGGATCCTTTCGGGGCAGTGGACATGCCGATTACAACTGATTGCGCGGGCCTGATCGTCGGGCGCACCGTTTTTCCCAATGTGAATGAAGGTGACGCGCTTTTCCACGTCGCGCAGGTTGCCGACCCTGACGAGGCGGAACAAACCCTCGAACATCTTTCGTCACAACTCGAGGATGATCCGATTTTTGATGAGGACGAGATTATCTGACAACTGCCTTGCCAGCCCAAGTTCATGCGCTGGCGCAGTCGTCGCACAAGAAGCCCGCCAAAGCTCAGGCCGGTCCGGGTTCGCACGTTCCCAGCACTGACACCTCGGGGGCGCGCGCGGTCAGGGAACCGCAAATCAGCTGGAGCAACAGTTGAAACTCATCCTCGCGCGATGTGCCCTTGCGCCAGACCATGCCGATGGTGCGGGATGGGGATGTCCCGTGGAATGGCCTTGCGATGACGAGGTCCTGATGCGCCACTTCGGATTTGACGTAAAGCGCGGGCATCAAAGACACGCCCATGCCCGTCGCCACCATCTGGCGCAGCGTGTCCAGACTGGTGCCTTCGTAATCATGGGACAGCTCAACGCCATAGTCGTCGGAGATGGTGCGAACAAGTTCATAGAGCTTGTGGCCCGGCTCCAGCGACAGGATCACCTCCCCCTTGAGCATGACAGGATCAATCGCAGGCTCGGATGCCAGGCGGTGATCCGATGGCATGACCACTTCGATCGGTTCACGGAACAGCGGTCGCGCCTCGAGCTCGGACTGCGTGACGGGAAGAGGGAAAAACAGCAAGTCAAGTGCACCGTCCTCAAGGCTGCGCAAAAGCGCATCGGGCAAGCCTTCGCGAACGTAGAGGCCGAGCTTGGGGTACTGGCGGTGCAGGTCGGGAATGACCAAAGGCAGGAAATACGAACCCAGGGTCTGAACCACACCGACCCGGATGACGGAAGACAGGACGCTTTGCTGCAATTTCGCGATCGTATGGATTTCGGCCACCTCGCGCAGGATTCGGCGCCCACGTTCGGCGATTTCCTTGCCGGTGGGCGTCATCATCACCTTTGACCGGCCCCGTTCCACAAGTGTTGTGCCCAGCCGCGCCTCAAGCTCCTTGATCTGGGCGCTGAGCGTCGGCTGGGTGACATTGCACAGCTCGGCCGCGCGTCGGAAATGAAGGTGATCGGCCACCGCGATAAGGTAACGTAATTGTTGCAGACTCGGCATCCAGGAACTTTCGATAGACTGAATCTATCAAATACATGCCTTTTTTCAATTTGGTCAACAACGGAGAAGCGCCTAGGTCCAGTTTGAGCGAGGGAGAGCGACGCGTGCACAGGACCGACTGCCCGGAGCAGGGAACCCGATCAGGCATTATCACGTTTTGTCATCTGGCGGAGACGGCGGAGCAGTGCGCGGCGCACGCCTCACAAGAGTGCAACGGGGTGTTTTCCTGATGGCGGGTGGTTTTCCGACGGATGTGCGCGGCAACGGTGCGATCGGTATTGTCCCGGTGCTCTTTTCCGCGGCGCTCTTTGTCTACTTCGCGTCATTGGTCCCGACCATCGCCGCAGGGGATATCCTGCGCGCCTCCGTGCCCTGGGTGGCGTCGCTCGGCATTGATTTCGCCTTCCTGGTCGATGGATTGAGCCTGACCTTCGCCTTGCTGATCTCCGGCATCGGGACGTTGGTGTTGCTCTATTCCAACACCTACCTTGCCGGGCATCCGCAATATGCGCGGTTTGCGCTGTTCCTGACAGCCTTCATGGTGTCGATGCTGGGGCTTGTTCTGGCGGATGACCTGATCTTGCTGTTCGTCTTCTGGGAGTTGACGACACTGACCTCCTACATGCTGATCGGCTTTTCGCATGAAGCCGAGAAGAGCCGCCGAAACGCGTTGCAGGCTCTGTTCGTGACCGGGGCCGGCGGTTTGGCGTTCCTGGCGGGATTGATCCTGTTGGCAGCCGCGACAGGCACGACAAGCATTTCCGGCTTAATCGCGATGGAAGAGGATATTCGCCAGCACGCGATGTACCTGCCGATCCTGATCCTTCTGCTGGCCGGCACCTTTACCAAGTCAGCCCAGGTACCGTTCCATTTCTGGCTGCCCAACGCCATGGCCGCCCCCACCCCGGTGAGCGCGTTCCTGCACTCGGCCACGATGGTCAAGGCCGGGGTCTACGTCATGGCGCGACTGCATCCGGCGATGTCGGGCACCGATGTCTGGCTGTGGACCTTGACCATCTTCGGCGCGGTCACAGCGGTGTTCTCCAGCCTTCTGGCGCTGAGGCAAACCGATCTGAAACAGGCGTTGGCCTATACGACGCTGATGGCGCTTGGCACGCTGACGCTGTTTCTGGGACAGGAATCCGGCTACGCGATGACTGCCTTTGGCACATTCCTGATCGTACATTCGCTGTACAAGGCGGCGCTGTTTCTTGTCGTCGGCTGTATCGACCTGTCGACCGGCACGCGCGAGACCGATCAACTGGGCGGGTTGGGGCGATTGATGCCGGTGACCGCCTTCTCTGCAGCGCTGGCAGCATTTTCGATGGCCGGGTTTCCGCCCTTCCTCGGCTTCATCGGCAAGGAACTGAAATACGCGGGCGCCCTGGCCGTTGCCTCCGAGCCTTTGTTGGTCGCAGGCGCCGTGCTTTTGTCGAACGCGCTGATGTTGGCGGTGGCGGGTGTCGTGGCGTTTCGCCCGTTCTGGCGCAGCAGTGTTCCAGCGGGACAAAGCCCGCGCGAAGCCCCTTGGCAGATGTGGGCCGGGCCGCTTGTGCTGGCCTGCCTTGGGGCACTTTTCGGCATCTATCCCGACCTGCTTCAGGTCGCATTGATCAATCCAACGGTTGTTTCCCTCACCGGTGAGATTGGCGAGGCAAAAGAATTGCAGCTTTGGGCCGGGTTCAATATCCCGCTGATCCTGAGCGTCGCGACCTTTGTGCTTGGTCTGCTGATTTATGCCGGTCATGTCCGCCTGCGGGCGCGTCTAGGGTCGGTTCTTGGGGGCCTTCCCAACCTTGATACAGGGTGGGACCGGTTCCTTGACGGGCTCAAAGGGTTTGCAAAGTGGCAAACCCGGATCGTGCAAAACGGCAAATTGTCGAGCTACCTGTTCGGCACCTTCCTGACCATCGCGGCCGGTATCCTGCTGACGCTGGTCTATACCGGCATGCCCACGATCGCGGTGGATCTGTCGGATGTCGAATGGAAGCACACCTCGATCGCATTTCTGACGATTGCCGGATCGCTGCTGGTGCTGGCCACCAATTCGCGCATCGCGGCCATCGCGGCGCTTGGTGTTGTCGGCATCGGAATCGCGATGATCTTCATCGTCTTCAGCGCACCGGACGTGGCCATCACTCAATTGCTGGTCGAAACGCTCGTTGTCGTTCTGGTCGCGGTCGTCATGTTGCGCCTGCCTGCCCTGCCGCGGGCCGAGTTCCGGCTGGGTCACGCGGTCCTGTCGCTGGCCGTTGGCGCGGCGGTGACACTGACCGTTGTCTCGGTCGTGTCCAACCCGCTTGATCTGCGCCTGACTGAATATTTCGAGACGACCAGTTGGCCAGAGGCCTATGGGCGCAACATCGTCAACGTGATCCTTGTCGATTTCCGCGCGCTCGACACCTTTGGCGAAATCGCGGTGGTCGTGATCGCCGCCCTGTCCGCATATGCGCTGTTGCGCACAACACGGAAGAGAGGCCGGGAATGAACTCCGTTATCCTGCGCGTCGGCACGCGCTATCTTGCCGGGTTGCTGCTTGTATTCTCGTTCTACATGATGCTGCGCGGCCATAATGAACCCGGCGGCGGCTTTATTGGCGGGCTGACCGGCGCCACCGGCTTCGTGCTTTACGCCATCGCCTGCGGCACCGAAGACGCGCGCGCCGCCCTGCGCGTGCTGCCCCAGACCATTGCAATCTGGGGGCTGGGCATCGCGCTCTTCGCGGGGGTCTTCGCAGCGGCCTTCGGCGATGCGCTGTTCACCGGACAATGGCTGTTTATCGGCGCAACCGACGATGACAAAGGGCTGCCGCTGTCGACGGTTCTGTTTTTCGACATCGGGGTTTATCTGGTTGTCTTCGGGTCGATCCTCACGCTTGTCTTCGCGATGGAGGAAGAGGTCTGATGGAGTTCCTGTTTGCCATCACCATCGGGGTCCTCGTGTCATCGGCGGTTTACCTGATGCTGTCCAACAACCTTTTGCGCTTCATCTTCGGCCTTGTCCTGATTTCAAACGCAGCAAACCTCACGATCTTTGTGTCTGGACGCATGACGGATGGGGCACCGCCGCTGATCCCGGAGGGCGCGGACGCGCCGCTCGGGGATGTGGCGAATGCGCTGCCGCAGGCACTGGTGCTGACAGCCATCGTGATCGGCTTTGGCCTGTTTGCCTTTGCCATCGTGCTGGTGTTCCGGGCCTGGACCACGCTCGGATCGCTCACACCTGACGACATGCGACTGGCCGAACCTGACGAGGTACAAAAGTGAGCTGGTATCTCGCCACACCGATTGTCATTCCGTTCGTCACGGCGGTTCTGGCCTTCCTGCTGCGGAGGACGCATTGGGGGCGCTGGATCTCGGTTTCCGGGTCAACGATCCTGCTGATCGCGTCGATCACCTTGATGAGCGTGGTGCAGCGCGATGGCGTGATCGCGGCGCAGATGGGTGGCTGGCCTGCGCCCTTCGGGATCACGCTGGTCGCCGACCTGCTATCGGCCGTCATGGTGTTGATCACGGCCATCGTCGCTGTTGCCGTGTCGATCTATGCCATTGCGGATGTCGACGAGGGCATGGAGCGACTGGGCTATCACGCGCTGTTCAACATGCTCATCGCGGGTGTGGTCGGGGCGTTCATCACCGGCGACCTGTTCAACCTTTATGTCTGGTTCGAGGTCATGCTGATCGCCTCTTTCGGCCTGCTGGTGCTTGGCGGGCGACCCGAACAGATCGATGGCGGCGTGAAATATGTGGCGCTGAACCTCGTGTCCACGATCCTGTTCCTGACGGGGATCGGATTGCTTTATGGCATGACGGGCACTCTCAACCTTGCCGATCTGGCCAGCGCCGTGGATGGTGCGGATCCGCGATTGCTCACGGTGGTTGCGGTGCTGTTCATGATCGCATTCGGTGTCAAGGCGGCCGTATTCCCGCTGTTCTTCTGGCTGCCCGCGTCCTACCACACGCCCGCCTTCGCGGTATCGGCAGTGTTTGCCGGGCTGCTGACCAAGGTGGGCGTCTACGCCCTGCTGCGCATGTTCACGCTGATCTTTGACCATGACACGGCCTTTACCCATACGATCCTTCTCTGGGTCGCGGCGTTGACCATGGTCGTCGGCGTGCTGGGGGCCGCGGCGCAAAGCGACATGCGAAAGATCCTGTCGTTCCATATCGTGAGCCAGATCGGCTACATGATCCTCGGCCTTGCACTTCTGACGCCCTTGGCCCTTGTCGGGGCCGTGTTCTACCTCGTTCACCATATCGTGGTGAAAGCGAACCTGTTCCTGATCGCCGGCGTGGCCAAGCGGATCGCGGGCGATACGGATTTGGCGCGGATCGGCGGGTTGTACAAATCCGCGCCGGTGCTGGCGATCCTTTTTGTCATCCCGGCCTTTTCGCTGGCGGGCTTTCCGCCCCTGTCCGGGTTCTGGGCAAAGTTCCTGCTGGTCAAGGCAGCGCTGGAGGTCGAAGGCTGGATCGTGGCCGGGATCGCCCTCGCAGTTGGCTTGCTCACCATATATTCGATGACGAAGATCTGGGCACAGGCGTTCTGGGAACCGCATCCCGAGGGCGTGGACCCCGAACTGTCCTCCCTGTCCGGACGAGACCGGGCGGCGCTGCTGCTGCCGATTGCCGGGTTGGCTGTTCTGACGGTCATCATCGGCGTGATGCCAGAACCATTCGTCCGATTTGCCGAAGAGTCGGCAGCGCAGCTTCTTGATCCGTCTGCCTATATCGCCGCAGTGTTGGGAGATCCGGCATGAACACATTCGGACTGAACATCATTCTGGCCATTGCGTGGGTGGCATTTACGGGCAGCGTATCGTTGACCGGATTGATCACCGGATTTGCCATCGGCTATGGCGCGCTTTGGCTGATCCAGCCGCTGATCGGAACAAGCACGTATTTCAGTCGCGTCACCGCCTGGATCAAGCTGATCATCATGTTTCATTACGAATTGATCCTGTCGAGCCTTGAAGTTGCCATGGACGTTCTGACCCCACGCCACCGGGCACGGCCGGCGGTCATCGAAATGCCACTTGATGTGAAAACCGATACCGGAATTCTCCTGGTCACAAATCTGATATCGCTCACGCCCGGCACGTTGAGCCTTGATGTAAGCGAGGATCGCAAGACGCTTCTGGTCCATGCCATGTTCGCCGACGATCACGAGGCCATTCTGCACAAGCTCAAGAACGGTATGGAGCGGTGGGTCATTGAAGCGGTGGAGGGTGCGACATGAGCGGTTTTCTCGAACTCAGTCTGGAAATCGGATTCATGTGTGTCGTTGCATCGGTCGTGCTGGCATTCATGCGCATGATCAAGGGACCAAGCCTTCAGGACCGTGTCGTGGCGCTGGATTTCATGACGGTGGCCATCGTGGCCTTCTGCGGGCTGGCCGCGGTGCGATACAGGACAAGCGCGTTTCTCGACGTCGCCCTTGTTCTGGCGCTTGTCGGATTTCTGGCAACGGTTGCGCTGGCCCGCTTCGCCGAACGCAACATCGTGCGCAACCGCAAGGATGGGACCGATGACTGAAATAATCGCTGGATGCCTGATCATTCTGGGGGGCGTGTTTGCCGTGATCGGCGGGCTCGGCCTGCTGCGAATGCCGGACGTTCTGATACGCATGCACGCTTCGACCAAGATCGGTACGCTGTCTTGCGGCTTGATCCTTGCCGGCTGCGCAGTGGTCTTTGCAGAGCCTGATATCATCATACGGGTCATTGCAATTGTCCTGTTCATCCTGCTGACGGCCCCGATCGGCGCGCACATGATGGGCCGGTCGGTGTTGTCCACTGGCGTCGCGCTATGGCAGAACGAGGATATCGCGCAGGACCGTGTCGAGGATGCCCTCCTCCGCGAGCACGACACTCCCGAAGAGAAATGATCGATGGGCAGAAAAAAGGCCGCCCAAAGGGACGGCCTTTCAGATCAGTTCAGATCTCGGATCAGTCGTTCACACTGTCCTTGAGCGCCTTCGCGATGGTCATCTTGACGACCTTGTCCGCGTCTTTCTTGAACTGTTCGCCGGTGGCCGGGTTACGCACCATGCGCTCGGGCCGTTCACGGCAATAGATCTTGCCAACACCGGGAAGCGTCACGGCACCGCCATTCGCAACCTCCTTGGTGATGACGCCGGTCACCGCGTCCAGCGCGGCACCCGCGGTTTTCTTGTCGCTGCCCATTTCTTCGGCCAGAGCGGCCACAAGCTGGGTCTTGGTCATTGGTTTCGCCATTTCGTGGTCTCCTTCGCTGCCCGATTTTGGGCCTCATGGGCAAAAATTAACCGTATATTGCGGTGAAACACAACGCTTTGTGGCCCAAAACCGGTGGTTTTTCGCCGCTAAAAGCGCTTTTCCACAGATTTCGACTCCCAGGACAGGCAAAAGACGACGATCGGCCAACCAAGATAGCCACATTTACAAGAAAGCGGTTTCCTCGAAACTGCGCAATTTTCGGCTGTGAATGCGTTCCAGCGGCATCTCGCGGAGCTGTTCCATGGCATGGATCCCGATCTTCAGGTGCCGAGAGACCTGTGTCTTGTAAAAATCGGACGCCATCCCCGGCAGCTTCAATTCGCCGTGCAACGGCTTGTCGCTGACGCAGAGCAACGTGCCGTAGGGCACACGGAACCGGAACCCGTTGGCAGCAATCGTCGCGCTTTCCATGTCGAGCGCGATGGCACGGCTCTGGCTGAGCCGTTGCACCGGGCCGCGCTGATCACGCAGTTCCCAGTTGCGGTTGTCGACGCTGGCCACGGTGCCCGTGCGCATGATCCGCTTGAGATCATAGCCATCCAGCTGCGTTTCCTCGGCAACTGCCTGCTGCAACGCGATCTGGATTTCGGCCAGCGCCGGGATTGGCACCCAGACCGGCAGGTCGTCATCCAGCACGCGGTCTTCGCGCAGATAGGCATGGGCCAGCACGAAATCGCCCAGGCTTTGCGAATTGCGCAGCCCGGCGCAGTGGCCCACCATCAGCCACGCATGCGGACGCAGAACCGCGATATGGTCGGTCGCGGTCTTGGCATTGGATGGACCCACCCCGATATTCACCAGGGTGATCCCCGCTCCGTCCGCTCTTTTCAGATGGTATGTCGGCATTTGCGGCATCTTTTCAACCGCGGGCAGCGGCGCATCGGCCTCGAAGATCTCGGCGTTCCCGGTGCTCACGAAACTGGTGTAACCGCTGTCGGGATCGGCAAGCTGGGCGCGGGCATAGGCCTCGAATTCGGCGACGTAGAACTGGTAGTTGGTAAACAGAACGTGGTTCTGAAAATGCTCGGGACCGGTGGCGGTATAATGCGCCAGCCGGGCAAGCGAATAATCCACCCGCTGCGCGGTGAAGGGGGCCAGCGGTTCTGTCCCATCCGCCGCGGGCTGGGCCACACCGTTGACGATATCGTCATTGGTGGTCGCAAGATCCGGCACATCGAACACGTCGCGCAAGATGAAATCGGCCGCACCTTCCTGCGGCACGGTAATCGCGGCGTCGTTGGACACGGCGAAATGTACCGGCATCGGCGTATTGGACAACGCGACCTGCACCGGGACATTGTGATTTTCCAGCAAGAGCGAGACCTGCTGTTCCAGGTAGTGGCGGAACAATTCCGGCTGCGTGATCGCCGCGGCATGAGAGCCGGGATGCGATACGTGACCAAAGCTCAGCCGGCTGTCCACCTTGGCGAAACTGGTCGTCGTGATCCGCAGCTCCGGGTAAAAGGCGCGGTAGCGGACACCGGGATGGCCCTGCTCCATCGCTGTCTGGAAGCTGTCGCACAGAAACCGAACGGACAGTTCATAAAGCTCGCAAAGCCTGTCTATAGCGGCTTTCGGATCATCGAACCGCTCGGCCGCGGGGGCCTCCGGAGAAATGATATCCAGATTGATCGAACGGTTCTGCATGCACTGCCTTTCCGGGCTTTACCCGCCATTGGCGCAGGTTGACAGGTCCATGACACGGGATCAAGTTTCCCGCAATCGTCCGGCGGATTTGCCCGTGATGGAGTGCGGCGCGCGGAGCCGGACTGAAAATCCGGCAGTTCGAAACGGGTTCCGACGCGGCACATGATAGTGCCGAGGCAAAGGGGTTCACCGTCTTGCAGTCGCAGATGAAAAAGCCGCATGGCTTGCACGAATGGTACCGACTGTGTGCAGACGGGTACGCATGGCCGCCTTCGCGCCGGATATGATACCCGCACCTTCGCTTGACTTCGCGGCGCGGTAGGTGTGCTGTAGCGCAATCAAACTGGAGGACCCAATGACCGTCACGCATCTCGCCCGCAACATGGACCACTGGCAAGAGCGCGCCGATCTGGCCGCAGCCTTTCGCTGGACGGCCCGGATGAACATGCATGAAGCCGTCGCCAATCATTTCAGCGTGTCGATCAACGAGGACGGCACGCGATTCCTGATGAACCCCAACCAGATGCATTTTTCCCGGATCAAGGCGAGTGATCTGATCATCGTCGATGCCAATGATCCCGACACGCTGGAGGGCCCGAATGCGCCGGACCCGACCGCTTGGGGATTGCATGGCGGCTTGCACCGGCACTGCCCGCACGCCCGCTGCGCGATGCATGTGCATTCGATCCACGCCACCGTGCTGGCCACATTGCAAGACCCCAGCCTTCCACCGGTCGACCAGAATTGCGCTGCTTTCTTCAACCGCTACGTCGTGGACAGCGACTACGGCGGGCTTGCCTTCGAGGAAGAGGGTGAACGCTGTGCCCGCCTGTTTACCGATCCCAAGCAGAAGGTGATGATCATGGGCAACCACGGCGTCATGGTGATCGGAGACAGCGTGGCCGATACGTTCAACCGTCTTTACCATTTCGAACGTGCGGCCCAGACCTATATCCGCGCGCTTCAAACCGGCCAACCTCTGAAAGTTCTGCCCGACGAGATCGCCGAGAAAACGGCACAGGAGATCGAAGCCTACCCGGAACAGGACCTCCGCCATTTGCAGGAACTGAAGTTGATTCTGGATGAAGAGGGATCCGATTACGCGGCTTGAGCGTTATCAAGGCGGGTGCATTGCATTTGCACCGCTTGTCCTTGGGGATTTCGGAACCATCTTCGGACCATGAACAAAGTCTTGCTCTCACTTGGTCACGGCTATTGCGCATCCTACCTCGCCCGGCGGCTGGTGCCGCAAGGCTGGCGGATCGCGGGCACCACGCGGGATCCCGACAAATTCCCATCGCTGCGGGCGCAAGGGATCACTCCGCTCTTGTGGGACAGGGACGCGATCCTGCCTTGGCTGGAACACGCAAGCCATCTGCTCGTTTCTGCCGGCCCCAGCGAGACAGGGGATCCGGCGCTTGCGCTTTTGCAGCCCGACATCACCAGGCAGGCGACCCGGTTGGACTGGGTCGGCTACCTGTCGACAACGGGCGTGTATGGCGACGCACAGGGCGACTGGGTGGACGAATGCACGCCGCTGACACCGGAAACCGAACGCGGACGCCGCCGGGTGCGCGCCGAGGCGGCGTGGTCCGCGATTCCTGATCTGCCGCTGCACATCTTTCGGCTGGCTGGCATCTACGGTCCCGGCCGCGGCCCCTTTGCCAAGGTGCGGGAAGGCAGCGCACGCCGGATCATCAAGCCGGGACAGGTATTCAGCCGCATCCATGTCGAGGATATCGCGCAGACGCTCGAAGCATCGATGGCGCATCCGAAACCGGGCGCTGTCTACAACCTGTGCGACGACGATCCTGCCCCGCCGCAGGATGTTATCGCCCATGCTGCGGATCTGCTTGGTGTTGAGATGCCCCCCGAGGTGCCGTTTGAAGAGGCAGATTTGACCCCAATGGCACGCAGCTTTTATTCCGAAAGCAAACGCGTGAGCAACGCCAGGATCAAATCCGACCTTGGCGTGACGTTGAAATACCCGGATTACCGGACCGGACTGGCGGCGCTATTGGCCGAAGAACGGGCAAGGCAATGACAGACAGGACCTTTGCTCCCAGAACCCTGACAAGCCTTCTGGACACGCTCGACCCGGAGACACCTGTCACCGGGGCAACCACACGGACCCGCGATGCGCGCGAAGGTCTCACCGTTAAGGAAATGCTGGACCGTGTCGGCGCCCGGTCCTTCGGTGCAGCGCTCCTGGTGCCGTCACTGATCCTTGTCTCGCCATTGTCCGCCATTCCGCTGGTCCCGACCATCAGCGGATTGCTGATCCTGACAATCGCCACGCAGGCGTTTTTGGGGCGCAAACACCTATGGTTGCCGAATTTCCTGTCGAGTCGAAAACTGCGCGGTGATCAGTTGACCCGGGTCGTGCAATACCTGCGCAAACCGGCTTACTGGCTGGACCGGAACAGCCGCGACCGGTTGCGGTTCCTGTCAGGGCGGCCGATGGACCGCGTTGCGCTATTCGCGGTCATGCTCGTCGCGGCCACA
>JAWLGI010000004.1:52905-83837 GCA_041685125.1 Marivita sp. | reverse complement strand
GGCTGCGGCAGGCCCATCAGCGCGAGAAGCGTCGGGGCGAGGTCGGCCAGGCGGCCATCGGCCAAGCTCGCGCCCTCCGGCCCCCCAAAGAGCACCACCGGCACCAGGTTCGTGGTATGTGCGGTGTGTGGGCCGCCGGTGACGGGATCGACCATGGTTTCGCAATTGCCGTGATCGGCGGTGACGATCATCGCACCGCCTGCCGCGTTGATCGCTTCGAGAACACGTCCCAGCCCGGCATCGACCGCTTCGCATGCCTTGATCGCGGCATCCAGATCGCCGGTATGGCCGACCATGTCGGGATTGGCGTAGTTGGTCACGATCAGGTCATAGCCTGCGTGCACCGCGTCGACGAATTTGTCGGTCACCTCCTCTGCAGACATCTCGGGCTGCAAATCATAGGTGGCCACGTTCGGGCTTTTGGGCATGGCGCGATCTTCGCCCTGCTCGGGCGTTTCCTGCCCGCCATTGAGAAAGAAGGTGACATGCGGGTACTTTTCGGTCTCGGCAAGGCGGAACTGCGTGCGCCCCTGTTTGGCAATCCATTCGCCCAGCGTGTTGCGGATATCCTGCTTGGGGTAGGCCGTGGTCATGTAGGCGTTGTGGTCGGTGGAGTAATCCACCATGCCCAGAAGCCCGGAGAGGTCGGGCCTGTCACGGGCGAACCCATCGAAATCCGGCGCTCCGATCGCGGCGAGGATTTCGCGCGCCCGGTCAGCGCGGAAGTTGAGGCAAAAGACCCCGTCGCCGCGGGCGAGTCCCTGGTAATCGCCGATCACGTGCGGTTCGATGAATTCGTCGCTCTGGTCCTTGGCATAGGCGTCTTCGACCGCGTCCAGCGCGGTGTCGGCATTGGCCCCTTGTCCGAGGATCATGGCTGTGTAGGCGCGTTCGACCCGGTCCCAACGCGTGTCACGGTCCATCGCGTAGTAGCGTCCGATCACGGTGCCGATGGTGGCACCCTTTGGCAGGCTGGCGCCCAGATCGGCGATGAACCCCTTGGCCGAGGTCGGCGCGACGTCGCGCCCGTCGGTGATCGCGTGCAGCACGACATCGACGCCCAGGTCGGTGAGCATTTTCACCGCTGCCTTGATATGGCTGATATGCCCATGCACCCCGCCATCCGACACGACCCCCATGAGATGCGCGCGCCCGCCAGCTGATTTCACCGCCTTGGCGAAATCGAGGATCGCGGCGTTTTCGAAAAAGCTGCCATCCTCGATGGCGAGGTCGATCTGGCCCAGGTCCATTGCCACGACGCGGCCCGCGCCGATATTGGTGTGCCCCACTTCGGAATTGCCCATCTGGCCCCTTGGCAGGCCGACATCGGGGCCATGAGTGACCAGCGTCGCATGGGGACAGGTTGCCATCAGGTGATCCATCGTCGGGGTGTGCGCCAGTTTCGGTGCATTCGCCGCCCGGTCAGCGCGCAGGCCCCAGCCGTCGAGGATGGTCAGAACGACAGGTTTCGGGGTGGTCATGTGCGGTGTCCTCTGCTGGGTCCGGTCCTGGGCGCGGTGTAGCAGAGGTGAGGCGGGATGTGGAGGGGGCGCTTGTGCTCCGTGGTCGAACCGCGTGCGCGGTCCGACCGGTTGGGGGCTCTGCCCCCAAACCCCCGGCATATTTGAAAAGAGAAGAAGATCATGACGGGTTAGCCGAACATTCGCCACCCCGCCAGCCACCGGCTCAGCGTGGTGATCGTGCAAAGGGCTGCGAAGGCATAAGCCAGCCAAGGAAAGGCCGCCGGCAACAGGCACATGGCGGCAAACAGCGCGATGGTTTCGGTGCCTTCGGTCAGACCACCAAGGTAATAGATGCCCTTGGTCGGGTAGTCTTGCGAGGCCAGGCCGCGTTTTTCGGCGATGATCGAGAAGGCGAGAAAGCTTGATCCGGTGCCGATGAAGCTGCAGATCAGCACCGCGGCGGGCAACGCGTTGATCGCGGGGTCATGCAGCGCAAAGCCCAGCGGAAACAGGCCGTAGATCATGAAGTCGAGCGCGATATCGAGGAACGCGCCGCGATCCGTGGGGCGCGTCAGCCGCGCCACCGCACCGTCGAGACCGTCTGCCAGACGGTTGAGGGCCAGCCCCAGCAGCGCCAGCCAGAAGAGACCTGCCCAGATCGCCAGCACCGCCATGAGACCGATGGCAAAGCCCGCCAGTGTGACCTGGTCGGCGCCGATACCGCGTGCCGCAAGCGCATGGGCCGGGCGGTCCAGGCTGCGTTTGACGAGCGGCATGAGCGCGGAATCGAGCATGGTCTGGCCTTTCGGAACAGTCAGTCACGCCATATCGCCGCCTGGCCAAGCGGGCCATTGAAATCTTGCACACCGGTTTGTCATTTGACCGCAACCCGGCCTCGCTGGTTTACAGCGCCAGCAGGGCTGCTGCCCGAAAGACAGGGAAATTAAGACCATGCGCAGATTCATTGCCGCGGCCGCACTGGCTGGCCTTGCCACCTTTGCCGTCCAGGCCGAACCTGATCCGTCGGATTGGGACGCGGTGACAGGTGACGCACAGGGCCAGACGGTGTATTGGAACGCCTGGGGCGGATCGGACACGATCAACGGGTTCATCGCGTGGATCGGCGACAGGGTGGCCGATGAGTACGGTGTGACGCTGGAGCATGTGAAGCTGTCGGACACTGCGGAGGCTGTCAGCCGGGTTCTGGCAGAGCGGTCCGCGGGCAAGGATACGGGCGGCGCGGTTGATCTTGTCTGGATCAACGGCGAGAATTTCGCCGCGATGAAGCGGCAGGATTTGCTGTTCGGCCCCTGGGTTGAGCAGATGCCGAGCTGGGCCAATGTGGATGTCGCGGGCAAACCGGCCGTGGTGTCGGATTTCACCGTGCCGACAGACGGTCTCGAGGCGCCGTGGGGCATGGCGCAGGTGGTATTCTATTACGACAGCGCACGGTTGGAGCAGCCGCCGAAGACGATGGCGGCGCTGGCGGATTATGCCGCGGCCAATCCGGGCCGGTTCACCTATCCGCAGCCGCCGAATTTCCTGGGCTCGACCTTTCTCAAGCAGGCTCTGACAGAGTTCGTGCCGGACGCGGAGATTTTGCAGGCCCCTGTTGACGAGGCCGATTACGCCGCCGCGACCGCCGACTTCTGGGCTTTCCTGGAGGCGTTGGCGCCCAAACTTTGGCGGCAGGGGCGTGCCTATCCGCAGAACGAGGCGCGGCAGATCCAGTTGATGGCGGATGGCGAGATTGACCTGGCGATCAGCTTCAACCCGAACGAGGCCAGCAATGCGATCGCGAATTTCCAGTTGCAGGACAGCGTGCGATCATACGTGATGGAGGCCGGGTCGATCGGCAATGCGAGCTTTGTCGCCATTCCGTACAACGCCAATGCCAAGGCCGGCGCGATGGTGGTGGCGAATTACATCATGTCGCCAGAGGCCCAGGCCAGGATGCAGGACCCGGAGGTCTGGGGACTGGGCACGGTTCTGGACCTCGACAGACTGGCAGAGGCCGAGCGTGCCCGGTTCGAGGCCCTGGATCTGGGTGTCGCGACGCTGCCGCCCGAAGAGCTGGGACCGACCCTGCCCGAGCCGCATCCAAGCTGGATGGTGCGGCTGGAAGAGGACTGGACCGACCGGTTCGGCGTGGCGCAGTAGGGGCGCGCGCGTGGCGGCAACCTGCGAGACACAGTCGGTCCGGGCGGTTTGGTCGGTCCGGGCGCGTGTGCTGCCCTGGGCGCCGGTGCTGACGCTCGGCATCATGCTTGGTCCGGTGGTGGCAGGGGTTCTGGGCACGCTCGGCCCCGCCTTTGGGTACATGCCCGCGCTCGGGGGCGACGAGGTCGGACTGGACGCCTTTGCCATGCTGTTCGCCTGGCCCGGACTCGTCCCGGCCTCCGTCCTGAGTGTGACCACGGGTCTGGCGGCAACGGCGCTTTCGCTCTTGCTGGTGTCTGTGATCTGCGCGGCCTGGAGCGGATCGGCCGTTTTTCGGATGATCGAGCGGCTGCTCTCGCCGCTCTTGTCAGTGCCCCACGCGGCGGCGGCGTTCGGGTTGGCGTTCCTGATCGCACCGTCGGGGTGGATCGCGCGGGCGACTTCGCCCTGGTTGACCGGCTGGGATAGACCGCCGGATGTGCTGATCCTGCAGGATCAGCTGGGCCTGTCGCTGACCGCGGGGCTGATCGTCAAGGAAGTCCCGTTCCTGTTGCTTATGACACTGGCCGCGATGTCGCAGATCCGGACGGCGCAGGCGCGGGATACGGCTGTGGCTCTCGGCTATGCGCCGGTCACGGCATGGTTCAAGACCGTGTTTCCGCGCGTCTATGCGCAAATCCGCCTGCCGGTTTACGCTGTGTTGGCCTTTTCCATGACCGTGGTGGATGTGTCGCTGATCCTCGGACCGACAACGCCACCGACGCTCGCGGTGCAGATCTTGCGCTGGATGAACGACCCGGATCTGAACCTTCGGTTTCTTGCCTCGGCCGCTGCGGTCTGGCAATTGGGGCTGGTGATCGGCGCCTTGCTTCTGTGGCGGATCTGCGAGATCGGCGTCGCGGGGCTGGGGCGCCGCTGGGTAGCCTCGGGTGCGCGGGGCGGCGCGACACGAACGGTACGCGCGCTGTCACTTGCCGCAGCGCTGTTGAGTGCCGGTGCGATCCTGTTCGGGATCCTGGGCCTGTTCGTCTGGTCCTTCGCGGGGTTCTGGAGTTTTCCCGACCTTTTGCCTGACGGATTCAGCACCAGGACGTGGATGCGCCATGCGATGAGCCTATGGCCTGTCGTGACCGAGACAGTGGTGATCGCGGCAAGCGCGACACTGGTGGCGCTGTTGCTGACATTGGCGTGCCTTGAGGCAGAGGAGCGGCACGGGCTACGGCCCGGCGCGCGGGCGCTTTGGCTGCTGTATGTGCCGCTGATCGTGCCGCAGATCGCATTCCTGACGGGGTTGCAGACGCTGGCGATCTTTGCCGATCTGGATGGCAACCGCATGGCCGTCATTGCGGTGCATATCATTTTCGTCCTGCCTTACGTGTTCCTGTCGCTGGCCGACCCGTTTCGCGCCTGGGATGCCCGATATGGCCATGTCGCGCGGGCCCTCGGGGCCAGTTGTGACGGCGTTCTGTGGCGCGTGCGTCTGCCAATGCTGCTGCGGCCGATCCTGACCGCCGCGGCGGTGGGATTCGCGGTGTCGATCGGGCAGTTCCTGCCGACGCTTCTGGCCGGGGCGGGCCGGGTGCAGACGCTGACCACCGAGGCGGTCGCGCTGGCCTCTGGAGGGGACCGGCGCGTGATCGCTGTGTACGCGCTGAGCCAGACCGCGCTGGCGCTGCTGCCGTTTGCTCTGGCGCTGCTGGTGCCTGCCGTGGTGTGGCGCAATCGCAGGGGGTTGCGGCATGGCTGAGGCCGGGCTGACATTGGAGGGCGTGGTGATCCTCCGCGACGGCCGCACGCTGGTCGAAATCTCGGACCATGTCGCACCGGGAGACGTATTGACCGTGATGGGGCCCAGCGGGTCCGGGAAATCAACGCTTTTGTCATATGTCATCGGCACGTTGGATCCGGGGTTCGCCGCGCAAGGGCGCGTGCGGTTGAACGGTCGAGACATCACCGATCTGGCCCCCGAAGCGCGGCACGTTGGCATCCTGTTCCAGGATGAATTGCTGTTTCCCCATTTGTCGGTGGGTGACAACCTGGCCTTCGGGCTGCGTGCGACGGTCCGCGGCCGCGCCGAACGGGCGCGCCGGACTGCCGCTGCACTGGAAGATATCGGGCTGGGCGGGTATGGCGACAGGGATCCCGACACGCTTTCGGGCGGTCAAAAGGCGCGCGTTGCGCTGATGCGGATGCTGCTGTCGGGGCCGAAAGCGCTGCTTCTGGACGAGCCGTTTTCACGGCTGGATGCGGAGCGGCGCGACAAGATCCGGGAATTGGTGTTTGCCCAGGCGCGGGCAAAGGGTTTGCCCGTCCTGCTGGTGACCCATGACCATGCCGATGCCAAGGCGGCCGGGGGCCGTGTTCATTTGTTGGAATAGCCGCGTCCAGACACTAGCCGATGCGGAGTTTGAGCGCGTGCGCCGCTTCGGCGGGCAGGATCAGGCCGCATTTTGCGTAGCGCGGGATCATGCGGCGCGGTTGCTGCACGATGCGCCAGACCCATTCCATCGCGATGGCGCGTACCCATCGGGGCGCGCGGACCTGCGTGCCGGCGAAAAAGTCCAGACCGGCGCCGATTGACACGAAGCCGACCGAGGGCAGTTTGCGCCGTCCGTAGGCCGCGAAGAGTTCCTGTTTCGGAGCGCCCAGCGCGAGATAGGCAAGATCGGCGTCTGCGTCATCCAGTTTGGCCAGCACATCATCCGCCGAGGCGCCCGTCGGGTCAAAGCCCATGCGCGGAGCAATCGTCGCCACGACGCGCGCGCCGGGGACTTCGTTTTCGAGATAGGTTCTCGCGCCGTT
Source organism: Marivita sp. (assembly GCA_041685125.1). Taxonomy (GTDB): domain Bacteria; phylum Pseudomonadota; class Alphaproteobacteria; order Rhodobacterales; family Rhodobacteraceae; genus Marivita. Next base: position 77,412 of record JAWLGI010000004.1, on the reverse strand, counting down.
CAGCGCCTCCTGCGTGCTGCCGACGAGGGCGATCGTTCGGTGATGATCCGCAGCCAGCCGTGTGATCGGCAGGATCGCGTCGGAGCCGGGGATCAGATCGACATCGTGACCGGCCAGTGTGGACAGCCAGACGATTGGATTGCCATCTGCAACAACCATGTCCTGTGCGCCATATGCCTCGCGGAAGCGGGGATCGGAGCGCAGTTTGACGAGGTGATCGAGATTGATCGTGGCGAGGGAGAAGCCCTGATCCGCCGTGAACCGGGCGGTCAGCTCATCGAGCAAGGCCCGCCAGTTGGGGACATTCACCGGCACGTCATAGCCCGCGCCCCAGAAGCGCATGGGATCGGCTCGCGTGGATTTGTCATCTTTTGCCATGGCGTCACATCGTCGGGTGATCGGTGCAAAAGCAAGACAAACCAAAGGAATTCCTGAGACTTCATCAATAAAATGAGCTTTTGTCGAATTCTGACCATGATTGGTTGGTGTAAGCACGCCCAAGACGGCAACAAGACCAGAGAGCAGGTTGTGACAGACAAGCGCGTTCGACTTACCCAAGGCATGGGATCCGCCCGTTTTCCAGTTGGAGGTGCGGTGTGACGGGTGTCGTGTCGATCATTGGCTGTGGGTTCGTGGCCGACCTGTACATGAAGTCCTTGCAGGTGATGGACGGGATGACCGTTGCCGGTGTGTACGACCACGACGCGAAACGTCTGGCGCAATTCTGCACGCACTGGGACGTGCCGGCAGCGGAGTCGCGGGCGGCGTTGCTTGGCCAGCATCCGCGGGATGGGGTGGTGCTCAACCTGACCAACCCCTCCGCGCATTTCGAGGTAAATTCGGCCTGTCTCGCCGCCGGGTGCCACACCTATTCGGAAAAACCGCTGGCGCTGCGGCTGGAAGAGGCCAAGATCCTGCATGCGAAAGCCGAGGCGGCGGGGGTGATGCTGGCGTCTGCCCCGTGCAGCGTGCTGGGCGAGGCCGCCCAGACATTGGGCCATGCGCTGCGCCGCGGGACCTGTGGCACGCCGCGCGCGATCTATGCCGAACTGGATGACGGTTTCGTACCGCAGGCTGCGTACAAGAAATGGATGTCCGACTCGGGCGCGCCATGGCCGTTCGAGGACGAGTTCATGGTGGGCTGCACGCTTGAACATGCGGGGTACTACCTTGGCTGGCTGATCTCGTGGTTCGGATCGGTGCGCACGGTCGTGGCCGCCTCAGCCGAGACGATCCCGGACAAGGAGGGCACGGGGCCATTTGCGCCGGACCTGTCGGTGGCGACGCTGTTCTTCGACAACGGGCCGATGACGCGGCTGACCTGCTCCATCGTGGCACCGCATGATCATCAGATCAGGGTGATCGGGGATGATGGCGTGTTGTCGTGCAAGGCGGCATGGGACAATTCGGCCAAGGTGACCTTTGCCAAGCGCATGACGGTCCGGCGCCGGTTGATGGAATCGCCCTTTCCCAGGAGGGTGAAGCTGTCACGGTCGACGCATCCCAAGGTGAAACGCTGGGGCGCGGCGGCGATGAATTTCATGCTTGGCCCGGCAGAGATGCTGGACGCGATCCGCGAAGGGCGGCCGTCGCGCCTGTCCAATGATTTCGCGCTGCACATGACGGAGGTCGCGCTGGCGATCCAGAACGCCGGGGAACATGCGGGCGCGCAGACCATGACCACGACGTGCGACCGAATGGAGCCGATGCCATGGGCGATGTGAGGCGGGTCGCGATCACCGGGGCGTCCGGCTTTATCGGACGCGCCACCGTCGCCGCTGCGGTGCAAGCAGGGCTGGAGGTGGTTGCGGTGCAACGCTCTGCTGTCGCGCTGGGCGCCGGTGTGACGCCGGTGGCGATTGATCTGGGCAGTGATGCGGCGGTCCCGGCGCTGGTCGGTACGTTGGATCGCGTCGATGCCGTGATCCATCTTGCCGCCGCCATGTCCGGTGATGCGCAGGAGCATGCGCGGCTGACGATCGGCGGAACTGCGCGGCTGACGCGGGCGATGGCAGAGGCCGGCACGCGGCAGCTGACCTTGGCCAGTTCCATCGCGGTGTTCGACACCAGCCATGTGCCGATTGGCGGCACGCTGACCGATGATTGCCCGCTGGTGACCCCAGAGGCGCCGCGGGATGCGTATTCGGGCGCCAAGGTGGCGCAGGAGAACCTGGCAAAGGCGGCGGATCTGGACAGGCTTGCGATTCTGCGCCCCGGTATCGTTTATGGCGCGGATCATCTTTGGAACGCGCATCTCGGAATCGGTGTTGGGCCGGTGCTGTTCCGGATTGGCGGGGATGATCCATTGCCGATGTGCCATGTGGATCATTGTGCCGCGGCATTGGTGCAAGCGACGGTCCAGCAGGTGGATGGCGCGTCCGTTGTCATTGATCGCAACTTGCCGACACGGGGCGAGGTGATCGACGCGTTGCGTCGGAGCGGCTGGCCCAAGATGGTGGTGCCTGTCTCTTGGCGCGCTGTGTCCAGTTTGGCCAAAGGCCTGGGGAAACAGCGCAACACGCTGCCGGGGCTGCTGCGCGAAGAGGTGCTCCGCCAGCGGATGTTGCCCATGCGATACGATTTCACGCGGCCCGACTGGACCAACGCCCTGCCCGAGGAGAAAACGCCGTGGGGAGCTGTGCAATGACATTGCCAAAGATCGCGTATCTGACTGGCGAATACCCCCGCGCCAGCGATACGTTCATTCAACGTGAAGTGGCCAACTTGCGCGCGCTGGGCCACGAGGTCCTGACTTGTTCGATCCGCACAACCGGGGCCGAACATCTGGTCGGGCCGGAACAGCGCGCGGAGCATGCGCGCACGTTCAAGGTTCTGAAGGCCGTGCGTGATCCAGTCACCACGATCAAGGCGCATTGGCGCTGGATACGGACGCCGAGGCGCTACGTGTCGGCGCTCGGGCTTGCCTGGCGAACCGCACCCAAGGGGATCAAGGGGCGGCTCTACAACCTGATCTACTTTGTCGAAGCGGGCGTTCTGGCCGCCAAGTTGGCCGATGATGGTGTGACCCATTTGCACAATCATATTGCCAAGGCGTCTTGTACCGTTGCGATGCTGGTTGCTGCGATGTCGGGGATCCGTTGGAGCTTTACCATCCATGGGCCCGATATATTCTTTGAACCGCATCACTGGCGCATTGATGAAAAGGCCGGGCGCGCCTCTTTCGTGGCCTGCATCAGCCATTTCTGCCGGTCGCAGCTCATGTGTTTTGCCGGACCGGAGACCTGGAACAAACTGCACATCGTGCATTGCGGTGTGGACCCGTCGCGCTATGCTCCCGCGTCAGACCGGTCGGGGGTCCGGGTGCTGTTCGTTGGCCGGCTTGCCGGGGTCAAGGGCGTGCCGATCCTGATCGACGCCGTCGCGCGGTTGGCGGACAGCTATCCTGACCTGACCGCACGGCTGGTCGGGGACGGGCCGGAGCGCGCCGCACTTGAGACAGAGGTCAAGGCGCGCGGATTGCAGGACCGCGTGGTGTTCCTTGGCTACCGGTCACAGACCGAAGTGGCCGAGGAACTGGCACAGACGGACGTGTTCGCCCTGCCCAGCTTTGCGGAGGGCGTGCCGGTGGTCCTGATGGAAGCGATGGCAGCGCAGGTGCCCGTGTTGACAACACGGATCGCCGGCATTCCCGAATTGGTGGAAGACGGGGTCAGCGGGCGCGTGGTGCCGCCCGGTGACGGCGTTGCCTTTGCCGGGGCGCTGGAAGCGCTTCTTGCCGATCCCGAGCAGCGCAAGCGCTATGGCGCAGCCGGGCGGGCCAAGGTCGTGGCCGAGTTTGACGCGGCGCGCGAAGCGCGCTGGCTTTCTGATCTTGTCTGCTCCTATGCGTCAGGTGGACCAGCCCTTGGTCTGCGCCCGGACCCGGGGGTCAAGACATGAGTGTTGATGTCGTCTTGATCGGACGCAACGAAGGAGAGCGGTTGGTTCAATCGCTGGCCACCGTTGTGCCGCAGGCGCGCAGGGTCGTTTATGTCGACAGCGGGTCGACGGATGACAGCGTGGCCAACGCACAAAAGGCCGGGGCCGAGGTGGTGAACCTCGACATGTCGGTTTCCTTCAGTGCTGCGCGGGCGCGCAACGCGGGCCTGAATATGCTGATGGCGCATGACGATCCGCCCGAATTCGTGCAATTCCTGGATGGCGATTGCCGGATGGTCGAGGGCTGGCTCGATGCAGCCGAGGCCAGGCTGCGGGCCGCGCCGGATCTTGGCTTTGTAACCGGTCGTCAGGCCGAGCTGCATCGCGACCAAACGGTTTTCAACCAGATGTTGGATTTCGAATGGAAGCGTCCGGAGGGCGAGATCGACAGCTGTGGCGGCAACATGGTTGTGCGCGTGTCGGCATTCCAAGACGTTGGCGGGTTCGATGCGTCCGTGATCTCCTCTGAGGATGACGAGTTCTGCTCGCGTCTGCGCAAGGCGGGCTGGCGGCTCGAGCGGATCGGGGCAGACATGGCATTGCATGATGGCGGGCGGCTTCGGTTTGGCCAATGGTGGATGCGTGGTGTCCGCGCCGGGCACGGGTTTGCGCATGTGGGTGGTATGCACCCCGATTATTTCGTGCGGGAGCGGCTGCGTGGATGGGTTTACGGGCTGATCTTGCCCATTATTGCAGTGCTCGGGATCCTTGTATCGCCGATTGTGCCGCTGCTCGTTCTGGCGGTTTACGGGCTGTCCTATCTCAAGACGATGCTCGGCTTGCAGCGCTCGGGCCTGCCCGGTCCCGAGGCACGCACCCATTCGGTCTTCCTGACATTGTCGAAATTTCCAAATTGCCTTGGCATGATCCGCTATCACGTTCGACGACTGAGCCATGGGCAGATGCGACTCATTGAATACAAGTAAAAGGTCGACACGAATGACGCCGTCCAAGACGCGGGTTGGCTGATCGGGGCCGGGCCAACCTGTTCGGGTTCTGAAACAGGACGTCCGATCAACAATGCCCTCAAAACCGACGTATTCTTGACAGATTGACCTGTCACGCAGACGGGGAGTGATTATGTCCAGCAGATGGATCGAAAGGCGACCATGCCGCGTAACGAGGCTGAAACATGACTGACCAGCCGAAATTCCAACGCCGGAAACGGCGCGGGCAGGCAAACTCTGTGGACGCGCCGAAAACTGCGCGCCCTGATCCCGACACCCAAGCGCTCTTGGCCGAGAAAGAAGCGTTGTTGCAGCGCAAGGCCGAGCATGACGCCGCAAACAAGCGGCGCGCCCGGCACGAGACAGAAGTCAAAGCGGAACGCCTGCGCGAGGCCGAGGCGAAGGCCGAACGCCAGCGACTTGCTAAGGCGCAGGCGACGCGTCAGCGCGATGCGGAGACGAAGGCCGAACAGGCTCGTGCGGAGGAATTCGAGGCGGAGCTGCGCCGATTGGGGCAGCTTGAGGAGGATCAGCTCCAAGAGGCCGGACGTCAGCGCGCAACCGAATTGAACCCGGAAAAGGTGCGCATTTCCAAGGCGCCCGCCGCGTCGAATACACCGCTGGTTCTGGCCAGCCCGTCGGTGGCGCAGACCCGGCCGGAGCCCGTGCATGACCCCGAAGAGACATGGCGCGGGCTGGACCGGTTCGAGATCGATGTAGAGCGCCTCACCAAGCGGAACATCGTCACCGCGCTGCGCGAGGACCCGGCGCATACGCGGTTCGACATCCTGCGCACGCGGATGCTTCAGGCTTTGGTGGAGAACGGGTGGAAGCGGGTCGCGATCACCTCGCCCACAAAGGATTGCGGCAAGACCTTTACCGCAGCGAACCTCGCGGTGAGCCTGTCTCGACAGGACAACTGCCGCACGGTTCTGCTCGATCTGGATATGCGCAGTCCAAGCCTTCACAAGATTTTCGGTGTTCGCGATACCGGCTCTATCGGAGACATGCTGCGCGGCCAAATCGCGGTCGAGCGGCATCTTCAGGGTTTCGCGCCCAATTCGATTTCTGCAGGAACCCATGTGGCGTTGGGGTTCAACGGGATCACGGAGCCATATGCGGCGGAATTGCTACAGGACCCGTCAACCGGCCAGGCGCTGCGCGATATCGAGACCCGGCTTGACCCCGATGTGATGCTGTTCGATCTGCCGCCTGCGTTGCTCAATGACGATGTGATCGCGATGCGTCCGCATATTGATGCGCTTTTGATCGTCGCGGCCGGTGGGCTGACCAAGGCGAACGATATCAAGGAAACGGAACGCAGGCTGGGCGAGTCGACGCCTCTCCTGGGCGTCGTGCTCAACAAGGCCGAACAGAACGAGTCAAGCGAATACGCCTACTAGGCGCGGGACCTCGGCATGTGTCGCGATCAGCACGTGAGCAGGGTGCATCCCGGAAATCACCAGTTCACTGAAGCCAGCAACGGTCGTAAAGAACGCGACCGCCCCGAAAGTATCGACAAAATAGCCCTTCATGCGCGTGGATTATTCGGTTCCGCACGCTCTGTCGCGCAAAGTGCCCTAAGGCGCGGTGCGCGGGTTGAGATTGAAGCCAACCAACCCGGCGAGCGGTTTCGCGATCAAGGCGATCAGGCCCAGAAGCAACGTCACCAGAAAACCCAGACCAAACTTCGATCGCTTTCGTTTGTTCGGTTTTGGTTGTTGCTTGCCGGTGCCGAGCATCGGAACAGAGATAACCGGGCGAACGCCGAGGGCGCGTTCCATCTGGCCCGCGGTGCGCAATGGCGGGTTGAGAATTTCCAGGACAAAGGCCACGCCCAACGCGACCAGACCGCTTGCAATACCGCCGAGCATCGCGATTGACCGTTTGCTCCGCGAGATCGCGTAGCTGGGCGGGATCGCGCGTTCGAGAACCTCGAACCGGGCAAGCTGGCGCTGCTCCTCAAGACTCTGGCTCATCTGCGCATCGGCCTGCCGGCGCGAGATGACGGTAAATTGTTCGTTGAGCTGCGAAAGTTCGCGCTGCAGCGCCGCCAAATCGCGCTCCACTGTTGGGGCGCGTGTGAGCAGGCCGTTGATTTCAGCAATCCGCTCTTCGATCAGGGCGATCTGGTCTTCCAGCCCGTCCACCTGCCGCGCCAGCGTCTCGGGGCGGACACGCGAGTTGTCGGATTGCAGGCTCAGGATTTGCTGGCGCAGGGTCAGAAGCGATCCGTTGAGTGTTGTCAATTCGCTTTGCAGCACGCTTACATTGCCGGGCAGCACCTCGGCATTGTCTGATTTGAACGCGCCGATCGCCTCTTCAGCCGCAACGATCTCGTCGCGAATTCGAGCCTCTTCGGCATTGAAGAACCCGAGCTCGACCCGGGCGCGGTCCACGCTGCGCGCCCGCGCCTCGTCGAGCACGCGGGCCATGATCTCGTTGGCCACATCGGCGGCGGTCTGCGGATCGCTAAGGTCGACCTCGATCACCACGCCCGAGACGGACCTGTTCGTCTGCCATGTCTCACCGGTGAGAATCGGATTGATGGAAGCGGACTCGCGCATCTGGGCCAGACGCTGCGTCACTGTCATGCTGGGGTCGTCGTTGAAAAGACCATAGGTGTCCATGATGTCGACGAGAGAGTCCCGCGACATGACACGTTGTTCGATCAGACGCACGGTGCGGCGCGCATCGAGCCCGCCGCGGGCATTGGTAGGGGTGCCGGGTGACGAGTTGGTGCTGCTGACCTGCGCATCCTCGATCTGAACGACCGCGGTCGCCTTGTATACCGGGATTTGCGACAGGGCGATCAGTACCGACAAGACGCATCCGATCAAGGTGATCAGGATGATCAGCCAAAGACGCCGCTTGATCGCCGCGAAAACCTCGTCCAACGATTGAAAGTACAACACGTGTTCGGCTCCAAAACCAAGGCCCCCGCCTCGCCCAACTTACGGTCGAACTGTGACCGCCCGCCTTGAGCAAGACACAATCTAACGAGAACACGGCGCAATTGCGACCGCAAAGACCCGCATATCCGGAAACAGCGCGTTTCCTGCGAGCAGTGAAGACGCGGCGTTATTTCGAGTCCTGCGAAATGCCGGTGACCGGCAAACGCGAAACGACATCCCACACGGTCTGTTGCATCAGTTCGGCCAGCTTTGGCCCCGGCGCATTGGCCGGCGTGCCATCGGCGCGGTTCAGCTGCGCGGGAAGACCGACAGGCGAATCGTGGTACAGAACCGCGTAATGGGTCAGGGCCACGAGATAGGCGCCCAGATCATTGACATGAATGGGATCCAGCGATCCATCTTCCTTGCGGGTAAAGAGGTCCTCGCGCGAGGTCACGCCATCCACGCCACCGCCGGATTCGATCCGGCGGGTGAATTCGGCCATCACACGACCGGCCGGGATCACGTAGATGGGCGGCGCGTCGGGCTGGGCTGACATCGCCCGCGCCAGAAGCACGCCTTCCCAGTAGCGGGCGGGATCCGCATCGAGCCGGGTGAGCCAGCCTTGGGGATCGGTCAATTCGTGCCATGATTCGTAAAGGTAGACGCGGATTTCCGGGTTTCCGTCACGCGCCGCCCTCGCCCATTTTGCGACATATCGGGGAGATGCGAAATGGTCGATCGCCGCCTCGATCTCTACCATCTCCGTCAGGATGAAGGCGTCATAATCGCCGCTGGCCAGCGCCTTTTGGGCATCGCGGAAGTGGTCATGGGCGTTTTCTTCATCAAAGCCATTGATCGGTGTATTCGGTTCCCAATGCGCCTTGAGCGGCGTGCCCCATCCAAGCTGCGACGCATGCAGGTGCCCTGCCATTTGCGCCAGCATTGCGGGCATGTCGCGACCGACAAGCGAATGGCCGAGATGGTACACCGCCATTGGGTTATCGGGGGGCGGAAGCGGCGTGTCGTAGCGCGCGGCGAGTGCATCGGGCGACAGGGCTTTCGGCGGTTTGAGGTAGGTCCAAACCGCGATGCCGCAGATGATCACGGCAAGCGCGGCCGCCAGGATGATCGTTGGTTTCATCACCTTACGCCTGCCGCCTTGCGCGCATGGCGCGACGGCGGGCCATCGCATCGGCACGGGCTTGCGCACGGTCCTGGCCGGCCGGTCTGGTCATGGGTGTGACGGTTGCCCCATCCGGTGCAGTCGGTGCCGGGCCACCCAGCTTGGCCACGCGGTCGGCGAGACCCGTCAGGGTTGGATACTGGAAGATGTCGGTGATCGACAGTTTGGCCAATTCCAACCTGTCCCGAAGCGCGCGATGGGTCTGCACCGCCAGGAGCGAATGCCCCCCGAGGTCGAAGAAATTGTCGTCTGGCGCAATCGATTGCACGCCCAGAACCTCGGTCCAGATTTCAGCGATCCGGCTCCGCAGCGTCTCGTCGGCTTGCCCGGCCCCCTGTTGCGGTGCGGCAACCTGCGGTTTTTCTGGTGCAACCGGCGGCGCAGAGAGCGCGGGCAGCGCGTTTCGGTCAATCTTCTGGTTCGGCGTGACGGGGAAGGCGTCGAGTGCCACAAAATGGGCCGGGACCATGTAATCCGGCAGGCGCCTGGCGATATCTGCGCGCAGGGCTTTCGTGTCGATTGCCCTGCTTGCCGTGAAATAGGCCACGAGCCGCACGTCACCGGGCGTCTCCTCGCGCGCCATGACGACTGCATTGGTGATTCCGCTCGTCTGCTGGAGGACGCTTTCGATCTCGCCAAGCTCGATGCGGAAGCCGCGCAGCTTGACCTGTGTATCGGCGCGGCCCAGGAAATCGATCCGGCCATCCGCGCGACGGCGGACCAGATCGCCGGTGCGGTAAATGCGGCCCTGCCCGAACGGGTTGGCGCGGAACCTGTCGGCTGTCATCTCGTCGCGCTGCCAATAGCCACGTGTCACGCCATCGCCGCCGATCCAGAGCTCTCCGGCCTCGCCGATGCCCATCGGAGCGAGTGCATCATCCAACACGTAAAGCTGCGTGTTGGCGATCGGGCGGCCGATATTGACCGTGGCCTCCTCTGCCGTGCCGGGTTCGGTCGAGGACCAGATCGTGGTTTCTGTCGGTCCGTACATGTTGGTCACCTCGGCATCCGTTGCACGGTTGATCTGAGCGACCAATGCGCCGGGCAGCGCCTCTCCTCCAAGGAAAACATGCTTGAGACCGCGCAACTGCGCACGGGCGTCGTCGTCCATGAGAATCATCCGGGCCAGCGAGGGCGTGCACTGCATGTGGGTCACGCCGTGTCGTGCCAGCATCGCCGCAATGGAAAAGTCGGTTTCCTCGTGGTCGGTCTCGGGGGCCGACCGGCGCACCACCTCTGCCAGCGGTTTCAGCCCCTCGAGGACCTGATCCGTGGCGATGCCATAGTCGATCAGGCAGGCGATTTCGGACACGCCGATGGCCTTGAGCTGATCGACACGGGCCAGCGCGTCCTCGATCGTGCCAAAGAGGCCGCTGTCATTGAAATACCGCTCGAACGCGAAATCGAGAATGCCTTCGAGGTCGTCCTCGCTCAGGTCGCCAAGGTCCAACTCGAACGCGTTTTTCACACCTTCTGGCCGTTTGAAGGCCGGGAAGGCCCAGGCGTATTGCTTTATGAGACCGGCGGCGGAGCGCAGGTAGTCCTTCATCGGCTCGCGTGCAATCTCGCGTGCCGCCTCGCGCGTTTCGGCAAGGCAGGTGTGCAGCATCAGCGTAACGGTGAAGTCATCCGGATTGTGTCCGGCGTCGCGCAGGGCCTGGCGGTAAAGCGCGATCTTTTCCGTAACCTCCTCCACGGATTGACCCAGGAGATGGGTGAGGACATTGGCCCCCTTTGCCCCGGCCTCCCGCCACGTGTCGGGATTGCCGGCGGTCGTGACCCAGATCGGCAGCTCGCTGGAGACGGGGCGCGGCTGTGTGACAACCTCGTGCATCTGGCCGTCCTTTCGTGGGAAGGCCACCGGTTCCCCGCGCCAGAGTTTGCGCACTTGCGCGATGGACTCGAACATCGCGGTCTTGTTTTCGGGCGGTGTGTTTTCCGGGCGCAGAATGAAATCATCGGGTTGCCAGCCGCTGGCGATCGCGAGGCCTGCGCGTCCATTGGTCAGGTTGTCGATCACTGCCCATTCCTCGGCGATGCGCGCGGGATGGTGGAGCGGTGCGACACAGCTTCCGGCGCGAACGCCGATGTTCTGGGTGACGCCCGCGATGGCGGCACCGGTGACCGACGGATTCGGATAGGGGCCGCCAAAGGCGTGGAAATGGCGTTCCGGCGTCCAGACAGCACAGAACCCGTTTTGATCTGCGAATTTTGCGCCTTCGAGAAGCAGGCGATACTTGTCGCGCCCGGCGCCGTCGTCATTGCCCCAGTAATAGATGGAAAATTCCATGCCGCTGCCGCGTTGCCGCGCCGGACCTGCCGAGAGTGCGCCCCGTGGGCTGGTGCCGGGCAGCACCACCTTGATGCCGCGCGCCATGGTGTAGAACAGCTCGAGAACGGAAATGTCGAAGCTCAGGCTGGTCACGGCGAGCCATGTGGCCGCTTCGCGGTCGGGGATGACAGAATCCATCCCGGCATAAAAGTTGAGCACGTTTCGGTGTTCGACCATCACGCCCTTGGGCAATCCGGTCGAGCCGGAGGTGTAGATGACATAGGCGAGGTTTTCGCCGGTTGCGCTTGCGTCCGGGTTCGTGGCCGGGGCATCGGCAAGGCGCGGATCACCATCGATGACCAGCAGATCGGCGATGGTGTCGGGCAAATCGGTACGCAGGTCGCTTTGGGTGATGACGATCGGTGCGCAACTGTCGGAGAGGTAATGCGCGATCCGGTCTTGTGGGTAGTCCGGGTCGAGCGGCACGTATGCCCCGCCCGCCTTGAGGATACCCAACGCGCCCGCGACCAGGTCGGGTCCACGTTTGCAGTGCAGTCCAACCATCGTGTCGGGGGCCACGCCCATCCGGCGCAGGGTATGCGCGATCCGGTTCGCGCGGTCATTGAGGGCTGCGAAGCTGACCGCGGTGTTTTCGTATACCAGCGCGGTGGCATCCGGGGCGCGGGCGGCTTGTGCCTCGAACGCGGCGTGCATTGTGGCCGGGGCGTCGATATCGACCGCGGTGGCGTTGTAGGTGTCCAGCACATCGCGGCGTTCGCCCGGCGGAAGCGTATCAACCGCCTCGGGCGCTTTGCCATCTGCCAGTTGATCGGTGATCCAGCGAAGTCGATGGATCAGGATCCGGGCAAAATCCGGGGTGATGCGGCCTTCGTCGATATGGGCTTTGACCGTCCCGGAGGACAGATCGAAGGTGATCGCCGCGTCTGGAATGGCCCCAGCATTGAGCGACAGGCCAAGTGCAGGGGTTTGCAAAGGGTCCAATGCCGGGTCGCGCAGGGGAAGGTCGCGCGCAAAGCCGGTCTCGACCTTCGGGATTTCGCGGCCCAGAGTGGCGGCGGCAACGGGCACCCATGGGCAAACAAAGCCGATCCCGGAGGCTTTGACGAGCGCCGGATTGCTGAGCGCCAGAGCCGTCTCACTCTGTGGGGACAACCGGCTTGCGAGGATCGACAGCGCCTTGGCAAGGTGGTCGGCGTTGATTTCTGTCTCCTGCGTGCTCAGCGATCGTGGTTCGGAGCGGGAAAACGGCAAGCTCAGAGGGACCGTTTCCGACAGCTTGCGCCGCCAATGGCTCTCGCGCTTTGCGGTGCTGCGCATCGTGTCACTGATGGCTGCGCGGTCCGAATCTGACAGGGAGGTCAGCGTTTCACCCAATGAAACGAGAGTATTCGGTGTGAGGGGCCGGCCCGTCTCATCCGTGAGCTCCGTCAGGCGCAGCGCGGCATCGGCGAAGGCGACGGTCAATGACGTGTCGTCCATACCGATCACGCGTCCGGCGGGGGCGTTGCTTTCTGTCCTGGAGGCGCTGCCGATATGCACGACGCGGGCGCCAACATGCAGCTTGGGTAGGCACATCGGGTTCCAATAGGTTCCGTGATCCAGCGCCCGGATGAGACGCAGCGCGGTGTCGGCGGGTTGGTCGAACCGCAGCAGGCCATGCGCCTCTGGCCGGTCGCTCAGCGCATGGTAGCTGCGCTGGGCCGTGTCCTGCCTGCGGCGATTGGGCAACCCTGCTGCGAGTTCCGACAGCAGGTCTGGAAAGCTGGTCAGCCCAGCCTCGTAACACTTGGTGTTGAGCGTGAGCGCGGTGTCTTCCGGCGCGATGTCGACGCTGCGCTGGACGAGGATATCGCCGGTGTCCACACCATCGTCGATCAGGTGCCACGTGATGCCGTGGGTGCGTTCCCCATCGATCAGCGCCCAGATCGGCGCGTTAAGCCCGGCGCGTTTGGGCAGCAGGCCGTCGTGGAAGTTCACCGCGCCGTTGCGCGCGCGTGCCAACATGTCTGGGCGCAGGATCTTCACGTTGGCGATGCTCAGCACCCAGTCGGCAGATACATCCCGCAACCGATTGGCAAGGTCCGGGCCATGCGCCTCGACCCGGATGTTGCGGGCGTTGGCCCAATCCGCCAGCGCCGGCGTGTCGGTGACCAAAGCGGTCAGCCGATGTCCTTGTGACAACAAGGTTTCCGCGCAGTGCTGCGTCAAGCTTTCGTCACCGATGATGATGCTGTCGAAATGGGTCATGGGTCAGTCCACACTGATCTGGAGAGGCGTGTCAGGGCGCATCCCGATCGCTCGGATCGAGGCTGCGGGTGTCGGCTGGCAAAGCGCGCGCAGGTCATGGGACACCAGATCGCGGATAAAGTGTCTGGCATCCGTGTTGGGTTTGCCCTCGGACCAGCGGCGCAGGCGCCAGAGTGTCGTGCCAACCGCGTTCAGAAAGGTGGCCGAGATGGCATAGACGCGGTTGTAATTCTTGCTGTAGTAATACCAGCGGCTTTGGAACCAGTAGGGCGGCGTGCGCGCCCAGTCCCCCATCCCGGTGGACACAGAGCCGATATGGCAGATCCGGCTTTCGCGAACGAAATGCACCTCGTGCCCGGCGCGATGGGCGCGCAGGCAGAGGTCGGTTTCCTCGAAATACAGAAAGAATATTTCATCAAAGAGGCCGATCTTGTTCAACACACTGGTCCGCGCCAGCATTGACGCTCCCACGATCCAGCCCACGGCGCCGGACGTTGCGGGCACATGCAGCGGCAGCACGTAGTCTGCAAGCAGGCGCGTGACCGGACCCAAACGCGCGGCGGCTTCAAATTCCGACGCGAGGCCGGGAAAGCGAAAGGCGCTGCAATGGTCGGCCCCGTCTTCGCCCGAGATCCTGCTCCCGGCAATGGCGGCCTTCGGGTTGGCCTCCAGATAGCCGACCAACGCCGCGAGCCCGTCTTCTTCGACAAAGGCATCGGGGTTGAGGATGTAGACGAATTCGGCGTCGGGACAGATGTCGAGCCCCGCACGGATGCCGAAGTTGTTGCCCGCGCCGAAGCCGCCATTGCGGCCCGATTGCAGCACTTGAACGTCTATATGCGCAGGCCAGGAGGTGGTGCGCACAGCCTGCTGCATTTGTTGAAACGAGTCGTCGGGGGACGCGTTGTCAACCAGAACGATCACACCGCCGAAATCAGCCATGGCCGCCGCCGCCGATTGTGCGGCTTTGACCGACAAGTCGGGCGTTTTGTAGTTCAGGACAACCGTGACGATGTTGATCATACTGCTTACTCTGCCGCCTCCGAGGATGTGAAAGACAGCACTGTGCCCTTGCCGGCAATCTCTGCTTCCGTGGTTTCGATCAGCTTGCGCAGATAGCTGGCAAGCACGCGGACATTGGGTTCAAGCACCATGCTGTCATGGTCGCCGGGCACTTCGTAGACGTCGATCTGCGGTGTATATTGGCCCCAATCGTTGTCGTCGAACAGGTAGGACCGTTCATGGTTGACCAAGCGGCGGTTCGAGACCGTCCATGTGCCGATCAAGGGCGGACGGAACAAGGCGATGCGGCCATCCCATCCGTTCATCTGGTAGTTCGCCACGGCATCGAGAAACGCCTGTTCTATCTCGGCATTGTGGAAGCTGTGCGCGGTTCTCGTCGCATCGCTTGGCGTGCGCTTTTTCATTTCCCAGCGCACACGGTTGCGCAGCCAGACAAAGGGGTAAGCGATGCCTTTGCGCTTCGTCTCTTGCCACTGGATCAGCAGGCGATCCTTGCGGCTTAGCGGACGGCGCTGCGGCAGTGGCGTGTCGAGCAGAACGACCAGGGCGGCCTCGTCGCCCATTGCCTCGAGCTGATGCGCGATCTCGTAGGCGGTAATGCCGCCGCCCGAGAAGCCTCCGACGAAATACGGGCCTTCGGGCTGGACCTGTTTCATTTCGGCGATGTAATCGCGCGCGGTATCGCGGATCGACCCGTGCGGGGTTTCATCCCCGTAAAGCCCCTTGGCCTGAAGCCCGTAGAAGGGGCGATCGTCGCCCAGCAGTTGTGCCAGGTGGCGCAGGTTCAGGACATTGCCGAACATGCCCGCGACGAGGAAGAACGGGGTTTTCTGGCCGCCCTCACCGTCATGCATGGCGACGATGTGCTTGAACCGGCGGGAGTTGGGCTTGGGTCTGTCCGGCGCGCTTTCGGTGGTGTCGCTGATCCCGGTACGGTCCTGTATCAGTGCGGCACAGGCGCGGATGGTCGGGGCCTCGAACAGGATCGAGATCGGGAAATCGACATTGTAGGTTTTGCGCACCTTGGCAAAGAGACGCACCGCGATCAGCGAATGCCCGCCCATATCAAAGAAGCTGTCTTCGACCCCGACGTTCTGCACGCCCAGAAGGTCTTCCCAGATGCCGACCAGCGTGCGCTCGACCTCGGTTTCTGGTGCGATGTAGTCACCATCGAGCTGTGGACGGTCGAATTTCTGGCTTTCACCCGGGGTATCGGACGCGATACCCGCCTGTTCGATCAGCGCCGGCATGTCGAGCGACGACACGTAGAGTTGTGGCACACCCTGTCCCAGGGCGCGCAGGAAGGCGTCTGCCCCATCCTCGGGCGGGATGCCCTGGGACAGGTTGTGCTGGAACCGTTCTTCGGCGGGCGACAGCGGCTGCGTTGCCGTGCCGAAATCGGCTGGTTCGAATTCGCTCTGGCTCACCTTGATCGGGGCGGACAATGCGGCGGTATCGTTCATCCGTTTGATCGAGAAGCCCTCGATCTCCATGCAAACGGTGCCGTCGGGCATGGCCAGGGTGATGTCGAAACAGGCGGTGTCATCCTCGTTCCGGTTGCGCCCGCTGGATCGAACCCAGCTGACAATCCGGTCGCAGACGCCGTGATAGACCTTCACGCTGTCATAAGATACCGGCACCCAGAGATTTTCGGCGCGGTAGCCGTCTATCAGGTCCATCGCCCAGCCGGTCGCGATATCGAGAAGCGCCGGGTGGATGTGCCAGCCTTCATCGCTTTGTCCTTCGGGGCCGAGGGACAGGTCGGCGATGCCTTCGCCTTGTCCGTGGGCGCAGGTGTCCAGCACCCTCCACCGTGGACCGAAGGAAAGATGGTTCTCCTGCGCAGAGCGCAGCTTTCCGCGATCCCCGGCAGTCCGCGCCGCGCCGCACCGGGCGCGGATCGCCGTGATATCGATCGGTTTCGGCTGCGCCTCCGGGGTCAGCACCAGTTCGGCGGCCACGGTGGGGGCAAACCCTGCCCGCCCGCCCAGCGTGTGGCTGCCAAGCACATCCATGTGGTACCCGTGATCGCGGCGGGACAGGCGGAGCCGGATGTCGCGGTGCCCCGTATCGGGAACATGCAACGGGCGCAGGAAGGTCATGTTGCGGATGGCAAAGGAACCGGTTTCACCCTGCGCGCGCAGCGCCTTGGCCGCCAGTGACAGATATCCGGCGCCGGGGAACAGCGCGTCCCCCTGTTTGGTCCGGTGCTCGTCGATGAACCAGTCCCGTGCGGTGTAGCGCGATTCGAAAATCCGGTGGCCCGACGGGTCGAACCCGGTCTTGTCGAGCAGCGGCAGGTCGATCTTCGTCAACGCGGTCGATCCGACATCGCCAAGCCGCTCGGACAAGGCGTTTGCAGCCATGCCAACCTCGGACCAGATGCCCCAATTGATGGCCACAACCCGCGTCTCGTCATTTTTGCGCGCATGGGCATAGGCATTCAGGTATTCGTTCGCCGCGACATAGTCGATCTGGCCTGCAGGGGCCGTCCGGGTCGAGGATGATGCGAAAAGTGCGATGAAATCGGTGCTGCCATCAGGAAAAAGCTGATCCAACACCTTGGTGCCGTGAATCTTGGCCGAGAAAACCTGTTCGACCGACCCGGTGGATTTCGCCAGCAGTGGCGCGTCGTCCATGACCCCTGCGGCGTGGATCACGCCGTCGATCCGGCCCTCGCGGGTGGTTGTTTCTTCAACCACAAGGGTCATGTCGGTCAGGTTGCACACATCCGCCGCATGGGTGTGGACGGTTGCGCCGATTGCTTCAAGCCGTTGCACCGCGCGGATGCGTCGGGCCAGTTTGTCCTGCGGCGCGTGGCGCTCGAGGTAGCGTTTCCAAAGATCACGGCCGGGCAGTGCATCACGGGCTGTCAGGACCAACGTGCAGCCCTGCGCCGCCAGCGATTTCGCGATGGTCAAACCGATACCGCCAAATCCACCCGTGACAAGATAGGTCCGACCGGGCTTTATCACGCTGTCCTGCGCAGGCTGTAGCATGGTCTGGCGCAGGTCTTGTTTATAGCGCCGCCCATCGCGCAGGGCTGCAATGGCTGAGGCCGGGGTCGCGATCAGGTCCTCGAGCACCTGATCGGTGAGGGTTTTCCACGCCTGCGCATGGACGGTCTGATCGCTCCGACTGCCGAAAACCCGCTTGGCAGGTGGTTCAGGCAGGGCCAGATCGACAGAAGCGACGTTCAGCCCCTGAACCTCGCGTGGAATGACGCGGACGGGACCGGCAAGGATGGCCTTTTCCGGCATGGCGACGGTTTCCGCACCCAGCGCCGCCGCTCCATTGGTGAACACGGTGATCTGCGCCGGTTTGGGCAGGGAGTCATCCGCTATCGCCTGCGCGACGAACATGAGCGAATAAAATCCGTGTTCCTGCATCCGGTGGAAAAAGCTGGACCCGGGACGATGGCTCTGATCCTTGGTCACGCCCCAGAAATGCGCGATGCGGCCGGGAACCAGCCCGCGCGACAGCATATCGGCA
Organism: Marivita sp.; assembly: GCA_041685125.1. Classification (GTDB taxonomy): domain Bacteria; phylum Pseudomonadota; class Alphaproteobacteria; order Rhodobacterales; family Rhodobacteraceae; genus Marivita. Next base: position 59,391 of record JAWLGI010000004.1, on the reverse strand, counting down.
AAGAGCATGTCATACCCTTCGCGGCCCCGTTCGGGGGCCAGAACATAGGTCGTGTCGTCCACGCGCGCAAAGCTGTCGCCGGGCCACACCTCGATGATGGCGTGGCCCGCAGCACGCAAGCGTTTGGCCGCAGCGCTGGCGACACCGGCATCATCCATGAAGATCAACCAGCTTTGCACCTCGGCGCTTGCCAGGTCGCTGCGCACGTCAACGGGAGTTGCGGCGTATTGTGGACGCCAGACGGGCGTCCAGCCCCAGTGTTCGATACCGTCGATCCGTGTCAGGAAATTCGGCACCGATGGGGTTTGCGCCTTGCCCGGCGCAATGAAATAGCGGGACCGCTGAAAAGCATAGGTCGGCAGCGGCACGCGGTTGCGGTGGGCGTCGCCCCAGATCTGATCCCAGTCGAAATCCCCGCCAAGCGCCCAGATACGGCCCAGAACTTCGAGCATGTGGCGATCATCCTCGACGGTTTCGTCGGGATGGCGCAGACTGGACAGAACCTGGTTAGCGGCGATACCGGGGGTTTGGCGGGCAAGACCGGATAGCGCCTTGCCGGGGCCGACCTCGAGGAAGATTCGGTTTGATCGTTCGGCCAGAGCCAGGAGGCATTGGTCAAACTGCACCGTGCCGCGCAGGTGGGCCACCCAGTACTCTGGGCTGGTCGCCTGGTCGGTGGTCATTGTGGTTCCGGTGCGGTTTGACGTGATCGGGATCTGCGGTGGGTGAAGCGGTATCGCTTCGAGATAGGCGCGGAACCGGTCGAGGATCGGATCGAGCATGCGCGAATGGGCGGCGATGTCGATCGGGATCCGCTGGTACTCGATCTCCTGCTCTTGCAGGGTCTGTTCCAGCTCTTCCAGCGGCGCTGTCGGCCCGGATGCCACGCTGAGGCCCGGACTGTTTACCGCCCCAAGATCGAGGTGGTCCCCCAGAAGCGGCTCCAATTCTTCCGCCGGGAGGGCGACCGAGATCATGCCGCCGGGATTGACCGTGTCAAACAGCGTGCCACGCAGATGAACAAGGCCGATACAATCGTCAAAAGACATCACGCCCGCGACGCAGGCGGCGGTGTTTTCGCCCATGGAATGGCCTGCCAGCGCGGTTGGCTGGACACCCCAGCTGATCCAGAGCTGCGCCAGCGCGTATTCAACGATCATGATGAGCGGCAATTGCAGCGACGGCTTGCGCAACGCCTCGGCAGCTTGGTCCTCTTCGCCGTGCCGGGGCAGCCAGAGCGCGCGAATGTCACGGTTTTCCAGCGTTTCGAGATGCGCCAGTCCGCGGTCCATCCACTCGGCAAAGACTGGTTCGGTCTCGTAGAGGTCGCGCGCCATGCCGACATATTGCGCGCCGCCGCCGGGGAAGAGGAACGCGATGTCGGGCAGAGACAGCGCCTCATGCGTATGGACGCGGCGCGGATCGCCGCGTTCGAGCTGTTGGGCCGCGTCGAGAGGATCGGTCGCGACGACGACACGGCGCTTTTCGAAGGCGCGGCGCCCGGTGTTCAGCGTCCACGCCACATCCGCCAACGGTTGATCGGGGTTCGCGCGAAGATGGGTGGCAAGCCGGGCCGCGTTGGCATCCAGCGCTGCGGCATTCCGCGCCGACAGCGTCAGGATCTGGAAAGGCCAATCGCTGTCCTCGGACAGGGCCGGGGTTGGCGCCTCCTCGAGCACGAGATGGGCATTCGTTCCGCCGACACCCAGCGAATTGACTCCGGCGCGGCGGGGATGACTGGTCCTTGGCCAATCGGTCAGCCGATCGTTCACGCGAAATGGCGTGGTTTCGAAATGAATGGTTGGGTTGGGCTCTTCGAATCCCAAGCTTGGCGGCATCTGGTGATGGTGCAGGGCCATCGACGCCTTGATCAGGCTGGCCACGCCCGCCGCCGTATCGAGATGGCCGATATTGGTCTTGACCGAACCGATCCGGCAATGGCCTGTCTTGTCGCTGGTGCACTCAAAGGCTTGCGTCAGTGCCGCAACCTCGATGGGATCGCCTAGGTAGGTTCCGGTGCCATGACATTCGACATAATCGATGCTGTCGGCGGAAACGCCGGCCATGGCATGTGCCTCTGCAATCGCGTCAGCTTGTCCATCGACGGACGGCGCCAGATAGCCCGCCTTCGCCGCCCCATCGTTGTTGACCGCGCTGCCCTTGATGACCGCCCAGATATTGTCGCCATCTGCCAACGCATCGGACAGGCGGCGCAACACGACCATCCCGGCGCCCGACCCGAACACCGTCCCCTGTGCGCGGTGGTCGAACGCATGGCATTGCCCATCTGGCGACAGGATCTCGTTCTCCTTGTAGAGATACCCTTGCCCCTGCGGCAGTTCGATCGTTACTCCGCCCGCCAGCGCCATGTCGCATTCGCCGTTGAGCAGCGATTGACAGGCGTAATGCGTTGCCACCAAGGATGTGGAGCAGGCGGTCTGCACGTTCACGGACGGGCCATCCAGATCGAAGATATGGCTGACGCGGGTGGTCAGGAAATCCTTGTCGTTGCCGGTGTGGCGCAGCAGGAACATCCCGGTGCCATCGACCAGATCGGGATTGGAACACAGGTTGAAATAGAAATAGCTGCCCATGCCACAGCCGCCGAATACGCCGATACGGCCGTCATGCCTCTCGGGTATGTGGCCCGCGTTTTCCAAAGCCTCCCACGCGCATTCAAGGAACTGGCGGTGCTGTGGATCCATGATGGCCGCGTCCTTGGGCGACAGGCCAAAGAACTCCGCATCGAAGTGGTCGAAGTTTTCCAGATTGGCGGCGTAGGGCACGTAATCCCGGTGCCGCAACAGGCCTGGCGACACGCCTGCCTCGGTCAACTCCTGCTCGGACAGCTGGCGGATCGAGCACACGCCGTCCCGCAGGTTCCGCCAGTATTCCGACAGCGATGCCGCACCCGGCAAATGGGCGGACATGCCGACGATTGCAATATCCCCGTCCCGGACTGGAATCGGATCGGTTTTTCTGTGCGTCATGCGCGTACCTCGGTCTCTCGCGTGAACGGTTATCGCATGAATATGATGAAACTAGGGCAGACAGAGTTGTCGCAGGCCCTTCGGTCAACAGGTCGAAACCGCCGTTTACAGCGCGGCCAGATTGGCCAAGGCATCGGCATTGATCCAGAATGCGAGCAGGATCGTCAACGCACCGACAACAGCGTATAACGCATCATGTTTGGGGTCCCATGCCCCGACATGGCGCGACATCCAGACAACAAAGGGATAAGCCGCCAGCCCTGCCAAGCCTTGTCCAATAAGCGCACCAAACAACCCGCCCAGCATCAGGCCCGCAAACAGGAATCCAAGCGTCAGAACCGCGCGCGCGGCTGACAGCACAAAGAAGCGGCGGGAATCACCAGCGGCCAGGGCCGCCTGTTCATACGTCAGGACGATGATGTGGGGCATCTGCATTGCCGAGATCAGGACAACGACCGCGCCTGCCATCAAGTAGCGTGGATCGTACATCAGGTCGATCAGAACCACTCCGGCAACCGACACGGTGCCGGTCAGGCAAATCAACGCTCCTGTCAGCAAAAAGCGCATCTTCTGCAATTTTCGAAAATTCTCCGCGCTTTCGGCGGGTGGACGTTCCCGGTAGACCGGGATCAGGACCTTGCGGGTCATCTCTCCGCCCATGAGAATCGGGAAGCTGGCAAGGAAAAAGCCGATGTTGTAAATGCCGAATTGATCGAGCGGCAGATAATTTCCCAGAATGAGCTTGTCGCCTTGCAGGTAAAGAAACCCGCAGATCGTGCTGAGGAAGATCCACTTTCCGAATTTGATCAGCTCATCCGCCGCTGCGCGCTCCCAGTGGAAGCGGTTGCGCTCTCCGGGCAGGAAGACGTTGTAGAAGACCAGCAGCACCAATGCCGACGAGACGCCGCTGATCACCAGCGCCCAGACCGACCGCAGGTACCATGCGACGACGATCGCGATCGCGAGGCCGATCACCTGCGACCCAAGGTTCAATGCGGTCAGGCGGCCCAGCAACAGGTGCCTGTTCGCTGTCACCATCCGGGTCGGATTGAATCCCGCGATCAGTAGGGAAAGCCCCGAGACGGGCAGCAGCCATGCCAGCAATGGCTCACCGTAAATTGTCGCCACAGGCACCGCGATGGCGCACGCAAAAAGCCACAAGAGCACGCCGCGAACGACCTGAATGGTCCAGGCCGTATCAAGGAATTTTTGATCATCGCCGCGTTTCGATTGCATGATGGCGGGGTTGACCCCGACATCGGAAAACATGGCAAGCCCCTGCATGATCACCGCAACCAGCGCCATGAGGCCAAACGCCTCCGGGAAGAGCAGCCGCGTCAGGATCAGGTTCGACGCAAGACGCAATGTCTGCGCCGCACCGTATCCGGCAAGTGTGAAGACCGAACTCCGCATGAAACGCGCGTTCAGCGATGCTCCGCGAAACCGGGACGACATTGCCATGATCACCGGCCCCGACTCCACCCCGTGCGACCGTTTCCCTTGATGCGCACAGCAAGCGCGACGCTCGCGTAGACGGCAAATCCAACCGGGTCCCGAAACGCTTGCTTCATCTTTTCGATCGCCGGAAAGGCGGGTTTGTCATCGTTGTTGAGCAATTCTGGATACCGGTTCCTGATCTCGTCCACACCCGCATTTTGCCGTCTGCGCACGCGGACAAGGTTGCGCCACCCTTCGACCAATGGCCACGAATACGGAGCTCTCACGCCCACACGTTCTTCCGGGCGGAAACTCAACCGTACGAAGGTGTCGTCCGAGATGATGTCAGGAAAGGCACCCCAGCGCGTCCGGCCCGCCGCATTCACCGCGAACAGTCCGGCACCTGGCACGCCATGCGTCATGAAAGGCACTTGCGCGTAAATCCTGGCATAGGCACGTGTCGCCCATGTTTGTGCTGCGGCCAGATTCAACTGGCCGCTCGCATAGCGCGGTCCGGGCGTATCGAGTGCTTCGTACAAATCACTGAGCAAGCGCTCAGACATTTCGACATCCGCATCAAGGTAGACCCGTATCGCACCTCGCGCGACTCGATCACCAGCGTTCAATGCGCCAAGCTTGCCGCCTTCCGAGCGCTCCAGAACACGGAGACACCAGCTTTTGCGCGCGAATTTTGCCTGATAGCGTAGCGCGGTCTGCGCTGTCCGGTCTTGGCTTCCGTTGGAAATCACGACTGCTTCCACACCTCCCTCATGGATCCATTCACTTCGCAAGACGGCGCTCAGACACGTCCCGATCAATGCCTCTTCGTTGGAGGCAGGAATCAGGATGCTGAGAACCGGCAAGGGCTCAGTCATGGAACCGCGAGGCTGATGCGGCATAATCGGCCATTCCTTGGACGCGACACTACTTTCTGGCGTGCTTGGCGTTTTTCACAGGATCATGTCAATTTTAAGGTTGCTCGAGATTTTACAGCTTTTGTGTCTGGGCGCGGGTAGCGTTGATGCGTTCGCGTGGCGGGTGTCAGCAAGACAAGCGTAAAACTCTCACGTTTAGACAGGACTCCTAATCCGCGTATCTTTCCTCCAGCGCCTCTCGAACCCGGCTACTCTGATCCAACTGATCCTGCGCTATTGCAACGCTTAATTGTTCCGGGCTCCCGGATGAACCGGCCAGGGTGTCTTGCGAATTCAGGAGCGTCGTATCATCCGTCCGCGTCGAAGCCCCTGCACCGGACCTTGTACCATTCGGTGCGGCAACAGGTACAGGCTCGAGTAGCTCGGCGACGCTACGAGCTTCGTCCGAGAAGCCCTCTTCATTCAGGCGATCAACGATTTTTCTGGCATCAACCGCATCGATGCTCGGGTCCAGATCACGCAATGACGTCATTGCAACCTGCACGAATGTCGCGCTGCCCGCATGATCAACAAGCGCCTCCACAAGCTTTGAAACAGCAAGCTCTCGCACCTGTGGCGGCAAAGAGGCGGCGTCCTCCAAGTTGCCCAGAGCGTCAAAAAACCGGTTGTGATCAAGGTAGGCGTTAAACGCCGCTTCCCAGCTTTCCACCTCTCTTTCGGTACCACGCAACTCCGTGGTGAGAGCGGCCAAGCTGTCGGGGTCACCAATCTTGTGGCCCTTGTCGCCTGCTAGGCTTGTCTTCCTTTGTGCCAGCGACTCTTCAAGGTTCACATGGGTCACAAGCTGCGGGAAAAGGGATTTTTCCTCTCCAAGCAAAGTATTCAATCTTGGGTAGAGCTGGATTTGAAGCCCGGGTGACAAAAGTTCAAAATCCTGCAATATTTGAAGCTTGATGTTGCCTGGAATATCCGCCTCGTTGGTTGTGGCTGCGAGCAGAATATCAAACAGGGGATCACAGCTCCCGAAACGTCCTGACACTGCAGGCGCAGAACCGGAAACGGCGGCAACGAATTTGGAAAATCCTGCGGCATCCTCGGGTGGGTCCGCGATAAGCTTGAACGTGGCTCTCGCCTCTTCCAATAACCCGTGTGACAAGAAATCCACGACCTGTTGTCTGGTGATC
>JAWLGI010000004.1:0-52805 GCA_041685125.1 Marivita sp. | reverse complement strand
TGCAATTCCAGGGCAGTGTTAAGCACCCGTATTGAGGCAACCCGATCCGCGCTCAATCTATCAAACATCAAATTTGTGTTCAGCTTCGAGAAGGCCGGTGTCGATACCAGGTGGAACTTGGCCTCGCCCAAGGACGTGTTTTCAACACTTTCCATTGGTCGTTCCGAAGCGATTGTGAGCCGGGTAAAACTTCCGTGTTCTCCGCCGCGAACGATACCGGTATTTGCTTGCGCATTTCCGGCCACAGTGCTCACGGCAAGCAAGATCAGGGCTGACATAAATTCACGCATGGCTTTTCAAGGACCGCAATGCCTCATCCAAAGCGCCAAAACCTGGGCGGAAATGATGGGGAATGTTTTGTCGTGCGACCTCAAGGCAGATTTTGGGAGGATGTTGCTGCATGTGCGAAACAAACACTTCCTTGATGGTCTTGTAGAAGTTGATATCGTCGTCTGCCGCCGCCTTTACCTTGAGCGCGAAAGGCGCAACGAGGCAGTAGGCGAGAAATACACCCAGGAATGTGCCGACAAGCGCCCCTCCGATCAGTTTTCCCAGGACTTCTGGTGGCTGATCAATCGACCCCATCGTCTTGATCACCCCCAAAACCGCCGCAACAATCCCGAGGGCCGGCAGCCCGTCCGCAACCGATTGGAGTCCGTGCACCGAGTGTTCGAGGTGATGCCTTGTCTCGTCGATCTTCTTGTCCAAAAGCTCTTCGACTTGAATGGGGTCGTCATAGTTCATGGATGCGGACCGCAATGTATCGCAGATGATATCCAGTGCAGCGTGGTCTTTTTGCAGCTTTGGAAACTGACCGAAGATGTCCGATTCTTGCGGGTTATCAATATGCGCTTCAAGACCAACGGGATTTTTGCGTGCTACGCTGATCAGCTGATACAGCACCTGAAGCAGCATGTTGTAATCCTCGGCTCTCCATTGGCTGCCCTTGAACACCTTGAGAGTATCCCTTGCCGTCTGTTTCACGGAGGCGAACGTGTTGCCCAAGGCGAATGATCCGATCGCAGCGCCGCCGATCATCATCATTTCGAAAGGGAGGGATTTGAGGATGATCCCAAGCTTTCCGCCCGCCAATAGATAGCCGCCGAAAACCATCGCGAATGTAAAGGCAATTCCTGCCAGAGCGATCATGGCGCGTAGTCCTTTCTTGTGCGCAAAGCGCTGTTACATCACGACGAATTCGGCATGGAGCGCACCCGCTGCCTTGATCGTCTTGAGGATGTCGATCAAATCATTGGGCGTGATCCCCAAGGCGTTCAGTCCTGTGACAACATCAGACAATGATGTTCCGCCCGACACCTCGGCGAGCGATACAGCAGGTGCATTGTCGATCTGTGCCCCGGTTCGTGGGACGACAACGGTTTCGCCTTCGGCAAACGGGTTTGGCTGCACCGCTATTGGCTGTTCCTGAACAGTCAATGTCAGGTTGCCCTTGGAAACAGCAACGCGCGAGACGCGGACGTTTTCACTGATCACGATGGTCCCGGAACGTTGGTCAACCACGACCCGTGCGAGCGTGTCTGGCTCGATCCGCAGATTTTCGATCTGGGCCATCAGGTGCGCTGGTGACCGTTTGCCTGAGGCATTCAGACTGACCGACACGGTCCCTGAATCGGACATCTTCGCAATCGCAGACCCAGTCGCCACGTTGATCGCGCGCTCGACGCGGGACGCAGTCGAAAAATCCGGGCTTTTCAAGGCAATCGTGAGGGTCTGCAACCCATCAAAATCGAAATCCACCTCGCGTTCGACAATAGCTCCGGACGGGATGCTTCCTGCTGTGGGAACGCCCTGAACGGTTTTTGCCGCGTCTCCCTCAGCAACGAGTCCGCCGGCGATGATCGACCCTTGGGCAACAGCATATATCTTGCCATCCGCAGCGTTCAGCGGTGTCATAACCAGTGTTCCGCCGCGTAGGCTGGAGGCATCGCCAATGGCCGAGACCGTCACATCGATCTTGCTGCCTGCGCGCGAGAAAGGTTTCAATTGGCTTGTTACAATCACGGCTGCCACGTTTTTGGCCCGGAATTGTTCGCCCGTCACGTTCACGCCAAGGCGCTCGAGGATGTTCGACATCATATCCTCGGTAAAGGGTGAATTGCGCAGGCCATCCCCTGTCCCGTCCAGCCCGACAACCAATCCGTACCCGACAAGATCATTCCCGCGCACGCCTTCGAAATCGGCCAGGTCCTTGAGCCGGACACCTTGGGCTGTGGCAAGGACTGGTAGAAGTAGCATCATGCTTGCTATCAGGAATGATCTCATCTCAGGTACTCCGCCAACGATGTTCTGCTTTGGCGCGCAGCGACCCTGTAAAAGATCTCCAGCTGCTGTTGAGCCGCTTCGAAATCTGTTGCTGCTTCGTATCGATCGATCCCGACCAGCGACAAGCGATCAGAGGCGAGGCGGGATAGCTCCGCTTCGGATTCTGTGCGGGCACGCTCGATGCTTGCTTCGGTCAGGCCGAGGCTGCTTCGCTCTTCCGTCAAGATGTTATCAGATTGGAGCAGAGCTGCGCGTGACCGGCTCAGCAGTTCCTTCTGTTCGGGCATTCCAAGGGCAATACCCGGATCAGTGGCCAAGGCAGCCTGCGCCAATGCTTCCAAATGGTGACGCATGGTATCGGAATCCGCTCGCACGCCAAAGGTCGCGGTTTCATCCGAGGATAGCGGAAGGCTCATGAATCCGGTATCGGACCCTTGATAGGCCATGGTTTCAAATCCAGCGCCGGGCGCGTTGAACCAGGTATCCAGCGCGCTTCGTATGTCGGCCGCTGTGGCAGCCCCTGCCATGTCGGATCGCAGCATGTTCAACATGGTCTGTCCATCCGGCAATGGTCGCGTCTGCGTTGCGGTCCCAGAGAAAAGCCGACGTCCAGAGATTTCGGAATTCAGCGTATTGACCGTGTCGATAAACGCGTTGGCCGCCTTGTCTGACACAGCCTTCAATTCCGATACATGCTGGAGCTGTGGAGTCAGCGCCAAATCGCCACTTAACTCGGCCGCTTGATCCTGAATACGGCCGAATGCGGATTGCGTGGCACCTGCCAACAAGGCAGCTTCGGCAATTCCGCGTTGATGTTGCTCCAGCAGCTCGCTCTTGCGATCAATAAGGGATACACCCAGCGTTGAACCGCCAAGGTGGCGTGCCTTGTCTGGTGCCAAACCCGTTGTTGCAGCCTGTGCAGCCGTATCAGCGCTGTTGCGCAGCTGGGTCTGAAACCGGCTCGACAGCATATATGACGCAAGATCACCAATCGCGCGCATGATAGATTCCTTCAAATTCTGAGAAGTTCGGACAACATGTCGTCGACGACCTGCACCACCCGTGCGTTTGCCGCGTAGGATTTTTCCAGCTCGATGAGTTGCTGCAATTCCTGGTCGGAGTTGACTCCGCCTTCGGCTACGGACTGCCGGACGCTATCGAGGTGGGACGAGGCAAATTCCAGTGCGTCGCTTGCCCGTACCCGGTTCGAAGAAACATCGCTTGTCAGAGATTGCATGTGTCCGACAAGCGATCGGGGGGCGGTTCCCAATACCGACGATCCAGGCGTGGTTGCGATTGAGAATTGGGATTTCAGGTCAAGCAGCAGGCTTGTCTGGCCCGCCTCGCCCTGGGTGATCGCATTCACTCCATCGCGCCATCGCCACGGCTCAGCGGTTGATGCCGACAATGATGTGTTGAGTGAGATCCGGGTCGCGATTCCGGTTTCGTTCAGTGCGTTGAAAGCCATACCGGAATCGGTGAAAACACCGGGGTCGCCCGGCAACAGTGTTGCATCGGGTCCGCCCGGGCCAAAGCGTTCGATTGCGTCGCGCGCAATTGCATCGAGCCGCGCTTGCGCTTCGATCCCCAGACCGTCGCGAAGGTCGAACTGTGCGGCAAGAGCGCCGCCCTCCATCATGCCAGAGCCGGGAATATCGACCGTTTGGCCGTTCACTTCGATCCGGGACAGGAGGCCGTTTCCAACAGTCATGTGCGGCAGGACGGCACTGGGCGACTCGAAGGACAGTGTCGCTGCCCGCCCATCGAGGAGTGTTCGTCCTTGCGTGGTAAATACTGCGACTTCGCCGCTGTCGCGTTCAATGACATGCAGGGGGACATATTCCGAAAGGCTGTCCAGGACGCCATCACGCTGGTCCATCAGTGCATGAGCGTCTCGTCCATCATGATTGGCCGTCATGATTTGCGCGTTGAGCTTTTCAAGCTGCGAGAGCCCGGAATTCATCTGGTCAACTGCAGCCGAGATCTGTTGGTCGGCGCGGGTGCGCAGATCCGAAATGCCGGTGCTTGCTTTGCGCAGGGCTGAGGCGACCCCTTCTGCCGCGACGGAGATATTTCGCAACCGGGTTTCGGAGGACGGGTCGGACGCTGCGGACAGCAAAGCAGTTTCGAATTGCGTCAACTTGTCCGTGACGGATCCTAACGTGTCGAGGCTGCCCACCAATTTCTCAAGCCCGGCATGAAAGGTGGTGAGTGTTGATTGTGCGGATTGATCCGCCAGTGCCAGCCGTTTTTGATGCGACAGGATCGGGTTCGTATGGCGTGTGACCTGCGCTACGGCTACGCCACCAGACGACTGGGTTGCGTTCGATGCAAGATTGACTTCGCGGCGACCGTAGCCTTCGTTCAAGGCGTTGGCGATATTCGACGATATCACGCTGGTCCCACGGGCGTTGGCGGTCAGGCCGCTCATCGCGTTGGAGAGTGCGCCAGATAGGGTCATGGCGGTATCCTTCCTTGTTCAGGGCGGGTCATCGTTTGATATTGGTCGCTTCCTGCAACATTTCGTCCACGGTTTGGATGACCTTGGCGTTGGAAGAATAGGCCCGCTGCGTGCGGATCAATTCGGTCAGTTCGTTGGCGATGTCGGTCGCAGATTCTTCAAGCGCGAAGGACAGGATGTCACCGGTTGATCCGTTGCCCGCGTCCCAGAGAAAGAAACTGCCGCTTTCAGGGGTTGGCATGTAGAGCTGGCTGCCTGCAGCAGCCATGCCGTTCGGGTTGGGGATATCGGCAAGCGGCACCTGGTATAAGGTTCGGGTCGTACCGGTGTCGTAAAAGGCATTGACCATACCTGTTTCATCAACTTCGACAGAGGTGACCTTTCCGACCGGGGCACCGTCGCGGCTGATATTGAAGGGTGCAAAGATATCAGAGAGCTGCGAAAGGCCCTCGTTCTGACCGTAGCGCCCGATATTTATATCGATCGGACCGCTGGGCGCTGCAACGGTCAGCACCCCGGTGGCCGGATCGTATGGGCCGCCAGAAACATCGACCACATCGCGAAGCGTGCCGCCCAATGTGCGCGCATCATCGAATTCCAGATCATACTGGCCAATGACGGTCCCCGGATCAGCACTGTCGACAATTTCCATGGACCATGCGTTGGACGTGCCGGCGCCCGGCACAGCCGGGGTGAACGTGATTTCCAGCGACTCGGCCCGGCCCAGATTGTCATAGTATTCAACAGACTGGGTAAGCGGATCTCCTCCCGCACCTGCTTCGGTTTCGGTTGCCGGAAGATTGATCCCGAGTTCGATCCGTGTGGTGGGTTCGCCACTGAACTGGTTGACGTTGACCCTCACAGGCTCAAGCGCTTCGCTGGTGGCGCGCGGATAATTGGGGATACTGCCGTCAAGATTGGCGGGCCAACCCAAGAGCATCTGGCCCGATTCCGTGCGCAGATACCCGTTTGCATCCGTTCGGAAGGACCCGGTTGAAGACAAGAACATTTGCGGTGTCTCGGACCCGGCCATCACCTCGGTCGCTTGCGCCACGGGCAGGAAGCCACGACCGCTCACGGCCAGATCGGTCGGATTGGAGGTCGTTGCAATCGCGCTTTCGTGATCGATATAGCGCTGGGTCGTGGCCCGTACACCGCCGGCGGTGTAGGCGCCGCCGCCAGAGGTTACGACCATGGAGTGGAAATTGGCATCGACCCGCTTGTAGCCAGGCGTTTGCGAATTGGCGATATTGTCAGAAATTGTGGCCAGACGGGTTGCGTTGGATGAAAGGCCAACAACGCCCGCCGTAAGAGAAGAAGAGATCGACATGAAGCGCCTTTCTGGTGTGGAGACTCGCTGTTCTCACACCAATAGGGGCAGGGTTTTAACGGGGGCCTAACGGATAAAAGTCGACGAATTTCTCTCGACAGTCACCACCGGAGGAAAACCAACTCGATCCGATTGTTCCGCTTGGCCATGGTGTTATCAACCACGGGTTCACGATCCCCATAGGCCGTGACACGGCGCAAACGTTCCGGGCTGAGACCGTATCCGTTCAGGATCTCGGAAAAGCGGAAAGCGCGTTCCGAGGACCAATCCCAGGCGGGGTCTTCGCGCCGGACAATCGGAACCTTGGCGACATGCCCTTCGATCGCGATCTCGTTTGTCAAAAGCTTGCTGGCCTCCCGCACGCCATAGGCGATTTCATGCAGGATCCTTGTCGGGGTGGCCTCATCCGTGAAAAGCGGTTCATCGGCCGTGTCATGAAATTCCAGGACAAGCCCTTCATCGGTGACACGGGTCACCACATGGCGCAGCCACTTGTCCTGCAGTCCGCTTTCCCCGCCGAGGCCCAGCAGGACATCCTCTACTTCCTTGAAGGCCTGTTCTTGCGCGTCTTCCTCTTGGGATGATGTGCTTTCGCTGTTCATGTCTTGCAGTGAGCTGGCCCCGACACCCATGCGCGGAAGCACGTCTTCGGCGAAGACGCTTTCGCCCATGAACATGCCGTCCGATCCACTGGACAGGCGACTGATCGGGGCGGTCGGACTGAAATAATCCGAGATCCCCTTGCGCTGTTGTTCGGTTGTCGCGTTCAACAGCCACATCAGCATGAAAAATGCCATCATTGCGGTGACGAAATCGGCATAGGCCACTTTCCATGCACCACCATGATGACCGCCCCCGGCGATCACTTTCTTACGCTTGATGATAACTGGCGCGACATTTCTGTCGGTCGCCATACCCTACTCCTTACGCCCCGCAACGGGGGTAGCAGGCAGGCGTAAACCGTGGCTTAACAATTAAAAATCGACAGGTGTTTGCGCGGTGGCGTCAAACACCGAAGCGATCCGGCGCATAGGGTTCCAGATCGAGGTTCGACGGCTGATCGGCGATCAAACCGGCAACAAGCCGCCCGGTCTTTGGTCCCCCGGTCAGGCCGACATGCTGATGACCGAAAGCGGTATAAACCCCGCTGCGCCGCACCTGGCCGATCAAGGGCAAGCTGTCGGTTGTCGCGGGGCGGTGACCCATCCAGGTCTGCTCGGACGAAAATTCCAGATGCGGGAACGCCTCGGGGATCTGACGGCGCAGCAGGGCAAACGGCGCGTCGGACGGTCCGGACTCCAATCCGCCGAGTTCGACAATCCCGGCACAGCGCAGCCCGGCTTTCATCGGCGTTGCCGCGAATTTGCCGGACGAGACCATCGTCGGCGCACGCGGACCGCCCGAGGCGTTTTTCATGACGATGTGATACCCGCGCTCGGACTCCAGAGGGATACGAAGGCCCAGTCTCGTCATCAGCGTCTTGGACCAAGCGCCCGACGCGATCACCACATTGTCACAGGACATGGCACCTTCGGATGTCATGACGCGCGGTGGTGCGTCTTCTGATGTCTCGATGTCGGTCACATCGGCCCGCAAAACGCACCCGCCCATCGCCTGCAATTCATCCGCCAAGGCGGCCACATATCCGCCCGGATCGGTGACAAAACCATGATCCTTGACCACGGCAAGACATCCAATGTTCGGACCGTATCCCGGATCGAATTCCTGAACGGCGGGCCCTTCGATCAGCGTGGGGTCGAAGCCGTGCGCGCGCCTGATCTGCCACGTATAGGCCTCTGCGTCGAAATTGGCGCGGGAGCGGTAGGCGAAGACGTAATCGCTCTTGTGCAGGTAGTCGCGGGCGCCCATCCCCTCTGTCAAAGCCCAGTGCTGGGATACCGTATCACCCGTGATATCGGCCAAATTGCCGGATATCCGGCGCGTATCGCGGTCGTTTGCGTGTTTCAGATAGCCGGTCAGCCATGGCAGCATCCGAGGCAAATAGGACCATCGCACAAACAAGGGCGAGTCCCGATCGACCAGCATTTTCGGTGCTTTGAAGAGGAGGTCAGGCGTCGTCTCTGGCACCATCGCACAGGCGGCCAGAAGCCCCGCATTGCCATAAGACGCGCCCTGTCCGGGTTCTGCGCGATCCACGAGGGTCACAGTCTGACCGAACCGGCGCAGCCAGATCGCGGTCGACACACCGACGATGCCGGCGCCAATGACGATTGTGTTCTTGTTCATCTGTTTGTCTTTCGATGGCGCGCAGCAAAGAAACAGTGTTTCGCGCTTGGAACAAGCCGGGCCGTTCAGGAAAATCCGCCTTGACTCAGAAGACGTCGCGCAAAATCTGGGCGCGATCCGGGTTATGCCAATCCTTGGGCTTCACGTCTCGGCCTCTGCCAGACGGGGCGCGCCGAACCGGATGTTCCATGCAAGGATCGCAAGCACAACCGCGACACCGGCAAGGTTGATCATCAGCGCTTCGGGCCACAGGCTGGCAAATCCGGCGGCAAAACACATGATCCGCACGATCCAGCCAAAGGGCCGCTCCATACAGCCCTGCAGCCCCGCAGACAGCGCGTATACCCCGACGACGGCAAAGACGAACACCTGCAACATCGCGAGCCAGTCACCCGACAGGAACGGCGTATAGGCAAACAGGACCGGCACGATATACAGGCCCTTGGCCAGCTTCCAACTCGCGACGCCAGTGGCCATTGCCGGTGCCTTGGCAATTGCCGCAGCAGTAAAGGCAGCCAGCGCGACAGGCGGGGTCACGTTGCTGTCCTGAGAAAGCCAGAAGATGATCATGTGCGCAGACAAAAGCGCGCTTGTCGCGACCTCGGGCGGCACCACCAATTCGCGCAGGGGGGACGCAACCTCGAGCGGCAGGCTGCGGATGAGCGCTGACGCCTCGGATTGGGTCAGATCACGGTTCAGCATCTCGGCCTGTTCCGGCACGCCGAACATCAGGATGGCGTTCGCCGCATCCGGCAAGGCGCCTGCAGCCAATTGCGCGATCACGAACTGGTCGCTGATCATGCCCGACAGCGCCGGGGCCGACAGCGTGGCCAGTACGATATAGGCCGCCGTCACCGGAAGCCCCATGCCAAGGATCAGGCTGGCCAGCGCAACCAGAACAAGCGCGATGAGGATGTTGCCACCAGCCCAGCTTGCGATCATCAGGCTAAACGTGTTGCCGACGCCAGCGGTCGCGATCACGTTGACGATCAGGCCCACAGCACAGAGCAGAACTGCCGTCAGCACCATGCCCTTGGTTCCCATCACGAAGGCCTCGAACACCGCTTTCGGGTTCATCGGGTTCTTGGTCAGCCAGCTTGACCCGATCACGGCGAGGATTCCGAAGACCGCAGCATATGTCGGGGTGAAACCGACCACCAACAGCGCAATCAGGGTGCAGATCGGGATGATGAAGCTGGCCCCGCCTTCGCGAAAGGCCGACCCGAGCGTCTGGCCTTCGTCCGGCATCGGGGCGAGGTTGTTCCGGCGCGCTTCGATCCGAACGAAAAACGCGACTGACAGGAAGTACAAGAGCGCCGGCAAGGCCGCGACCGCAACGATGGTCTCGTAGGGGATTTGCGTAAAACTCGCCATCACGAAAGCCCCGGCGCCCATGATCGGCGGCATCAACTGCCCACCGGTGGACGCCGCCGCTTCGACGCCACCTGCGAATTTCGATTTGAAGCCAGCGCGTTTCATCAGTGGAATGGTGATCACGCCGGTCGAGGCGGTATTGGCAACTGCCGAGCCCGAGATCGTTCCCGTCAGACCGGATGCGATCACCGCAACAATTCCCGGCCCGCCCACCAGCTTGCCGGCCACTGCGCGCGCCATGTTGATCACGAACTCACCTGCGCCCGACCGCAGCAAGAAGGCGCCGAAGATTATGAACAGGAATACATAGGTCGAAGAAATTCGCGCAATCGTGCCGAACATCGCGTCATCGCCATAGATCGACCGGAACGCCACTGTCTCGAGGCTCAGGCCCGGAAAGGCAAAGACCCCGCCGATATACTGTCCCCAGAAGGCGACATAGCTCAGGGCCAAGATGATCAGGATCGGAATGATGATCCCGGCCACACGCCGGGTCAGCTCGATCGCGCCAAGGATACATACGGAAATCGCGATCCAATCAAGGGGCGCCAGTTTCACCCCTCGATCATAGATCGCGTTTTCGGCAAGGGTCAGCCAAACCGCTGACGCGGCAACGGCAATTCCGATTGTCATGTCCAATGCAAGCGGTGCCGCCTTGCCGGACCTTCCGCGCCACATGGGATAAAGGATGGCGGCCAGCGCGGCAAATCCCGCAAAGTGCCAACCGTTGCGTTGCAGTTCCGACAGCACCGGGTCGAAGGCAACGTAGATGTGCCCGATGGCGATCAGGAAACAGACCATCGACAAGGCGATATCCGCCGCACCGCTGAACGATCTTATGCGCGCGCTGTCGTCGTCTTTCTCGATATCTGACATGGACCCACCGATCGTCAGGGACCAGCCCATGAGACACACGGGCTGGCCAGAGGATGTCGGATTACTGCGCCATCAGGCGCTCGGGGATGTCCAGCCCGGCTTCCTCGAAATAGCGCTGTGCACCGGGGTGCAGCGGCAGGGGCAGACCCGCGATTGCCGCTTCGAGCGACATTGCCTTGGTTGCGGGATGGATCGCCTGCAGGAAGGGCAGGTTTTCATACATTGCCTTGGTCAGCTGATACACATGCTCTTCCGGCAGATCGGCGCTGGTGGCCAGGAAGTTGGGCTGTGCCAGCGTCTGAACCTCGGCATCCTGACCGGGGTAAGTGCCCGCGGGGATGGTGAACGGCGTCCAGAGGCCACGATCCCCGTCACCTTGCGCCATTTCCTCTTCGGTAAAGTTGAGCAGAGTGACGGAGTCTCCAGCCGACGCCATCAGCTGGCTGATCGCACCCACCGGGATACCGGCGGGAATGCCGACGCCCTCGACCTGACCGTTCTGCAACGCTTCGGCCGACGGACCATAGCCGGCAAAGACAAGGTCGTAATCGTTGTATATGTCGATGCCGAAGCCCGAAAGGATTGCCGCGTTCGACCCGATCGTGCCGGAATTCTGGCTGCCCAGCGCCATGCTTTCGCCCTTGAGGGCCACCATGTCCGCCATCGTGCCGGTGTCCACCGTGTCCGAGTCGATGATGTAATGCTCGACATTCTGCCACAGCATCGAGACAGACCGCATGTTCTCTTGCGGTCCGACCTCTTCCAACGGGCCGGTGCCCGTCGCGGCATAATAGCCGTAAAGCCCCTGCATGATGCCGAACTGCGCTTCGCCTTCGCGGATCAGCCGCACGTTTTCGCCCGACCCGGCAGAGCTGATCGCCGACATGCCGATGTTCTGCTCCGGCTCGAGCTTGACCTTCGCAAGCGTCGCGAGCGCCACACCGACCGGGTAATATGTCCCCCCGGTTGATGCTGTCGCCAGAATATAGTTCGCGCCATCGTCCTGCGCCTGAACGGACGCGCCGGACATTGCGATTGTCGCGGCGAATGCCGCGGTCTTGAGGTGGTTCATAAGGTCCTCCCGGTTGATGCGCCTTACCGGCGCCTTGGCTACATTAGGCAGATTTCCCGACCGAAAGTAGGGAAAATTTTGGTTGCGTCCAGCGCGACCCCGCGAATCATGCCCCGAGCGGTGTCGAAATGGCCAAACTCCCTGATCCGCTCTATTCCGCCGCGACAGGTTCCGGGCCGGCGTCGTCCTGGGCGCGCCGCGCCGACAGAACCAGACGCAACAGGGGCGGGACAGTCAAGAGTGTGAGGAAGGCCGACATCGCCAAACCGCCGACAACCACCGCACCCAGGCCGCGGTAAAGCTCTGATCCCGCGCCCGGAAACAGAACCAGCGGCAGCATCCCGCAGACCGATGTCAGCGTCGACATGAAAATCGGACGAATGCGGTTGCGCGTGGCTTCGATGATCGCATCCGCCGGAGACAGGCCGTTTTCGCGCAAGAGGTGCAGCGATTGATGCACGATCAGGATGGCGTTGTTCACGACAATCCCGACAAGGATCACGAATCCCAGCAAGGTGAGCATGTCCAGGGGCTGCGTCCCGACGAGATTGAGCACGGCAAGGCCTCCGACCCCTCCTGCCGCCGCAACCGGGACCGAGATCATCACGACCAGAGGCAACACGAAAGATTCGAAAAGCACCGCCATCACGAGGAACACGATGACCAATGCGACAGCAAGGTTGATCTGAATGGCATTCCACGTCTGCGAAAGCTGATCCGCCGTTCCGGACACGGACAGCCGCACTCCGGGCGGCAGCCCTTGCTCTTCAAGCGAGGCAATCACTTCGGTCTCCAGAAGCTCGACAGCGGCCTCGAGTGGCAGGGCATCGGAGGGGCGCACCTCGAGCGTGACGGTCCGAAGCCTCTCAAGGTGGCGAATTTCCGTCGGCCCGGCCGTCACCCGCACGTCCGCCAATTCCGAAACCGGAACGATCCGGCCGGTGGGCGTCACCACCGGGAAACTTCCCACATCCTGCGTGCGCAGCCCGCTCAGGATCGTGCTGTCCCCCTTGAGCGTCAGGTCGAGCCGCCGGTTCCCCACATTGATCTCTGCCACCCGGAGCCCGTCATTGAACGCGTCCACCGTCGCGGCCAGGTCCTGCGTGCTCAGCCCCGCATCGGCGAGCCGGATGCGGTCCGGGATCAAACGCACCTCGGGCGCGCCCAGTTCGAGCCCCGGTATCGGGCGGAATTGGTGGCCTTCGGAGCGCGGCAAAAGCTGGCCGATCGTGCCCGCCGCTTGCCCGGCCACGCGCAGGATATCCTCTAGCTCGTCGCCTGAAACATTCAGCTCGATGGTCCGGCCACCGCCGACCCCGCGTCCGAACAAGGAGGGTTGCGTCATGAACCCGAACGTTCCCGGCTCGGCAAAGATCGGGCGCGACAGGATCGGGATCACGTCGGCGATCCGGTCTCCGTCCACGGCTGCCGCGCCAACGAAACTGTTGCCCGGCGTGGCCACGAAAAAGAAGGAGTCGAGCGCCGGTTGCCCATCCGCCGTTTCGGCGTCCGGCGCCGCGGACCACATGGGTTCGGCCACCGCCTCGATCCGTTGCGCGATGGTTTCGGTGGTTTGCAGGTTATATCCTGGCGGCGGAATGATCAGCCCGAAAACGAGGTTGCGATTGCCTTCGGGCAGATATTCCAGCTTGGGCAGGAAAAGCCACGCTGCGGTGATCGCGGTCGTTGCAATGAGCCCGACCATGACCAGACCAACGGCCCGGAATCGCACCGTGAAGCGCACATATTTCATGATCAGCCAGGTGAAAGCCCGCCCGAAATGATCGATGCCGGGCAGAGACATTTTTTTGGTCTGTCCACCGGCCAACAAACGGCTCGACAAGGCCGGAATGACAGTCACTGCCACGACCAGCGACAACAATACGGAGACCGAAATCGCCACCGCGATGTCCCGGAACAACTGGCCCGCTTCAAGTTGCATGACGAGGATCGGGATGAACACCATGACCGTCGTCAAAGCCGACACGAGGATCGCACCCCAGACCTGCTTTGCGCCGATATAGGCCGCCTCGCGCCGCGATTTGCCTTCCTCTCGCAATCGAAAGATGTTCTCGAGCACGACAATGGCGGCATCCACGATCATGCCGACGGCAAAGGCGATACCGGCCAACGAGATCACGTTCAGCGTCCGGCCTGTCACGGCCATCGCAACGAAGGTGGCGACGATGGACACGGGGATCGCCATGCTGATGACAAGCGTTGCGCGCGGACTGCGCAGAAAGATCATCAGCACGGTCGCTGCCAGCAACCCGCCAATCCAGATGTTCTGCGTGACCAGGTCAATCGCGCCTTCGATATAGATCGTTTCGTCATAGACCTGTTCCAGCGTCAGGCCGGTCTCTGCAACCGGCCCTGCTTCGAGGGTTGCCATGACCTCCTTGATCTCCGCCATCGTCGAGATGACGTTCGCGCCCTGCTCGCGCACGATATTGAACGCCAGCGCTGGTTCCCCGCGGAACCGCAGGCGGGCGGTGTTCTCCTTGTAGGAAAAGCCGACCTCCGCCACATCGCCAACCCGGACACGCCCCAACGCACCATTGTCGCCCAGGCTCTGGCTGCGCAGAACGACGCTGTTGACGGCGTCTATCGTGTTCAGGTTTCCGTCCGCGCGCACAGTGTATCGGCGCTTGCCTTCTTCCACATCTCCTGCGGACAGGCTGATATTCTCGGCCCGCAAGCGCGCGACAACCTCCGGGATCGTCAATCCAAGCCGCGCCAGTTCTTCGGGACGGATCACGATCTGCAATTCGCGCGACACACCGCCGAACACATTGACGGTCGACACGCCGTTCACGCGTTCCAGACGTTCCTTGACAACGTCTTCAACAAAGTCACCGAATTCCGGCAGGGGGCGGGTGTTGCCCTCGGCTGCCTTGACCATCACCCATGCAATCGGGCTGTCATCAGCGCCAGAAGTGTTCAGCGTCGGCTCGCCGGCCTCGCTGGGATAACCGCCAACCCGGTCAAGACGGTTCGACACAAGAAGCAGGATATCCCCCATCGCCGATCCGATGGCGAATTCCAGCGTGACCGAGGCCTGCCCGGTCCGGGCGCTGCTCGTCATGATCTCGAGACCTTCAAGCCCGCGAAACGCGTCTTCCTGCGGATTGATGATCTCGCGCTCGATCTCGGCCGGTGCGGCGCCTGGCCAAGTGGTTTCCACCACGACAACCGGTTTGCGCACATCCGGTGCAAGTTGAACCGGAATACGGGTCAGCGCCAGTGCGCCGAAAAGAACCGCCATGACAACAACAGCGATCACGGCTATGGGGCGTTCGATGGACGCGCGGATCAGGTCCATGGCTTACCCCTCGCTCTCGGTCGCAGCCGAGGGCGGTTCCGCCACCGCCGCGTCGTCTTCCGAAGCGCCTTCAGGCGGGCCGGACGGTGCGATGTCCTGTTCCGGTCGCAGCCGCTCATTTCCACGCACCACGACGGCGTCGCCCTCTTGCAGCCCCGACAGAACCTCGAAAGAGTTTTTGATCGCGGCGCCGATCTCGACCGTCCGCCGCATCGCTTTGCCATCCTCATTGACGAACACGCTCCAGCCACCAGAGCTTTGGACCAGCGCATCTTTCGGCACCACGAGAACCTCGCGTGGGGCGCTGATGGGCACATCCAGTGTCACGGTCTGACCCACGGCGATCACTGCGCTGTCATCGGTGACCTCGAATCGAACGGGCCGCGTGCGGGTGGCGGCAAACTCGGTCGGCAAGACCGCCCGCAGCATCAGCGCGACCGTATCACCGATATCCGTGGTCGCATCGACGGTCTGGTCGCTGCGCAGCGCGCTGACGAACCGGGCGGGGACGTTGGCCTCGATCTCAAGCGCAGCCGTGTCGATAAGTGTTGCCACATCGCTGCCCGCCGCGATGAACTGCCCGACTTCCGTTGAGACATCGAGAACGACCGCATCGAACGGTGCGCGCACAATCGCGTTGTTCAAACGATACCGCGCTTGTTCCAACGCATTCCGCGACGCCTTCCTGCGTGCCTGCGCCTCTTGTTGCGCCCCGCGGGCCTCGGCAAAATCGCTGGCCCGCTCTTCGAGTTGGGCTTCGGAAATCGTGGAATTCTGTCGCAGCCGTTCGGCCCTGCGAAATGCCTTTTCCGCCCGGTCCAACCGCGCTTCGGACACGGATATCCCTGCCTGTGCGATGGATAGCTGTGCCTCGGCCTGCGCCAGTTCGATCCGCAGCAGTTCGGTGTCCAGCCGCGCGAGCATATCGCCCTGTGCGATCCGGTCCCCGACACGCACAGGCACCTCCTCCGCGACGCCCCCGACCCGCGCGGCAACCTTGCTTTCGCGTCCTGCGACAACCTCTCCGAACACCGAAACGGTTTCAGCCATTGTGGTGGTGGTGACAGCTTCGGTCGACACGCCGGCAGGGCGGCCCTGTCCGTCCGCGAGCTTGGGAAAGCTCAGTATCGTGACCAGTATCGCAATGGATGCAATCCTTCGCATTGCACGTCTCCCTGTTGTGCCAGCAATCAACCATTCGGCCAAGCTAGCGCATCTTCGCCGAAAGGCATGGCCCTGGCGTGCCTGACAGGTGTCAAATGACCTGTGCCGGCGGCTTATGCAAAGAAAACCGGCAACTCTGGCCATTGGGCTTTGGCCCCGACTTTCCCCATTCCTAGGGTATGCGGCTTCCGAGTCGAGCGCGCCTTTTCCCTTGAACCAAAGATTTGCTTCCCTATACCTTTTAAAAGTGCGTTACCGCGATAGCCGCTGCGGGAGGCAAATCTTGTCTCCTCAAGAACGCCAACAGTGGAGGAACACAATGAGATTTACTGCTTTGACAGGGACCCTCGCGGTCGCCGCCCTTTCGGCGACCATGTCCGTTGCCCAGGATCGCGAAGACTGGCCAGACAGCTTTACCGTCGGCACCGCGTCGCAGGGCGGCACCTATTTCGCCTACGGCTCCGGCTGGGCCAACCTCGTGGCCGAAGAGCTCGGTCTTTCGGGTAGCGGCGAGGTGACCGGCGGGCCGATGCAGAACATGGCGCTGGTACATACTGGCGACGCGCAGTTCGGCATGACGACGATGGGTCCGGCGGCGGAGTCGCTGGAAGGCACAAACCCGATTGCGCCGGGTCTGCAGATGACGAATGCCTGCGCCATCTTCCCGATGTACCAGACCCCGTTTTCGGTCACGGCCTTGTCCTCTTCGGGCATCACCTCGATCTCCGAGATCCCGGACGGCGCGCGGATCGGTTTTGGTCCGGCGGGCTCCACCTCTGACACCTATTTCCCGCGCATGATGGAAGAGCTGGGTGTGGATTTCGAGCGCCGCAATGGCGGTTGGTCCGATCTTGGCGGCCAGCTTCAGGATGGTCTGCTCGACGTGATCGCGTTTGCGGCTGGTGTTCCCGTCCCGGCGGTGAGCCAGCTCGAGGTGCAGACAGACGTGAACATCATCGAGTTCACCGAGGAAGAGCAGGCCACGATCCTGGAGGCGTTCCCCGTCTCGGAATTCGACATTTCGGCGGATATCTATACCACGCTGGAAGAACCAGCACGGTCGGTGTCGATGTGGAACTTCGCCATCGCGAATTGCGATTTGCCGGACAGTTTTGTTCACGCCGTGGTCGATACCGTCATGTCCGACAACGAGCGCATGATGAATATCCACCGCGCCGCTGCGTCAACATTGCCCGAGAACTGGACGAAGAACACCGTGATGAACTGGCATCCCGGTGCGGCCCGTTGGTTCACGGAAAATGCCGGGGCCGAGATTCCTTCTGACATGATCCACGGCGGCTGATCCCGGAGCACGCCGCCTGCAAGGCTTTGCAGTGCGGACGGGCACCAGAACACCAGGCCGCGCCCCACTTGCGGGCGCGGCCTTTTTTCCACCAGAATTCGGAAAACGCGGTAGTGTGCATCATGGCAGCGCCATTCTTCGGGGGATGAGACGATGACGGATCCAGGGAACCATCAAGCCGAAGGCAATTTCGAAGGCCCGGTTCTGGCCGACGGGGTCGACGAAGAGGCGGTCGAAAGCAATCGGCGGGTCTTTACCGGCTGGTCCTATCTGTTCATGGCGGGGCTTGCGACGGTCTATGCGGCGTTCCACATGATCGCGCTCAACGGGGTGTCAATTTCGGACTGGACCGGGATCGAACTGCCGTTGCTGCCACAATTCCCGCTGGAAACCTGGAATTTCCGGATCGTTCACATCTCGGGGGCCCTGGCGCTCGGATTCCTGCTTTTCTCGGCGCATCGCTTTGTCGAGGACGGGCCGGGGCGAAAGGACACGCGAATCGTCTCGATCCTGTCCATGCTGCTGATCCTTCCTGCGCTGGTCTCCGGTTTCACGGCTATCCGGTTCCTGAACATGATCAATTCTGGCACTTTGCCGGAAATGGGTGGCCTGACGACCTGGGCTGCCATTCCCGGGACAGAAATCTATGCCAGCGAAGTGTGGTGGTTCGGCGTGCCGCTTCTGCTTGCCACTTTCGGGGCCATTGCGCTTGGCTGGATGGAACGGCGCGCGCGCGGGCGTTTTGCCGCCTCGGACGTTGTTCTGGCGGTCTGCGGGATCGTCATTGCGATCTACCTGATCGCCATTTACGGCACCGCCGCGCGCAATTCGGTCGGCACCCAGTTTGTTCCCATCGGTATCGCCTTCGCCGCCACCGCCGGAGCGGCCATGATTCTCGAACTCACCCGCCGGGTTGCGGGGCTGGCGCTGGTCATCATCACCGGGGTGTTCCTGCTCTACACGTTCACGGCGCATATGCTGCCCGGTATCCTTGCCGTGCAGAACGCCTATTCATGGCAGCGTTTTTTCGGCCATGTCTATTCGGACGCGGGTATCCTGGGTCCAACCACCGCCGTATCCTCGACCTATATCATCCTTTTCATCATCTTTGCCGCCTTCCTTCAGGCGTCGAAGGTCGGGGACTACTTCGTGAATTTCGCCTTTGCCACGGCGGGACGGGCACGCGGTGGACCGGCAAAGGTGGCGATCTTTGCCTCTGGCCTCATGGGGATGATCAACGGCACATCTGCGGGCAACGTGGTCGCCACGGGTTCGCTGACCATCCCGCTGATGAAAAAGGTGGGCTATCACAAGAAAACCGCCGGCGCGGTCGAGGCCGCGGCATCAACAGGTGGTCAGATCATGCCGCCCATCATGGGGGCGGGGGCCTTCATCATGGCCGAGATCACAGGCATTCCGTACCAGGAGATTGCCGTTGCCGCGATCATCCCGGCGGTGCTCTACTTCGTCTCTGTCTTCTTCATGGTCGATTTCGAAGCGGCCAAGCTGGGTATGCGCGGGATGCGCGAGGACGAGCTTCCCAAGTTCCGCAAGCTGGTGACACAGGTCTACCTGTTCATCCCGATCATCATCCTGATCGCAGCGCTTTTCATGGGGTATTCGGTCATTCGGGCGGGCACCTTGGCGACGGTCGCCGCAGCGGTCGTGTCATGGTTCACGCCGCACCGAATGGGCCTGCGGTCGATCCTCAAGGCATTCGAGCTCGCCGGGATCATGTCGATCCAGATCATCGCGGTTTGTGCCTGCGCGGGCATCATCGTCGGTGTGATCTCCCTCACCGGGGTGGGCGCGCGGTTCTCATCGGTGCTTCTTGATCTGGCCGGTGTCAGCCAGCTTCTGGCGCTGTTCTTTGCCATGTGCATCGCGATCCTTCTGGGCATGGGCATGCCCACCACAGCCGCCTATGCCGTTGCCGCTTCGGTCGTGGCTCCGGGTCTCGTGCAGCTTGGCATACCGACGCTGACCGCGCATTTCTTCGTGTTCTACTTTGCCGTTCTGTCGGCCATTACGCCCCCGGTGGCGCTGGCCAGTTACGCGGCGGCGGGCATATCGGGGGCAAACCCGATGGAAACCTCGGTCACGTCCTTCAAGATCGGCATCGCCGCCTTTATCGTGCCTTACATGTTCTTCTACAACAGCGCCCTGCTGATGGACGGGACATGGCCACAGATCATGCGTGCCGGCACCACCGCCACAGTCGGTGTATTCCTGCTGAGCTCGGGCGTACAGGGCTGGTTCCTGGGCGGCCGATCGGCATGGTTCCTGCGGGTCGGGTTGGTCCTTGCCGCACTCTTCATGATCGAGGGTGGCTGGATGACCGACCTCATCGGTATTGGCGCAGCTGTGGTGATCTTCTTCATTCAAAAAGTCCTGCGCCCGGATCCCGACATCGCCATCCCGATACGCGGCGCGGACTGACGGTACGGAGGGCTCGGACCCGCCTGCCCATCGCGCCGCGCGGCAGCGCCGGGCCGGGAGGTGCATGGGACCGACAAGGCCAAGACATTTTGCAGCAAAGGCCCCCGGCAGGCTTGCAACTCGGAGGCTGGCGGGGCCGTTGTTGCATCCGGCTACAGTCGATCCAGAACGCGCCCTGCCGTTCGGGCCGTATCCGACCAGCTTGGCAAGTCTTGTCCAGCCGTTCGGGCCGCGTCCGCGTGTCTGCAATAGCTGGCCTCGTTCGACAACAGCCCGGCAAGAGCCTTGGCGAAGGCTGCGTCATCATCTGTTGCAACCAGATGGCCAGCCGCAGCAGGCACTGTATCCGGGACAGCACCGGTCTGACAGCTGACAACAGGCAGCCCGTTCACCAGCGCCTCGTCAAAGACCAACCCGTAGCCTTCGTAGCGTGTGGCGAGCGCAAAGATGGAGGCTTTCGCGTAGAGGCTGGCAAGCTCGGCATCAGGGAGGTATCCTGCGATCCTGACCCGCGCCCCGAGGCCCAAATCCTGGTGCAGACGGGCCAGCTCCGCAGCGTGGCCCGCGTCGTAAGACTTGCCCACGATCACGGCGGTCCAGTCCAGATCGACAAGGCGTGCGAGCGCCTTCAGAAGGACATCATGGCCCTTGCGGGGATGCAGGATGCCCACGGACAGGATCAAGGGCGGCGTGATCCGCATGCGCGTCCCTGTCGGCCGATCAGCCCCCGGTCGAACGATTGTGATCCGTTCCGCTGCAACATCGTAGGAAGCTGTCAGCACAGCAGCCGTGGCCGGGCTTGGCACGAGCACGTGGTCGACATGGGCCAGGTTCGCGCGTTCGATCCGAAAGAGGTGGTCACGGCGCGCGTCGTCCAGCCCGGTTTCCAGCGCCAGCGGGTGGTGCACCATCGCCACGCTGGGAATGTGCAGCGCGGCCAGCGCGTCCGTGTCCAGTGTCGCAGAGACGAAGCCGTCGAGGATCACCACGCGGTCGGGGCTAAGCGCATGAAGCTGCGCGATGGCATCGGACATGTCGTCGGCACTCGGGTCGGGAAACGTCGTTCCGAGGCGCAGATGCAGCACGTCACGGCCTTGCCCGCGCAGGCCCTCGAGCAGGCGGCGCTCATAGATGAAGCCGCCCGTCGGGGTGGTTATGTCACCGGGTATCGCAAAGGCTGCGCGGCGCAGGCTCATGAGAGTTGCTCCGGCGCGTAGATGGCCAGCACCCGCCGCTCCACCGCGCCCACCAGGGCATAGCCGAACGCCGACAACGCCGCCACCAGCACGACCGACGCCCAAAGGACATCATAGTCCGAAAGCGAAGCGGACAGCGCCATGAGGCTCCCGATGCCGGAGCCGGTGGCAAGCCATTCAACCACCGTCACCGCGAGAACAGAGGCAGGCACCGCCATGCGCGCTGCTGCGAAAAACGCCGGCAGCATGGCCGGGATGCGCACCCGGATCAAACGTGTCAGCGGTCCTGCGGCGTAGCTGTCAAAGACGGACATGACCTGACCCGGAGCCTGTTTCAGCCCCTGAAGGCAGGCCACGAAGGTGGGAAAGAAGACCATGACCGCAACAAGAACGATGGTGCCCAGACCGCCACGCCCGATCAGCAGCACGACCAGTGGCGCGGTCGTGACAATGGGCACGGACCGCAGCGCGATGGCCAGCGGCATGGCCGTACTGACAATGACCGGAACGAGGGTCAGCAGCATTGCAAGCATCGCACCGGTCACGAGCCCGGCAAGGTAGCCCGGTATCACGAAGATCGCGCTTTCGGCCAGTGCCAAGCCAATGGTGGCACGCGTCGCCGCGGCATCCTGGGCAATAAAAAGGGCGTCGAAGACGTCTTGCGGACCCTTGGCAAAGAAGGGATTCAAATCGAAAAGCCAGATGGAACCTGCCCAGCTGCCAAGGGCCAGAAAGAGCACGAGGCAGATGTCGATCCAGCTGTCCCGTTGCCGCCGCCCGGTCGGTGCAGGCGCGGCGAGGATCACGGGAGGGTCGTCCAGCAGCACGCGGCGGGCCAGCGCACCGATCGCGAGATAGACAAGGACGGACACGGCCGTCGCCACGGTTGCAAGGCCCCATGTCATCTCGACATCGAGGGCGCGGATCGCGCGGATCGTAAGAACCCCCATGCCACGCTCGGCGCCGGTGAATTCGCCCACCATCGCCCCCAGGAACGCCGCTGGCGCGGCGATCTGCAGCCCGGCGAAAAGGTAGGGCAGAGCAGCCATGGACCGTACATGGACCAGCGTGGAGATGCGTCCCCGCCCGTAGCTGCGCACCAGATCAAACCAGCTTTCCGGTGCGGCGCGAAGGCCGATCAGAAGCGGGATAAGCGTGGTGTAGTAAACGGCGAGCGCGGCCAGCGTGATCTGCGGACCGGGACCAGGCCCGAACAAGACCCGCAGGATCGGACCTGTTGCCACCAAAGGCAAGCAGAAGACAAGAAGCGCGAGCCCGGTGATCACACCTTCGCTGCGCGGCCAGACCAGCGCGATCCCGGCAAGCCAGACAGCGGCGAGATTTCCGATGACAAAGCCGGCGGCTGCATTGCCGAGCGTCACGCCAAGCGCGCGCGTCATGAGCTGCCAGTTCGAAAGAAGATAGCGCATGACCTCGCTGGGCGCGGCCAGAACGAAGGCGTCGGTCAGGACGCGCGCCGCAATCTCCCAGCCCGCGAGCAAGGCAAGTAGACCAAGCACAGGACCCAACGCCGCCCGTCCGCGCCGGTTGATCGTTGGCGCCATGGCCGTGCCCAGGGCGGTTTGGCTCATTGCGCAGCCATGGACGCGGTGCCATCTGCCATGCCTTTCGACAAAGCGGCAAACACACGGTCGGTCAGCGCGATGACGCGATCGTTGCGGGCGGCGTCTCGCGCACGGGGGCGCGACAGGTCTATCGCGATATCATCGACGATCGCGGCGGGCCGTGGCG
This sequence comes from Marivita sp., assembly GCA_041685125.1. GTDB lineage: Bacteria > Pseudomonadota > Alphaproteobacteria > Rhodobacterales > Rhodobacteraceae > Marivita. Next base: position 29,986 of record JAWLGI010000004.1, on the reverse strand, counting down.
ACAGGACGATCACCCGGTCGGACAGCAGGACGGCCTCGCTGACCGAGTGGGTGACAAGGATCGTCGTCGTCCCACGCGCCTCCCAGATCCGGGGCAAGTCCTGTGACAATTGCTGCCTTGTCAGTTCATCGACCGCGCCGAACGGCTCATCCAGCAGCAACAGGCCCGGATGCGTGACCAGCGCGCGCGCGATGGCTGCACGTTGACGCATGCCGCCGGACAATTCTGCAGGGCGTGTGTCCGCAAACCCATCGAGGCCGACCAGGGCGATCAGTTGGTCGATTTCGGACGGCTCTGCCCGGCGCCGTGCGAGTTTCAATGCAAGGTTGATGTTCCCGCGCACGCTCCGCCACGGCAGAAGGGCAGGGTCCTGAAACGCCATCGACAGGCCGGCCCGGCGCCTTGTCGCCAGCGGCGGCGCTCCGGCGATGCGCACTGTTCCGGCGCTCGGGCTTTCGAGCCCGGCCACCATGCGCAGGAGGGTCGATTTCCCACAACCCGATGGCCCCACCAACGCGGTCGTCTGTCCGGCCTGGAATGTCAGGTCGATTGGTTGAACCGCCCTCGTTCCGCCCGCGAAGGTCTTGCTCAGATCGGCGCATAGCACCTCTGGTGGGGGCGTCAGGTCACGTGCCATGGACCTCTTCAAGGATGGACCGGTCCCACAGGTCCGGCGTAACAGTCTGTCCCAGAAGACCGAGAGTTTCAATATTGGCCGCAACTGCTTCGTCGCTCCACCAGCCAAATCCGTTGGCGTCTGTGAGCTCGGAGAACATCAGAGGGACCTGACGCGCGGCCTGAAGCATCTGCGTCTCAAGATCGAGACCCGCGTCGGGATGCATTTCAAGCGTCAGCCGGGCCGCTGCATCGGTGTCCGCGCGATAGGCCTCCCAGCCGCGCGCCTCGCCGGACATCAGGTTGACAAGTTCGTCCCGCCGGTTGGTCAGGCTGTCGTCGGTGGCGATATAGGTCTGCGAGTGGACCGCATAGCCGTGATCGGCCATCAGCATCGTCAGGCTCTCGACACCCTGCATCGCCATGGCGACGGGCAGATCGGTTTCCCAACACAGCAGGCAGTCTACCTCACCGGCCAGCAGAGGCTGGGCCGAGTACTGGGTCGGAACGATTTCGATGCCGTCGATATCAACGCCGTTCAAGGTGCAAAGCGCCTCAAGCACCGGCGTGTTTGCCAATGCCATGCCGATCCTCTTGCCCACCAGATCAGCGGGTTCGTTCACCGGATTGTCCGGCAATGATGCGATTACGAATGGGTTCTTTTGCATCGCAACGCCGATGATCTTGAAAGGGGCGCCCTGGTTGATGGCGGCAGCCGTGTAGTCGGCGGCCGAGATGCCAACAAGCGCTGTGCCGGACACCACGGGCGGTTCTACCGGCGCGTTTGGTCCACCGGGCAGAAGGGAGACCTCCAGACCGTTCTCCGACCACCAGCCGCGATCGAGCGCGATGTAGCTGCCTGCGAATTGCGCGGAATGCAGCCAGGACAGTTGCAGGCTGACCGTGGTTTGTGCCAGCGCCGGCCGTCCCATCGTCAGGCCCAGTGTGCCAGCACCCAAGGCTGCCGTGCCGGCGCCAAGTAAACTGCGGCGGTTCAAGGTCGGTCCCATCATCATCTCCCAATCGTTTTATCCAAAGATAGATTTCGCTTGGAGGGAAGCAAGGTGAGGGTCCGTGGCGGATCGCTCCGGACCTGTCAATTCGGTGTCTTTTGCCCCGTTTCGTGCAGCTTTGGCGCCGGTTTGACCCAAACCAGAAGAAAGCCTGGCAAAACTGTCGCGATCAAGACGAGCCCAAAAGCGACGCTCGCGGCCAATCCGTCGCTCGCAGTCGCCCCGGCGACCGGAAACAACGTCGCCGCGGCCCCCTCGCGCAATCCCCAGCCAGAGATCGAGATCGGAATCACCATGGCAAACAGGATCAGAGGCACAAGGCCAGATATGGCTGCCATGCCAAGGTCGACGCCGACAGCGCGCGCGCAAACAGCGAAGGCGGAAAGATTGCAGAGCGTCGTGCCCAGGCTCAGCAGGATTTGCCGGGTCAAAGCAGGACGGGCTGCAACTGACTGTAAGAAGCTGGCTCGAACCTGCCGGGCTGCCAAGCCGAAAGATCCGGGCACATAGATTGCCCCCTGCACAAGGAAGGGCAGGCAAAGGCCGATCATTAAAAATAATACCACGGGTACGATGAGCCACCGGGGCCATACCAGTCCGCCCGGAACGACCAGCGTCACGACAAAAGACACACCAAACGTTGCGAACAGTGCCATCTGACCGGTCAGACGCTCGAAAACGACCGCCTGTCCCGCTGCCACGAGACCTCCGCCCCCCCGGGAGCGCACGGCACGGTTTGCATCTCCGATGACCCCTCCCGGCAAAGACTGATTCACCACTTGCGAGATATAGTATTCCGCCAGCGCCTGACCGGTGCCAAGTTCGATACCCAGTCGACCTGCCGTGAACTGCCAGCGTAGCGCCGACAGGAAGGTCTGAACGCTCAGCAGGACAACTCCCAGTGAAAGCCAACCCCAGTGCGACGCTGCGAGACTGCGGACCGCGTCGGGCCCGTCCGCTGCCCGCCAGATCAGCGCGAGCAGGCCAAGGGTGATCCCGACCTGCCCGAGCCTGACAAGCCACCGGGGGATTTGCAGCCCAAGCGCGCTCAACTGTCTGGTCCCGCAGCAACTGGGCCGGAATACGCATCAAGGATGAGATCCCGCATGTCCGCCATCGACCGCAGCCCGACCGTATCTTCCGGGATCAGCCCTTCGGTCCAGCCCCAGCGCTGAACGTCTGACACCAGCGCCTCCGGCCCGATGACGTGCACCGGTACGTCGGGCCGCTCGTCCAGTGCGACAAAGCCGGCGGCCTGGTGATCTCCGACCACGAAAATCAGTGGCGCATCGTCGGCATGACGCGCCGCATAGTCGAACACGACGCGAAGCGCATAATCGACAGCCCGGCGATATTGGTCCCTCACCCGGTCGCGGTCGCGCCAGACGACCTCGGGGGGATCGCCTGACACGGCCATGGCCCTGAAAAGGCGGCCGTCTTCGATCTCGTCCCAAGCCACGAGGTCTGGTACGGGCACCCAAGGCGCGTGCGACGATCCGAGCGCGAGTTGCACGAACAGCGGCCTGTCAGCCTTACCGTTGCGCAAAAGCCGGTCGAGCGCGGCGAAGGTGAATTGATCGGGCATGGTCACCCAATTGAAGGGGGGACCGGCATAGCCAAGATCGTCGGCCGCCAGGATTGTTTCGAAGCCCATCAGCGCAGCTTCCGGCCATTCGAGGGTGATTTGCGGCATCACCGCGGCTGTATGAAAGCCCGCATCGGAGGCGAGATGAAAGAGCGATTGTCGCTCGCTGGCAAGCGCGGCACCATAACTTGTCTGATCCGCGATCCAGAGCCCGTTCGAGAACGTCGCATGGCTTAGCCAGCTTTGCCCGCCGCGCGTCGGCGCCTTCAGAAGGCCGGATCTCATGGCCAGGCCCAACGCGCCAAGCCGGTCCTCTGCCGATCTCAGCGTGGCGCGATGGGTTTCGGCGTAAAGAGGCGTATCGAGGCTTGTACGGCCATAGCTTTCCACGAAGACGATCAAGACGTCTCGGTCGATCCTGGCCAGCAGGTCCGCACGGGTCGCGTAGGGGTCGTTTGCAGCCGCTGCTTTGAAATTCCGCAAATCGGTCAAAGTCTCGTGCGCCATTTCGATCCGCTCTGCCCCCAGCCGTGCGGTAAAGGCGGCACCGGGCGGGGAGACCGGAAGACTCCAGCGGCCCATGGCTTCGCCCACCTGCGCCGTCGCGATACAAGCAAAAAGGATGGACGCTGTGGCGAGCCCCCGGGCCACAGGCGTGGGTGCTGCAATCTTTGTCCAGACCGCGCTTGCCCACCACAAGGCCCGCGCCACAAGCACTGCTGCCGCAAATGCGGCCAAAACGGCCCCGATGGTGAGGGCCGTGCCCATGGCCCCCGTCGTCAGACGCAGGCCCGCCGCGATCAGCGGCAGGTCGGCCACCGGATTGAATCCGCGGCCCAGTGCCGTGAACATCGCCAGATCCGCCGTCTTCAGAATCGCGATTATCGCAAGGATCGCCACCAGCGCGCCGCGCAGGACAACAACCCAGCCTGCGGGCGGCAGCGCCGCCAACCCCAGCAGGATCACGGGCAGTTCCAGAGGAAACACGAAGAGCGCAGCCCATGTGATCGCCGCGGGGTGGTTCGGCTGGATCAGCAAAACGTGAAAGAGCAGGCCTGCCAGACCCAGCTTTGTCAGGTTTCGAATGCCGGGACGCGTCATCCTCGGCGCCGCCAGAGCCACATCAGGTCAACCGCGAAGGACCATGCGATCATGGCCAAGACCAACGGGACCAGAGGCAGCGCAACAGCCCCGGGCAGGATCGGTGCCTGAAGCGCGATCAACGCGGCCAATTGCGCCACGCACACGATCTTGCGGCTGAATCGCTCTGGCAAGTCCCGCCGCATCCACGGGAGAAACCATGCCCCGCCCGCGAATAGATATCTCGGGACACCCAGCAGGACAGCGGCCGGCCCGACTATGCCGGTCGTCGACGCGCTGACCGCCAAGACCAGCGCCAAGGCGGAATCGACCTCCATGTCGAAGCGCGCGCCGAAGGCGGAGGCATTGCCGTGTCGCCGGGCGAACCAGCCGTCGATACCGTCCAACGCCAAGGCCACAAGCGCGACGGAAAAGACGACCCATGAAGGCCCCAGGCCGGCCACCAAAGGTCCCACCAGGGTCATCGTCAGGGCAAGCCGCGCCAACGTGATTGCATTGCAAGCGCCCAAGTGCGCGTGGGGGTAATTGCGTTGCAGCGCCCGCCCCGAAACCGTCGCCCCGGCGGCGAAGCAGACAAGCGCGACACCGGCTGGGATTGGCCCGACGGCGGGCATCAGGAGGTTCAGCAAGACGACGCCCGCGGCCAGCGCAACAGAGGTCGCCGCGAATTCGTTGACCGGGTGCCGGACGACGGACTGCGCTTGGACCGGCGTCTGCTGGCCATTATCTGCTCTGACATATGCCATGTTTAGAACATTGGGCCGTTCCCGGAACAGTCAAGCCCGGGTGCCAACCCTTGAAGCGTTGAGGCCAGACGCTAACCTCATAGGACAAAGGTTGTTTTTTACCGGTTGGGAGACAGTCCGTGTCAGACCCCGCCTTCCAGTATCGTCAACCCGCGCGGTTGTTCCATTGGACAATGGCAGTCCTGGTCATTGCCATGATTGGTGCAGGTGTGCTCATGGTGCAGCCCGATTTGGACAGGTCGTTGCAGAACGGGCTGTTTCTGTTTCACAAAAACGTGGGCGTGCTGCTGCTGTTGCTCTTGATCATGCGTGCGCTCTACCGCTGGACGCATCCGCCAGCTGCGCTTCCCGATGATGTGCCCGGCTGGCAGAGGCGGGCCGCCGGGCTTTCCCATGTTGCGCTTTACGCGTTGCTTCTGGCAATGCCCATCGCGGGCTACGTCCGGGTGAAAGCCGGCGGATTTCCGATCGAGACGCTGGATTGGCTCGGTATTCCGTCTCTGGTACCGCGCTCGGACCCCGTGGCAGAGACAGCAAAGGCGGTTCACTACTTTGCCGGCATTGCCCTGGGCGCTTTCATTGTACTGCACATCTGCGCCGCCGCCTATCACGGCATCCTGCGCCGAGACGGTGTTTTCTCGCGCATGTGGCCCCCGTTTGGCAGACGTCTCGGTTAGCGCCCATTGCAAAAGCAGGCGTTCGGGTTAGCTCATCGTAGTCAATCCTGCTTAATCCGAAAGGGAGGGTTCGCGAACCGTCATGTCGCTGCAAGAACATCGTTTGGGTGTGGTTGCCACAAAGCCGCCTTGGCATGGCCCGCGAGCCACGGTGGCGGCACTGTCACTTGGCATGACGCTTGCGATTGTTGCAGCCTTCGCGGCCAACCTGACCGACTGGACACCCTCTGCGGTCATTGCGCTGCCCCTTGTCGCCCTTGCCGCGATCTGGATTTCAGGCGGCGCGGCGCTGGCGCTCCTGGGGTATTTTCTGCCTCCGCCATATTCTGCAAAGCCCCCTGCGCATTGGCGTCCGAATTCCCGGTCGGCAATCCTCATCACCCTGTGCAAGGAAGATCCGCGACCGGTGGCGACATACCTGCAGTCTCTACAGGACGGGCTGGACCAATGCGGGCTTTCGGACGCCACTGAAATTTTCGTCTTGTCGGACACGTCGGGCGCGGAACTTGTCGCACGGGAAGAGGCGGCCCTTCTTCCCCGGCAGGACGCGGGCGGTCTGACGTACCGGCGTCGCGCCAACAACCTCGGCCGCAAGCCCGGCAATATAGGTGAGTGGGTCGACACCCATGGTGCGCGTTTCGATCACATGCTGGTCCTTGACGCCGATAGCCGTATCACCCCGAGCCGTATCGCCCGCATGATCTGGCAAATGGAGCGGACCCCGAATCTTGGCCTCTTGCAGGCCGGAATCGGCCTGCTGCGGGGGAGAACCCGCTTTGGCCGCCATCAGCGTGTTGCGTCGCGCCTCCTGACGCGGGGGTTCGGTCGAGGATTTGCCGCCTGGAGCGGAGAGAGCGGCAACTATTGGGGCCACAACGCAATCATGCGCGTGGCGGCGTTCCGTGTCGCCCGCGCCCTGCCCGAACTTCCGGGCGATGCCCCGTGGGGCGGCATGATCCTGAGCCACGATTTCGTCGAGGCCGCGTGGATCCGGCGCGCTGGCTGGGCTGTGGCGCTGGACCCCGACACCAGTGGGAGCGCCGAGGCGGCTCCACAGACCATGGCCGAGTTTCATGCCCGTGATCGCCGTTGGTGCCAGGGCAATCTTCAGCATATGCGCCTTCTGACTGAACCAGGGCTTGACCCCGTCAGCCGCATGCACCTGATCATGGGCGTGCTCAGCTACCTTGTTGCTCCGATCTGGCTGATCGTCGTCGCACTTGTGGCCCTTGGCGACGTGCCGGTGGCGGGGGCTCTGCCTTTGGCAGTCGTGGCGGGCGTCCTGCTCATGCCCAAGCTCTGCGCGCTTTTCGACCGCTGGCAGGCGGCCCGGACAGCGCGACGGCGCGCAGTGATGTTGCGCGCCTCCTTGGGCGAGCTCGCTCTCTCGACCATCATCGCGCCGCTTGTGATGCTGCGGCAAACGGGTGCGGTGATCGCCGTCTGCCTTGGTCGCGACTGTGGATGGAAGTCGGCTCAGGGCGCGGGGCGGAGGGTCCGACCTGGCCTTGGCGAAGCGTCAGTTGGCTGGAGCCTCGTGGCGTTGGCCATACCTGCGGCCGGGCAGTCTGCGATCTGGCTTGCGCCCGTCGCCCTGCCACTCTGTTTTGCCCCGCTGATCATACGCATGCTGGATGCGCCGGCCTGATGCGGCGGCGCAGCTTCATGGCCGGGGTCGCCGCAACGGCGCTGCTGTTCCCACCACGTGGTCCACGCGCCGATCCGGCGCCGTCGCTGCTGGACAAGGCGCGGCGCCTTGCGTCCCGCCCCTTCGTCAACGAATCACCCTCTTTGCCAGCGCCCTTCGCGGGCCTGAGCTATGACGCCTATCGCGGCATTCGGCCTGTCCCGGGCCGCTCGGCCCGACGTCCCCATGGCCCCGATTTCGCCTTCGATCTGCTGCCGCCCGGCCTGTTCTTTCCTGACCCGGTGCGCATCGACGTGGACGACGGCAGCGGGCCTGCGCCCGTGGCTTTCGCGCCCGGTCTGTTTGAATTCGACGACCGCTATTTCGAAGATGTGCCCGCAGCCGCGCCGGGCGCGGGGTTTTCGGGATTGCGGCTGCGCCATCCCCTGAATGCGCCGGACCGCTTTGACGAAGTTCTGGTTCTGCAGGGGGCGAGCTACTTTCGCGCCATCGGTCAGGCGATGGTCTACGGACTGTCTGCGCGCACCGTGGCGTTGGGGACAGGTGGCCCGGAGCCTGAGGAGTTTCCGCGCTTCACACATCTTCGGCTGCATCCGGCATCCGGCGGCACGGTCCGGATCGAAGCGGTCATCGATAGCCCGTCGCTGGCCGGGCATCTCGACATGACCCTGCGCCCCGGGGCGGACACCGTGACCGAACTCGCCGTCACGCTCCTGCCACGCCGGAACATCAGCGATATCGGCGTTGCGCCGCTGACCTCCATGTATCTCAAGGGGCCGCTTCGCAGCTCGGTCAGCGATGATTTCCGGCCTAGGGTCCACGACAGCAATCTCTTGCTGATCGAAAACGGCGCGGGCGAGCAGCTCTGGCGACCGATTGCCAACCCCGCCAGGGTGGAGACCTCGGCATTTCTGGACGATGGCCTTGTCAGTTTTGGTCTGTTGCAAACCAAGCGCGACTTCGCGGATTTCGAGGACACCGAGGCGCGCTATCACGCGCGCCCATCGGCCATCGTGCGTCCGGTCGGGGATTGGGGGCGCGGCGCGGTGATGCTGGTGGAAATTCCCGCGACCGATGAGTTCATGGACAATATCGTCGCCTTCTGGCGGCCGGATGCGCCGCTCTTGTCCGGCAGCGAGCACCGCTTCGCTTATGTCATCACCTGGACGCAGGACGAACCGGAGGCCGGCGCCGCACGCGCCATCCTCCAGACCCGGAGCGGACGCGAACATGACCGTCCCGGCGCGCGTCGCTACGTCATCGACATCTCCGGCCCACCGGCGGGGGTCATGCCGGAAATCACGGGCCCCGCGGCGGTGGATGTCGAGGGGACCAGCGTGTTTGGCTTGCCGGGGGGCGACGCGACGCGGCTGACATTTCTGCTCGTGCCTCGAGACATCGACGCCGCCGATATCCGCATCGTACTGCGCGACGAAAACAGCACCGTTGCCCCGTCAATCTGGGTCCATCGCTGGACCCGCGCGCGGGATGGCGGTGTCTAGGGTCTGGACCGTCGCTCACCAGGCGCATGGAGTTCGATTTCGGCCCGCAGCGGACGGTGATCCGAGGCCACGCGGATCCCCGCACCGTCTAGCGCCCGGGCGTGCAAGACGCGGGCGCCGCCCGCACCGAGGACGCGATCCAACGGCAGGAATGGACGGCGCACCGGAAACGTGGCAGGCGCGGGACCCGTATATCGGTCCCCCAGAATGGGACGCGACAGCGCGGCTCCTCCCCAAGGGCGCCATTCGTTCAAATCGCCACACAGGACAGTTGGCCGAGCGGGCCTGCGACACAGATGCTGCCCGAGCGTCCGCATCTGCGCGATCCGCAGCACCTGCGACAGCGACAAATGCGTTCCCACGACCCGCATCGCGCACCCGTTTCTGAGGAGATCGACAATGACGGCGCCCCGGTGGCAATAGCCAGGCAAGTCGACAATCGTGACGGACTCGACGTCGATCCCTTGTCCAGCCAGGAAAAACACCCCGAGAAAGCCGTGACTTGCACTGCCCCAACGGCTCCCATTCTCCCGTTGGATATGACGCAGGCCCGTGCGTGCCTCGACATCCCGAAGATCGAGGATGCCCCGGTGTGGCACTTGTTCTTCGTCAGCTTCCTGGAGAACGACAAGGTCGGCTGGGGGCGCACACACTTCCCGCACGAGAACATCGGCCGTTCGGGCTGGATCGATCAGGCCGTCTTGGCCGCGTCCCCGGTGAATGTTCCAGCTGATGATCGACAGGCGTGCCACGGCTTTGTCCGGTACCAGTCCATGCGCCGGTGTAAAAGCTCAATGGAGCTGCCTTACTTTCGTTCCCGTGCGGGGGTCATGTCATGCGGCGATCCGTTCGAAGGGATGTCCGGTCGCCATGATCTCATGTCGGTTCAGTCGGCGGGCGCGTAGGAGCCGTCTTCGCGATGGACCTCGGTGCCTGTGACCGGCGGGTTGAAACAGCAGGCCATCACAAGCTCTTCGTCCGCCACGAGGGTGTGCTTGTCGTGCTGATCGAGTGCATACATGACGCCGGGGTGGATTTCATGCGTCTCGCCTGTTCCGAGATCGGTGATTCGGCCGCGTCCGGATATGCAGTAGACGCTTTCGAAGTGGTTCTTGTAGTGAAACGTGTGTTCCGACCCGGCCTTCAGAATGGTGATGTGGAACGAAAAGCCCATCCCGTCATCGGCCAGCAGCATCCGCACGCTGGTCCATTCCGCGTTCGATACGGCGCGGTCACTGCTCTTGAGGTCGTTGAAGTCTCTGACGATCATGAATTTACTCCGCAGCGTCTTTGTTATTCGAGGCGGCCGCGCCGACGGCGTTCTCGAGGATATCGAGCCCTTCATCGAGGACGGCGTCGGGCATGGTCAGGGCACCAAGGAACTTTACCACCTCGTCATTGGCACCGGAGGTTTCGATGATCAGCCCGCGTTCGAACGCTTCTGCGCAGGCCTGCTCGGCCAGCTCTCCCGAGCCCACATTGATCCCCTGCATCATGCCGCGCCCGCGCATTTCGGCCCCCGGCACCAACCCGGCGATCTTCGACAGGCGATCGTGCAGATGTGCGCCCTTGCGGCGCACCTCGGCGGCGAAGCTGTCATCCTTCCAGAACTTCTCGAGCGTGACCCGCGCGGTCACAAAGGCATGGGTGTTGCCGCGGAAGGTGCCGTTGTGCTCGGCCGGTTTCCATATGTCATGCTCCGGCTTGATGAGCAGCGCCGCGAAGGGCAGCCCGAAGCCGGACAGCGATTTCGCCTGCGTGATCATGTCAGGCTCGATCCCCGCTTGCTCGAACGCGAAATAGGTTCCGGTGCGGCCGCAACCCGACTGGATGTCATCGACGATCAGGAGCGCGCCGAGCTTTTTCGCAAGCCGCGCGACGCCCTGCATCCACTCATCGGATGCCGCGTTCAGCCCGCCTTCGCCTTGCACCGGCTCGAAGATGAATGCCGCCGGTGCGTCAAGTCCGGAGGAGGGATTGTCGAACATGATCTCAAGATGCTTCAGCGTATCGATATCGTCGCCAAGCGACCGGTCATAGGGCATATGGGTCGCACCACAGAGCGGGCCATTTCCTGCGCCGGCGCGTTTGCCCGCGTTCCCGGTGAGCGACAACGCGCCCATGCTCATGCCGTGAAATCCGTTGGTGAAGGATACGATGTTGCGCCGGCCGGTGACCTTGCGCGCGAGTTTCATCGCGGCTTCGACGGCGTTGGTTCCGGTGGGTCCGGTCATCATCACCTTGTGGTCCATGCCGCGCGGCTTGAGAATGATCTCCTCGAAGGAAGTGAGAAAGCGCGCTTTTTCGACAGTGTACATGTCCAGCCCGTGCGCGATGCCGCCGGACTTGATGTGATCGATCAACGCGTCCTGCATGTCAGGGTCGTTGTGGCCATAGTTCAGGGTCGAACAGCCTGCCAAAAAGTCGATATACTTGCGTCCTTCGGTGTCGAACATGTGGCTGCCCTCGGCACGGGCAAAGGTGACAGGGAAGCTACGGCAATAGCTGCGGACCTGGGACTCGCGTCGGTCGAAGATGTCAGTCTGCATTGTCGGTTCCATTATCTTTTGAGGGGGCTGGGTTTTCGTCGTCGGCGCGGTCGATTCCACCGATGGTGACCATGTATTCGGTGGCATGCTTGCCGCCGAAATGCGCATCTTCCTTGTAGTGCGGCTCGTGATCAAGCTCTGCATCCATGTTGTCGGCGAAACTGTTGAACAACGCCCAGCTTGCGTCGTTATCTGCAGTTATCGTCGTCTTGAGCTGCGTGACCTCGGCACAAACGGGACGATTGAACAGCTCCTTCAGCATCTTTTTTGCCACGCCCCGGCCGCGGGCGGCCTCACCGACGGCGACCTGCCACACGAACAGTGTCTCAGGGTCATCCGGCGGGATGAAGGCCGAAATCCAGCCGACAATCATGTCGCCAAGTTCCGCGATCACGCATGTATTCGCGAAATGGTCACACTGGATAAGATTGCAGTAGATGGAGTTTTCGTCAAGCGGACCACTTTTTTGAATGAGGTCCCAGACATCCGCCCCGTCTTCGGACGTGGGGGGACGAAAGGTCAGCGGAGGGCCGGCATGGTCATCGGGCATGTTCTGTCTCGATTCGATGAAAAGGTATCGTAGCGCTCGCCGGGACGACGTGTAAGGGAAAAGACCTGAAATCGCAGCTTCGGCGGCTTTCAGGCCCGATGCGGGTCGACCGCGTCTCGCCAGTCTTTCCTCGACGATCTTGCAGAAAGACTTACCTGTTTTCAACCATATGGTCTCTCGTGAAAATCTACGGCATGGTGCCTTGATGGAAGACATGCGCCGAAAAGTCAGGCTGCTTTATACCGGCAAAAGCCAGCGCGCCCGGCAATTTCGCTACGGATTGCTCGTGTTTGATTCGGTGACGATCATCTATTTCATTGCAACCGCGGCGCTGTCCATGACTCCGCTCTTGCTGGCCGTGAACATCGCGCTTGGCGTGCTGATCCTGCTCGATCTCGCGGCGCGATCCTGGATTGCAGAAGATCTGCGCCACGAGCTGACACGAATCTACACGCTGGCGGATCTCGTGGTCGTGGCCTCGCTTCTGCTCGCGCCGCTGATCGCGGAAAGCCTGGCCTTTCTTCGTGTCCTGCGTGTCCTGCGCGTGCTTCATGCCTATCGTCTCCTGCATGATCTGCGCCGCGAAAGCCTGGTCTTTCGCCAGCACGAGGATGCGATCCTCGCCGCGGTCAACCTGTTCGTCTTCATCTTCTTCACCACATCCGTCGTGTTCGTGCTGGCCTTCGACGAAACCGACGGGATCACAGGGTATATCGATGCGCTCTATTTCACGGTGGCGACGCTGACGACGACAGGCTTTGGCGATATCACCATGACAACGCCTGGCGGCAAGCTGCTATCGGTCTTCATCATGATCGTCGGCGTCGCGCTGTTTTTGCAGCTGGCCCGCGCGATCTTCCAGCCGTCCAAGATCAAGTACAAATGTCCGAATTGCGGTCTGAACCGGCACGACCCGGATGCAATCCACTGCAAGCATTGCGGCGAATCCCTAAAGATCGAAACGGAGGGGGACACCGGAGTGTGATGGTCTCCAGTTTTCGGAGCGCCACTTGAAAAGCCTGCCCCGATGCACAGTCCCGTCAGGACAATCACTTCGCCCATCCCGAACGCGCCGTCGATCATCGCAAAGCGCAGGATCAAGGTGCCGATCCCGAGCACATTCGGCAAGGCCAGCGCTGTCAGGCCGACCGCAAGGCCTGCCATCGCGGTGTGCAGCTCGAGCCATTTGATCCATCGCGCCAGCGTCGGACTGATGGCCAGAAGCAACCGCATGAAAAGAATGACAGCCATGGCCGCCAGTAGGCTCCGCGCGGCGATGCCCGCTGAGACCGACCCGCTACGCAGACCGGGAAGAGGCTGGTTGAAGTGGACACCCTCGATCACGTCTGGCGGACCAAGCGAGCGCTGTGCGGGTGGCAGGTGCTGGTGGACCAGTCCAACGACCAATCCGGCCAAGGTTGGCACCAACACGGTGGTCGTGGACACGAACCAGGGCAGGCTTTCCCATTGCACCCGCGCCTGAGGTCCCAAGGAAGTCACCGTCAGGCCGGATTCCATGCTTTCTGCCAGGCGCGGTTAATGGCAAAATCCCGGCGCGGGATATCCGCGGAAATCGAAGAAAAGGAGCCTTTTCATGGGACTTGGTGACATGCTCGGCAACGCGGCCGGGGCATTGGGTGGCACGGACGAGATCGTGTCAAAGATCAGCGAAAGCGGGATAGACCTGTCCGCGCTGACGGAAATGGACGCTGACAGCGTGACGGCGATGCTCGAGGAGAAGGGGATCGACCTGTCGATCCTGGAAAGCCTGGGGCTTTCGGTCGAGGACGTGGTCGAGAAGGTCAAGGAACATCTGGGCTGAGCGATTTGCGCCCAAGGCACAGGTTTCGACCTGTGCCGCTTTGACAGGGTCGGCTCTCCCGGCGGAGGCCTTGATGTGCCACGGCCATCAGTCGCAATGCGGCTGGCAGATATCGAACTTGGCACCCCCACTTTCGAGATCGCGCTCTCCGTCTTATGTCCATCGAAGACACAGGAGGTGACTTTTGACGACACACGCAACGAAACTCCCCCCGATTGACCCGGAGCGCGCGGCGATCATCGAAGACTTTGGCGGCAAACTTACCGCGCTCGATCCGATCGGCGCGCAGGTCTCGGGCATAGACCTGTCCTCCAAGGATGCGCCGCCCCCCGAGGTTGTCGATGTTCTGCACCGCGAAATGGCGCATCGCGGCTTTCTGGTGTTCAAGAACGACACCCAACTGGACCACGAGGACTTCCTGCGCGCCAGCTGTCTATGGGGTGGCAGGGAACTGCACAGCACGCATGGCGTTCATCCGGAAACACCGGACGGCAACCCTCATATTTTCCGCCTGTCGAACGACAGGCGCCACGGCATTCCCGATGTCGGTCCGCAATGGCACAATGACGGCAGCTTCCTGCCCGCCACGTTTTCCCATTCCGGCTATCACATCATCCGGCCCGCCGAAAAAGGCGGGGGCACCCATTTCGCGCACCAGGGTCTTGCCTTCGCGGCGCTGCCCGAGGACCGACAAGAGCGCTGGAGCCGCCTGTCCTCGGTGAACTCGGCCTCAGGCGTGGTGCATCCGCTGGTGCATACGCATCCCGTTTCGGGGCAAAAATGCATCTGGCTGCATCTGGGCATGACCGGCGCCGTGATCGAAAAACTGCCCGACCAAGATGGTTTCAGCCTGTTGCAGGCCGACGACCTGAAGCAACTGTGCCACGAGTATAACGACATCCTGAATGCCGGTCTGACCAACGGCTACGCGGTGGCCTACGAATACCACGAGAACGATTGCGTCTTCATCGACAATCTCGCTGTCGCGCATCGCGCAGCCCCGGAGGCTCATATGCCGGTCGAGCAACAGGGGTTGCGGATCATGCATCGCAGCACGGTGAAAGGGATTCAGGACCTCGCACCATCCTTCGATCTGCCGCAACACGTGGATATCGATGGTCCCAATCCGATCGGTGAGGGTGTCTGGCAAGGCGGCGGTGTCGGCTTTCGCTGGGAAGAAGGCATCCCGATGCGGAATTAGAGTGGGTCGCGTTCATTTGCAGTCACGCAACCCACTCCACCCTTCCGATGCCGCATGTTTGACGCGCAAAACCGGTCCCAGTTTTGTGCGACGTGATCAGGGAACCGGAGTCATCAACGCCTCAACCGCGGCTACGGCAAAGCCTCATGGCTTGCCATAGCCACCCGCCGTCGGGGTGACCACCACCACCACATCGCCGTCGTTCATCTGCGCCTGGTCGGCGGCTTCCAGCGTTTCGACACGGCCATCCGCGCGGTGGATCTCGGTCCGGCCCACGCGGCCGGGCCCGCCGCATTCCAGCCCTTGGGGCGCGCGGCCGCGATGCGATGACAGGATCGCCAGTTCCATGTCTTCCAGGAACCGGATGCGGCGGGTTGTGCCATCCCCGGCCCTGTACGCGCCGTCCCCGCCCGAGCCTGCGTCAACTTCGAAACTTTCCAGAAGAACGGGATAGCGAGTTTCCAGAACTTCGGGGTCTGTCAGGCGCGAATTCGTCATGTGAACATGCACAGCCGACGTTCCGGCAAAGCCGCTGCCATCGTTCCTCACGCCGGCCGGGCTGCCGGAACACAGTGTTTCGTAGTATTGATGGCGGTCATTGCCGAAGGTCAGGTTGTTCATCGTGCCCTGGCTGTTGGCGATGGCGCGCAAGGCCCCGAAGAGCGCGTTGGTCACGTGCTGGCTGGTCTCGACATTGCCGGCGACGACCGCCGCCGGATAGCGCGGTGCCAGCATGGAGCCATCGGGGATCACGATCTTCACCGGGCGCAAACAGCCCGCGTTCATCGGGATCGCAGCCTCGACCATCACGCGGAAAACATAAAGGACAGCCGCCCGTGTCACTGGCTCGGGTGCATTGAAGTTGTTCTTCTGCGCCTCGGAGGTGCCGGTAAAATCCACCACCGCTTCGCCGGCATCGCGGTCCACGGTGATCTTCACCCGGATCGTCTGGCCGGTGTCGGTGGGGTATTCATACTCTCCGTCTGACAGCCGCCCGATCACGCGCGAGACCTCTGCGGCGGCGTTGTCCTGCACATGCCCCATATAGGCCTGCACAACCTCCAGCCCGAACTGGCCGATCATGGCGCGCAGCTCGGCCATGCCACGGGCGTTGGCCGCGACCTGCGCCTTCAGATCTGCGATGTTCTGGTCCGGATTGCGGGCAGGGTAGCGGTGATCGGTGAGGACATCACGGATCTCCGCCTCGCGGAACCGCCCCCCGGAGACCAGAAGGACATTGTCGAAAAGCACGCCTTCCTCCTCCACGCTGGTCGCCCGCGGTGTCATCGATCCGGGCGCGACGCCGCCCACATCGGCGTGGTGTCCGCGCGAGGCGACCCAGAAGAGGACCTTCTTGTCTTCTTCGTCGAAGACGGGTGTGACCACAGTGATATCGGGCAGGTGTGTGCCGCCATTATAGGGCGCGTTCAGTGCAAACACGTCGCCAGGCTGCACCTTGCCTTCGTTCTGGCGGATGATCGTCTCGACGCTGCGATCCATGGAACCCAGATGCACCGGCATATGCGGCGCGTTGGCGACCAGCGCGCCATCGGCGTCGAACACGGCGCAGGAAAAATCCAGCCGTTCCTTGATGTTGACCGAGCGTGCGGTCTTTTGCAGCGCCACCCCCATCTGTTCGGCTATGTTCATGAAAAGGTTGTTGAAAACCTCCAGAAGCACCGGATCGGCCTCTGTCCCTATTGCCCCGGCGCGGTTCGCGGCCTCGGTCCGGGTCATCATGACATGATCGCGCGCTGTGACCTGTGCTTGCCAGCCCGGTTCCACAATGATGGTCTGGTTCGGCTCGATGATCAGCGCGGGGCCTTTGACGGTCTGTCCCGGCGCGATGGCCGCGCGGCGGATAACGGCGGCGTCATTTGTCTGCCCGCCGGAAAACACCGGGACTGTCGCCTCGACCTCCGGTGAGCCTTGGGTGGTGCGCACTGGCTCTTCCGGATCGGCCGCGGCTTCGGCCGCGCGCCCTTCGATCTCGGCGGCTTCGATCACCAGCCGTGCCTCGGGGTCCGTGAAGCCGAACTCGGCCTTGTGCGCGGTCTCGAAATCGGTGCGGGCCTTGTCCAGGTCACCCTCCCAGCGGATGGGCAAGGCGGTATCGGTCCCGGCATAGCGCAGATGCAGGCGCGGAATCATTTCCGTCCCGTCCTCGGCGACGCCCTGCGCGGCCAGGGCTGCGGCCACATCGGCGCGCAAATCCTTCAAGCTTGTCTCGACCACGGCGACGGTGTCTGGCGACAGGTCCGACTCCATGCCGCGCTGGCGTGCCTCGGTCACGCGGGCAAGGCCGATACCATAGGCCGACAGCAAACCGGACAGCGGATGCACCAGCACCTTTGTCATCCCCAGAGCGTCGGCGACAAGGCAAGCATGCTGCCCGCCTGCGCCACCAAAGGCATTCAGGAGGTATTGCGTCACATCGTAGCCGCGCTGCACGCTGATCTTCTTGATGGCATTGGCCATGTTCTCGACCGCGATGCGCAGGAACCCCTCGGCGACATCTTCTTGTGTCTTGCCGTCACGCTCCGCGATCTCGGCAAAGGCTTGCGACACCACCTCCCGGTCGAGAGGCTGGTCCTGATCGGGGCCGAAAATGGCGGGAAAGAACTCTGGGTGCAGTTTGCCCAGCATCACATTGGCGTCTGTGACCGTCAGCGGCCCGCCCCGTCGATAGCAGGCAGGGCCTGGGTCGGCTCCCGCGCTGTCGGGGCCGACACGAAAGCGCCCCTCGTCCGCGTGCAGGATCGACCCGCCCCCCGCGGCAACCGTGTGGACCTGCAACATCGGTGCGCGCATCCGCACGCCGGCCACCTCGGTGTCGAAGGCGCGTTCGAATTCGCCGTCGAAATGCGCCACGTCAGTGGATGTGCCGCCCATGTCGAAACCGATCACTCTTTCCTCGCCAGCGATCTGTCCGGTGCGCGCCATGCCCACGACGCCGCCCGCCGGACCCGACAGGATCGCATCGCGCCCCTTGAACCGATCGGCGGCCGTCAGCCCGCCGGAGGACATCATGAATTGCAGCGTTGGTCCGTCCCGGTCTGGCGGGGTCGCGCCAAGCGCGCGGGCCACCCGGTCCACGTAACGCGACAGGATTGGCGTCAGATAAGCGTCCACCACGGTCGTGTCGCCGCGCCCCACCAGCTTTATCAGGGGAGAGACCTCGTGGCTGATCGACACCTGTCCGAAGCCGATTTCGCGCGCAGCCTCGGCCAGCTTGCGTTCGTGGTCCGGTGTCTGCCAGGCGTGCATCAGGACAATCGCCACCGCGTCGATCCCGTCGTTGCGCGCCGCTTTCATCGCTGTGCGGGCCGCCCCGAGGTTCAACTCTTGTTCCACGATGCCGTCTGCGCGCACACGTTCGTCGACTTCCACAACCCTGTCATAGAGCAATTCCGGCAGCAGGATTTCCTTTGCGAAGATGTCGGGCCGGGCTTGGTAACCGATGCGCAGCGCGTCGCGGAACCCCTTGGTGGTCAGAAGCAAGGTCCGGTCTCCCTTGCGCTCAAGCAACGCGTTGGTGGCCACGGTGGTGCCCATGCGCACCGTGCCAACGCGCTCCGGCGGGATTGCACCGGGTGCGACATCCAGAAACCGGCGGATGCCCTCGATCGCGGCATCGTCATAGGCGCCAGGGTTTTCCGACAGAAGCTTCATCGCCTCCAAGGACCCGTCCGGCGCGCGCCCGATCACGTCGGTGAAGGTGCCGCCACGGTCTATCCAGAAATCCCAGCGTCTTGCCTGTTCGTTATGCATGCTTCGCACCCTTGCTTATCATTCGTTCAGGAAATGTTGACAAATTATCAATGTCTCGTCAACATCCTGTCATCCGGGTCAAGGGTGGCTGGCCCGGTGCCCCACAAAGCCGCCCGCAGACCTGGGAGACGACAATGACATTTACCGCGTTTCGCGGCCTTGCTGCCGCGCTGGCCACTTCGGCCCTTGCCTTGCCTGCTGCCGCGCAAAGCTGGGACATGCCCACGCCCTATGGGGATAGCGTGTTTCACACTCAGAACATCCTGGAATTCGCCGCCGATGTCGAAGCGGCGACCGACCTGGACATCACCGTGCATTCCGCCGGCTCGCTTTACGCGCATCCGGAGATCAAGGATTCCGTCCGCCGCGGGCTCGCGCCCATGGGCGAGGTGCTGATGAGCCGATTGGCCAACGAAGATCCGATCTTCGCGATCGATTCGATCCCCTTTCTTGCATCAAGCTATGACGAAAGCCGCGCGCTCTGGGACGCATCGCGCCCAATGGTCGAGGAAAAGCTGACCGCACAGGGGTTAACGCTGCTTTTCGCAGTCCCGTGGCCGGGGCAGAGCCTGTATTCCCAGGAACCGATCAACAGCACCGCTGATCTCGAAGGGGCTTCTTTCCGCGCGTACAACGCCGCGACCGAGCGGCTGGCACAGTTGATGGGTGCAGTGCCGACGCAGATCGAAACCGGGGACATCCCGACCGCCTTCAGCACGGGCCGGGTCGCCGCGATGATCACGTCGCCGTCGACGGGCGTGTCGAGCCAGGCATGGGATTTCACCTCGTACTACACCGATACGCAGGCGTGGTTGCCCAAGAACATGGTGATCGTGAACACCTCCGCCTTAGAGGACCTGGACGACGCTACGCAGGAGGCAATCATGACCGCCGCAGCCGAGGCTGAAACCCGAGGCTGGGAGATGTCGGCCGCCGAGACCGCCGACAAGATCGCCACGCTGGAAGAGAATGGCATGACCATCACCGACCCGTCCGAGACGCTTTCATCCGAGCTGGCCGAGATCGGCGAAACCATGACCAGCGAATGGCTGGACGACGCCGGGAACGAGGGCCAGCAGGCCATCGATGCCTACCAGTCCAACATGTCCGACATGTGATGTGCCGCGGCGGGGCCTTCGGGTCCCGTATGTCTGTCCATTCTGCCAGGAGAGTTCGCCCATGCGCCGTATGCTGGACCGCCTCTACGAGATCGCGCTGTGGTTGGCCGCGATCACGTTCGCCCTGATCGCAGTGCTGGTGCTGGCCCAGATTCTCGGGCGGCTGACCGACCGTGTGGCGCGACTTCTGGCGCTGCCGCCGCCGGGCTTGACGATCCCGTCGCTGGCCGAATTCGGTGCGTTTCTCTTTACCGGCGCGGTGTTCCTGGGCCTTGCTGGAACATTGCAGGCGGGCAGTCATGTTCGTGTCAAGCTGTTGATCCGCTCCCTGCCGGAAGCACCGGCGCGTTGGCTGGGAGCGGCGGTCTGTCTTGTGGCTGCCGGACTGGCAGTCTTCGCCACCTGGTCGAGCGGATTGCAGGTCGTCGATAGCCTGAAATTCGGATCGGTCAGTTACGGCATGATCCCGATCCCGCTGGCGCTGCCCCAGGGTCTGATGACGGCGGGTCTCGCGCTGTTCGCGATTGCGCTTGTCGATTCGGCCGTGACCTTGGCCAAGGGCGGGCAGGCCGGTTTCGACATGGCCGAAACCAGAACCGAGCGGGGGAATTGATGGAAATCGCGACACTGGCCCCGATCCTTCTGGTGGTCCTCTTCGGCGCGCTGGCGCTGGGGCTGTGGGTGGGATTCGCCCTGATCGCCGTGGGCTTGGTCGCGATGATCCTTGCCGCACCGGCCCCCGCCGAGCTGGTCTTCGCCACCAAGGTCTGGGGCGGCTTGTCTGTCTGGGGGCTGACGGCGCTGCCCATGTTCATATGGATGGGTGAAATCCTCGTCCGCTCGCGCCTGTCGTCGGACATGTTTTCCGGCCTGGCACCTTTCACCGCGCGTCTTCCGGGCAAGCTCTTGCACGTCAACGTGCTGGCCTGCGGACTGTTCGCCGCGGTCTCGGGGTCATCGGCAGCTACCACTGCCACCATCGGGCGGATGTCACTGCCGGAACTCAAATCCCGCGGCTATGACGAGCGCATGGCGATCGGCAGTCTTGCCGGCGCTGGCACCTTCGGTTTCCTGATCCCGCCCTCGATCATCCTCATCGTTTACGGTGCCGCGACAGAGCAATCCATCGCGCGGCTCTTTCTGGCCGGCGTCATGCCCGGCGCGCTGCTGGCGGGGCTTTTCATCGGCTGGATCATGATCTGGTCGCTGCTGAACGCTGACCGGATGCCCGCAGCAGAGCCCCCCGTCGACCGGCGCGAGGCGCTGGGCGCGATGGCCCGGCTTCTGCCGGTCGTGGGGCTGATCGTGGCGGTGATCGGCTCGATCTATCTGGGCATCGCCAGCCCGACCGAGGCCGCGGTGATCGGGGTGACCGGCGCGATCTTGCTGGCCTGGACCACCGGCGCGCTGTCTTTGGCCGGGCTGGCTGACAGCCTTCGTGCGGCCACGGTGACCACCTGCATGATCGCCTTCATCCTTGCAGGGGCGTCCTTCCTGACCGTGGCCATGGGCTATACCGGCATCCCGCGCGAACTGGCGCGCATGATCGGAGAGATGGGCCTGTCACACTACCAGTTGCTGGCAATGCTCACGCTGTTCTTCATCATCATGGGCATGTTCCTGGACGGCATTTCGATTGTCGTGCTGACGGTCTCGATCTTCCTGCCCATGGTAACGGCCGCAGGCATCGATCCGATCTGGTTCGGTGTGTTCCTTGTGCTGGTGGTGGAAATGAGCCAGATCACCCCGCCGGTCGGCTTCAATCTTTTCGTGATCCAGACCATCACCGGACGCGACATCTTTGCCATCGCCCGCTACGCCATTCCCTTCTTCCTTCTGTTGGTGCTGGCCACGGCCATCCTGTCGGTCTTTCCGCAGATCGCGCTGTGGCTGCCCTCAACCATGATGTCCCGGTGAGCCTGCCATGACCAAGTCAGACCGCAACAGTGTCGGACCGATTGTCAGCTCGGCGCATCTTGCGCAATCCAACCTGCCGGAACTGTCCGAGGTCGAATACGCGCTGACCATGACGAACCACGCCTTTCACCGCTGGATCATCCGCTGCATGGACGCGGCGGGTGCCCCCGGAATGGCCGCGCTTGAGGTGTTGATCCTGCACCAGGTCAATCACCGCGACCGCGAAAAGACACTCGCCGACATCCGGCTGGTCCTGCACATAGAAGATACCCACCTGATCACCTACGCGCTGCGCAAGCTGTCGGAGCGCGGGCTGGTGCGCACGGCCCGCAAGGGCAAGGAAAAGACGGTTGGCATCACCGACGAGGGCCGCGCGCTCTGCAACCGTTACCGCGAGGTGCGAGAGGCGTTGCTGGTCGATCTCGCCCAGGAACTCGGCTTCAAACCCGACGAGATGTCGCGCCTTGCCGCGCTCTTGCGGGCAATCTCGGGCAGCTACGATCAAGCCGCGCGCGCGGCCACGACGATTTGAAGCTGTTCGCGGGGCTGGCCGCTTGGGGGCGCTGGCTGCTGGTCGCCGGATTGGTTGCGGGGATCGCGGTGCCACCGCTCGCGCGGGTTATGGCCCCGGCCATTGTGCCTTTCATCGCGGTCATGCTCTGCCTTGCCGCCCTGCGCGAAGGGCCTGTCGCCGCCATGCCCTCTCGCGCCGCTCTGCCGCGCACGGTGGCGGTCGTGGTGGGGCTGCAATGTCTTTTGCCGCTTGCGGTGGGTGGCGGGGTCTGGGCGCTTGGATGGATGGGGCATCCGCTGGCTCTCGCCGCGGTGTTGGCCATGGCGGCCTCCCCCATCACCGGCTCGCCGGGCCTGGCCGCCATGTCGGGGGCCGATGTCGGGGCGTCCTTGCGGCAATTGTCGCTGGGCACCGCGCTTTTACCGCTGACAGCCGCGCCGGTTTTCGCGCTTTTGCCGCTCTTTCCAGATCCTTTGGCCCTTCTGAGCGCGGTGGCGCGGCTTTTGCTCATCGTCGTTCTGGCGGGTGGTTTGGCGTATTGGCTGCGCCGTGTCTTTCCCTCGCTGGCAGAGGCTCAGGCGCGGCCCGCTCTCGACGGGGCGATGGCGCTGGCCATGGGGCTGGTGGTGATCGGCCTGATGTCCGAGATTGGCCCGGCCATTCTCGCATCCCCCGGCAGGCTCGCCCTGACGCTCGCCTTTGCAGTGGCGCTCTACCTGGTCCAGAGCTTCGGTGCCTGGAATGCGACGCGCCGGGCCTTTCCGGTCAGCGAAGCCGGTGCCATCGCCATTGCCGCGGGCAACCGCAATCTGGCACTATTCCTGACGGCGGTCCCCGAAGAGGTGTTTGCCCCGCTGATGGTCTTTGTCGGCTGTTACCAGATTCCGATGTACCTGACACCGTTCTTCATCGCGCGGCTGCGTCGCGAATAGACGCATCCTGTTGGGACGTTTCCCTGGCGCGCGCCCGTGTTCAGAAATCCCCGTCGATCACGCGCTTGGCCCGGTCCAAATCCGCGGGGAGCGTGATCTTGAAATTGCGCTCGTCCCCGCCGACGATCTGCACATTCAAACCGGCTTGACGCGCCACCTCGACATCATCGGCCACCGGGTTGGGCAGCTGCTGATGCGCCTTGAGAATCGCGTCATACCGGAACGCTTGCGGCGTCTGGGCCCGCCACAGACCAGTGCGATCGACCGGGGTGGTGGCATATCCATCGACGGCTTTCCACATTGCATCAACGACCGGCAAGGCGGCAAATGCCCCGTCACATCGGTCCAGTGGCGCAAGCACGCGTTCGATGAGATCAACCGGACAAAATGGCCGAGCCGCGTCGTGGATCAGAACGTGATCCGGCGCTTGCACCGAAAGGCTCTGCAAACCCAGCGCGACCGAGGCCGAGCGGCTGTCACCGCCCGGAACCGGTGGAAGAATTCTGTCATCAGTCGTGCCTTGAAGCGCGGTTTCGTAAAGGTCTTGGTCGTCGGGATGGATCACGGTGCGCACATGAGAAATCAGCGGTGACGCCAAGAGCGCGTCGATCGTATGTGCCAGCACCGCGCGCCCGCGCAGGGGAAGGTACTGTTTGGGCATGTCGCGCGCCATGCGCTGCCCCCGCCCCGCGGCCACGATGAGAGCTGAAATGGTCAAAAGAGGATTCCAGTATTTGTTGCAAGGCGAAGTCTGGACATTGCAGATGGTACTCTTTCCAGAGCTGAGGCTCCCTGAGTACCGCGCCATTGCAGCGCGACGCAAGCTGTCGCGCAAGTCTTGATCGCGGGATGAGAAATTCAGTGAAATCAACTCCCAGGGGACTGCCCTGTTTTTTTGCGGGCACTGTCCGTAGAATCTGCGCGGCCATCTTCAGTTTCTGGGCGAAGATCTTCCCGCGGTGTCTCGTGCCCCGCACTAATTTTGTCGAAGATTTTTGCAAAAATCAGGACTTTGGTGACTAGGTCACCAAGCTTTCCGGATGGGGCATGCAACAACCATGTCATAAATTCTCGATGGAGTGAGACATGACAACCAACATGGGAAAAATCGACCGCGGTTTGCGGCTCGTTATCGCGGCGACACTTGTGTTTCTCGCCTTTGGCACAGCACTGCTCGGATCCGGGGTCCTGTTCTGGCTGGCGCTGATTGTCGCGGCGGTGTTCACGCTGGCAGCGTTCGTCGGCAATTGCCCCCTTTATAGTCTCGTGGGCCTCAAGACATGTCAGACCTGCTGATGATCGAGACAGCTTTTACCCCCTGGGCCTCACTCGCGGGCGGCGTTCTGATCGGCGTCGCCTCCACGCTTTTGATGCTGATCGCCGGACGTGTCATGGGCGCGACCGGCGTTCTGGCC
The DNA here is from genome assembly GCA_041685125.1 of Marivita sp. Taxonomy (GTDB): domain Bacteria; phylum Pseudomonadota; class Alphaproteobacteria; order Rhodobacterales; family Rhodobacteraceae; genus Marivita. Next base: position 5,310 of record JAWLGI010000004.1, on the reverse strand, counting down.
GGGGCGTTTCAACCTGCGTCGGGCCGGGAATTTGCGTGGCGCGCCGTGCTCCTGGCTGGAATGGTGACCGGGCCGGCGGTTGTTTGGCTGATCTCCGGGGAGATGCCTGCAATCGAAGTTCCGGTTTCGACCACCGCGCTGATCATCGGCGGTCTGATTGTTGGCGTCGGTGTCACGTTCGGCTCGGGCTGTACGTCAGGGCACGGCGTTTGCGGCATGGCGCGGCTGAGCCCACGCTCCATTGCGGCAACAGTGACATTCATGGCCGTCACTTTTGTCACCGTCTACATCGTTCGCCATTTGATCGGAGGTTGAGGACCATGAAGTTAATCGCAATATACCTGATCGGCGTGATCTTCGGTGTCGGCATCTCCATCTCGGGCATGGCCAACCCCGCCAAGGTGATCAATTTCTTCGATATCGCCGGGACCTGGGATCCGTCCTTGATCTTCGTGATGGGCGGCGCGCTGGTCACCACCTTCATCGGTTACAAGCTGGTGTTCGGGCGCGCGGCGCCGGTGTTCGAAGACAGCTTCAATGTGCCGAAATCCCGCACCATCAACGCCAGGCTTATCGGCGGCTCGGCCATATTCGGCATTGGTTGGGGTATCTCTGGCTTCTGTCCGGGCGGGGCCTTGCCCGCTCTGGGGACTGGCCGGTGGGAGGTGTTCGCCTTCACCGCAGCCCTCGTGGCCGGGATATTCCTGGCCAAGCTCATCCAGTCGCACGCCGCGCCGCGCGCGCAAGCACAGACCTGAAACAGTTTCCGGAGGAGACACGACATGCCCGATTATCCCGTCAATATCGACATCAAGCCCGAGGTCCAGGCCTTCTTCGACGAGGCCACGAACACGATAAGCTATATCGTGAAGGACCCGTCATCCAACGCCTGTGCCATCATCGACAGCGTGATGGACATCGACTATGCCGCCGGACGCATCACCTATGATCATGCCGACGACCTGATCCAGCAGATCGAGGCGCAAGGGCTCAAGCTCGAGTGGATCATAGAAACGCATGTGCACGCCGATCACCTGTCCGCAGCGCCCTATATCCAGCAAAAGCTGGGCGGCAAGATCGGCATCGGCTCCAAGATCATGGTCGTGCAGAATACATTCGGCAAAGTCTTCAACGAGGGCACCGAGTTTCAGCGCGACGGCAGCCAATTTGATGCGCTGTTCGAGGACGGCGATACCTATCAAATCGGGAACATGCAGGCTTTTGCCATGTATACGCCCGGCCACACACCGGCCTGCATGGTCCATGTGATGGGTGATGCCGCCTTCGTGGGCGACACTTTGTTCATGCCGGATGGCGGCTCTGCCCGGTGCGATTTTCCCGGTGGCAGCGCAGAGGACCTGTATGAGAGCATCATGAAAGTTCTGGCCCTGCCCGACGAGACACGTCTCTTCATGTGCCACGATTATGGTCCGAACGGCCGCGACATCGCGTGGGAAACCAGCGTCGGTGAAGAAAAGGAACACAACATTCACGTTGGCCGCGGCAAAACCAAAGAAGATTTCATCACGTTCCGGACCGAGCGTGACGCGACGCTCGCCATGCCCAGGCTGATCATACCATCGCTGCAGGTAAACATGCGCGCCGGCGAAGTGCCGACCGACCAGGATGGCAATCCGATGCTCAAAGTGCCGGTAAACACGCTTTGAGCTCATCTGGAGGACGGACACATGCAACTGAGAAAAATCACCGAAAAGGTCACGGTCAGCCCACAGATCACTGCTGCGGACATGGCCGCGATCAAGGCTGAGGGCTTTCGCGCCATCATCTGCAACCGTCCCGATGGGGAAGGGGCTGATCAACCCTCGTTCGAGGAAATCGAGGCCGCTGCAAAAGCGGCCGGTCTCGAGGCGCGCTACGTGCCGGTTCAAAGCGGCATGGTCAAAGACGACGATGTCGCCGCATTTGGCGCCGCCCTCAAGGAAATCCAACGTCCCGTGCTGGCGTATTGCCGCACCGGCACGCGGTCCGCGACGCTCTGGTCTTTCCACGAATCCAAGAAGCGTCCCATGCCGGAAATCCTCGCGGCCACCAAGGCGGCGGGCTATGATATGAACGGTGTGGCGCGTCGCATTGCCAATGGTGGAAAAACCCCGACCGACACGGGCGATGCTCATTACGAGGTGGTCATCGTGGGTGCAGGGGCAGGGGGCATATCGGTGGCCGCCAGCCTCAAGGCGCGCAAGTCCGGGCTGAAGATCGCGGTGATCGACCCGGCCGAAATCCATTATTACCAACCCGGCTGGACAATGGTGGGCGGCGGCATCTTCGATGCGCAAAGCACGGCAAAAACCATGGGCAGCCTGATCCCAAAGGGGGTGCACTGGGTCAAATCCGCTGTCGCAGCTTTCGAGCCTGCGAATAATGCCGTCATTCTGGATGGCTGCCGGGTGGTGAAATACGACCGTCTTGTGGTGTGCCCTGGCCTGAAGCTTGATTGGGACAAGGTCGAAGGCCTTGAAGACACATTGGGCCGCAATGGCGTCACGTCCAACTACCGCTATGATCTGGCACCCTACACCTGGCAGCTCGTGCAAGAGATGAAGGAAGGCCGTGCCCTGTTCACGCAGCCCCCGATGCCGATCAAATGCGCAGGTGCCCCGCAAAAGGCCATGTACCTGTCGGGGGATGCGTGGTTCCGCAATGGCGCGCTGAAGGATATCGATATCCAGTTCATGAACGCCGGCGGCGTGCTTTTCGGGGTCAAGGATTATGTCCCAGCCCTGATGGACTACGTCGAAAAATATGACGCGACGCTCAACTTCTTCCACAATCTTGTGGCGGTCGACGGTCCGGCGAAGACCGCGACATTCAAGGTGGCCAAGCCGGATACCGATCCGAGCGAGGTCACGGTAGAGTTCGACATGATGCATGTGTGCCCGCCGCAAACGGCACCTGACTTCATCCGGGTGTCGCCGCTGGCAGATGCGGCCGGGTGGGTCGACGTGGATCAATCCACCCTGCGGCATAAAGAGTTCGACAATATCTGGTCGCTTGGTGACGTCATGAATGCGCCAAATGCCAAAACAGCGGCCGCGGCCCGCAAACAGGCGCCGACCGTGGCCGACAACATAGTTTCGGATATGGCCGGGCGGTCGGCCGTAGCGCAATATGACGGGTATGGTTCCTGCCCGCTGACGGTGGAACGCGGCAAGATCGTGCTGGCCGAATTCGGCTATGGTGGGGCATTACAGCCAAGCTTCCCATCCTTTCTGCTCGATGGAACCAAACCAAGCCGCGCGGCTTGGTTTCTCAAGGAAACATTGCTGCCGCCCATCTACTGGAAGGCGATGCTCAAGGGTAAGGAATGGATGGCCAAACCCGAAAAGCTCAAAGTCGCGGCCGAGTAGCAGACAGGCCTTTATTGCGCATGCCCTCATGCGCGATGACCGGCGGGTGGAGCGTGTTCGCTCCGCCCGCCCCTTTTTCTGGATGAAAAGATGATCGAAACCCTTCGCCGCTATGTTCCGGTCCTGGACTGGGGCCGCACCTACAACCGCAGCGCCTTTTCGAACGACATGATCGCAGCTGTGATCGTGACGATCATGCTGATCCCGCAATCGCTGGCCTATGCCTTGCTGGCCGGTTTGCCGCCAGAGGCCGGGATCTACGCCTCCATCGCCCCGATCATCCTCTACGCGATCTTCGGAACAAGCAGGGCGCTGGCTGTCGGACCCGTTGCCGTTGTCTCGCTTCTGACAGCGTCCGCCATCGGGCAAGTGGCAGAGCAGGGAACCGCCGGCTATGCAGTGGCGGCGCTCACCCTTGCATTCCTGTCCGGCGGATTTCTGATGCTGATGGGTGTCTTTCGCCTTGGCTTTCTCGCCAACTTTCTCAGCCACCCCGTGATCGCGGGGTTCATCACCGCGTCGGGCATCCTCATTGCGACAAGCCAGCTGAAGCACATTTTGGGGGTCAGCGCATATGGCCATACGTTGCCGGAAATTCTTGGTTCGATTTTTGCCAACCTTTCGGAGATAAACTGGATCACCGTGGTGATCGGTGTTGCGGCGACGGGGTTCCTGTTCTGGGTCCGCAAGCACCTCAAGCCAACGCTTCGGTCGCTCGGGACACCTGCACTGCTGGCCGATATCCTGACAAAGGCCGGACCGGTGGCAGCCGTTGTCGCGACAACGGTTGCGGTTTGGGGCTTCGGCCTTGATGGTCAAGGCGTGAAGATCGTGGGCGATGTGCCGCAAAGCCTGCCGCCCCTCACGCTGCCGGGATTCTCGCCCGATCTCGTCAGCGCGCTCCTGATCCCCGCGATTCTCATCTCGGTCATCGGCTTCGTGGAATCCGTATCGGTCGCGCAGACACTGGCCGCGAAAAAGCGCCAGCGCATCGACCCAGATCAGGAGTTGATCGGTCTTGGCGCCGCGAATATCGGCGCGGCGTTCACAGGCGGGTATCCCGTCACGGGCGGATTTGCGCGCTCGGTCGTGAATTTCGACGCCGGGGCCGAAACCCCTGCGGCGGGCGCTTTCACGGCGATTGGCCTCGCTTTCGCCGCGGTGGCGCTCACACCGCTGGTCTATTACCTGCCAAATGCAACGCTGGCGGCCACCATCATCGTTGCGGTTCTCAGCCTTGTCGACCTGTCGATCCTGAAGAAAACCTGGGGCTACTCCCGCGCCGATTTCGCGGCTGTCGCTGCGACCATCGTGTTGACGCTCGGGTTGGGCGTAGAGGTCGGCGTCGCATCCGGTGTCGCTATCTCGGTCCTTTTGCACCTCTACAAGACATCAAGACCCCATGTCGCTGAGGTCGGGCTGGTGCCGGGCACACAGCACTTCCGCAATATCCACCGTCACAAGGTGGAAACGACCCCCGCGCTCGTGTCCCTGCGGGTGGATGAAAGCCTGTATTTCGCGAATGCCCGTTTCCTGGAGGACATGATCCAGAAACGCGTGACCAATGGCTGCGCGGTAAAGGACGTTGTCTTGATCTTTTCGGCGGTGAACGAAGTGGATTATTCCGCCCTCGAAAGCCTCGAGGCCATCAACCACCGGCTGCAGGACATGGATGTCGGCCTCCATCTCTCAGAGGTCAAGGGCCCGGTCATGGATCGGCTGCAACGGTCGCATTTCCTCGATGATCTGAACGGACGGGTCTTCCTGTCGCAATACGATGCCTGGACAGACCTGGCGGGCGACATTTCGCCAAAGGTGTCCGAATGACAAGCTGGGATGATCGATACAAGACAGGCAGCTACCTCTTCGGGACCGAGCCTGCGCGCGCCTTGGTGTCCAATGCACATGTGTTTCCGGCCAATTCACGCATATTGTGCGTTGC
>JAWLGI010000082.1:0-8305 GCA_041685125.1 Marivita sp. | reverse complement strand
CAAGAGATCAATGCGCTTTCGGACGCGGATTACCTGACCGTGCTGCGCCCGCGCTTCGGGGATTTCCTGGGCGAGATTTCACTTGCAGGCGCGCGGTTCACCTACCCGCTGGGCCTCACCGTGGCGAACCGCTTTATTGCGGATCGGGTCGCGCTGGTGGGCGATGCTGCGCATGGGATGCACCCGATTGCTGGGCAAGGGCTGAACGCGGGCCTGCGCGATGTCGCAGCCTTGGCGCATGTGATCGGCCATGCCGTGCGGCGCGGCGAGGATTTCGCCAGTCCGCAGGTTCTGGCGCGCTATGAGCAATGGCGGCGGTTCGACACGGCGACGCTTCTGACCGCGACGGACGTGTTCAACCGGCTGTTTTCAAACGACAACCCGATCCTGCGGGCAGGTCGTGACCTGGGCATGGCGGCGATCAACGCGATGCCCGGCGCGCGCCGGACCCTCATCCGCGAGGCGGCCGGGTTGAACGGTGATCTGCCCGACCTGATGGCGGTCTGACGCGCCCCGCGCGACGCCGCTACTGGACCCGCATCCCGTTCGCCAAGACATGCCCTTGCGCGTTGATCGTGAGCGACGATTTGAGGCTGTCTTCCCCATCGCCGGGCACGGCAAACATGCTCATCATCATGCGCGCGCCCATGGCGTCTTCCTCGGTGACAAGGCCCATCGAAATCAGCTTGTCGATCAGCCCGTTCACCCCGTCAAACGTCAGGTCCACGGACCCTGTCGGGCGTGGAAAACCTCCAAAGGTCTCCATATCCTCGTTATCGAAGGTGAACGATCCGCTCCCGCCCATTCTGGCGCCAGCAAGCTCGACGGTGAGATCGTTGAGCGTCAGCGCGTTCAATTCCCCGGGTGCCTCACGGGTTTCCTCGACCCGAGCCATGGCTTCGGGATCAAACAGGTTGACGCCGGGCGTGACCTTTCCGGTCAAGTCAAGCGCGATGGTGGCCGGATCACGCGGCAGGATCTCCTCTGGGTCGATGATGTTCCAGATGACATCCGATAATTCGAACCCGCGGAACGCAATGCCCATGGCCATATCCTGTGGCGTGTCCGCCTCGGCGATCGGGGCGGTCAGGTTCAGCGCGGTTTCCGCCATCTTGATATCCACCGGCACCGGCATCTCCGGCCCCGACATCGAGACCGTTTGCCCGGTCGCGCCAAGGCTGTAGGACAACGCGGTATCATCCATCGAAAAATCCAGCGCGACCGAGTCGGTGCCGGTCGTCCCCGCGGTTGTTCCGCTGTCTTCGGTGAAGGCGAATTGGGACTGTCCGTTTTCATAGCTCACGGACGCGCTGGTTGCGAACCCGCCGGCCGCAAGAGTTTGCGGATCACCGGAGTCGAATCCTTCCGGCAATGTGCTGTCACTCTCGGCGGCAAACGCCTCCATCGCCCCGGCCAGGATCATCGCCTCGCCACCGTCGGGATTGGTAAAGGCCAGATCATAGCTGGCCGATCCGGCTTGCGTATCCTGGACGATCTGCACCCCGTCGGTGGTGTCGGCGGCAATCTTGCCGGTGACATCGTCGAACACAAGGTCGAACCGCGCATCCTCGCGGCTGATCTCCTCGCCACCTATCGCCAGTTCGGTCAGCGACATTGTCAATTGATCCGCGATGAATGCATAGGTCATGTTCCCGGGGTCACCGGAAACGACCGTTTCCATGGCGTCCGTGCCATAGCTCAGCACCATTGTGACAGGTGCGTCGTCCTCGGGCGTTGCAACGATCGACATCGGGATGGCGGCGGGCAGGGTCATCAGAACCGACCCGTCCGCGACCTCGATCAGATCAATCTCGTCCATCGTGATCCGAATGCTGCTGTTGTCTTCAGACCCGGTGTAGCGCATGTCGATATCGGACAGGTTCAGCCCGTCGTCATCCGGTGTTTCCGTGGCGGTGACAGAATAGCCGAACCCCTCGAAGGTGGATTCGAGGCTGGTCCAGACCTGCTGCGCGGTCAGTTCGGCCATTGCGGTGCCGGACGTCAGGCCCAAGGCAAGGACCACCCCCGAAGAAACGCGAACAAGACGATGCATGGAATTTCCTTTGACTCAGATTGCACTCACACCTTCGAACGCTTGTCCGGCCGGGTCAAGTGGGTGGACGCTGGCTGCTGTCCGAAGTAGCAGTGCCATGACGACAACGGAGGATGTCACATGACCGATTTGACCGGAAAGACCGCTCTCATCACCGGGGCCAGCCGCGGCATCGGTGCCGAGGCTGCGCGGGTATTCGCCGAAGCCGGGGCCAATGTCGCCCTCGTTGCGCGCTCGGCTGACAGCATTGCCGACCTCGCCGGAGACATCGGCCCCCGCGCCGTGGCCATTCCCTGCGACATCAGCCGATTCTGGGAGATGGAACAGGCTGTCGAAAACTGTGTGACCGCCTTTGGCGGGCTTGATATCCTGGTCAACAACGCGGGCGTGATCGAACCGATCTCGCGGATAGAGGAGGTCGATCCCGAAGCCTGGGGGCAGGCGATCGACATCAATCTAAAGGGCGTGTTCCACGGAATACGCGCCGCCTTGCCAGTGATGGAACACGCCGGCGGCGGTACCATTCTGACCGTGAGTTCCGGCGCCGCGCATGGCCCGGTTGAGGCGTGGTCGCAGTATTGCGCGTCCAAGGCCGGAGCCGCGATGCTGACCATGTGCCTGCACAAGGAAATGAGCGAAAAGGGCATTCGCGCGATGGGGCTGTCCCCGGGCACCGTTGCGACGCAGATGCAAAAAGAGATCAAGGCCAGCGGCATCAACCCGGTGAGCCAGCTTGATTGGTCCGACCATATCCCGGCCGACTGGCCGGCCCGCGCGCTGCTTTGGATGTGCGGACCCGAGGCGGATGGCTTCGCCGGATTGGAAATATCGCTCCGGGACGAAAGCATCCGGCAGAAGGTTGGCCTGTCGTGATCGAAGTTGAAAACGACGGCACGCTGTGCAGGCTGACCATCAACCGCCCGGACAAGGCCAACTCGTTGACCGGCGACATGCTGGAGGCGCTGTGCACCGGAATCGAGGACGCGCGCGACGCCCGTGCGATCCTGCTGACCGGCGTGGGCAAGGTGTTTTCCGCCGGGGCCGATCTTGAGGCCGCCAAGGCCGGGCTCGCGAAGAGCCCGTTTTGGGAGCGACTGTCGGGCGCTTTGGCGCGTCATCCGGGCCTCACCATCGCCGCGCTGAACGGCACTGTGGCGGGGGGTGCGATGGGCATGGTGTTGGCCTGCGATCTGCGCATCGCGGTGCCGGGAACCAAGGTCTTTTACCCGGTCATGAAGCTGGGTTTTCTGCCGCAACCCTCCGACCCGGCCCGCCTGGCGGCGCTTGTCGGGTCGTCGCGCGCCAAGATGATCCTGATGGCCGGGCAAAAAATCGCCGCCGAAGACGCGCTGGCCTGGGGCTTGATCGACGAAATCACGGATCAAGACAATCTTCTGATTCGCGCGTCGGAGCTGACACAGGATGTCTGCGGCGCCACACCGGAGCATACCCGCGCGATCAAGGGGCTGATCGCGCAAACTCTGCCCTAGTGTCCGGACCCCAATCACCTTGACCCGGCAACAGAGCCTCTTAGGTTGGCCGCATCGCAGCACAAGAGGATTTCTCATGGCCCAGCACCTGCACATCGTTTTCGGTGGCGAACTCGTCAAACCGTCGGAAAACGTATTCAAGGACCCCGAGAACGTGCATGTCGTCGGGATTTTCCAGGATCGTAAATCGGCCTATGACGCCTGGAAAACCGAGGCGCAGCGCACGGTGGACAATGCGCATATGCGCTATTTCGTCGGCGATTTGCAAAAATTGATGGACGCCAGCACGTCCGACCCGGACCCGCAGGATTGACCCATTGGCGCGAAGGCCGATCAGCCTGGCGGCCTACCTGGCGCTTGCCCGCGGTCAGGATCGTCTGACCGCAAAGTCAGTGCACGGGACGGCACGTCCCGCCGGCCCGGTTCTATGGCTGCACTGCGACACGAAAGACCGCTTGGAAACGCTTCTGACTTTGATAGAGCGCCTGCGCCATCAGCGCGATGATTTCTCTTTGCTGCTGACCTGCGATTCGGCGCAGACATCACCCTTCGAGGCGGCAGGCGAACAGATCCGCGGTCTGCCGTCGGAAACGCTCAGCGATATCGGGAGGTTTCTGGATCATTGGCGGCCTGACATTCTGGTCTGGGCCGGCAACGAGCTTCGCCCTGCCCTGATACACGAGGCGTCCCAATCCGGCACGCACCTCTTGCTGGTCGATGCGGCGGATACGCCGTGGCGGCAACCCTCTTCGCGCTTCATGCCGGATGCGACCAGCGGCGCTCTGCGCCTGTTTCACACCATCTTCGCGCAAGACGCGAAAGCCGCCCAGCAGCTGCGCCGCCTTGGCGTGCCGGGCAACCGGATCGACGTGGCGTCACCGCTGGAGCCCGAGATTTTTCCACTGACCTGCCATGACGGCCTGCACGAGGAATTGACCGCCTCGCTGGCCGGGCGACCTGTCTGGCTGGCCGTGAAGATCGAACCCGGCGAAGCCGACACCGTTCTGCGCGCGCATCGCCGTGCGTCGCGCCTGGCGCACCGGCTCTTGCTGGTGATCGTGCCCGCGACCCCGTCAAACGAAGAGTCCATCGCCGAACAATGCCAAGTGGTCGGACTGCGCCTTGCGCGCTGGGAAAACGGCGAGATGCCGGACGAGAACACGCAGGTTCTTCTGGCCGGAGACGATCGTGAATTGGGTCTGTGGTACCGGCTTGCGCCACTTTGCTTCCTTGGCGGGTCACTGACAGGCAAGAGTGGCGGCCAGGATCCGATGATGGCGGCCGCCCTGGGATCGGCAATTCTTTATGGTCCGAATGTGGGGCGACACGTTGATGCCTATTCCCGACTGGTGGCAGCGGGGGCGGCACGGATCGTCAAGGACATGGACTCGCTGAGCGCCGCGATCACGCATCTGATTGCCCCGGACCAGGCCGCGGCAATGGCGCATGCCGGCTGGACCGTCGTCTCGGCTGGTGCGGAAACGGCCGATCTGATGCTGACACAGATCAACGAATGGCTGGACGCGATGGAGGGCGAGGTATGAGGCCACCGTCTTTCTGGTTCCTGCCCCCCGAAACACCCGGCTGGCGCGCGCGGCTCCTGGCTCCGCTGGGGGCGCTCTACGCGGCGCTGACCGCGCGGCGGCTACGCAAGGGCGCACCTGCGCGCGTCGGGGTGCCTGTGATCTGCGTCGGCAATGTCAACGCGGGCGGCACAGGCAAGACACCAACCGTGATCGCGCTCATGCAAATTCTGGGAGAGCTGGGCAAAACCGCGCATGTCGTCTCGCGCGGCTATGGCGGCGCGCATGTGGGTCCGGTGCAGGTCGATCCCCGCAGCCACGGCGCAGACGAGGTCGGGGACGAACCCCTGCTTCTGTCAGCCTTCGGTCCGGTCTGGGTGGCCAAGGACCGCGCGGCTGGGGCAAGGGCCGCAGCGCGGGCCGGGGCCGATGTGATCCTGTTGGATGACGGGCTGCAAAACCCCGGCCTTGCCAAGGACCTGTCCCTGATCGTGGTCGATGCGGCACGTGGCTTCGGGAACGGGCGATGTCTTCCTGCCGGGCCACTGCGCGAACCGGTGACGGCCGCGATGGCGCGGGCGGATATTGTTCTGTCCATCGGATCGCAAGCGGCACAGGCGCGGTTCGAGCGCCTATGGGGCGCACAGGTTTCCCTGCCGCAGGTCACCGGCCATCTGGCACCCTTGCAGACCGGCATGGACTGGGATGGTCTGCGCTGCCTTGCCTTTGCCGGGATCGGCCATCCCGAGAAATTTTTCCTGACCCTGCAAGACATGGGGGCCCAGGTGGTCGAGACACGCGCCCTTGATGATCATCAAAAGCTGACAACGGCCCTGCTGGCCCGACTGGAGAAAGACGCGAATGCGGCAAATGCGCAGCTTGTCACAACCGAAAAGGACGCGGTGCGCCTGCCGCAAAGCTATCGCACCAAGGTACTGACATTGCCGGTGCGGCTGAGCCTGTCCGACGATACTGTCTTGAAAGACCGCCTGGCGCGGCTCTTTGACTGACGGGGCTATTCGGCGGCCAGAGGCGTGTCATCCGCTTGTCCCGTTGCCGCGATCTCGGCGACGACGCTGCGCAGCAATTTGCGGAAATTGTGGAAATTGGCGTTCGGGCGCACCTCGCGCTCGTCCATGTAGAGGGATCTGTCGATCTCGATCTGGATGGCGTGGTGCTGCCGGGAGGGGCGGCCATAGGCTTGCGTGATATAAGCGCCGGCAAAGGGCGTGTTGCGCGCGACCAGCAACCCTGCATCCGTAAAGGCGGCCTCGATCCGGTCCACCACCGTCTGGCTGGCCGACGCGCCGAACCGGTCACCCAGCACGATTTGCGGGCGGCGGGACGTGGATTTGGTCATCCCGTCCAGCGCCTCGCGCGGCATCGAATGACAATCGATCAAAATCGCCTCGCCAAACCGCGCATGGGCCTGGCCCATCAACATGCGCAATTTCTCATGATAAGGGTGCCAATACTGCGCGATCCGCAGCTCCGCCTCGGCCAGCGGCAGTTTGCCGCGATAGATCGGTCGCCCGTTTGCCACGACGCGCGGGACCACGCCAAGGCCTGACGCGATGCGCGGGTTGTGGGTCTGGCGGCGCACGCCTTCGATCAGCGCCGGATCCAGTTCTTCGACCGAACGGTTGAGGTCGATATAGGCCCGCGGTGCGCCGGCCTTGATGAACGGGGCGCCAAATTGCGGCGCACAGTCGAAGAGGCGATCGACAAATGCGTCCTCTGACGATCGGATCGTCACCTCGTCCAACGCCGTGTAGCGCAGGAATTGCCAGCTATAGTCCCGCCCGGAATGCGGCGAGGCAAACACCACACGCGAGGTGTGGGCTTCTGGCTGAACAAGGTGATACGCGACTTTTGGCATATGCTCTCCCGAATGCCTCAACATAGACCGATTTTTTCTGTGACCAAAAGCCCTTGATCCCGGTTCCGACTCCTTTTATAGACCGCTCCACCGGCGCGGCTTGACGCGCCCCTTTTATTTGGGGTGTCCGAATCGCAAAGGGTCAAAGGGCGATTAGCTCAGTGGTAGAGCACTTCGTTGACATCGAAGGGGTCACTAGTTCGAACCTAGTATCGCCCACCATTGAATTCGTCGTCTCGGTCCTTGGGCCGGGGCATCCGCAACCACCAAGGCGCTCGCGCGCCGCGATAAGAGGAGAGACCGATGAAGGTCAAGAACTCGCTTCGTTCGCTGAAGAACCGCCATCGCGACTGCCGCGTTGTGCGCCGTAAGGGCCGCGTTTACGTCATCAACAAGACGCAGCGCCGGTTCAAAGCCCGCCAGGGCTAAGCGGACCCGCAGATTGCACGAGAAAGCCACCCTTCGGGGTGGCTTTTTTCGTTTCACCCGAAGCGCAACGCAGGATCGAACCATGCAACGCGCATGCCGGGTCATGTCAGTGAACGAACAGAAGCGAGATCGTGCCCACGAGAATCAAGCTCATTGCCCAAACGAGATCAAGGTTGAACCAGCTCTTGGAGAGGAACTGCAATCCCAGCCATCGATAGACGCCGAAGGCCAGCGCACCGCCCGACAGTGTCATTGCCAAACTGTGCACGACGGCCACGACCAGCGCGATCCCGGCATTGCCCGACATCAAGTCGGCCGCCGCGGCATGACCCGCATCCGTCTCTATCGTCCGGCAAATACCAAGATAGATCGGCACCAACATCAGACCTGCGCCATGCGCCATAGCCGCCAGGAAGGACCAGAGCGCCAGGCGTGACGGCGGCACACGCGACAGAAAACGCGGGTGCCGGCGATTGATGAGCAGATAAACGCCAAGCGCAATGACGAGGCAGGCAGCCCCGATCTGGATTTCACGCTGCCATTGCGCAAGGAAAAGCAGGGCGGTGAACGGAAACAGGATCGCGGCCATCGCCACGAGATGCCCGCCGGCAAGGGCCAGCAGCGCCTTGAAGAGGCTTCCGCGGCTGCGATCCATCAGCGCGGCCGACACCGCCAATGGCCATCCCATGCCCGGATTGACCCCGTGATAAATGCCGGAAGCGACGACGGCCCACCAAAGGGCCGTCGCCGAGTCGATCATGTTCACGCCTCAGACGGAAGGGTAGCAGAAACTGTCCGTGGAACAGTCACCGCCTTCGAGACGGATCTGGTGGCTGCGATAACCCTTCGGGAACTCGATGTAGAAATCGGGGTCCAGCTCCAGCCCGCCTGTGTCGCCCACATTGGCCATCACCATCTGGCCGCCCTCATC
>JAWLGI010000081.1:0-8416 GCA_041685125.1 Marivita sp. | reverse complement strand
CTGCGTTGAAAAGGAGCCGATTTTCCTGCGGGATCACGACGCCGACGCTCTGACCGGCTTCGAACGCCGCCGGGCCGGGCAGGATCACGGCAAGGCCGCGTGCCGCCCCGTGGCGCAGCGCCAGCCGCGTTTCCCCGCCGAGAAACTCGACATCGTCCACGACCGCATCGAGATCGCAGTCTCCGGCCAGGCCCAGTGACATGGCCTCGGGCCGCAGACCCACCGTGACCGACCCGTCATGTCCAAGCGCCGCCCCATCGATCAGCGCCATCGGCGGCTCTCCGATGAATTGCGCGGCAAAGGTCGTGGCCGGGCGTCCGTAAAGCTCTGCCGGGGTGCCGATCTGTTCGATATTGCCTTCGCGCATAAGCACGACCGTGTCCGACAGGCTCATCGCCTCGCCCTGGTCATGGGTGACATAAACCACAGTGAGCCCCAGCTTGCGGGCCAGCGTGCGGATATCGCGACGCACGGAATGGCGCAGCTTGGCGTCGAGATTCGACAGCGGCTCGTCCATCAGGCAGAGCGGCTTTTCCGCCACCGCCGCGCGGGCCAGCGCCACGCGCTGGCGCTGGCCACCGGAAAGTTCGGATGGTTTGCGCCGTTCCAGCCCTTCAAGGCCGGTCATGGCAAGCACCTCTGCCAGACGGCGGCTGCGGTCAGCGCGTGCAATCCGCCGCACCTTGAGGCCAAAGATCACGTTTTCCGCCACGTTCAGATGCGGAAACAGCGCATAGGATTGGAATACCATCGACAGGTTGCGCTTGGCGGGGGGCAGGGCGGTCACTTCACGGCCGTCGATCAGGATCCGTCCCGCCTGCGGCTGCTCCAGCCCGGCAATCAGCCGTAGCAGCGTCGACTTGCCGCAGCCCGACGGCCCGAGGATCGACAGAAATGCCCCCTTTGACAGCGACACGCTGATGTCTCGTACACCGCCTTGCCCGTCCCATTGACGGGTGAGACTTTCCAGCGTGAGAAAACTCATGCAGCCTCTCCCGCGAAGGTCAGACGGTCGCCGACAGCGTCGAGAGGGGCTGTGAACGAGGCGCCGTGCAGGGCAGGCTTGAACGGCGATGGATGAACGCGGCCCCGCGGTGAAGCCACCACAGCTTGCCCTGCGCGCAGGGCGCGTTCCCCATGACGCGTCCGCCCGCTTGTGCCACCTTCAGAGTCGCCCTTTGCCTGTCCATTTCGTATCCTCCGGCTGCCCGTATGAACACCTTTCATGACATCTGAGTGAAATCCTGCTCGAAAGAGGCTGCGCGGATGCGATTCACGATCGAACAATGCGCCTGCAACGCGGGGGCGGCCTTGTCAGAGCGGTGCGCTTGACCCGGCCCATTTTCCTGACGCAAGGGTGGATCTTCGGCGGGGCTCGCGACCGAAACGCGCCAGCCAAGGCAGGTTTCAAGGTTTGGATCAGGGCGCGATTGTCATCGAACCCGGACAAATCCTTCACAAAACTGACGTGTCGAATGGGTACCCCTCCAGCAACGTTGGGAGTTGCTCATGCTCGAGATCGAAAAGCTGACGAAACGGTTCGGCGCCAACACGGCCGTCGACCGGGTGACATTTTCAGTGCCAAGGGCCGCGTTCGTCGGCATCATCGGCCGGTCCGGTGCCGGCAAATCGACCTTCCTGCGGATGATCAACCGGCTGACGGACGCATCCTCGGGACGCATCGTGTTCGAAGAAAAGGACGTCACGGCCCTGTCCGGGCGCGGCAAGCGGGCCTGGCAGTCGCAATGCGCGATGATCTTCCAGCAGTTCAACCTGGTGCCCCGCATGGATGTCGTCAGCAACGTGCTGCATGGCACGCTCAACCGGCGCTCTACGCTGGCCACGATGTTCAACCTCTACCCCGACGCCGACGTCCACCGCGCGATCGAGATCCTCGATCGCTTGGGCATGGCGGATCACGCGCCCAAACGGGCCGAGTCCCTGTCGGGTGGTCAGCAGCAGCGCGTGGCGATCGCCCGCGCTCTGATGCAGGATCCGAAGATCGTGCTGGCGGACGAACCGATTGCCAGCCTCGATCCGATGAACGCGCAACTGGTCATGGACGACCTGCGCCGCATCCATGACGAGGACGGGCGCACGGTGATCGCCAACCTGCACACGCTGGATACCGCGCGCCGGTATTGTGACCGGGTCATCGGTATGCTGCACGGCCGGGTCGTCTTTGACGGCACGCCCGAACAACTGACAACCGGCGTGGCGCGCGACATCTACGGTGCCGACGCCTCGTTCACCGAAGACAGCACATCTACCGCCATCGAAACGCTGGATCGCGGCACTGCGCGCGCGCTGCGCGAGGCCGAGGCAGCGATTTGATACTCCCGCGCCCGTCAACGGCGGGCCATCCCCTCAAACCGGAGATACGACTATGAAGAAACTTTTGACCGCCATCGTGGCGACCACGGCCCTTGTCAGCCCCGCGCTGGCACAGGAGACGATCGACGAATTCCGTATCGGCATTCTGGGCGGCGAGAACGCGCAGGACCGCATGTCATCGAACGAGTGCTACCGCGTGCTCGCCGAGGACCTGCTTGGCGTGCCGGTCAAGCTTTTTACTCCGGCAGATTATGACGGCGTGATCCAGGGCCTTCTGGGCGGCAGCATCGATATGGCGTGGCTCGGGGCCTCGGCCTATGCCAAGGCGTATCTGACCGATCCCGAGGCGGTCGAGCCGATCATGGTCAAGACCAATGTGGACAAGTCCTATGGCTATTACTCCATCGGTTTCGCGCGCAAGGATAGCGGCATCACCTCGCTCGAGGACATGCAGGGCAAGGTCTTCGCCTTCGGCGATCCGAATTCGACCTCCGGCTACCTGATCCCCTCGATCGAGATCCCCGAGGAAGTGGGCGCAAGCATGGAGTCGGGCGACTACTTCGGCGAGGTGAAGTTCGTCGGCGGTCATGAGCAGACCATCGTCGCGGTGGCCAATGGCGATGTGGACGCCGGCGTGACCTGGGCCGACGGAATGGGGGCCTGGGCCGACGGCTACAACTCGGGCGCGCTGCGCAAGGCGAGCGATGCCGGGCTGGTCGACATGAACCAGATGGTCGAGATATGGAAATCGAAGCCGATCCCGGAAGGCCCCATCGTGCTGCGGTCCGAACTGCCCGAGCGGGTCAAGGTCGATATCGCCACGCTGACCGCGTCGCTGCCCTACATGGATGCCGACTGCGCCTACAACTTCATGGCCGGTGAGGCGCTCGGCTTTCAGCCGATCGATCACGATGCCTACCTCTCGATCATCGAAGCGCGCAAATCCAAGATGTGAGCCCCTGCGGACGAACAAATTGCCGGGCCTGCCATCTGCGCAGGCCCGGTTTGCGTGAAGGGAAAACGGCATGACGGATCTGGCGGCAGGGCAAACCGGAACTGCGCGCGCACGTGATGTGCAAGACGCCTACATGGAGATGACCCGGCGCAAGCGGCTTTACGGGTCGGTGATGCTCATCGTGTTCATCGCGCTGATGGTGTCGGGCTTTCGTGTGGCAGACGAGCGCAACGCGGGCGGTTTCTGGGACGGCATCGGCAATATCTTCCAGTTTCCCGGAGAGGTTCTGTCAGAGGCGGGTGAGAATATCGCCAATCTGCCCGGCTTGATGTGGAAATTCCTGCCCTCATTGATCGAAACGGTGAATATCGCGGCGGCCGCGACGCTTCTCGGGGCGATACTCGGCGTGATGATCTCGCTGCTGGCCACGCGCGGTCTGGCGAAATGGCCCCGCCTCATCGGGGTGTTTCGCAGGCTGATGGATATCCTGCGCGCGGTGCCGGAAATCGTGATCGCGCTGATATTGATCTTCATTCTGGGCGGCGGGCCGGTCCCGGCGATGATCGCCATCGCGCTGCACACCATCGGCGCACTCGGCAAGCTGTTTTCCGAGGTCAACGAGAATGCGAGCCTCAAGCCGGTCGAGGGGCTGCATTCGGTGGGTGCCACATGGGGTCAGCGGATGTGGCTGGGCGTGATCCCGCAGGTCGCGCCGAATTACCTGAGCTATGCGCTGTTGCGGTTCGAGATCAATATCCGCGCCTCGGCGATCCTCGGCTTCGTGGGATCGGGTGGCATCGGTTATGACCTCAAGAACGCGTTCAGCTGGGGGCAGGGGCGGTATGACGAGGTGGCGGCCATCTTTCTGCTGCTGTTCGGCACGATCGTTTTTTTCGACCAGATGTCGGGACGCTACCGCAACAAGCTGATCGGCGAGGGCTGAGACGATGAGCACCGCAAGCGACACGAGCCCCGCGCGCTTTGACGTAGCCGGGCATTTCAAGCGCAAGAAACTGATGGCTTTTGCCGTCCCTGCAGTGATCCTGGCCTATTTCGTCTATATCTTCTTCGCCTTCGATATTCCAGGGCTGGCGGAACGGGCGCGGCTGGACAATGCCCGCATTCTCGTGGCCGACAGCTACAGCTACAAGACGCATGTGACGCGCGACAACCGGACGGGCGGCCTGACCGTAGCGGTCGAGGGCGAGCGCAAGGGCACATGGCCCGAGGGTCGCAGCCCCGACTGGGTGGACATCGCGGACGTGGACGGTGCGCTGGTGACCCTGAAAGACGGGCACGAGGTGCTGATCGACGGCGACCGGCTGCGTTATGATGTGCCGGGCTACGGGTTGATCGAGGCCGAGGTGAGCCGCCGCGATGGTATCGACCTCTCGCTGCCCACCGAGACCCCGCCGGACTGGATCAGCGTGTCGTCCAGCCGCGTCAACATCACCACCGCGGCCGGGCGCGTCTCGCTCACCAAGGCCCGAACCGAGGTGATGCGCTACCATTTCGGATGGGAACTTTTCTGGTTCACGCTCGACAGCCCGTTCTACGGCAAGAGCTTCTTGGACCTCGTCGGGCTGGCAGTGTCGGGCGATCGGCTGGTCGAGGGCAAGAGCAATCTGGCGGCCATGACGCATGATGTCTGGAACAACCAGATGTGGCAGCACAAGGATGTCATGTGGGCGATCTTCGAGACCATCCTGATGGCCTTTCTCGGCACCATGGGGGCGGGGATCGTGGCGCTGCCGCTGGCCTTTGCCGCCGCGCGCAACTTCTCGCCGCTGATGGTGGTGCGCGCGGCGGTGCGCCGCGTCTTCGATTTCGTGCGCGGCGTCGATGCGCTGATCTGGACGATCATCCTGTCGCGCGCCTTTGGTCCCGGCCCGCTGACCGGCACTCTGGCCATCCTGCTGACCGATACCGGCACTTTCGGCAAGCTCTTCTCGGAGGCCCTGGAGAATGTCGACAAGCGCGAGATCGAGGGGGTGCAATCGACCGGCGCGACACCGCTGCAGCGCTACCGGTTCGGGGTCATCCCGCAGATCACGCCGATCCTGCTGAGCCAGCTTCTCTATTATCTTGAATCGAACACCCGCAGTGCGACCATTATCGGTGCGATTACCGGCGGCGGAATCGGCCTCTTGCTGACCCAGGCGATGATCACGCAGAAGGATTGGGAAGAGGTCAGCTATTACATCATCCTGATCCTCATCATGGTCATGGTGATGGACACCGTTTCAGGCTGGTTGCGGCGCAGGCTCATCATCTCCGACGATAGCGGGCATTGAGGGGACGGATTTGAGTATTTGGGGCAAGATGAAGCATCACGGGCTTCTTCTGGCGCCAAATATCCCCGTCGGAGCAATTCATCTCTTGCGGAGTGCGGCATGGCGAGATTGCGACCTGACGAGGCGGTGATCCACCCCGATTGCGAGATCACCGATTGCCGCTTCGGGGCCTACACGGAGATCGGGCGCGGCAGTCGGCTGGCACATGTCACGATCGGGGATTATTCCTATTGTGACCGCGTCTGTGATCTGGCGAATGCCGAGATCGGCAAATTCTGCAACATCGCGAGCCATGTGCGGATCGGTGCAACGGATCACCCGCTGGATCGCGCGAGCCTTCATCATTTTCTCTATCGGTCCGCCAACTACTGGGAGAATGCGACCGATGACGCCGCGTGGTTCGACACGCGGCGGGGTCGAATTGCGCGGATCGGGAATGATACGTGGGTCGGGCATGGGGCGCAGATCAAGCCGGACGTGACGGTGGGCCATGGCGCGGTCATCGCTGCGGGGGCTGTGGTGACACGGGATGTGGCACCTTACATGATCGTGGCGGGCCTTCCTGCCGCGCCGTTGCGGGCGCGGCTGAGCCCCGATCTTGCGGAACGGATGATGGCGCTCGCATGGTGGGACTGGGATCATGGGCGCCTGCGCGCCGCGCTGGACGATTTTCGCACGCTTCCGGTTGCGGACTTTCTGGCAAAGCATGGCGGCTGAACGGCAAAAGGCGGCCAACCGGGGCCGCCTTGCAGGTGCTGGAATGGTGCGGGGGGATAAAGCGCAGCTCCGATGATCTTGGTATTAGCCTGATCGTATGACAGCGTGATGGCTGCAGGGCCGCCGCCGCGAGGATGCCGAGGCCGCGGCACTGGTGGACGCGTTGATGCAGACCGATGCGGCCGGGGATCTGCACGCGCGGGTCCTGGCGGTCCTGCGCGCCGAGGCCGGGACCCGCCGGACGACCCGCGCCGGCAGGGCGGCCGCGACAAAGGTGGATTTCCTCACCATGATGCGGGGCGAGACATGACATCCCAGACCCGTTTGCGCCCCGGCTTTGCCGATCCGGCCGTTGAGGCGGCACAGGCGTTTCGCGCGATCATGCGGACCATGGCGCGGCCCGGCACCATCGAGGCCGTATCGGGCGTAATGCCACCCCCGCCGCTATCGGCTGCGGCGGTCACGTTGTCCTGCCGCTAATGCAGGCCGAGGTCGCCGCTCCCGGATGGGGCACGCCGGACCAGTTTCTTGCCGGTTACGGCACGGTGCAGGCTGTCCCCGGGCCGCTCTTCACCTTCGCCGCCTATCCTGGTGCGGTGTCGGAACCGGAACCGAACGGCATCATTGGTGCGACATTGGCCTTGCCCGGTCTCTTCCTGCCCGGCTTTCCGATCCTGATCGGCGTCTTGCCGTTCTGGGACGGGTTCCGAAGCATGGCGTCTGCGCACTCGTTGATGCAGGGTGCCAACGCGGCCGTCTTCGGCATGCTCGGCGCGGTGCGGCGCTCTACTCGCCTGTGTTCACCAGCGCCATCTGCGACCTGCGAGACTTTGCGCTGTCGCTGGCCTGCTTCGTATCGTTCATGGCGTGGAAGGCACCGCCCTGGGTGGTGGTCATCGTGGCCGGACCCGGCGCAATAGAACTCGCACTGGTCGCCTGAGGCTCAGCCAAGGCAAGCCACGATCCGCGACACCACCGCGCGTGCGTCTGCGAAGGCGTACAGCCCGACAGCCTCGATCTCGACGGCGAGGATGCCGTGCGGCCCGCGCCGCCTTGATGGCAGGCTCGGTCTCGCGGAGCGGTGCATCGGTCGTCCAGATTGCACCGATGAGAACCTGCGGACCATCCTCGAATGCACGGTCCAGCCGGCAGAGCAGTCCGGCGGACGCCGCGCTCCAGTCGCCGGGCGGGAGGTCGTGGTAGCTCGTGCCCTCGTCGCGCAGCGCCCTTCCGCCGTGCCAATCGGCTTGGGTGCTGGCACAGAGCAACGCGAACCCGGCCATTTCGACGGGCAGGGACCGTGGTAGATACATGGCAAAGACGATCAGCGCAAATCCGGCCAGCCCGAGGCGAACCGGCAATATCCGCCCGTGCATCCGCTACCGGGGTAGGAGGGCGACCATGGCGCGCGGTGCGTAAAGCACGATGCCCCGGCCCAGACACCTTGTCGAGCGCCATGCCAAGTCCGTACGCACAGAGAAGCGCAATCGCCGCCAATCTGCCGTAACAGGTCATCAGCGACAGCGCCGCCGCGAGAGGTTCCAGCCAAGTCTGGATGTCTTTTCGGTCATTGCGATCGTCGTTGGAAAAAAATGTCCTGAACTTCGATCCGCGTGGCCCTCTGCGGGAATGCCCCCCTTGGCAAGTCCCGTCGCAGTCAATCCTGTATGATACATGCGCCGGGGCGGTGCCAGTCAACGCGCCCGTCACGATTGCCAGGGGGGCCTCGACATCTGCTCGAGGCCAAATTGAAGTTCCGGCCGAGCCGTCATGCGAACTCAGAACACCAGAACCTTGTCCGCCGCCAGCGTCGCCTGCGCAAGCTCGTCCATGCTGGAGCGTCGTGGCCCCTTCATCATGTCACCTTCGGCGAGACCGCGGGCCTCCATGCAGGTGCCGCACATAAAGACGCAACCCTTCGCGGAGAGGATGCGGCGGAGCATCCGTTCGAGGTTGTAGAACCCGTCCGGCGTTGTCTGCCCCGCCTTGGCGCAGAGCACCGCGTCGGCCATCAGGAAGACGGTGATTTCGGCCTCCGGGTCGTTCTTGGCGAGCGCATGCGCCATGCGCAGGCCGTTGAAGCTGCGCTCGGTGCCGTAGGGCGGGTCGTTGAGCA
>JAWLGI010000026.1:16507-33567 GCA_041685125.1 Marivita sp. | reverse complement strand
AACCTCAAGATCATCGAAGAGCGCGAGCTGGTGGCCAATGCCGCCGAACGCGGCGCAGAATTGCAGGCCGGTCTGGCCAAATTCACCGATCACCCGATGGTGGGCGAAGCGCGCGGCGTCGGCCTGATCGCGGCGCTGGAGATCGTTGCCCCCGAAGGCCGCGCCGACGAGTTTGCTCCGGGCAAGCTGGGCGCGGGGCTCAATGCGCATTTCCTGAAGAACGGTCTGATTTCGCGCAACATGATGGACGCCATGGCCTTCTGCCCGCCGCTCATCATCACCTCGGATCAGGTTCGCGATATCCTCTCTTCGGTTGAACGCAGCCTTGACGGGTTCTCGGCCGAACTGGCCGCGTGACCCGCGCAAGGCGGCGCGCCGGGCAATCGACCTCGGCGCGTCACCCTGCGTCATTCCGGCGCGTGCCTTGCAATTTTGCGTTGACTTGCGCGCGATCCCGACCGTTCCTGTACCTCAACGACGATGCGCGGTGAAAACCGCCTGAGGGGAGGGATACGGATGACACTGACCAAACTCGCGCTGACCGGCACGATGCTCACCGGGCTGGCAGCGGCTGCAACCGCTGACGAGCTGCGGTTTGACGACGTCTACATCATCGGCGACTCGCTCAGCGATGCGGGCACCTATTCGCAGTCGATCATCGCGGCTGGCATGGGGGCGTTGCCGGTCATCAACTACAAGTTCCTGACCAACGCGCCGGACGGATCGTCGCTCACCTATGGCGAGGTGCTGGGGCAATCGCTGGGCCTCGACCTGGGGCCGAACCTGTATTCCGCCGTGCCGCTGGCCGGGCAGGACGCAGTGGCGCTGGGCGGCACGATCTATGCCGAGGGCGGTGCCCGCGTGACCGATCCGACCGGGATCGGGTTCAACCACGATCAGGGTGTCACCACACGGCCCCTGTCTGAACAGGTGGACCGGATGCTGGCCGACCGCCCGACGCTGGGCGACAACGACCTGGTGATCCTCTGGGGGGGTGCCAACGATGTCTTCATGCAGGCCGGGGCCGTGGGCGGTGGCCTGATCGGGACACAGGACGCGGCGGCCAACATGGCGCAGGCGGCGACCGACCTGGTGGGGCTGGTCGACCGGGTGACGGCGGCCGGGGCCGAGTCGGTGATCGTGGTCACTATTCCCGACATCGGCGCGACGCCGTTTGGCCTGTCCCAGGTACCGCAGGGCGCGGCGCTGCAAACCGCGCTGGCGGATGCGTTCAACGCCACGCTGCTGGCCTCCATCGGCGACAAGGCGGTGATCGTGGACGCGCAGAAACTGCTGGGGGCGGTGCAGGATGACCCTGTCCGCTACGGCTTTACCGCGCCGAATGCCGCGACCGTACCGGCTTGCAGCGACAACGCGATCAGTTGTGTGCAGGGCATCAACGCCAGCCCCGACAGCGAAGACCGCGTGTTTGCAGACGGCGTCCACCCGACCACAACGGCACACCAGATCTTCGGCCAGGCGGCCTTTGCCGGACTACAGGCGGCAACGCAAACGGGCGCGATTTCCGTGGCGACCATGACCGCGCTGCGCCAGCACGGGCTGTCGATCGAGAACCGGATGAACCCGACCGTCCTGCGCACCACCGATGAAAACGGCAATGCGCGCCGCCGTGAGGTGGGAGAGGTCGATGTCTATGCCAGCCTCGATCTCGGTCGCTTCGAGGCCGACGCCCAGCAGGTCACGCCCGGGATCGAAGGCGACACACGCGTGCTCAAGGCCGGGGCGGATGTTGCCGTGGCCCCCAACGCCACGATCGGAGCGGGGATCAGCCTTGATCACGGCGATGTGGATTTCGACAATGGCGCCGGCGGGTTCGAAAGCGACCTGATGATCGGCGTGGCGTTTGGGCAGATCGCGCTGTCCCCGAAATACTATCTGAACGGGGCGTTTGGCGGCGGCACGATCGATGTCGATGACATCACGCGCAGCTTCAGGCTTGGGCCTGCGACGGAAACCTATACGGCCAACACCGAAGGCAGGTATCGCTTTGCCAGGATCGGGGGTGGTGCGCTTTATTCCCTGAACGATCAGGTGCGGCTCAATCCGTTTGCGCATTACACGTGGGAAAAGGTGTCTATCGACGGCTTTACCGAATCCAGCGGCGCGTCCAGCTTGTCTTATGGTGACACCGAATACGAGTCGAGCCGGATCACGGCGGGCCTGTCGTCGGTATTCACCCCGGCCAATATGAACGGTGTCGTGTTCAACCTTCGCGGCTCGGTGGAGCATGATTTCAATGATGATCCGCTCAAGGTGTCGCTTGGCCCAAATGCCGATACCCTTGGCAGCGTCTCCGCCCCGCGCCCGGACCAGACCTGGGGATATATCTCTGGCTCTGTCGTCAAGGACTTTGGATCGGGCGCGTTTCTCAGCGTGACAGGAGCCAGTTCTGTCGGGTTGGACGGGGCGCGCGGATATACCGGGTCCGTGACATACAAGATGACGTTCTGATCAAAGCCGCGCATCGCGCACGCCCGATAAAGGGCTGCCACCCGCTCTCTTTGTCAGGTGCTGATCGCGGGTCAGCGGCCCCAGCTGCGCACCGTTCCGCAATCCATGTGAACGAAGTTCGATCCGGAATACCGGCCCACGCCGCCCGCCTTGCAGGCGGCCGCGGCGCGCGCCATCTGGTTGACCGAGCGCGAGTTCAGGCGCAGGTCCGCCGCCTGACCCTTGAGGTGCAGTGAATTCTTCGCGACGCCCGAGCTTCTTGCGCGCAGCATCCGATTCGTCTTTGGGCTGCGATATCCGCTGAGCAGCATGTAGGGCTCCGACACGTCCAGCATGTTATGCGCCGCCGCCATGATGTCGATCGTGCGCAGATCGATCTGCTTGACGTCATCGGTGCGCCAATCACGCATGAAGTGGTGTACCTCGCGGATCGCGTCGTGAATGTAATCCCCCTCGATCCAGTAGATCATGTCGATGCGTTCGCCGGTGCGGCCGGAATACATCTTGATCCGCCGGATGTCGCCACCGCCGCGCAGGAAACCTGCCGCGTTTGAATAGGTGGGCGCCGAAGATATGGCCGTTGCTGCAAAGGCGGCCAGCAATCCACGGCGTGTCATGCCGCCAGAGACCCTGTCAGTCATTGTAAAGTGCCTGTCCCGTTTTTCATTGTTCATCCGTACACGCCTTGATGCGCGCCTGCCGAATGCCGACGTTGTGAAATATATTGCACATGACGAATCTCAAAAAAACCTCAAGTTCCCGAAAAAGTTTCAGTTCAAGAGTTTTCGGCGGGATTCTGCTTAAGCGCCGCGGGGTGTGATACTTACGCTACCTTCTCCGCGAGGACCGGTGGGGCGATGCAGGCAAGTCGCACATCTGGCTCAAAACCCTGATCCTGCGTCTTTGTGAATGGACATACCGCTGCGTCATCACGAACAAATAACGTCAAACGACGTTTAGTGTAATGAGTGAGCAATCAAGGAGAGTGGTGGATGACCCGACAGATGATCTTGCGTGGCGTGGCCGCCATTGTGCTTGTTGCCAGCAGCCATTTCGCCGGGCAGCCTGCCGGGGCGGTGCAGATCACCGCGTATCAGCAAGCGGTTGCCGAAAACCTGTCGGGAGATGACAAGGTTGCCGAGTTCTACCGTGCCCGGGATTTCGAACCGATCTGGACCGGCGGAACCGAGGCCGATCTGAAACGTCGCGCCGCGCTTTTCGAAGCGCTGAGCATGGCGGGCCATCACGGCTTGCCGGTGGAAAAATACAACACCGATCGTCTGCTGTCGCAGATGGCGGCGGTGCGCGGTGGCTATGAGCGGGGCGCTGTCGAAGTGGCATTGACCGGCTTGTACCTGGACTTGGCCACCGATTTGCAAACCGGCGTCATCGACAACCCGCGCCGCGTGCGCAGCGGGATCGTGCGCGACATCCCGCACCGCGACGCAGAGTATTACCTGACGGGCGTGATGTCGGACAATCCACGCGCGTTCCTGGACTCTCTGGCGCCGAAAACGCTGGAATATTCCCGCCTGATGCGGGCCAAGATGGAGCTTGAAACCCGCATCGCGCGTGGCGGATGGGGCGCGTCTGTCCCGCCCGGGAAATACCAACCCGGAGATACCGGCGCGGGTGTGATCGCTCTGCGTGATCGCCTGGTCGCGATGGGCTACATGAAGCGGACCGTGATCGCGCAATACAACAGCACAATGACCGAAGCGGTCCGAAGCTTTCAGAAGGATCACGGCCTGACCGTGGACGGCGTCGCTGGCGGCGACACGCTGAGCCAGATCAACAGCACCGTGCAGGATCGTTTGAAATCCGTGATGGTCGCGATGGAGCGCGAACGCTGGATCAACAAGCCGGACGGGCTTGGCAATCGCCATGTTCTTGTCAATATCACGGACTTCCAGGCGCGCCTTTTCGACGATGGCAAGCTGACCTTTGAAACCCGGTCCGTCGTCGGTCACCCGGACCGTGATCGCCAGACCCCCGAGTTTTCGGACGTGATGGACCATATGGTGATCAACCCGACCTGGTATATCCCGCGGTCGATCATCGTCGGGGAATACCTGCCGAAACTGCGCCGCAATTCCAATGCGGTCTCGCACCTGAATATCGTTGACAGCCGGGGTCGCATCGTCGGCCGGGGGCAAAGCTTTGCCGGGTATACCGAACGCAACTTTCCATTCTCGATGCGGCAACCGCCGGGACCGCGCAACGCGCTGGGCAGCGTGAAGTTCATGTTTCCCAACAAGTACAACATCTACCTGCATGATACGCCGTCCCAAAGCCTGTTCTCGCGCGAAGTGCGGACCTTCAGCCACGGCTGTGTCCGGCTGAATGACCCGCACGAGTTCGCCTATGCGCTTTTGTCGAAACAGACCGATGACCCGGTGGGGTTCTTCCAGTCCCGCTTGCAGAGCCGATCAGAGCTGCGTGTCGACCTTGAACAGCCGGTTCCGGTTCACCTTATCTACCGCACTGCATTCACCACCGCGAAAGAGGGTCTGCAGTTTCGCCGCGACGTGTACGGGCGCGACGCGGCGATCTGGGATGCGCTGAGCGCGGCAGGGGTGGCGATCAGGGGCATTCAAAGTTAAACCTCGGGCCAGTCAGGCCGGAGGCTCCATGTCCTTTACTATCGCAGAAATCGCACAATCCCTTGGACTGCGCGCCGAGGGGGACACCGAACAGGTCGTGTCCGCCGTTGCAGAACCCGCCGATGCGGGCAAGGACGATCTGGCCATCGCGATGACACCCGAATTCGCAGACCAGCTGCCTGCGGGCAAGGCGCGTGCGGCGATGCTCTGGGACGGGGCGGATTGGCAGGGGATGGGGCTGTCCGCCGCGTTGCTGGCGCCGCGCCCGCGTTTTGCGATGTCGGGCCTGTCGGCGATGGTGGATGCGGGTGCGGGCTATGCGCCCGGCATCCACCCCAGTGCCGTGATCGATCCGACAGCGACCCTGGGCGGGGATGTGACGGTGGGACCGTTTGCCGTGATCGGTGCCGGGGCGGTGATCGGCACCGGATCGGTGATTGGTGCGCAAGTCTTTGTCGGGCAGGGTGCACGGATCGGGCAGGGCGCGCTGCTGCATCCCGGCGTGCGGATCGGGCATGGTGTGACGATCGGCGACCGGTTCATCGCGCATTTCGGCGCAACCGTGGGCGCGGACGGGTTTTCCTTTGTCACGCCTGAGCCGTCGGCGGCTGAAAAGGCTCGCGAAACCCTGGGCGACCAGGGCGAGGCCAGGGCGCAAAGCTATGCCCGCATTCATTCGCTGGGCGGCGTCACCATCGGCGACGAGGTTGAGCTGGGGGCAAACAGCAATGTCGACCGGGGCACCGTGCGCGACACGCGGATCGGCAATGGCTGCAAGTTCGACAACCTCGTTCAGATTGGCCACAACGTGGTGATCGGCACGGACTGCATGATCTGCGCGCAGGTCGGGATCGCCGGATCGAGCCGCATCGGCAACAACGTGGTGTTGGGCGGCCAGACCGGGGTCAGCGACAATATCTTCATCGGCGACAACGTGATCACCGGCGGCGCCACAAAGGTGCTGTCCAACGTGCCGGCCGGGCGGGTCATGCTGGGATATCCGGCAATGAAGATGGACACCCAGCTTGAAATCTACAAACAGCTGCGCCGCCTGCCGCGCCTGATCTCTGATGTCGCAAAGCTCAAGAAATCGGTTCCAAAGACCGCTTCGAGCGACTAAATCATCACAATACGTAAATTGACCGTCGGGGGACACCCATGACCGTGAAAGACCGGGTTATTCGCATCATCGCGGAGCAAGCCATGATAGAACCCTCTGACGTGTCCATGACCGACACGATGACGGACCTGGGCATCGACAGCATGGCGCTGGTCGAGTGCATTTTCGCGCTGGAAGAGGAATTCGACATAGACGTCCCCTTCAACTCCAACGAGCCGGGTGCCAGCGATTTTGACATTTCCTCGGTCGCGACCGTGGTGGCGAATGTGGAAAAGCTTGTCGCGCGGCAAAAGGCGTGACCCTCGAATGAAGCGCGTGGTCATCACCGGCGCGGGCACCGTCAACGCCTTGGGGCTGACCGTGCCGGACACGCTGGGCGCGATGCGCGAAGGGCGCTGCGGCATCGGTCCCCTGTCGTTCCGGGATGTGGACCGCTTGTCGATCCAGATCGGCGCGCAGGTGCATGATTTCGACGAGGCGACGCATTTCAACCGCCAGCAACTCTCGCTGTATGACCGGTTCACCCAGTTCACCCTGATCGCGGCGCGCGAGGCGATGGCCCAGGCGGGGCTGGACTTCTCGGGCGAGATCGCGGCGAAATCCGGCGTGGTGCTGGGCAATTCGGGTGGCGGGATGACGACGCTCGATGACAATTACCGAAGCGTCTACGAAGAAGGCAAGAACCGGGTGCATCCCTTCGTGGTGCCCAAGCTGATGAACAACGCCGCAGCAAGCCATGTGTCGATGGAGTTCAACCTCAAGGGCCCCTCCTTCACCGTGTCCACCGCGTGTGCCTCGTCCAACCATGCCATGGCGCAGGCCTTCCAGATGGTGCATGGCGGGCTCGCCCCGGTGATGATCACCGGCGGGTCGGAATCCATGCTTTGTTTTGGTGGCGTCAAGGCATGGGAGGGCTTGCGCGTCATGTCGCGCGATGCCTGCCGGCCGTTTTCGGCCAATCGCAACGGCATGGTACAGGGCGAAGGCGCGGGCGTTTTCGTGTTCGAGGACTACGATCACGCCCGCAGGCGCGGGGCCGAGATCCTCGCCGAAGTGGTGGGGTTCGCCATGACATCGGACGCGGCCGACATCGTCATGCCCTCCAAGAACGGCGCGGCGCGGGCCATGCGTGGGGCCTTGGCGGATGCCCGTATCGACCTTGAAAGCGTCGGGTATATCAACGCCCACGGCACTGGAACGGCCGCCAATGACAAGACCGAATGCGCCGCCGTTGCGGATGTGTTCGGGGCGCATGCCGACCGGCTGATGATCTCTTCGACCAAGTCGATGCATGGCCACTGCATCGGCGGCACCGGCGCGATCGAGCTTCTGGCCTGCATCATGGCGCTGCGCGACGGTGTGGTGGCCCCCACCATCGGTTACGAGGAACCGGACCCCGAATGCGCGCTCGACGTGGTGCCCAACGAGGCGCGCGAGGCACGGGTGGAGGTGGCGCTGTCCAACGCCTTTGCGTTCGGCGGGCTGAACGCGGTTCTGGCGTTGCGGCGGGTCTGAGGCACCAAGCCCGTTCGAACGGGCTTGATCCGTGTTTTCGAAAACACGGGCCGCAGCCGTCGAAGTTGCCGCAAACACCGTTTCACACCGGGAGCAGTCCACCGGGATTTCCGGTCCGAGACTTGCTGCATTCCCATTGCACTTTGCCGCGACACATGGCCATCTGCGGCCATGACCTTTGCCAGCCGCATCACCCGACTTCCCCATCCCTACGAGCCCGAACAAGGGGCCGACGCCGTATCAGCCGCGCCTTGGGCCACGGGCGATGTGGCCCAGCTGATCGAGGGCGCGGGCGGGTGCAGCCCTTATCTCAAGACATTGGTGGAAAAGGAAAGCGCATGGCTGGAGAGCGCGCTGGATGATCCAGAGACCGCCTTGCAGCGCGAACATGCGCATCTCCGCGACACCGCGCCCGACAAGCTGCCCTCACGCTTGCGGCAGGCCAAGCGGCGTGTGGCGCTGCTCACCGGGCTGGCGGACCTCGCCGCGGTCTGGCCTTTGGAGACCGTGACGGAGGCGCTGACGGAATTTGCCGATCTTGCCGTGCACCTTGCCCTGCGCGCGACCACCCTGCACGAGATCAAACGCGGCAAGCTGCCGGGTCTGACCGAGGACGACGCCGAACAGGCGGGCGGCATGGTGGCGCTGGCGATGGGCAAGATGGGCGCCGGAGAGCTCAACTACAGCTCGGATGTGGACCTGATCTGCCTTTTTGACGAGACCCGGTTTGATCCCGATGATTACCATGAGGCGCGATCCGGCCTCGTGCGTGCGACCCGCAAGATGTGCGCGATGCTCAGTGACATCACCGGCGAAGGCTACGTGTTCCGCACCGATCTGCGGCTACGTCCCGATCCGGCGGTCACACCGGTCTGCCTCGCGATGGAGGCCGCCGAACGGTATTACGAAAGCCTTGGCCGGACCTGGGAGCGGGCGGCCTATATCAAGGCGCGGGCCTGTGCCGGTGACATTGAGGCGGGCGGGAAATTCCTCAAGACGCTGACGCCCTTCGTCTGGCGCAAGCATCTGGATTTCGCGGCAATCGAGGACGCGCATGACATGGTGCGCAAGATCCGCGACCACAAGGGGCTGGGCGGCGCGATCACCCTGCCGGGGCACAACATGAAGCTGGGGCGCGGCGGCATCCGCGAGATCGAGTTCTTCACCCAGACGCGACAGATCATCGCCGGCGGCCGCGACCCCGACCTGCGGGTGCGCGGCACTGTGCCGGGCCTGGCGGTGCTCGCGGACAAGGGCTGGGTGCCGCAGGAGGTGACAGACACCCTGACCACGCATTACCGCGCGCATCGCGAGGTGGAACACCGTGTCCAGATGTTGCGCGATGCCCAGACCCATGATTTGCCGCAATCGGACGACGGGTTCGACCGGCTTGCCGCCTTCATGGGCACGGACCGCGTCAGCCTTCAACGGCAGGTCAAGGACCGGCTTGAAGAGGTCCACTCCCTGACCGAAGATTTTTTTGGCGGCGAGGCAGGCCAGACCCGGTCCGCCGATATTCCGGACGCGCTGGAGAACTCCGAAATCGTCAACCGCTGGCGCACCTATCCCGCGCTCCGGTCCGCACGGGGCAGCGGGATTTTCGAGAGATTGCAGCCGGAAATCCTTGGACGCCTTGCCAAGACAGCCCAGCCGCAGGATGCGCTTGTGGCGTTCGACGGGTTTCTGCGCGGCCTGCCTGCCGGGGTGCAGGTGTTTTCGTTGTTCGAGGCCAACCCGCAGCTGATCGACCTCCTGATCGATATCGTCGGCGTGTCGCCCGATCTGGCGCGCTACCTGTCGCGCAACGCGTCGGTGTTCGACGCGGTGATCGGTGGCGATTTCTTTGCCGACTGGCCGGGGCCGGACGCGCTGCAGGAGACGCTGTCGGACCTGCTTGCGGGTGAAGCCGATTACGAAAACAAGCTCAACACCGCCCGTCGTTGGGGCAAGGAATGGCATTTCCGCATTGGCGTGCACCTGCTGCGCGGTCTGATCGGGGCCGAGGAAGCGGGCGCGCAATATGCCGATCTGGCCGATGCAACGCTGGGCGCGCTAGCTCCCGAGGTCCATGCCGAGTTCGCTCGCAAGCACGGCCCGTGCCCGGGACGCGGTGCGGTCGTGGTCGGCATGGGCAGTCTCGGGTCGCAACGGCTGCACGCAAAATCCGATCTGGACCTGATCGTGATCTACGATCCCGCCGGAGCCGAAATGTCCGAGGGGCGCCGTCCGCTGGCACCGCGCCCGTATTACGCGCGGCTTACTCAGGCGATGATCACCGCCATGACCGCGCCGATGGCCGAGGGCAAGATCTACGAGATCGACATGCGCCTGCGCCCCTCGGGGAACCAGGGGCCTGTGGCGACGAGCCTGAGGTCTTTCGAGACCTACCAGAACAACGATGCGTGGCTGTGGGAACACCTGGCGTTGACCCGTGCACGCTGCGTCGCCGGACCCGACGCGCTGCGGCAGGACGTGGCCCGCGTACAGTCCGACGTGTTGACGGCGCCGCATGACCGCGACACCGTGCTGAGCAATGTGGCCTCCATGCGCCAGCGCATCGCCGCCGCAAAGGGGACCGGTGATCGGTGGGACCCGAAATTGGGGCAGGGGCGGCTACAGGATATCGAGCTTGTCGCGCAGGCTGCCGCCGTTCTGTCAGGCACCCCCTTGGGCTCCGTGCCGGAGGCTCTGGCGCATGGCGCACGCTGTGGTTGGCTCTCGGAGGACGACGCCGACAGGCTGGCTGACACCTACCGTCTCTGCTGGGCCTTGCAGATCGGATCGCGGCTCATTTCCGAAACCAACCTGACCCCTGAGCGGGACAGCAGCGCCGCGTCGGTTTTCCTGTGCCGCATCACCGGCACCGACAGTATCGATGCGCTGCAGGACGTGCTGGATCAGAAGACCAGCCGCGCGGCGCAGATCATAGAGGCGGCCTTGCCCGCCGCCCCGCCCCAGGAGTGATCCATGCGCAAGGGTGACGCTGCCGACCCCAAGGGCCTGATCGCGGAAGCGTTCAAGATAAACGGGATCACCTACGAGGAATGTCGGTCCATCTTCCTAGACTGGGCGCTGGCGGTTCCGGTCGATACCGACAGCACCGCCTTGATCAAGACGCTCCTGGCGCGGCATCCCGAACCGCAGCACCCGATGACACGGGTGCTGGAGGAAGGGCTCGCATCCTCAACACCGCCGCGTCGGCGCGGCGGGTGGCGGGGGCGGCGCAGTTGAAACAAGGCGTATTCGCGAGCCAGGGTGCGTCGCGATCATGGGCAATCACCCGGCGTCCTCCGGCTCTTTAGTCAATGCACATCCATGGCGCGCAACACCGGTCCCCGCCTTTGCGTGGCCTGATCCGAAGGGATGACGCCGATCACCCGTTTGATGCAGCCGGTGCCGGGGTCGCCGCCGGCGAAGATGACGCTGTTGACGAAGAGGATGATGCGGCCTGCGTTTGTTGTTTTGCCTTGCCGCCATTCAGCGGATCGTCCTGACGCTGGACCGAGCCTTCGAAATGGGCACCGGATTCGATCGCGATGGTCTTGTGGATGATGTCACCCTCGACCCGCGCGGTTGCGGTCAGGCGCACTTTGAGGCCACGCACACGCCCGACAACCCGGCCATTCACCACAACATCATCGGCGATCACCTCGCCCTTGATCGTGGCGCTTTCGCCGACGGTCAGGAGATGCGCGCGGATATCCCCTTCGACAGTGCCCTCGACATTGATGTCGCCGGTTGTCTTGAGATTGCCCGTGATGTGCAGGTCGCTCGACAAGACCGAGGCCGCCGGTTTTGCCTTTGGGGTCGATGCCTTGAATTCCGTGGATTTCGAAGACGACGAAACCGAACTGTCTTGCGGCGCCGGTCTCGGGGCGCTGGTTTCGTCGGCCTTGGGGCCGGGCTCATTGATTTTGCTTTTAGAAAACATCGTTTGCAGCCTTGATGTAGATCATGGGGTTGACGGGTTTGCCGCCGACACGAACTTCGTAGTGTAGGTGGGTGCCGGTGGAACGTCCAGTGTTCCCCATAGCAGAGATACGATCCCCACGCGAGACTCTTTGGCCCTTCTTCACATACAGTTTCGAGTTATGCGCATAGCGGGTTTCGATGCCGAATTCATGCTGTATCTTGACGATCCTACCATATCCTGACTGCCAACCGGCAAAGGTCACTACCCCATCCGCCGTGGCATAGATCGGTGTCCCATGCGCCCCGGCAAAATCGGTGCCCGCATGCAAGCGGCCCCAGCGACGCCCGAAGCCGGAGGTGAACCGGAACGAATCCTTGATCGGCATGGCAAACGGCGCCTTCTGGGCCGCGATGCGATACAGGTTGAGGCGGTCCATCTGGTTCAAGAGGCGATTGGCGCGCTGCACCTCTTCCGAGGTGTCTTCGCCGCGGGTCGAAAAGCTCAGTGGCATCAGCGGGCCACCCTGACCGGAATAGCCGCTGCGCACTTCGTTCAGAATCGAGTCCGGGTTCATGCCGGCGGCTTCGAACATCTTGTCGAGCGGTTTGACCGACACGGTCATCGCCTCTTCGAGCTGCCGGAAGATCGTGTCGTTCTTCTCTTCCATCAGCTTGATCTCGGTCGCCATCTCGTCGGCGCGGATCAACGCGTCCTGCGCATCGGCCACCACCTGGTCGCGCTCCTCAGCCGTGCGCGACAGCGCGGCGGACAGGAAATCCAGCGTTTGGGTGTCCACCATGTCGCCAGAGGCGATCCCGGCGCCGCCATTCTCGATATCGCCGTGCAATGCAGCCAACTCGGTCTTGACGTCCTCGCGCGACCGGATCGCGTCGCGCAGTTTGTCCTGAACCGCTTCCAGCCCGGCTTCCAGTTCGACGCTGCGCGTTTCGGAATCGAGCATCTTGGACTGCATCACCGAAACCTGCTCCAGGGCGGTGTTGAACCGTTCCTGCGCGGCCACCGCCTCGGCGGCGCGGGCGTCGCGCTCTTTCGACAGGATATTGAGCCGCATCTGGTAGGTTTCGAGATCGCGACGGGCCTGTTCGCGGAAATTGCCGGACCCGATGGAGTCCATCAGAAGAATGGCTGTGGCGATAATGCTCCAGGCTACCACAAGGGATGCTCCGCCGAAGGCAATCGCCTGTGTGCTGGATTTCAGTCGGATGAAGCGGGTGTCGGTGTCGGACCGCAGGAACAGTCGGCGTTCCGGGAAAAAGCGTTCCAATAGGCCATGCAGTCTAATCGCAAGACGTGTCCGCACATTTATGTTCCTCTGTCCCGTCTCTTTATCACGTCTTCAAAGCCCCAACTTCGGACGTGTATTTCCACTGCGTCTACCGAGCCATTAAGAAATTGGCAACATTTTTGGACCAGTGCATCGCGTGGCTGGGCGACATAGCGCCGAATTGGCAGAATTTCGCCGATATGCCCGCAAGTTACCGCACACGGTTCAAACAGACCGACAACGGCACGGCGTCAGCCTGTTTCGGTCAAGGGCCAGTAAAAATCGGGGGGAAGCCCCGCATCGGCGCGTTTTTCCTCGTTGAAGGGCGGCTTCAAAGCGCCTTTGAAGTATTTTCTGACCAACGCGTGAAACGCGTCTTTCGGGTCCTGCTCGTGGCGCCCGCACAGGAAGTGAAACCATTTCGAGCCATAGGCGACATGGCTCACCTCTTCGGCATAGATCGTCTCAAGCGCCGACACGGCGCTCTGCGCGTCTGCCTTGCGGAAGATATCGATCATGCCGGGTGTCACATCCAGCCCGCGCGCTTCAAGCACCATGGGCACCACGGCAAGCCGGCCCATGAAATCGCAGGCCGTGTCCTCGGCGGCCCGCCACATGCCGGCATGGGCGGGCAGGGCCCCGTAAAAGCTGCCCAACTCCTCAAGGCAATCGCACATCAGGTTGAAATGCTTCGATTCCTCGTCGGCCGCCTTGACCCAGTCATCGTAGAAACCGATCGGCATGGGCGTGTCGGCAAAGCGAGGGATGATGTCCCAGTGCAGATCGACGGCGTTCAGCTCGATATGTGCCACCGCGTGCAATAGCGCGATCCGCCCCTGCGGAGTGCCCGGTTTGCGCTTCGGCACATCGCGCGGATCCAGCAATTGCGGTGCGTCGGGCCGGGAAGGGCGCAGCGGTGGCGTGGCCTGACCGATCGCCATCGGCGTTCCTGCCTTGCGAGCAGCAAACCAATCCGCCGCGTGGCGCCGGGATTTCGCGGTCTTCTCCCGCCCGTCCGCGGTGGTCAGAACATCCACCGCCATGTCACAAAGGGTTGTCATGGGTCTGTTCCTGACCTGAGCGTGAGCGATGTGCAAGGCCCCGTTTGGTGCGTCTTTGGGCCAAATAGCGCGGGTGCAAAACGGTCGGATCGGGCAGGGTCCGATCCGACCCGGAGCATCACAACGCCTTGACGGCGTCGAGCACCTCCTCGGCATGGCCCGGCACCTTTACCTTGCGCCACGCCTTGGCGATCCGTCCCTCGGCGTCGATCAGGAAGGTTGACCGTTCGATCCCCATGAATGTCTTGCCATACATGGATTTCTCCTTCCACACGCCGAAATCCTCGGATGCGGTGCCATGCTCATCCGAAATCAACGGCACGGTGAGCGCCTTTTTGGCCATGAACTTTTCATGCTTTTCCAGGCTGTCCTTTGAAATCCCGAACACCTTGGCGCCAAGCTGGGAAAATTCCCCTTCCAGCGCGGTGAAGGCTTCGTTTTCCTTGGTGCAGCCCGATGTATCGTCGCGCGGGTAGAAGAACAGCACAACAGGCGTGCCGCGCAGCTCCGACAGGGTGATTTCGCCTTGATCGCCGCCCTGCACGGGCAAAGTGAAGTCCGGAGCCAGTTCCGTCAAGTCATTCATGGAGCTATCCTTTATGTGATGTCGGATCAGAGGGTGTTATCCCTGACTTAAAGGAAATAACGCGAAAGGATACCGCTTCCAGTGATCGAGAACGAGAGCCCTTCCGGCAAAACGCCGACGCGCGGGCGACGGCGGCGGGCGACATGGCTTGCCGCGGTCGCGCTGTCACTTGTCCTGGCAATGGCGGTCACGGGCTGGGCGATGGTCGGGCGCAGCCTGTCAGCCCCCGATTGGGTGCGCGGCATGGTCGAGCAGCGGTTGGCCGAAACGCTGCCCGGTTTTCGTGTGCTTTTCGGCGATGTCCAGCTGCGCCTCGAACAGGATGGGCACACCAAGATCATCCTGCTTGATGTCGATGTGCAGACCGCCGCGGGCGCGCCCGTCGCAGTATTGTCGGATATCGAGATCGGCCTGACTGCCTATGACCTGATCCGCCGCAAGGTGGTGCTGCGCGACCTGAGCGTAAGCGGTGCCTTCGTCACCCTGACCCGCGACCGCACGGGTCAGCTGGGGCTCGCGCTGGGGGACGCGTTTGCGCTGGACGGGATGACACCGGATCTGCCGACCCTCGTGACCCGGATCGACAAGATATTGGCTGATGACCGCCTGTCGCGTCTGCAAAGCGTGGAAGCCAACGCGCTGACCCTGCGCTTTGAGGATGCACGCGCCCGGCGCGGCTGGACGGTCGATGGCGGGCGCTTGCTGCTGGAGCGGGACAGCGACACGCTGCGCCTGTCGGGCGATTTCGCGCTGCTTGGCGGCGGTGCGACGGCAACGCGGTTGCAGCTGGATGCCGCCTCTGCCATCGGAAGCACCGAGGTGGCGTTTGGCGTGTCGCTTGACGATATGCCATCGCAGGACATCGCGACGCAAGGACCCGCGCTGGCTTGGCTGGGGGCGCTGCGCGCGCCGATTTCCGGATCGCTGCGTGCCCGGATGCGGGGGGACGGCACGCTGGGGCCGCTCAATGCGGCGCTCCAGATCGGCAGCGGGGTGGTGCAGCCCGATCCCGACACGCCACCGGTGCCATTCGACGCCGCGCGCAGCTATTTCACCTACGATCCCGCACGCGCGCAGATCACCTTTACCGAGCTGTCAGTGGACAGCGAGCTGATCCGCGCGGTTGCGGACGGGCGCGCGACGCTGACCGATCTGAAAAGCGGTATCCCGTCGCAAATGCTGGGGCAGGTGCAGTTCAGCGAAATCGAGGCCGCGGCGGACACGCTGTTCGAGGCGCCATTGTCGCTGGACCGCGCCGAGCTTGATTTCCGCCTCGCGCTCGATCCGTTCGAGCTGGATTTGGGGCGGCTCTGGATCGATGATCCACAAGTGCCATTGCGCATGTCGGGCAAGCTGGCCACGGCCGGGGACGCCTGGTCCTATGCTCTGGACGGCCAGTTCGGCGCGCTGACGACCAAGGGGCTGGTCCGCCTCTGGCCGACGGGTCTGGCCCCGCGCACGCGAGACTGGGTCGTCAGGAATATCGAGGACGGGGCAATCACCGATGGCCAGTTCGCCCTGCGTTCGCAAAAAGACGAACCTCGGCCCGTCGTCTTCCTGAATGCCGCCTTTGACCGGGCGCGGGTGCGCTATGCCCGGTCCCTGCCGGTGGCCGAGCAGGGCAAGGGGACGCTGACGCTCAACGCCGCGCGTTTTGCCGTGCGGGTCACAGAGGGCCGGATCACGCCAAGGCAGGGCGGTCCCATAGATATTGCCGGCACGACACTTGTTATCCCAAACACCCGGAAGAAACCCGCGGATGCGCAGATCACGATGGCCGGCGAGGGGCGGGTCGAGGCGCTGCTGTCCTATCTCGACAGTGATCCGATCAATCTCATGCAAAAAGCCAGGCGCCCGGTGGACCTTCTGTCGGGGCGCGTGCGTTTTGGCGGCACGCTGACTTTGCCGCTGCGCAGGGGGCTGCGCCTGCCGGACATGGCACTGCGGCTGGACGGGCGCGCGATCAACGTGGCCAGCGACCGGATCGTGCCGAACCGCGACCTGACGGCGCGGGCGCTGGACGTTTCGGTGACCAATGACCGGCTGCGCGTGTCGGGCCAGGCGGAGCTCTCCGGTGTGCCGTTTGACGGCACATGGACCCTGCCGATTCCGGAACCGGGCACCCCCGCGCCCGGCAGCACGGTCGAGGGTATGGTCACCCTGTCGGACACCGCCGCGCGCGCCTTCGGCCTGGCCTTGCCCGATGGCATGGTCAGCGGCAGTGGACCGGCCGCCTTGCGGGTCGATCTGCGCCGTGATGCGCCGCCGGAGTTCACGCTGAGCTCGAACCTGCGCGGGATCGGAATGTCGTTGCCCCCGATCGGCTGGCGGCTGCCGCGCGGCAGCACGGGCACCTTCCAGGTGGCTGGTGCGCTGGACCGACCGGCACGGATCGACACCTTGGCGCTTGACGCACCGGGGCTGACCGCACGCGGCGCGGTGCGGTTGAACGACGACGGATCGCTTGACGCGATTGAGCTGGAGCGCGTGCGTGCCGGTGGCTGG
>JAWLGI010000026.1:0-16407 GCA_041685125.1 Marivita sp. | reverse complement strand
CTTGACGCACCGGGGCTGACCGCACGCGGCGCGGTGCGGTTGAACGACGACGGATCGCTTGACGCGATTGAGCTGGAGCGCGTGCGTGCCGGTGGCTGGCTCGATGCGCCGGTCACGCTGCGCGGGCGCGGACCCGGGTTGCCGCCCGCCGTGCGGATCGGCGGCGGCACCGTCGATCTGCGGAGCGCGCCTTTTGGCCGGGGCAACACTGGTGGCGCGGGCGCAGAGCGTGTGCCACTGACGCTGGCGCTGGACTCGCTTCAGGTGTCCGACAGCATCCGGCTGGCCGGGTTTCGCGCCGATCTGCAATCGGGGGCCGGGCTGACCGGCAGTTTCACCGCAAGCGTCAATGGCAAGAGCCCGATCACCGGGGAGGTCTTGCCGCAGGCCGGTGGCACCGCGTTTCGCATCCGGTCGGACGAGGCGGGCAAGGTGTTCCGCGAGGCGGGTCTGCTGAAAACCGTGGCGGGGGGCGACATGACATTGGCGCTGGCCCCGGTGTCGGGTCAGCCGGGCAGCTATGACGGCGCGCTGGATGTCACCAATGCGCGGCTGCGCAACGCGCCGGGCATCGCGTCGCTTCTGGATGCGATCAGCATTGTTGGCCTGCTCGATCAGCTTGAAGGGCCGGGCATTCTCTTTACCGAGGTCGAGGCGCGGTTTCGCCTGACGCCGGATCAGCTTTATCTTACCAGGTCGAGCGCAACCGGCCCGTCGATGGGGATTTCGCTCGATGGGACCTATAACCTCGGGACCAGCAGGCTGGATTTGCAAGGCGTGCTGTCGCCGATCTTTTTTCTCAACGGGATCGGCAGCCTCCTGACCCGCAAGGGCGAAGGATTGATCGGATTCAACTTTTCCCTGACGGGCCCGGCCGATCAGCCGAATGTCGGTGTGAACCCGCTATCGGCGCTGACGCCGGGCATGTTCCGCGAGATCTTCCGCAGGCCGGCGCCGGTGCCGGGCGAGTAAAATCCGATCCCGGATTTTCAAAAGCGGTGACCGCTTTTGTTGCGCGTTCGAGTTCGGTATGGGCTGCGTCAACCTCTTTTCTTCGGATCACCCATGAAACTCAGCGATTTCGATTTCGACCTGCCTGACGAGTTGATCGCCACACGGCCCGCCGTGCCGAGGTCTTCGGCGCGGCTCCTGCATGCAGAGCAGGGGGGGATTGCGGATCGCGTCGTGCGGGATTTGCCGGAGATCCTGCACCCCACCGATCGGCTGGTGCTGAACGACACCAAGGTGATCCCGGCGCGCCTTTTTGGTGTGCGGCGGCGGACAGGTGCCGCCGGACCGTCCGAGGCACGGATCGAGGTGACATTGCTTGAGCCGCAAGCGGACGGGACATGGGCCGCGCTGGTCAAACCGCTCAGGAAACTGCGCGAAGGTGAAGATGTGGCATTCTCGTCCGACCTGACGGCGCGCCTCGAGGCGCGCCGGGGCGGCCAGGCGCTGTTGCGCTTCAACCTGCATGGCGATGATTTCGACGCCGCGCTTGCCGAGGCGGGGGCGATGCCGCTGCCGCCCTATATCGCCGCGAAACGGCCCGCCGACGCGCGCGACAAGCAGGATTACCAGACCGTCTGGGCGCGCAAGTCCGGCGCGGTGGCCGCGCCCACCGCGTCCCTGCATTTCGATGCGCCGTTGCTCGAGGCGTTGAGAGCCCGCGGAATCGGTCTTAGCTTTGTCACGCTGCATGTGGGCGCCGGCACCTTTCTTCCGGTCAAGGTCGAGGATGTGACGACCCACAAGATGCACGCGGAATGGGGGCAGGTGAGCGACGCCGCCGCGGCCGAGATTCGCGCCACCAGATCGGCGGGCGGGCGCGTGATCGCGGTGGGCACAACCGCGCTGCGCCTGATCGAAAGCGCGGCCCGCGGCGGCACCATCCAGCCGTGGGAGGGGGATACGGATATCTTCATCTATCCGGGGTTCGAATTCGCGGTCACGGACGGCTTGATGACCAATTTCCACCTGCCGAAATCAACCCTGATGATGCTGGTCTCCGCCTTGATGGGGCATGACCGCGTCAAGGACATCTATGACCATGCCATAGCGCAGCGATACCGTTTTTTTTCCTATGGTGACAGTTCACTTCTTGTCCCGAATTCCAAACCCGGTTAGCGGCAGATCGGGTGCGAAGAATCGCGCCATTGTTTGTGCGCGTGAGCTCTCGCTGATCCGGTGCAGGATGAGCTGGGCAGCGCCACAGCGCCAAGGCGGCGACGGCCGTCAAAGGAAGTTGCATGTTGACTGTCATTCGAAGCTCCTGGCCGCTTTTGCTGGGGATGTTGCTGCTGATGCTGGGCAACGGCCTGCAAGGCTCATTGCTCGGTGTGCGCGGCTCCAATCTCGGCTTTTCCTCGGTGCAAATGTCGGTCGTCATGTCGGCCTATTTCGTCGGGTTCCTCGTGGCCTCGCGCGTGACGCCGAACATGATCCGCCGGGTCGGCCATGTGCGGGTCTTTGCCGCGCTGGGCTCGCTCGTGTCGGCGGCGCTTCTGCTGTTCCCGACCTTCCAGGACCCGATCGCCTGGATCATTGGTCGCGTGGTGATCGGCTTTTGTTTCTGCGGCGTGTACGTCACGGCGGAAAGCTGGCTCAACAATTCGACGACAAACGAAACGCGGGGCCAGTCGCTTTCGGCCTACATGATCGTTCAGATGCTGGGAATCATCATCGCGCAGGGTCTTCTGGTGGTGCCGGATCCGTCCGGATACCTGCTGTTCGTGATCCCGTCGGTGCTGGTCTCGATTTCCTTTGCGCCGATCCTGTTGTCGATCTCGCCCACCCCGGCGTTTGAAGGCACCAAACCCATGACGCTGAAAGAGTTGTTCAGCGCGTCCCCCCTGGGTTGTGTCGGGATGTTCCTGATGGGCAGCGTCTTTGCCGCGCAGTTCGGCATGGCGGCGGTCTATGCCACCGAAGCCGGATTGCGTCTCGGTCAGATCCCGCTTTTCACAGCCGCGTTCTATGTCGGTGCGCTGATCTTCCAGTATCCGGTGGGATGGCTGTCGGACCGGTTCGACCGACGCATGCTGATCGCATTGTCGGCGCTGATCGCCGGGATGGCATCTCTGATGGGCATGTTTATTGGCGGCAATTTCTACATCCTGCTGGCCTCGGCGTTCCTGATCGGAGGGTTGTCCAACCCGCTTTATTCGCTGCTTATCGCCTATACCAACGACTTCCTTCAACACGAGGACATGGCGTCGGCGTCGGCGGGGTTGTTGTTCGTGAACGGGGTAAGTGCGATCGCAGGTCCGATCATCATCGGTTACGCGATGCAGGTGATGGGGCCGCCGGGATATTTCCTGCTGCTTGCTGTTTTGCTGTTCGCGCTGGCCGGGTATGCCATCTACCGCATGACGCAGCGTCCCGCGCCGTCGTCGGAGGATATCAGCGCCTACCAGCGGGTGATGCCGACGGCATCGCCGGTGAGCGTCGAATACGCCCAGGAATGGGCCATCGAAACCGCCGAGGCCGAAGCAGAAGCTCAGGCGGCGGAGGAGGCCGGTGACACAACGGCAGAGACCGCCGTGCCGCGTTGATTGCGCGGCCTTGAAGCGCGCGTGCGGGTTGTGACGCTTGTGCAATGAAATGTGACTGTTGCCGGGGTATATCGTTGTTTAGGGTCCGAAGAGCTGATGATTGACGATCTGCAAGACCGGGAGAGAGACATGGTCACGCCTGAAAAGGTATTGAGGTTCTGGCTGGACGAGGTTGGGCCAAGCGGATGGTACCGGGCGGATGAAACGCTCGACCAGGAAATCCGTGATAAATTCGAAGCGGGCTGGTCCGGCGCCATGGACGGACGCCATGCGCTGTGGTTGACCTATCCGACAGGGACACTGGCCTATATCATCCTGCTCGATCAGTTCCCGCGCAACATGTTCCGGGGCAGTGGCAAGGCGTTCTCGTCGGATCGCTTTGCCTTGGCAGCGGCCAAGCAGGCCATCGGCAAGAATTGGGATATGAA
Organism: Marivita sp.; assembly: GCA_041685125.1. Lineage (GTDB taxonomy): Bacteria > Pseudomonadota > Alphaproteobacteria > Rhodobacterales > Rhodobacteraceae > Marivita. The sequence goes on along the minus strand of JAWLGI010000026.1, from coordinate 12,425 downwards.
GATCAATGAACCGGCACGGCAGTTCTTCTACCTGCCGCTGATGCATTCGGAAAACCTGTGTGATCAGGACCGTTGCGTGCGCTTGTTGATGGAACGGATGCCAGAGCACGGGGGCAGCAACCTGCTGCATGCCCGCGCGCATCGCGAGGTGATCCGAAAGTTCGGCCGCTTCCCCTACCGCAACGATGCGCTGGAGCGCCACTTCACCCCGATCGAGCGGAGCTATGTCGATGGTGGCGGGTACGGGTCAACCGTTGAGGAATTGAAAAAGGCCAGCTAACCTCTCGCAGGACCATTGCTGCCATCCCAATCCGCGCCACGACCCGGTGCGCCCCGCGCCCTGATGCCCTATTGTCTTTGGCTGTTTGTGCAGTTCGGGATCTTTATCGTGAACGTGCAGTACATCGCGTTCTCGGTACCGCACAACCTGACCGGTCCGTACGCCTGAACCGGGTTCCTTGCTGCGCGCTTGAGATCACCTGGAGGCTGCGAAAATCTTGTTGATGTTGCTGCCAAGCGCGGTGTTGAATTCGGCATCCGATTGCTGTTCCGACAGACCTTCGGCCAGTGCGCGCGAAAAGCTGGCAATCATTTTCGGGTTTCGTGCAAGGCGGTCGCAGGCATCGTCGGTGGTGTAGCCACCCGACAACGCCACGACACGCAGCACGCGGGCGTGATTGGACAGGTCGGTATACAGCCCGTCCTCGGTCGGGATCGTGAGTTTGAGCATCACGGTCGTATCGCCCTCCAGCGCATCGAGATGGGCCAGGATTTCTTCGTGAAGTATATCCTCCGCCTCGGCCTTGGTCGGGCTGTTGATGTCGACCTCGGGTTCGAGGATCGGCACCATGCCGGCATCGATGACGGTCTTGGCGACTTCGAATTGCTGGGACACGATGTCCTTGATGCCGGCGGCATCCGCCTCGTGGATCACCGACCGTTCCTTGGTGCCGAAAACACCCATCGGTTTTGCCTCGGCAAGAAGCGCGTCCAACCCCGGCATCGGCTTCATCAGCTGAACGCCATTGGCCCTGTCCTCGAGCCCCTTGTCGATCTTGAGAAACGGGACCACGCCGCGCTTTTGCCAGAGGTAGGTGGGGACCGGTGTGCCTTCGACCGAGTCGCGCATGGTGCGTTCGAACAGGATCGCGCCCAACACCTTCTCCGAGTTGAAATCGGGTGCTGTCATGATGCGGCAGCGCATGTCGTGGATGAGTCCGAACATCTCGGCATCGGTGCTGTAGGCATCTTCATTGACGCCATAGAGGCGCAGCGCTTTCGGGGTGGAACCGCCGCTCTGGTCAAGGGCTGCGATAAAGCCCGCGCCGGTTGCGATGCGGTCTGCCATAACGGTGTGGGTCATGTGGTGTTCCAAGGTTGCTGGTCCGGTTGTCCGATGTCCTAGATCAGACAAGCCATGAAAGATAGTGGATTTCCAGACAGTTAGCGCTAACCGTTTTGCTGTTCTGGGGTGTTTGTGGCCCTGTTGCGCCGCGGCCGGGCGTGAAGCCATATCCCGTCGCGTGCCCGCACCGTCAGATGCGCCACCGGCACAGGCGTTTTGCCCGGCAGGGGCGACAGAGCGACGGATCGCAGCACCAGGGACAGCAGCAGCGGCCCTTCGGCCATCGCAAAGCCCGCGCCCGGGCAGACACGGGGACCCGCGCTGAACGGCATATAGGCCTCGCGGGCCGATTTGCGGGTTGCGTCGGTCTGCCAGCGAGCGGGGTCGAATGCGTCCGGGTTATCCCAGAGCCGCTTGTGCCGGTGCAAGTGCCAGGGGCTGAGCACCAGTTGCGCGCCCGTGGGGACCGTGCGTTTGCGGAAGCTCTCGGCCCTGGTCGCCTCGCGCACCATCATCGGGACAGGTGGATAGAGCCGCAGAGCCTCGCGGAACACGTCCCGGCTGGTGGTCAGACGGTTGACCTCCGAGGCCTGCGTCATGCTCTTCGCCTCGGCGGCGATGCGCTCCTGCCAGTCCGGTGCTTCGGCACAGAGATAGAGCGCCCAGGCCAGCGCGCTGGCGCTGGTTTCGTGCCCGGCGAGGAAAAAGATCGCGACCTGGTCCACCATTTCCGCTTCGGTGAAACACGCGCCGGTTTCGGGATCGGGCGTTGTCATGATGCGGGTGGACAGGTCATCGGGCGCGGTGCCCGCCTTGATCGCCATGTGCCGGTCGGCCACAAGCTGTCCGATCAGGTGGCGAATGGTCTTTGCGGCGCGTTTCGTGTCAGCGCGGTGAAAGCGCGGAATCCAGCGGGGCAGGGGCACGAAGGCGGCGAGGTTTAGGATCGGCTGGCTGCGTTGGTAGGCGCGGAATTCGTGAAACACCGCGCTTGCGATCTCGTCCTCTATCGGAATTGAGAACAGCGTGCGAAAGATCACGTCGGCTGCAGCGTGGCTTGTGAGTTCTTCGATCTCGATTTCGGCCCCGTCACAGATCCGCTGCAGCACACGGTCGAGCATCGCCTGGCCCGCGTCCCACATGGCCGGAAGCGAGGCAGCAAGATGCCCGCGCTCAAAGGCCGGGTCGATGATACGGCGCTGGCGTTCCCATGTCGCGCCGTTGGTCAGGAACACCGCCTCCCCAAGCAGCGGGCGCAGCCCTTCGGCGATCCTGTTCGATTTGGGAAAGTCGCGCGGGCGGTCGCGCAGGATGGTGCGCAGGAGATCGGCATCATTGGCGAGGTAGGAGCGAAAGAACGGCGTGCGAAACTCGGCCATCCACGCCGAATAAAGCCGTTCGGGTTGGGCCGAAAGGATATCGCGGCGAAAGAGCGCCATGTAGCGCCAGAGCGAGACGCGGTCGGGGCGGGATCGGGGTTTGGGCGGGATCACGGAGCGGTCGAGGTGTATTTCGACACCGACACGTCGATCCGGCTTGGCGACGGCGCGCGATGGGCATAGCGGGTGCCGAGGGTCATCGGGCCGGCAGTGATCTGGAAATAATCGTAATCCAGCGGCTGGTCGAAGGCACAAAGATACTGGAAATGCAGTCGAAAGAACTTGCGCTTGAGCTGTTGCCAAAGCTCGGGCGAGAGCGAGCGCGAGAATTGCGCCGAGAAGACCAGCGGCCATTGCTTGTCCCGGGTGGCAACGCCGGACACGCTCACCGGGTCGCAGAGCGCGAAGGAACAGCCGTCGCCGGGGGCGGTGACATCGACCCAGACGATCTCGTCCAGCTCTGACAGGAATTGCAGGTCGGCGCGCAGCTTGTGCGCATCGGGCAGGAAAGACACCATCGGAATGACATGCCCAATACTCAGAAAGCCGAGCACCGGGCGGGCCGGACGGTCCGGCGCATGGCGCAGGATGTCGGCAAGGATCGAAACCGCCAGATGCGCGCCCGAGGAATGACCGACCACCAACACCTCGTCATAATCCTGCGAAAGGGCCAGTTCGATGGCCGTTCGGAAGGCGTCCAGCCGTGTTTGCAATGCTGGGGGGGTGGCGCCGCGGTGGCTGGCCGAGAACGCGAAGTCGTTCATCAGGTAATATGCAAAAACGCGGCGATCCAGCGATTTGAACCAGCGCAGGAGCAGCACCACGATGACGAAGAATGGCACCCAGTAGAGCAGTGACGCGCCCCAGCGCAGTCCGATCCCGTCGCCGATGGCCCACAAGACCGCCGCTGAAAATACAGCGCTGAGACTCCATCCCGCCAGATGCGCCGCCAAGAGCGCCGCAAGGAGTTGCAAAAGCAAAACGCCAATCGGGTAGAGCGCGGCGACAAGCGGGCCTTTCGGCAATACCGCGAGCCGCCGCAGCGTGCCGGAGCCGATATAGATCCAGCTGGTGCGCAGCAATTGCCAATAGGTTGCGGGAATGCTGCCCGACATGCTGTCGCGGACGATGTCGGACCAACGCAGCACCTCGATATCGGCGTGTACGCGGGTTTCCGCGATCAGGGCAGAGACGTGCCAGCCATAGGGCTCATCGTTGTTGGAGGCCCTAACACGCAGCCCGTAGCCCGAGATCTCGGCCTGTTTGGCGCCTTCCTTGCGGTAAAGCTCGCGGTACCGGCGGGCCGGGAAAGGGTCGTATCCGGGGATGTAAAACACCTTGCGGCGACGGACGGTGGTGGGCGCGGCGGACATGGCGGACTGCTCTGGTTTTTGCCGAGTGTAGCAGTGTCCGCAGAATGCGCCAATTTTTTGATGAACCGCGGGATTCCCGGTCTATGTATCCAGAATGTGGACCCCAAGTCACCACACAGCATGAACAGGACCGCCATGATCGACATCGTAAATGCCATCGCCGCCCTTCTGAGTATCGCGCTCGGAGCGTTCGGCTTTCTTGCCCCGCGCTATACCGCCGGGGTGCTGGACCTGCGCACCGGCGACACGACCATGGGACTGTCGGAGTTGCGCGCCTCGGCGGGCGGGATGTTCGTCGTCGTGGGCGCCGCCTGCCTTTGGCTGGGCGATCCGTTCGCCTACGCGATGCTTGGCTTTGTCTATCTCGGGGCCGGCGCGGGACGGGCCCTTTCGCTGATCCTCGACCGCCCACCGTTTCCCAAGGCGCATCTGTATTTCCTCTTCGAGGCGGTGTTCGCGGCTTGGTTGCTGATCGTGAACCTGTGACGATTTGGGTCCCGACCAGGGCCTGGACGGATATGCAAGAATTACAGCTTTCCTATGCTGTTGGCGCTTGAAATTCGCCGCGTCACACCCGATATTAGAAGAGTTCTCACAAGGAACTATGGACATAAACGCGCGTGAAATAAGCGGCTCGGACCCGGGGGCGGTACCCGGCGGCTCCACCAAACACCCTGTCGTTTGCAGGATCATGGGGCCGAAACAGGATCGACGAACGTGTAAAGACGTAGCTTTGTCTCGGTGAGATACCACCGTTATCGGTTCATACAGTATAGTTGCAAACGACAACAATGCTCCGGTGGCAATGGCCGCGTAAGCGGTCGGCGTTACCGATCTTTAAGCCCTGATGCCTAGCAGCGTCAGGCGGGGTTCGCAGGCACCTGGCAACAGAAGCCTGCATTTTCCCTGAATTTAAGGCCAGAGTTGGCGAAGCTCGTTTTCGCGGTCTGACGCGTGTCATCACCGGTGGCGTGTTTTTCACGCGAACGGTTTCACGGATGCTTTTGCTTGACCTGACCGCGGCGCTGCGCATCTTGCTATGCATGATCCTGCGCGCCCTGTTCATATGTCTTTTCCTGGCCCAACCGGCGCAGGCCTGCCGGACAGCGCTCATTCTGGCGATGGACGTGTCGCAATCGGTTGATCCGGGGGAATTTCGGCTTCAGATCGACGGGCTCGCCGCGGCGCTGCGGGATCCGGAGATTGCCGAGATTCTCGTCCGTGATCAGGTTGCGTTAAGCGTGCTTCAGTGGTCCGGCGTTGATGCGCAGGAGGTGAGCCTGGATTGGACACGGATGCTCAGCCCCACCCATGTGCAGGTTTTTGCGAATGCGGTGCAACGTTTGGAACGCGGGTTCGTGATGTCGAACACGGCGCCTGCCGAGGCGATGCAGCGGGCCTTGCAGCATTTTCAGAATGGGCCCGAGTGTGACCGGCGTGTCGTGGACATGTCGGGCGACGGGACACCGAACGCCGGTGGCGAGGTGGGACGTATCCGCAGAACAGCCGAACGGTCGGGAATCACCGTCAACGGTCTTGCGATCGAGAGCCTTGGACGGGCCATCACCAATTTTTATTTGCGAAGCGTGATCACATCTGATGGGTTCGTGGAAACGGCCCGTGGCTATCGCGACTACGCCCGGGCGATCCGGCGCAAGCTCCTCAGGGAGATCAGCACTGTCTCCGGGTGAGCGATTTCCGCGCGACCTGCGGGTTTCCGGCAGGGTGGCCTTTTGTTTTGAATTTAATTCAATATGATCACGACAGACTCGGGGGATATGACCGCCATGACGACCGGCATCAATTATGGAAGCCTGATGCATCAGGCTATGCGGGGTTTGATCCGCTCTGTTCTCGAGGGTGTCCGGATGGACGGCCTGCCCGGAGAGCATCATTTTTTCATCACCTTCGACACGGGGCATCCGGACGTGGAAATCGCCGATTGGCTGTCGGACCGCTATCCGGGCGAAATGACTGTGGTGATGCAGCATTGGTTCGACAATCTGGTCGTGACCGAGGACGGCTTTGCCGTGACGCTCAATTTTGGCGATGCGCCGGAGCGGTTGTACATTCCGTATGATGCGATCCTGACATTTGTCGACCCGTCGGTGGAATTCGGGCTGCGATTCGAAAACACAGACGGTGAGGAGGGCGCGGACCGGTCCCTGGTTCCGGCGCCCAGCCAGGTCGAGGAGACTGCCGACGGGTCCGCCCCGCCAGAAGACGTGGACGAGGAAGAAGAACCTGAGCGTCAGGAAGCGGAAGTGGTCAGCCTCGATACCTTTCGTAAATAGCGCCTCCGCCAGTTTGACAATTGCCCCGCGCGGCGGTTGCCGGTAAACGGCATGCAACCGCATACCGAGGAGATCCACATGGCTCAGACCCGCACCGAATCCGACAGTTTCGGCCCGCTCGAAGTTCCAAACGACAAGTATTGGGGCGCCCAAACACAGAGGTCGATCATGAATTTCCCGATCGGCTGGGAAAAGCAGCCGGTGGCGATTGTCCGCGCGCTCGGCGTGATCAAGAAGGCTTGCGCGCAGGCAAACAAGGCGTCTGGCGATCTGGACCCGCGCCTGGCGGATGCGATCATCCAAGCGGCAGGCGAGGTGATCGATGGCACGCTCGACGACAATTTCCCGCTTGTCGTGTGGCAGACCGGGTCGGGCACCCAGTCGAACATGAATGCCAACGAGGTGATTGCGAACCGGGCGATTGAAATCCTGGGCGGCGTGATCGGATCGAAGGACCCGGTGCACCCGAACGACCATTGCAACATGGGCCAGTCGTCGAACGACACCTTCCCCACGGCGATGCATATCGCTGCTGCGATGATGGTGCGCGACGTGCTGCTGCCGGGGCTGGAAAAACTGGCGGCGGGGCTCGAGCAGAAATCGGATGAATTCAAGGATATCATCAAGATCGGCCGCACCCACACGCAGGACGCCACGCCGCTCACGCTCGGGCAGGAGTTTTCCGGCTATGCGCATCAGATGCGTCAGGGCATCGCGCGGGTGAAGGCGTGCTTGCCGGGTGTTCATGAGCTGGCGCAGGGGGGAACCGCTGTGGGGACCGGGCTCAACACCAAGGCCGGCTGGGGCGAGGCGGTTGCCGGCAACATGGCCGAGATTACGGGTCTGCCGTTTGTCACCGCCCCGAACAAGTTCGAGGCTCTGGCGGCGCATGACGCGATGGTGTTCATGTCTGGCGCTTTGGCGACGGTGGCGGGATCGTGTTACAAGATCGCCAATGACATCCGCTTTCTCGGCTCCGGTCCCCGGTCCGGTCTGGGCGAATTGATCCTGCCGGAAAACGAGCCGGGTTCGTCGATCATGCCGGGCAAGGTGAACCCGACGCAGGCGGAGGCGCTGACACAGGTCGCGGCCCATGTGATGGGAAATGATGCGGCGATCAAGTTTGCAGGCTCGCAGGGTCATTTCGAGCTCAATGTCTACAATCCGATGATGAGCTATAACCTGCTGCAATCCATGCAGCTTCTGGGCGATGCGGCGGACAGTTTCACCGAGCGGATGCTGATGGGCATCGAGGCGAACGCACCGCGGATCGAGAAACTGATGACGGAATCGCTGATGCTGGTCACCGCGCTTGCGCCAACGATCGGGTATGACAACGCGACAAAGGTGGCCAAGACGGCGCACAAGAACGGCACGACGCTGAAGCAAGAGGCGATCGCGCTGGGCTTCGTCGATGCCGAGACCTTCGATCGCGTGGTGCGGCCCGAAGACATGATCGGTCCGAAGCGGTAAGCGGGCAAGCCGTTTCGAAACGGCTTTTTCAAGCGCGTTCGAACGCGCTTTGTCACGCGATTTGGAAATCGCGTGACAAAGGCCGTTCGAAGCGGCCTTGCCATAGTGCCAAAGCGAGGTACCTTATCGGGATGAACACTGTTACAAATCTGAACCGGTTCAAGAAATCAAAGGCGCGTCAGGACAAGATGGCGCGCGCGCAAGAGAACGCCGTGAAACACGGGCGCACGAAGGCGCAGAAATCACTGGACACCGCAAAGATGGACAAGATGGCGCGCGACCTGGATGGTAAATCCAGAACATGAGCGGCCGTCCGGTGAAGCGGTCATTGACGCTGCGCGGACATCGCACAAGCGTGTCGCTTGAGGATGCGTTCTGGAAGGCGTTTCGGGACATCGCGCGGGAAAAGAATACCCCGATCAATGCTTTGGCGGCGGAAATTGACGAATGCCGCGGCATTGAAGTCGGTCTTGCCTCGGCCATTCGGGTATATGTGCTGGACCACTACCTGGCTCAATTGGACGTGCAGGTTCCAAGTGACGGGTAGACGTAGTGTGAGGTGGGCCGGCATGCCCACCCAACAGGTCACGCGCGGCGATTGATCGCCACGGTGCCAAGCAACATGTCGGTCAGACCTTGTCCGCGTTCGGTGACGAACATCATCGCGACGGAAATCAGTTGCAGCGGGAAGATCGACATCGACACGGTATAGCCCAGCGTGTGCATGAAGGCCTGGCTGGCGTCGAAATGCTCGCCCCTTCTGTCGCGGAATTCGATCGACATGAGGCGCATGCCCCAGGTAGCTGATCCGCCGGTGATGGTTGCAACGCGGTAGACAAAGCCCACCACGAAGAACAGCAGTGGCAGGAACCACAGCGCGATGAACAGGGTCATCACCACGATGGGCACCACGAGCGCGAGGATCAGCGCCGCGTCGATCACCCAGGCCAGACCGCGCTTGATGGGGACGCTGTCGTAAAACTCGGGCTGGACCATCGGGTCGGGCAGATTGGGATAGGCGTCGGAAGCGTACATCGTCATGGGAACCGTTGCATTGGGGCAGGGACAGGCGTGGCCCCGATATGGGGCCACCGGTGGTGGTTTCAAAGATCAGGCGTCTTCGCTTTCACGCTCTTTCTTGGCGGTGCGGGCGCGGTCTTCCATGAACTGGTCGAACTCGGCCTTGTCCTTGGACTCACGCAGTCGCTCGAGAAAGGCTTCGAAATTTTCCTGCTCTTCTTCGAGACGGCGGAGCGTTTCGGTCTTGTAGGCGTCGAAGGCGGTGTTGCCGGAGGACCGCATCGCGGTGAACTGCGGCGACACTCGGCTGCTTCGGTTGCAGGACTTGTTGAACATGCGTTTGCTCCAGATCATGTAGGCGAGAAGGGCGAGGCCGACCGGCCAGAATAAAATAAAGCCAAGGACCATTGCGGCGATCCATGCGCCTTTGCCCTTGTCGTCCAGCCACGCCTCGGCGCGGGAAAACCAGCCCATGCGGGCGGGAAGTGAAGCGGGGGCGGTCATCGTACTCATTGTCAACTCCGTTGTTTGTCTAATGTGAATGCCTTTCACATCCAAAAGATCGGAGCTGTGGGCCGATATTGCAAGTGTAAATGTGAATGTTTTTTACATTCACTTATTTTACATCTTAAAATCAGATATTTGAGCGCCCGTCAGAATTGGCAGAGTCTTTGGATCCATCGGAAAAACATGCCGGGGCGTGCCCGCAGCAGCCCAGACCGTGTCGAATTCGAGCAATCTCGGGTCAAGCCAGGCACGGATCGGGGTCAAGTGCCCCAGCGGGGCAACACCGCCGATGGCAAAGCCTGTCTGCGCGCGTATCAACCCCGCGTCAGCCTTGCCCAACGGCTCTGCGGCGCAGTTGGAGGCCTTGGCCGCATCGACACGGTTGCCGCCCGCTGTCAGAAACAGCACGGCATCGCCGCTTGTTTCAGCGCGAAAGATGATGGATTTGGCGATCTGGTCGATATGGCAGCCAACACTGTCCGCAGCTTCCTGCGCGGTGCGGGCCTGTCCCACCTCACGGATATCGACCGGCAACCTGGCCGCCTCGAGGGCAGCGCGCACGCGTTTCAGGCTTTTGCTCATGGCCGCGTCCTTTGTGTCATGCAGGCGTTCGAGACGTCATAGGACGTGACGGCGGAACAGAAAAGGTAAGATTGCCCATTGTGCTATGGCGGCAACTGGCCTTAGTGTAACAGTCAGCCAAATCCGCGTCGCGGTATTCTGGCGCACGAGTTTCGCTGTTTTGAGCATCGGCAGAGTGTCCTGAGTTCAAAGCAGGCTGATATGGCCCACAAGGCCTCCTATAAAAGCCTGAGGTTTTTCGAACATCAGGTTCGCAATGGACGCGGTCACTCCGGTGACATGCGTCGGAGAAGAAACGCGATGAAACGCGCGCAGGACATGAGGTTTGAGCAACGGGGCATTTCACCCCGGCCAACCGCTGCGCACTCTGTCGCCATGACAAGTCACACCCGATCCGCCCCCACCACCGTTATCGGCAGGCGGGCACGGCGGCTGTGCATACGGAATTTATGCCAAATAAAATGCTTATCGATGCCACCCACGCGGAGGAAACCCGCGTTGTGGTGGTTGATGGAAACAAGGTCGAGGAATTCGACTTTGAATCCGAAAACAAGCGCCAGCTTGCTGGCAACATCTATCTCGCAAAGGTAACGCGGGTCGAGCCATCGCTTCAGGCCGCCTTTGTCGATTATGGCGGCAATCGCCACGGGTTCCTCGCGTTCTCGGAAATCCATCCCGACTACTACCAGATCCCCGTGGCGGATCGCGAGGCGCTTCTGGAAGAGGAGCGCGCCTACGCCGAAAGCCAGGCCAAGCTCGAAGAGGACGATGAAAAGTCCAGTGCGCGGCGCGGTCGTGGGCGGGCCCGGTCTAGGCCGGCCAAGGCGGACGCAGATGATGCTGTCGCCACCAAGGAGGTTTCCGAGGACATCTCGGGGATGGAAACCATCGACCTGACGGATGACGTCGACGAGGGCGAAGGCCTGTCGCCGATGGAAACCGTATCGGAAACGCCGATCGAAGAACCCGAGGACGAAGACAGCACGGGTCAGGACGACACCGTTACGGGCGAAACTGCCCGTAACTCCGAAGATGACGGTGTGGATTCCAGGGCACAGCCGGCGGATCGGGACAAGAACATCGAGTCTGTCGCTGACGATGATACGCAAGACGATATCCGCCCGGCGCGTAAACCGCGCCCGAAGCGCTACAAGATCCAGGAAGTCATCAAGGTGCGCCAGATCCTCTTGGTGCAGGTCGTCAAGGAAGAACGCGGCAACAAGGGCGCGGCGCTGACCACGTATTTGTCGCTGGCCGGGCGGTATTGCGTTTTGATGCCGAACACCGCACGCGGCGGCGGGATCAGCCGCAAGATCACGAACGCTCCCGACCGCAAGAAGCTCAAGGAGATCGCGAACGAAATCGACGTTCCGCAGGGCGCGGGGCTGATCATTCGGACCGCTGGGGCCAAGCGCACCAAGACCGAGATCAAGCGCGATTACGAGTATTTGCAGCGCTTGTGGGAACAGATCCGCGAGTTGACGCTGAAATCGATCGCGCCGGCAAAGATCTACGAGGAAGGCAACCTGATCAAACGGTCGATCCGCGACCTTTACAACCGCGAGATCGATGAGGTTCTGGTCGAAGGCGAACGCGGCTACCGCATCGCCAAGGACTTCATGAAGATGATCATGCCGTCACACGCCAAGAACGTGAAGCTCTATTCCGACCAGATGCCGCTTTTCGCGCGTCATCAGGTGGAATCGTACCTGTCGGGCATGTTCAACCCTACGGTGCAGCTCAAATCCGGCGGCTATATCGTGATCGGCGTGACCGAGGCTTTGGTGGCCATCGACGTGAACTCGGGCCGCGCCACCAAGGAAGGTTCGATCGAAGAGACGGCTTTGAAAACCAATCTCGAGGCGGCCGAAGAAGTGGCGCGCCAGTTGCGTCTGCGCGACCTGGCTGGTCTGATCGTGATCGATTTCATCGACATGGACGAGCGCAAGAACAACAACGCCGTCGAGAAGCGCATCAAGGACAGGCTCAAGAACGACCGCGCGCGTATCCAGGTCGGCCGGATTTCCGGTTTCGGCCTGATGGAGATGAGCCGCCAGCGCCTGCGCCCCGGCATGATCGAGGCAACGACGCAGCCATGCCCGTCCTGTCACGGCACGGGCCTGATCCGGTCGGATGACAACATGGCCTTGCAGGTGTTGCGCCAGATCGAGGAAGAGGGCGTACGCCGCCGCTCGCGGGAAGTGCTTGTCACCTGTCCGGTGTCGATAGCCAACTTCCTGATCAACCAGAAGCGGGAACATATCGCGCAAATCGAATTGCGCTATGGCCTGTCGGTCCGCATCGAAGGCGATGTGCACATGGTCAGCCCCGATTTCTCGATGGAAAAGTTCAAGACCGCGACCCGCACGGTGCCCGATGCCTCTGACCACGTCGTGTCGGTGGATACCTCTTTGATGGACATGATCGATGAGGATGCGACCGAGGACGAAGA
>JAWLGI010000025.1:23675-33583 GCA_041685125.1 Marivita sp. | reverse complement strand
ACACAACTCCAACCCCAACCCACCGCCCCCCCGCGGGATGGCGATCCAACGCCGGGTCCATGCAGTTTATCCCAGCCACTGGCGCGCTCCATCCAACGACCGCGCGCAGCGCAACCGAATCGCCAGCCCGGGGGGCGGTCTGGCGATGGCGCGGGCACCTTCGGTGCTGTTCCGCGCCCCAATCACTACCTCCCGTTGGGTGCTGGCGCGCACGCACCGCCAAATCATCCATCAAAATGGCGGGTCGTGCCGATAGCACGCCTCTGGCGTGATCAATGGCACGGGCACCTCCCGTGCTATTCCGCGCCGGTGGCGTCCGCCATTCCGTAGGATACATGCGTCGGGGCCGCAAAACACGGCCTGCGCCCTTCCCGGCGCCGCCCGAACCGGCTATCCTTCCACTATGCCCCTACTCGCCTACACCACGCTCGATGACGACCACGCCGCCCGCGCCCTTGCCCGCGCGGCGGTGGCGGAAAAATGCGCCGCCTGCGTGCATATCCAGCCCATCACCTCGGTCTATGACTGGAACGGCCTGCAGGAGGACGCGGAGATCCGGCTGATGTTCAAGACGAGCCACGCCGCATGGCCCGCGCTCAAATCGCTGGTCCTGCGCGATCATCCCTATGACGAACCCGCCCTCTGGGCGGTCGAGATCACCGACGGGGCCGAGAGCTTTCTGGGCTGGATCGACGCCACCGCGACCGGCCCGAAATCTTGACAAAAGGTAAATCCGTCTCTGTAACCTCTTGAAATTGCACACCCCGGACCCCGTCCCAGCCATGGGACAGGTCCCTGTCAAGGCGGCCACATGCTCTCTTATCAACATCTCTACCACGCCGGAAATGCCGCCGATGTCCACAAACACGCGGCCCTCGCGCTGGCCCTCGATTACCTGACCCGCAAACCCAAGCCGCTCAGCTATATCGAAACCCATGCCGGCCGCGGTCTCTATGATCTGGCCGCGCCCGAGGCCCGCAAGACCGCCGAGGCGGCGCAGGGAATCACCCGCCTGCGGGCCGCTTTCCCGGCCGATCACCCCTATTGCCGCGCGCTTTCTCGGACGCCCGGCAGCCTCTATCCCGGCTCCCCCGCCATCGCCCACGCCCTGCTGCGCGAGACGGATCACCTCCACCTCGCCGAGCTTCACCCGCAGGAATTCGCCGCCCTGAAAAGCAGCCTGCGCGCGGCGAATATCAGCGCCCACAAACAGGACGGATTCACCCTTGCCCAGAGCCTGTGCCCGCCCACGCCCCGCCGCGGGCTGATGCTGGTCGATCCCTCCTACGAGGTCAAAACCGACTACACCCGCATCCCCAAATGGCTGGCCGGGATCACCCGGAAATGGAATGTCGGCGTGGTGATGATCTGGTACCCCATCCTCTCGTCCGACGCGCAGGCCCAGATGGTGGCCGCCTTGCAAAGGGGCAATCCGGATGCTCTCACCCACGAGGTCCGCTTTCCTCCGGCCCGCGCAGGCCACGGCATGATCGGGTCCGGCGTTTTCATCGTGAACCCGCCCTTCGGACTCGATGCCGGGCTGGCCCATCTGTCGGGCATTTTCGCCCAACTTACGTGACCCATTGGCGCGCCGCCCGTTTCGGCTTATATCGGCAGCATGTTTGCAGATTTCCTCAAGCGGCTCACCGCTCCCGACCCCGCCCCGCTGCCCGATGCGGATGCCCGTCTGGCCCTCACCGCCCTGCTGGTCCGCGTCGCCCGCACCGATGGCAGCTATGACGAGAGCGAGAAAACCCGCATCGACCGCATCGCGGCCACCCGCTACAGCCTGTCCCCGTTCGAGGCGACCAAGCTGCGCAAGGATGCCGAAACGCTCGAATCCGAAGCCCCCGACACCGTCCGCTTCACTGGCGCGATCAAAGAGGCGGTCGCCTACGAGGACCGCATCGGCGTCATCGAATCTCTGTGGTCCGTGGTCCTGGCCGACGGGGTGCGCGACGTCCATGAAGACGCGCTGCTGCGCCTCGTCTCGAAACTGCTCGGCGTGAGCGACATGGACAGCAATCTCGCCCGCCAACGGGTCGACAACACATGACGCTGGCCAGCCTGCCGATGTACTGGCGGGACGAAAACGCGGCGCTCTGGCAGAACTTCTGGAGCGTCGTGCAAACCAAGGCACAAGAGGACGGGCTGATATTGCCAGACCTCTTGCCCCCCTCTGCACTGCCTGAAAACTGGATTAGCCATTGGTGCGCCCCCGAACTGGCCCTGTCGATGACCTGCGGGCTGCCACTTCGCACGGTGCTCAAGCACCGCGTGACCTATGTCGGCACGCTGGATTTCCAGCTGACCTCCCGGCGCGGGCATTATCATTCGCAGGTCATCGCATCGCGTGCCGCGCCACCCAAAGCCCCACGGCTCGCCTATAACGGAGCAGACAGCCAATCCGGCTGGGCCGTGTCGCAACGCGCCGCCCCGTTCGACAGGCCGCCTGACTTCTCGGACCATCTCGAAACCGGGTCCCACGCCGCGTCATTGGCCGCTGTGGCCGAAGACCGTGCCGATATCGCGTATCTCGACGCAGTATCATGGCGCCTTCTCGCGCGTTTCGATCCCAACGCGGCCCGTGTCCGGATCCTGGGACAGACCGGCGAAAGCCCCGGCCTGCCCCTGATCACGGCCAAGGGAAACGATCCGGCCCCGTTGCGCGCCGCCTTGCACAAGGCGACCGAGGCTTTTCATTGCGACGATCCGCTCGCCATGGGCGGCCCGATGAGCTTTCACGTATTGGACGACTCGCTGTACCATGCACAACCGGTGCCCGCGCCCCCGCCCACCTGACGCAGGGTTATCGACGGCTCCGGACCTGGCAGGCCGCATTTCTGAGTTGCATAAGGGTGCGTTTTGGCGTCATCTTGCACGCCAAACTCGCAAAAGGTCGGCCGTCACCTGTGACAGATACCCCCGTTCTCGAAATTCGAAACCTGCACAAGCAATATGGTAGCCTCGAGGTGATCAAGGGGGTCGATATCACCGCGCGCCGTGGCGACGTGGTGTCGCTCATCGGCTCGTCGGGGTCAGGCAAATCGACCATCCTGCGCTGCGCCAACCTGCTCGAGGACAGCCAGCAGGGTGAAATCCGGTTCAAGGGCGAAGCGGTCCACTGGAAGGGCAGCGGCCTGAACCGCCACCCCGCCGATCCCAAACAGGTGCTGCGCATCCGCACCAACCTGTCGATGGTGTTCCAGCAGTTCAATCTCTGGTCCCATATGACGATCCTGCAAAACGTGATGGAAGCGCCGGTCACGGTGCTTCGCCGCGACCGGACCGAGGCCGAACAGGCCGCGCGCGGCTATCTCGACAAGGTCGGCATCGGCGACAAGTGCGACGCCTACCCGGCGATGTTGTCGGGTGGCCAGCAACAACGCGCCGCCATAGCCCGCGCGCTTTGCATGGAACCCGAGGCGCTCCTGTTCGACGAACCCACATCGGCACTTGATCCGGAACTCGAACAAGAGGTTGTCAAGGTCATCAAGGATCTGGCCGCCGAAGGACGCACCATGCTGATCGTCACCCATGACATGAAAATGGCCCGCGACGTGAGCAACCACGTCGTATTCCTGCATCAGGGCCTGATCGAAGAAGAAGATACACCGGACCAACTGTTCGGCTCGACCAAGTCAGAACGGCTGCGGGGGTTTCTGTCCTCCACAATGGCCGAATAACCACCCACACCAACCGGGAGAAACCACCATGAAAACCATCATCCTCAGCACGGCTGCGCTGGCCGTCACCGCGTCCATGGCCTTTGCCGAAAGCCATAGCGTCGTCCGCCTCGGCACAGAGGGCGCCTATCCTCCTTACAACTTCATCAATGATGACGGTGAAGTTGACGGGTTCGAGCGCGAATTGGGCGACGAGCTCTGCGCGCGCGCCGACCTGACCTGCGAATGGGTCACCAACGATTGGGACAGCATCATCCCCAACCTCGTTGCGGGAAATTACGACACCATCATCGCGGGCATGTCGATCACCGACGAGCGCGACGAGGTGATTGATTTCACAACGAACTACACCCAGCCCGATCCGTCTGCCTATCTGGCCCTCGACGGGACCGACCTTGATCTCGATGGTGGCGTTCTGGCAGCGCAGGCAGGTACGATCCAGGCCGCGCATATCGCCTCCTCGGGTGCTACGCTGGTCGAGTTCGCCACACCGGATGAAACCATCGCCGCCGTGCGCAGCGGTGAGGCCGACGCGGTTCTGGCCGACAAGGCGTATCTCCAGCCGATCGCGGATGAAAACGCGGATGTGGCGCTCGTCGGAGAGGACGTGCTTCTGGGCGGCGGCATCGGCATGGGCATCCGCGAAAGCGATGCAGAGCTGCGCGATACCTTCTCCGAGGCAATCGAGAGCATGAAGGAAGACGGCTCGCTCAACGCGCTGATCGAAAAATGGCTACCGGACTCGGCCACCTTCTGAACCAAACGAGTGAAGGGAGCGGTCGGCTGCTCCTTTCATCTTGCCAAATAAACTCAATCCCAGCCTGACAGAGGCGCGTCATTTTCAGTTTCTGCACAGACCCTGACACGCTCGGCACCTTTCAATGGTTCGCGTGTTACCTCACGACCGGCAAGCATATGGGCCTTTACTGGTCCTTCGGTACGGTTCTTTTACTTTTGGCGATTACCGCGCCAATCGCGCTGGCCTTCGGCTTTGGCGGGGCCTCTGCCGCGCGGTCGCACATCGCCCCGATCCGCTGGTTCGGCAAGGGTTATATCGCCGTCGTGCGCGGCGTGCCCGACATCGCGTTTTTCCTGTTTTTCGTGTTGGCGCTCGACATCTTCTTCGAATGGATAAGGCACGAGATCAAATGCCCGGACTGGAGCGACGCCATCTGGCAGGGCAATGATTTTGTTGTCTGCTCTGCCGCGAAATTGCCACTGGGCAATGCGCCGCAATGGGTGCATGAAACCTACGGTTTTTTTCTGGCGGTTCTGACCTTCGCCATCGTCTTCGGCGCCTTTGCGGCCAACGTGCTTTACGGAGCGATGCGGGCCGTGCCGCGAAACCAGCTGGAAACGGCTGAAGCCTATGGCCTGTCCCGACGACAGGTATATTGGCGCATTCTTGTCCCGCAGATGTGGGTCTTTGCCCTGCCCGGCCTGTCGAACCTGTGGCTCGTACTGATCAAGGCGACGCCGCTGCTGTTTCTTTTGGGCGTCGAAGACATCGTCTACTGGGCGCGCGAGCTGGGCGGCGCCAAGACCCCCCGCTTTACCGACTATCCGCACCCGGATTGGCGGATGTGGTATTTCCTGTTTCTGCTGGTTTTCTACCTCGCTTTCACCCGCGCCTCGGAGATCGTCCTCGACAGGCTGATGCTGAAACTGACCCACGGACAGGCCACCATGGGCGGCGACGCCCAAAGGAAAGCGGCATGATCATTGTATGCGCCACATCCCGATGGTGCCGGAACGCGCCCGCTTTGCGGACGCGGCGTCCGGCGCACCGCTTCCTTCGGAGGCAGCGGGCATGAGTTGCTTGGAGACCATCACTGATTACGGGTTGCGCTCCATCGGGATCGGCGAACGCCTGTTGCCGCGCGACGGCTTCACGCTGTGCCAGCAATTCACCCTGATCGGCTCGGGCCTGATCTGGAACATCTATTTCGGCGTGCTGGCGCTCGGGGCCGGGTTCTTCCTGGCCACCGCCGTGGCCTTGGGCAAGGCATCGAACATCTGGGTTGTTCGCAAGGCCAGCGCGTGGTTCATCTTTGTCTTTCGCGGGTCTCCTCTCTTCATCCAGTTCTTTTTTGCCTATTTCCTGTTTCTCACGCTCAAACCTGTCTCACCGGTCTTCGACCCGTTCACGGCCGCATGGCTGGGCGCGTTGATCGTGCTGTTCCTGAACACCGCCGCCTATTCCGGAGAGATATTCTTTGGCGCGCTGCAATCGGTGCCGCGCGGCGATATCGAGGCGGCGGACGCCTATGGCATGACCGGTTGGACCCGGTTCAGACGCGTGACATGGCCCACCATGCTGCGCCTGGCCTGGCCGGCCTACACGAACGAGGCGATCTTTCTCTTTCACGCCACCACGCTGGTCTATTTCTCGGGATTCCCGGCCTGGCAGCAAAAGGGCGACGCGCTCTACTATGCCAATTTCTTTGCCGACAAGACCTTCAACCCGTTCATCCCCTATCCCATCCTGGCGGTCTATTTCATCCTGCTGACCTTGGTCATCATCAGCCTGTTCGGTTTGATCAATCGCCGCCTGAATCGGCACCTGCCGCAAGAGGTGCGCGCGAGGGTCAAGCTGAAACTGAACGTCATTCGGTGAATTCTGCTTGCCAATTCGGGGGCGCAGCGCCTATCCACTCATTTGATCAAATTTCGATATTGGCCCGATGACCGCGCATATCTCCAACTGGCTCCGCAAGAACCCGCAAGTCCGCACCATCCGTGTCGCCGCGTCCGACCTGAACGGACAGGCGCGGGGCAAACGGGTCCCTGCCCGATTTGCCGACAAGACGATCCAAGGCGGCACGCGGTTTCCGTTGTCGGTTCTCAACCTCGATATCTGGGGAGAGGATATCGACAACAGCCCGCTGGTCTTCGAGGCGGGCGATGCCGATGGCGTGCTTTTTGCCACCGAACGCGGCTTCGTCCCGATGCCGTGGCTGGAGGCCCCCAGCGCGCTTCTGCCGCTCTGGATGTTCCGCGAAACCGGGGAGCCTTATGCCGGTGATCCGCGCCATGCGCTGAATTCGGTTGTGCAGCGTTTCAAGGACCGCAACCTCACGCCGGTGGTGGCAATGGAGCTTGAGTTTTTCCTGATTGACGACAGCACACGCAACCTGCAGGTGCCGGCCTCGCCGCGATCAGGCAAGCGCCGCAAGGCGGGCGAGATCCTGTCCATTCGCCTCATCGACCAGTTCGACCGCTTCTTCACCGATCTCTATGACGCCTGCGAGGCGATGGACATTCCTGCCGATACGGTGATCTCCGAAGCCGGGCTGGGCCAGTTCGAGATGAACCTGATGCATAGCGACGACGCCCTGCGTGCGGCCGACGATGCCTGGCTCTTCAAGATGCTGGTCAAGGGGCTGGCCCGTCGCCACGGCTTTGCCGCGTCCTTCATGGCCAAACCCTATCCCGATTATTCCGGCTCGGGCATGCACACGCATTTTTCCGTGCTGGACGAACAGGGCAAGAACGTCTTCGATGATGGCGGCCCCAAGGGCACCGAGATGCTGCACCATGCCATCGCGGGGTGCCTGGGCGGCATGCATGACAGCACGCTGCTCTTTGCGCCGCACTGGAACAGCTATGACCGGCTGGTGCCGGAAGCCCACGCCCCCACCGGCGTCGCCTGGGCCTACGAGAACCGCACCGCCGCGATCCGTGTGCCCTCGGGTGACCCGTCAGCGCGGCGCATCGAACATCGCGTCGCGGGCGGCGATGTGAACCCCTACCTGACCTTGGCAGCCATCCTTGGCGCGGCGCTTACAGGGATCGAAGACGGCACCGCGCCGCCCGCTCCGATCAATGGCAACGCCTATACGCAGCGCCTGCCGCAGATCCCGACCAAATGGTCCGACGCGATCAGCGCCTTCGAGACCAGCAAGATCATCCCGCGCATCTTTCACGAGGAGCTGATCCGCAACCTGGTACAGACCAAGAAACAGGAACGCCATTACATGGACGAACTCACCCCGGCCGAACGGGTCGAAATATACCTCGATACGGTCTGACGCATGGCTTGCCCGTGGAGGGCCGAAGGCATAGTTTCAGCCTTACAAGAACCATGGTGGGTCATGAAAATCGGAATATTGCAAACGGGACTGGCCCCGGACGAGCTCAAGTCATCGTTCGGCGAATATCCCGCGTTCTTCGAGCGCCTGCTCGCAGGCAAAGGCTTCTCCTTTCAAAGCTGGTCCGTGGTCGAAAATGTCTTTCCAAGCGGGCCGGAGGACGCGGACGGCTGGCTCATCACCGGATCGAAACACGGTGCCTACGAGGATCGCCCGTGGATCCCGCCTCTGGAACAGCTGATCCGCGATATCATGGACGCGGGTCGCCCGCTGATCGGTGTCTGCTTTGGGCACCAGATCATCGCCCAGGCGCTTGGTGGCACTGTCACCAAGTACGAGGGCGGCTGGGTTGTGGGCCAGCAGGATTACGTCTTCGGCACCAAGACCATGACCCTCAACGCCTGGCATCAGGACCAGGTCATCGAGGCCCCCGACGGCGCGCAGGTCGTGGCCCATGGCAACCATTGCGCCAATGCCGCCCTGCTCTATCCGGGCAAGGCCTTTACCGTGCAGCCGCACCCGGAATATGGGGATGATTTCATCGCCGGCCTGATCGACACGCGCGGCAAAGGGCTGGTCCCGGACGTATTGCTCAAACAGGCGTCTGCCCGCATGGGAACGCCGCTCGACAGCGCGCGAATGGCGGACCAGTTCGCCCATTTTTTCCGCGAAGGAACGCTGTCATGACCGATTGGAAAGACACGCTTCCCGACGCGGCCCGCGCGTATCTCGAAGGGCGCCGGCTGGACGAGGTGGAATGCATCATCGCCGACCTGCCCGGCATCGCGCGGGGCAAGGCGGTGCCCGCGTCGAAATTCGCGCGGCTGCAATATTTCCACCTGCCGGATTCGATCTTTTTCCAGACCATCACCGGCGGCTGGGGCGAAGCCGCGAATGAGGATGATGGCGGCTTCATCGAACGCGACATGATCCTGAGACCGGACATGACCACCGCCTCGGCCGCGCCCTGGACCGGTGACTGGACATTGCAGGTGATCCATGACGCATTCGACCGCAAGGACAAACCGGTGCCCTATGCCCCGCGCAACGTTCTCAAACGCGTGGTGCAGCTGTATCACGACCAGGGCTGGACCCCGATCGTGGCGCCTGAAATGGAATTCTTTCTGACCGCACGCAATCTTGATCCGGCAAAAGGGATCAAGCCGATGATGGGTCGCTCGGGCCGACCGGCGGCCGCGCGTCAGGCCTATTCCATGACGGCGGTGGACGAATTCGGCCCGGTGATCGACGACATCTATGATTTCGCCGAAGCGCAGGGCTTCGAAATCGACGGCATCACGCAGGAAGGTGGCGCGGGACAGCTCGAGATCAACCTGCGCCACGGTGATCCGGTGAGGCTGGCCGACGAGGTGTTCTATTTCAAACGCCTGATCCGCGAGGCGGCGCTGCGCCATGATGCCTTCGCGACCTTCATGGCCAAACCGATCGAGCAGGAGCCGGGCAGCGCCATGCATATCCATCATTCGATCATGGACATGGAAACCGGGCGCAACATCTTCAGCGGGCCCCAAGGGGGCGAAACCGATGCCTTCTTTCACTTCATCGGAGGATTGCAGACCTTTACACCCTCGGCGATTGCGATCCTTGCGCCTTACGTCAACAGCTATCGCCGCTACGTCAAGGACCACGCCGCGCCGATCAACCTGGCCTGGGGCCGGGACAACCGCACCACCGGCATCCGTATCCCGCTCTCGGGCCCCGACAGCCGCCGGGTCGAGAACCGGCTCGCGGGGATGGACTGCAACCCGTATCTCGGCATCGCCGCATCGCTTGCCTGCGGCTACCTTGGTTTGATGCAGGAAACATGGCCGTCAAAGCCGCTCAAGAAAGATGCCTATGAGAGCACCGCCGATATACCCCAGGTGCTCGGGCAGGCGCTGCAACTCTTTGACGGTGCGGATGAGCTGCGCCAGATTCTCGGTGAAGAGTTCTGCCGCGTCTACTCGATCGTGAAATACGCGGAATACGAAGAATTCCTGCAGGTCATCAGCCCGTGGGAACGCGAGCATTTGTTGCTGAATGTCTGATCTTTGGGTGTCGGACCGGCGGGGCCGGTCCGACCGGGGGGGGGGGGGGGGGGGGGGGGGGGGGGGCGCGGGCCCGGCCGCGC
>JAWLGI010000025.1:0-23665 GCA_041685125.1 Marivita sp. | reverse complement strand
GGGCCGCCGGGGGGGGCCCGCCCCCCCCGGGTGGGGGGACGCCGTCCCCCCACACCCCCCGGGGATATTTGAAGCAAGAAGAAGAACGGGACTGCGCTTTGAACCTGCTGTTCAGCAATGACAAACGCGGGGAGTATCCCCGGAGCTGGTACGCGGCGACGGCGACCGCGCTTGATCCATTCCCGCCTGTGGCCGGACAGATGCGGGCGGATGTCTGTGTCGTGGGAGCGGGCTATACCGGTCTGTCCGCGGCGTTGCACCTGGCCGAAATGGGCGCGGATGTCGTGTTGCTCGACGCGCATCGCGTCGGCTTCGGCGCGTCGGGGCGCAATGGCGGGCAGCTTGGGTCGGGTCAGCGGCAAGATCAGATCGCACTGGAGAAAATGTTGGGGCAGGATGCCGCGCGACGCCTTTGGGACCTGGCCGAAGATGCCAAGATGTTGGTTCGGGACCTGACAGCTCGGCACGGGATCGACTGTTACCTGCGCAACGGCGTGGCCACCGCCGCCTCGCACGCCTCGGATGTGGCGGACCTGCATGGCTATGCCGACCATCTGTCGGTGCGCTATGGCTATGACAAGATCGATCTGCTTGATCAGGCGGCGTTTCGCGCGTTGTGCCCGTCGCCGGATTATCGAGGCGGCATCCTGGATACCGGGGCGGCGCATCTGCATCCGCTGCGCCTTGCCCTTGGGCTGGCCGAGGCGGCGTCCAAGGCCGGCGTGCGCCTTTACGAGCGCAGCCATGTTCACCGGATCGAGCCCGGCACCAAGGTGACTGTGCGCACGGATGCAGGACAGGTGATTGCGGACCATGTGATCCTTGCCGCCAACGGGTATCTTGGCGGGCTGGAGCGCAAGGTGACGGCGCGGGTCATGCCGATCAACAACTACATGGTGGCCACCGAACCGCTTGGCGACGCGGCTGACCGTGTCTTGACGCGGGATGTCGCGGTGGCGGATTCGCGTTTCGTGGTAAATTACTTCCGGCTCAGCCATGACAAGCGGCTGCTTTTTGGCGGGGGGGAGACCTATGGCTACCGCTTCCCATCCGATATCGCCGCGCTGGTGCGCAAGCCGATGACCACCGTGTTCCCGCATTTGAAAGATGTGAAAATCGACTACGCCTGGGGCGGGACACTGGCCATCACGATGAAACGGATGCCCTATCTTGCACGCACGCGGCCCAATATCCTGTCCGCCTCGGGCTATTCCGGCCACGGCGTCGGCAACGCGATCCAGGCGGGCAAACTATTGGCCGAGGCGACACGCGGCCCGTCAGAAGGCTTTGCGGCGTTCAACGCCATCCCGCATGGCACCTTCCCGGGTGGCGGGTTTTTTCGCACGCCGATCCTGTCACTGGCGATGTCGTGGTACGCGATGCGCGACCGGCTTGGTCTGTGACTACTTGTCGAGTTTCGACAGTTTCTTCTGAAGCTCGGCCAGTTGGCTCTTGATGGCGTCCAGATCTTCGCTTTCGGCGTCCTGTTCGGTGCCGGACTCGACTGATTGGTCCGATGACGGCCCGGACCAACCAGAGGGCACATTGCCGGTCATTGCCTTGATGAAGGCCTCTTGCTGGGCCTGGATGGCATCGAAGCCGGGCACACCCGATATCGGGTTGGCCTTGTTCATGTTCTCGACCCATTTCGATTGGCTGTCGCGGAACATCTCGAAACTGGCGGCCAGAAATTGCGGCACCGCGCTGGTCGCCTGCGTCGTGTAACTGCGCACCAGGTCGTTCAGGATATTGGTCGGCAAAACGCTTTCGCCGCGGCTTTCATGTTCGGCGATAATCTGTAACAGATACTGCCGCGTCAGGTCATCACCGGATTTGAGATCGACAATCTTCACCTCACGCCCGCCGCGGATGAAGCCCGCGATGTCTTCGAGGGTCACGTAATCCGACGTTTCGGTATTGTAGAGACGCCGACTTGCGTAACGCTTGATCAGTAACGGTTTTTGGTCTTCGGCCAAGGTGAGCCCCCTCACGGAATGTCTTCGCTGCATTGCAGCCTACGCACATGCAGGGCAAAAAGAAAGCGTTTAGCCCATTCCGGTCAGACAAAGCCCCGGGGTCCGACTTTGCGGACTGATCACAGACAAAAAAAGGCCGGATCCACGAGGGACCCGGCCAGAATTTAGCGTTCCAATTTGGGAGGAGAGAACGCTAATTCTTGTGTCGCTTACTTCGCAGCAGCGGTTGCCTTCTTGGCAGCTGTTGACGCGTCGTCCGTTGCTTTCTTGACAGCAGCGGTCGCATCTTCGGACATGTCCTTGCCAGCGGCCATCATCAGTTCGACGGTATCCATCTGGACCTTCTTCGCGATCTCGGCAAAGGCGGCCATGTTTTCGGACGTAACTTCAGCCTGAGCGGAGGCGAAATCGGTCATCGATTTTGCATAGTCAGCCGGCTCTGTCTTTGCCTTGGACATGTCGCCCAGCTTGGCAAGCGTGTCCTTGGTCCATTTCGCGGAGAGTTCGGACGACTTTTCAGCCGCCTCGATCGCAACCTGGGACAGCTTTTCGTTCAACGTCGCTGTTGTCTTGAAAGCGTCTTCCATTGATTTCGTGTCCACGGGGAACGAACCCATCATTTCTTTCATGGTCGCTGTCATGTCGGGTGTCTTAGCCATTGTCTCAAATCCTTTCCTGCTCGGCGGGCCCACCCCGCTGTGCTGTGCAGATGACGAATATATACATGCCGCACTGCAGCATTTCAACCCTTTTTCTGCACTGCAGCAAAATTTTTCGCTTACGGTCAGATGAGCGCGCGCGCCCTGATCAGGCGGTCGCCTTGGTCTGTACGTAGGTGCCCGGTGCCGGTGCCAGTGGCGGATGGGATGCATCGCCGACGGTCCGCGCCTTGATCCATTTGCCGGAACGCTTGGCGATCCATTTCTCCCAGACCGGCCACCAGGACCCTTCGGTATATTCAGCCTCCGACCGCCATTCATCCGGTGACAGCGAGAGGTCGTCATGCGTGTAATGACCGTATTTCTTCTTGCTCGGCGGATTGACGATTCCGGCGATGTGGCCTGACTCGGACAGAATAAAGTGCCGCGATTTCCCACCCATCGACTGGACACCGCGATAGCAGTCTTTCCAGGCCGCGATATGATCCGTCTCGCAGGCGATCGAGCACAGGGGCACGTCAACATCCCGCAGGCTCAGCGTTTGGCCCATCAGCTCGAACTTGCCTTCCGCGAACTGGTTGTCCTGGCAAAGGCCGCGCAGATATTGCATCGCCATCTTTCCGGGCAGGTTCGCCCCATCCCCGTTCCAATACAACAGATCGAAGGCGGGCGGTGTCTCGCCCATCATGTAGCTCTTGATGGCGGGCCCATAGACCAGATCGTTCGACCGAAGGAAGCTGAAGGTCCGGGCCATGATGAACGACTTCAGAATTCCGGTCTCGTCAATTTCGGCTTCAATCCCGTCAATGAAATCGTCTTGCAGGAACGGGGTGAATTCACCCTGGTCGGCGAAATCCGTCAGCGTCGTAAAGAACGTGGCCGACTTGACCGACTTGTCGCCCCGCTTTTTCATCAAGGACAGGGTGAGGCTCAGGGTCGTGCCCGCAATGCAATAGCCGATCGCATTGACCTTCTCGACATCGCAGATCGCCTTCACTTCGGAAATCGCGCGCAAATAGCCATCTTCGATATAGGTCTCCAGCCCGACGTCCTTGTAGCTTTCGTCCGGGTTGATCCAGCTCACGACAAACAGCGTGTAGCCCTGATCCACCACCCAGCGGATAAAGGAATTTTCCGGCTTCAGGTCGAGAATGTAAAACTTGTTGATCCAGGGCGGGAACAGGACGATTGGCGTTTCGCGCACTTTCTCGGTGGTTGGCGTGTACTGGATCACCTCCATCATGTGATTGCGATAGACAACCTCGCCCTCGGCCGAAGCGATGTTGTTTCCGATCTCGAACGCACCTTCGTCGGCCAACCGAACCACCAATTCGCCGTTATTCGCTTCGAGATCGGCGACGAGGTTCTCAAGCCCTTTCACAAGGCTTTCGCCTTCTGTCTCAAGCGCCTTTTGCAGCGCATCGGGATTGGTGGCGAGGAAATTGGTGGGCGCGAACATATCGACGATCTGCTGTGCGAAATACCGCAGGCGTCGCTTTTCGGTCGCGTCCATATCATCGATATCCTCCACCGCACTGGCGATGGCATCGGCGTTGATCAGATATTGCTGTTTTACGAAGTTGAAATACGGATGCTCGTCCCAAAGCGGATTGCGGAACCGGCGATCCTTGGGACCGGGGTCTTCCGGCGGTTGCAGCTTGCCCTTGGCCAGCGCCTGTTGCGCCTCCATGTAATGCGTCACCGATTTGCCCCAGTATTCTATCTGGTGCTCCAGGAGCTTGGCCGGATTGTGCATCCACTCGTGCCAATAGGCTTGCATCGCTTGCCCGAACAACATGTTGTCCGGACCATGCAACGATGAGTTGGTCTGTTTCTTCTGCGACAACGCCGACATCAGCCGACTTGTCAGCGTTTCAATCTTTTGCAAATTGGCCTCAAGTTCCGCGCTCATTTTCGGTGCGGCAACGTCATTAGTTGTCATGGCCAATAATCCCCCCTAGATATGCTGCCATGCAGAATACAGTCGCCTGCGGTGGGAGGCAAAGCGACGAAATAGCCCGGTTCTTGATCCGGCTCGGAAGGAGACGCCTCTATGCGCCACATGATCACATACGATCTCATGGATACAGTTCGTAATACAAATCAATGGCTTGGTGCAACCGCGCGCACCATGGCCTCTTATCCCGTTTGGTCCACGATGCCCAATCCGGCGATCCAGTGGATGGCCGCATGGGGCGAAGTGACGGAACGCACATTTGAACGAATGGTGGTCAAACCCGACTGGGGGATTCGGACATTCACCTGCGAAGACGGCAAGGATCACCTTGTCGAGCTCGAGACCATCGTCGAACGTCCCTTTGGTGATCTGATCCATTTCAACGTCGCAGGCCGCGAGGAACAACCCCGCAAGGTCCTGCTCGTGGCCCCGATGTCTGGCCATTACGCAACGCTCCTTCGCTCGACCGTGAAATCGCTACTCGTCAATTGCGAAGTCTACGTGACGGACTGGCACAACGCCCGCGATATTCCGGTCAGCTGCGGCAAGTTCGATGTAGAGGACTATACGCTCTACCTGATGGATTTCATGCGCACGCTGGGACCGGACATCAACGTGGTCGCCGTCTGCCAGCCGGTTCCGCTCACGCTCGCCGCGACGGCTTACCTTGCCGAACAGGATCCCGACGCCCAGCCGGCCACGCTCACCCTGATCGGCGGCCCCGTCGACCCCGACGCGACCCCGACAGACGTCACCGATTTCGGTCACCGTGTGACAATGGGACAGCTCGAAGAAACGATGATCCAACGCGTTGGGTTCAAGCACAAGGGTGTCGGACGCCTCGTCTATCCCGGCCTGCTGCAACTCGCGTCCTTCATCTCGATGAATGCAGAACGCCATGCCGACGCCTTCTCGAACCAGATTCAGAACGTGATGCGCGGCGATGCGTCGGATCACGACAGGCACAACCGCTTCTACGACGAGTACCTCGCGGTCATGGACATGCCCGCGGAGTTTTACCTGTCAACCGTGGACCGCATCTTCAAGAAACGTGAAATCGCGAAGAACGAATTTGTCGTCGATGGTCACAAGGTCGATTTCGGCGCGATCACCAATGTTGCCGTGAAAACGGTCGAGGGCGAAAACGACGACATTTCGGCCCCCGGTCAATGCCTGGCGGCGCTCGATCTTTGCACCGGTCTTCCCGATGCCATGAAGGCCAGCCATGTCGAACCGGGCGCGGGCCACTACGGGATTTTCGCCGGCAAAAGCTGGCGCAACAATATCCGTCCTTTGGTGCTCGATTTCATCGATGAAAACGCCAAAGGCCGCGCCAAGCCGAAGACGACGAAAAAGACCAAGGCGGCGAATACCAACGCGGCATGAGACAGGCCAAGGGGTTGATCTGCGGATCAGCCCCTTGGGTCTGGACCCTAGCGTTCCGCGGCCCAAATCATGTCGATCAAAGCCTGCGTCCCTTGACTGAACTCCAACGGGCAAGGATATGCCGCCTCGCCGCGCACCGCAGCGCCAAACGCCTCGACCTGTTCGACATACTGATTCACGCCCGGATAGTGCAACACCTCTGTCGGGACAGATGGCCGGATCAAGCGAAGCTCGGCATCGCCTTGGCTTAGCGCATTGAACGGCACCAACACCTCGATCGCGCCGGTGGTGCCGTGAAACGTCACCGACTGGTACCGCAACATGCGCATCGACGTGAACGAGGTCAGCGTGAACCCCTCGAACTGAACCGTTGCCTCGGTGCGCACCTCGACCCCGCTCTCGCGCCGGATATCCGCGCAAAGCACCTCTAGCGGCTCCTGCCCGGTTACAAAGCGTGCGCATCCCAGCGTGTAAACCCCGATATCCGGCAGGCTCCCTCCGCCGGTCTCGGTGACATTGCGTATATTCCCGGGATCCCCCGAATTGTCATAGGCAAAGGTCGCATTCACCCGTCGCAACTCGCCAATCGCTCCGGACTGAACCCAATCGCGCACCTGCTGCCATTGCGGATGATGCACGATCATATAGGCTTCGGCCGCCAACAGCCCTGTCTTGTCACGCAACGCGATCAAGTCATCGATCTCGTCGGCCTGCATGGCGATCGGCTTTTCGCACAGCACATGCTTGCCTGCCTCCAGCGCCTTGCGTGTCCATTCGACATGCAGCGTGTTCGGCAGCGGGATATAGACCGCGTCGATCTCCGGGTCGGCCAGAACCGCGTCATAGCTGTCCACCACGCGCAGATCACCGTCGATGGCCCGAAACGGTGTCGCCTTGGCTGGATCCGAGGTGCCCAGCATCGCCAGTTTCGAACCCCGCGCCGCATGAATGGCCGGAGCCATCTGCTCCTGTGCAAAATTCGCCGCGCCCAAGATACCCCAGCGTAGGTCCGACATGCTTTATCCTTTCGTAGATTGGTGGCGGGCTATCACAAAAAAAACGCCGGGCACAGGCCCGGCGTTTTGCAATTCGTCGTATCCCTGGATCAGGAAGCGGACAGCAACCCCTGATCTTTCGCCAGATCCCGCATGCGCTTTTGCAACTTTTCAAAAGCCCGCACTTCGATCTGGCGGATCCGTTCGCGGCTGACGTCATACTGCGCGGACAGGTCTTCCAGGGTCACCGGTTTGTCAGCCAAACGACGCTGGGTCAGGATGTCCTTTTCACGGTCGTTCAATACGTCCATCGCTTCGCCCAGCATTGCGCGCCGCGCATCCAGTTCGTCCTTTTCCTCGTAATCCGTGGCCTGGTCGGCACCTTCGTCCTCAAGCCAGTCCTGCCATTGCATGGTCCCTTCGCCTTCGGACCCGACCGTGGCATTCAACGAGGCATCGCTACCGGACATGCGCCGGTTCATCGAAATCACTTCATCCTCGTTCACGCCAAGGTCGGTGGCGATCTTCGCCACATGCTCGGGCCGAAGATCTCCTTCTTCAAGCGCCCCGATCCGCGACTTGGCCTTGCGAAGGTTGAAAAAGAGCTTCTTCTGCGCGCTTGTCGTGCCCAGCTTCACCAGCGACCATGACCGCAGGATGTATTCCTGGATCGATGCCCGGATCCACCACATCGCGTAGGTGGCAAGACGAAAGCCCTTTTCGGGGTCGAACCGCTTTACCGCCTGCATCAGGCCGACATTCGCCTCCGAAATCACCTCGGCCTGCGGCAAGCCATAGCCGCGATACCCCATGGCGATTTTCGCCGCGAGGCGCAGGTGGCTCGTCACCATCCTGTGTGCAGCTTCGGCATCTTCCTGCTCGACCCAGCGCTTGGCAAGCATGTATTCCTCCTCTGGCTCCAGAAGCGGAAACTTCCGGATCTCCTGAAGATAGCGACTCAAACCGGCTTCCGGTGATGGGGCCGGGAGATTCGCATAGTTCGACATACCCTTGTCCCTCCAATGTTTACGGGCTTAACATCCCATTTGGGGAGCCAGCCATGAATTTCAAGCGTTCTACTCTGTCTGATGACAGTTTATCGCACAATGGCACGGCGATAAACCGCATGTCAGTGCATTCACGCACATGAGACGATTGTTTCAGACACGCAATTGCGCGATCATATCCGTCATGTCCTGGGGTAACTCCGCCACAAGGCGAACGGTTTCACCGCTCACAGGGTGGGTAAACCCCAAAACCGCCGCGTGCAGCGCCTGCCGGTCAAACGCGCCCAAGAGCGCCCGCGCGCTGTCCGGCAAGGCCCCCTTGGCCAATTTGCGCTGACCGCCATACACTGGATCGCCGACCAGACCGTGCCCCGCATGGGCCATATGTACCCGGATTTGATGCGTGCGCCCTGTCTCCAGTCGACATTCCAACAAGGACACCTGTGCCGGTGCACCGAACGTCTCGATCACGCGCGCGCGCGTCACCGCGTGTTTGCCGTGACCAAAGAACACCGCCTGTTTCTGTCGGTCGGTCTTGTGCCGCGCCAGATCACTGGTGATCTTGATCACCGCGCCCGGCTCGATGGACACACCCCGCACGCCCCGCAACCGGGGGTCGCCCGGATCGGGATGCCCGTGCACCAGCGCCTGGTATAGCCGCTCAACGCTATGGGCCGCGAACTGCTCGGCCAGCCCGTGATGCGCTCGGTCCGATTTCGCGACCACCAGCAAACCGCTGGTGTCCTTGTCAATGCGGTGCACGATCCCCGGGCGACCGACACCGCCCACGCCGGACAAATGCCCGCCGAAATGGTGAAGCAACGCATTTACCAAGGTTCCTGACGGCGTTCCCGGCGCGGGATGCACCACCATACCAGCGGGTTTCATCACCACGATCAGGTCGTCATCCTCGAACCGCACATCCAGCGGCAGATTTTCCGCCATGATGTGGCTTTCCACGACTGCGGGCACCGCCACTTCGATCACATCGCCCTCGGCCACGTCCGCCTTGGGGTTGGTCACCACCGCGCCGCGGCGCCGCACCGCGCCTTCGTCGATCAGCCGCGCCAATCGCGTCCGCGATAGCGCCGCTTCCTCTGGCACGTCGCGCGCCAAGGCCTTATCAAGACGATTGGGCGGTGATGCGCCAATCGTGACGCGAAGAATGAGGTCAGACATGGACAACGCCCCCGAGGATCAGCCCCCCGAACCAGCCAACCTGCGCTTCCTGCGGCGGTTGGTGACGGTGCTGACCGTGACAATGATCGTAGGGGTCATACTCATCACGTCGCTGATTGTCATCCGCTTCAATCAGTCCGCGGCGCCTTTGCCGGACAGGATCACTCTGCCCGACGGCAGCAGCGCCGCATCTTTCACACAGGCGCGGACATGGTACGCGGTTGTCACCGAAGGCGACGAGATCCTGATCTTCGACCGCGAGTCGGGCCGCCTTGTTCAGACCATCGAGATAGACGTGCCCCCCGCACCTACGGAGTGAGCCTTGAAATCGGCAAATCCAAAACAGGATGGCAGCAATGCCCCGGTCAAGCTGAGGAGGACCGCCGCCCCGTTTTCGGAAGTTCCGCGATCGAGGACGGAGAAAGGCCAAACGCCAAAAGCGGCTTGAGCGCAAAGAGCATGGGGCGGCCCGGGCGCCGGTTTTGCAAGACGGTTCCGCCGGCTGATCTCGGCTTTGCCTGACAATGGCAGCGGATCAGGCGAAATAGTCGGCGCCGAATCCGCGTTGCGCCATCGCCGTCCTGAGCCGCGCGAAGCCACGTTCGCGCAATTGCCGAATCCGTTCTTTCGAGATGCCGAACCGTGTGCCCAGCGTTTCCAATGTTGCCGGCGGATCGTTCACTTGTGTCGCGATGATGATATCACGTTCGCGATCGGGCAAGGTGTTGAGCGCCTTTGCAAGAGCTTGCCTCAGCCCGTCGGTTTCCAGGTTTTTCAGCGGCAGGGAGTCCTCGAGGCTGGCCGGATCAGCCAGAAGCGCCATGCGATCCGCGCCATCCTCGTCCCGGGCCGGTGCATTGAGCGAGCTGTCGCTGCCCGTGACCTGTTCGCGAAGGGACGCCGCGCGCTGCGCGTCCACACCCAACGTATCGGCAAGTTTCTTGTCGGCAATCGCCCGATCCATTGCAGGATCCGCCGTCATCTCGGCATCAATCGCCGCGATTTGCGCGGTCGCCGCGCGCGTCTGTGCGGAATTCGGACGCCGCACGATGGATGTGTTCGCCCGCGCATAGTCTTGCACCTCCGCACGCGCCCACCACACGGCATAGGTCGAGAAACGAAAGCCGCGATCCGGGTCGAAGCGATCGGCGGCCTTCATGAGACCGATCTGGGCCTGTTGCACCAAATCCTGGTCAGCCTCACTGGCGCCGCGCTTGAAACGACGCGCGACCGAGGCCGCCAGGGGAGCAAAGGCACGGATCAACTGATCACGTGCATGTCGGTCGCCATGGTCTTGCCAGGCGCAGACCAATGCCCGCTCGTCTTC
This sequence comes from Marivita sp., assembly GCA_041685125.1. Classification (GTDB taxonomy): domain Bacteria; phylum Pseudomonadota; class Alphaproteobacteria; order Rhodobacterales; family Rhodobacteraceae; genus Marivita. The sequence goes on along the minus strand of JAWLGI010000025.1, from coordinate 13,179 downwards.
AGCGGACAGCATTCCCGGGGTCGGGACGCGTCGGGAACCGTGGATGAGATTCGTGACAGGTTTGTTCATGATGAAGCCAGTTTGATTTTGAATCGATATTAATCTTCCTATTCGGTGATTGTCAAAGTAGTTTCGATTCACTATCACTTTGACATGACCGATACACCGCAAACACCGGACCGGATCGCGGAGCTGCTCGTGCATGTCGGACGGACGGCGCGCACCGAAGACGCAGGCTCTGCATTGACAGCCGCGCAATGGACCTGCCTGCGTTTTTTCGCCCGTGCCAATGGCAGCACACGCACCCCGTCCGGATTCGCCAGCTTCCAGGCGACGACGCGGGGCACGGCGTCACAGATCATCAAGTCGCTGGAACGCAAGGGGCTTGTGGCGGGCACCCGTTCCGACCGCGACCGGCGCAGCGTCTCTTTTGACCTGACAGATCACGGGCGGACAATGCTCGCGCAGGATCCACTGCGGGACCTGATTGATGTGATTGACCGTCTCGGGGCGACCGAACGCAACCGGTTCCTGACGACGCTGTCCCGCCTCGCCTCAACCCTGGCCATGCAGCGGGCTGCCCCCGCGTTCGGAACATGCCAGGATTGCAGCCATTTCGCGGCCTCTGGCGATACCGCCTATTGTGCCTGCATGGCCGAAGACCTCGCAGCAGTTGACATCCCCAAGCTCTGCGCAAGCTATACACCGACACCCGAGCCACAGAGCCAAGGAGACCGACATGACGCAGACTGAGACCTCTGCAGCCCCCCGAATGATCGCCATCAGCAGCGGCAAGGGCGGCGTGGGCAAATCAACGGTCACCGCCAATATTGCCGTGGCCATGGCCGACGCGGGTTTGCGCGTCGGCGTGGTCGATGCCGACATCTACGGCCCGTCGATCCCCGGCATGCTGGGGATCGCGTCCGAAAAGCCCGCCATGTCCCCCGACCAGAAGGTGATCCCGGCCGAAGCGCACGGGGTGAAGGTCATGTCCATGGCCATGTTGTCCGACGACGATGCCCCGGCGATCCTGCGCGGGCCGATGGTGACGAAATACTTGCAGATGTTCGTCCGCCAGGTGGACTGGGGCGCGCTGGACGTGCTTTTGCTCGACCTGCCACCGGGCACCGGGGACATTCAGTTGACCCTGGCACAGGCCTTTCCGCTGTCCGGTGCGGTGGTGGTCAGCACGCCGCAGGACGTGAGCCTCAAGATCGCGCGCAGAGGCATGCGCATGATGGAGCAGGTCAGCGTTCCGCTCCTCGGCGTGATCGAGAACATGAGCGGTTTCACCTGCCCAGAGTGCGGAACCGTGACGCATATCTTCCACCAGGGCGGCGGCGAAGCCATCGCGCAAGAGCTTGGCGTGGATTTCCTCGGCAAGGTACCTCTTGACCCGATGGTTGTCGATTGCGGTGACGATGGCCGGCCGCTGGTACGCGCCGCACCGGACAGCCCGGCTGCGAAGGCCTATCACCAGATAGCCTCTACGCTTGCCGGAACGTCAGACAGAGATGACGGGATCGCCATGCCCTTCGCCTGGACACTCACCGACGGCACAGGCAAGCCAACCGCCGCGCCGACTGCCTCGGACGGACCGGCCGACCGCCTTGCCGCCCTGGACCATGCGGACAGCGCGCTTGTCCTGAGATGGGCTGACGGCACGGAGCAGCGCCTGACGGATCGCGACCTGCGTCTGAGCTGTCAATGCGCGAAATGCCGAGACGAGATGAGCGGCAAGCGGCTTCTGAACCCAGAAAACGTGCCGCTGGACATCAGCCTGACGCGCGTCTGGAGCGTCGGCAACTACGCGCTTGGCATGGCCTTCAGCGATGGCCACGACACCGGCATCTACACCTTGAAGGCGCTGCGCGCGATGGCCGGGACGGAGCTCGAGGATGTCTGACACAGCCACCCGCCGCCGTATCCGCGCCCAACCCTCGGCGCACGATCCCGATGTCATGGGGTTTGTCCTCGACGCACCGGTCCAGAGTGACGGCGCATCCGTCCGCTTCGACTCCGCAGGCGACGCCCAGCTGGCGCGCGCGCTCTTCGCTGTGCAGGGTGTCCTGCGTGTCGAGGTGAGCAGCGCCACGATCTGGGTGAAAAAGGACACGGACGCGGACTGGACAGCACTCAAGCCCCGCATCGCCGAGTCAATCCGGCATGTGCTCGACGAAACCGACGCCCCGCTTGGTCAGGAAAGATCAACCGGGGCCGACCCCGACGAAACCCTGCGCGGCACTGTCGAGGAATTGCTGGACCTCCAGGTCAATCCGGCGGTCGCCGCTCATGGCGGGCATATCTCGGTCGACAGGGTCGAGGGGACAACGGTTTACCTGCGCATGTCCGGCGGCTGCCAGGGCTGCGCCGCGTCGGCGGCCACCCTTCGTGAGGGTGTGGAAAGGATGCTGCGCGCAGCCCTGCCCCAAATCGACAGGATTGTCGACATTACCGACCATGCGTCAGGAGACAACCCGTTCTATACGCGTGACGACGGACCGTCGCCCGTCATGAACCGCCTCGTCCCCGAAGGCGTCATCGGATGGGAGGACGGGCAGATCATGGTGGACCCCGACTATCTCGCCCCCAAGCTCGGCATCACGGTCGAGACACTGCGCGCCGGTCTGCGTCGGGGGGATGTTGTCGGCGTGACCGAAACCGGCGAAGGCAAAGACAGCGGAAAGACCCGGATCATCCTGCGCAGCTCGACCCGCGCCTGGGCAGCCGAAATCGACGCCAACGGCACGGCGCGCGAGATTCCACCTCCGCGCGTGGTCGAGGCGGCAGCCGGCAAGGAAAAGGACCTTTCCAACCGCGTCCGCGCCCACTTGGAAAGCCTCGACGAAACCGAGGTGCCGATCACCTACGGCGCCTTGGCGCGCGCGCTCGGGCTCTGGGCACCAGGCTCGATCGCAAAGGTCACGCGGGCCCTCGAAACCACGATGCGGCAAGACGCTGCCGCCGAGCGCCCCTTCATCGCTGCCTGCGCCGTCAATCGCGGACGCGAAAAGCTCCCCGGCAAGGGGTATTTCGACCTCGCACGCGCGCTGTCCCGAGGCCCGCTGAATGGGGAAGACGAGGCGGATGCGCACGCAAGAGAACTGCACCGCGTGCGCGAGACGATCACGCGGTAAACAGCTGCTGCCGCACTCTGCCGGAATTCGAAAAGCCACAGACCCGATCCAAGGACGGCTCACACCTGATGCCCGCGAACGACAGGGTCCGCGACAACGCCTATCGGCACCGGGCTGGAAAAGCCCGGTCGCATTCGAACGAAGCGGGCTGAAACGCGCTCTCGGGAGCGGCAAAAAACTGACAGGTCCAAGGCGGTATTGTGTGTGGCATTGTGTATGGCGTTTCTATCGTTTAACGACGATAGGCGAAATGAGGGATCGCGCATGCAGGATGCTGACATCAAGATCGCCGAACTGGCCAAGGCGCTCGCGCATCCCGCGCGGTTGCGCATCCTGCGGCTGCTGCTCGCCAGCCCTGGCTGCATCGGCGGCGACATTGTGGATGCCGTCGGCCTGGCGCAGTCCACGGTGTCCGAGCATCTGCGCATCCTGAAAGCCGCCGGCGTCATCACCGGCGAAATCTCCGGCCCGCGCACCTGCTACGCGCTCAACCCGGCCGCGCTCGAGCCGCTGGGCGTGTTCATCGGCGCGCTGACCCCGCCCCCCGATGATGGGTGCTGCGTGCCCGACCAGAAGGAAATTTCATGAGCTTGTTCGAACGCTGGCTGACCCTTTGGGTGGCGCTGTGCATCCTGGCCGGGCTTGTGCTCGGCAACCTTGCGCCGGGGCTTTTCGGGGCGCTGGCCGGGCTCGAATATGCCTCGGTCAACCTCGTTGTCGCGGTGCTCATCTGGGCGATGGTCTATCCGATGATGATCGCGGTGGATCTGGGCTCGCTCAAGGAAGTGGGTCAGCGCCCGAAGGGCCTCGTCATCACTCTGGCCGTGAACTGGCTGATCAAGCCCTTCACCATGGCCGCACTTGCGGTCCTGTTCTTCAACCACGTCTTTGCCGGGTTGATAGACCCAGACCGCGCGCCGGAATACATCGCGGGGCTGATCCTGCTGGGCGCCGCGCCCTGCACGGCGATGGTCTTTGTCTGGTCGCAGCTCACCAAGGGCGATCCCAACTACACGCTGGTGCAGGTTTCTGTGAACGACCTGATCATGGTGGTGGCCTTCGCCCCGATCGTGGCCTTCCTTCTGGGCGTGACCGACATCAGCGTGCCGTGGGAGACGCTGATCCTGTCGGTCGTGCTCTACATCGTCATTCCCCTGATCGCGGGGATGCTGACGCGGCGCGCGCTGATCGTGCGGGATGGCGAGGAAGCGGTGGCGGCGTTCACGGCGCGGATCAAGCCGGCCTCCGTCGTGGGACTGCTGATGACCGTGGTGCTGCTCTTTGGTTTTCAGGGGCCGGTGATCCTGGCGCAACCGCTGCTGATCGCGCTGATCGCGGTGCCGATCCTCATCCAGTCCTACGGCATCTTCGCACTGGGCTACGGCGCGGCCTGGGCCTGGGGCGTTCCGCACAAGGTCGCAGCCCCTTGCGCGCTGATCGGCACGTCGAACTTCTTCGAGTTGGCGGTCGCTGTTGCGATCGGGCTTTTCGGCCTGAACTCCGGCGCGGCGCTGGCGACGGTGGTCGGCGTGCTCGTCGAGGTGCCGGTCATGCTGAGCCTCGTCGCCATCGCGAACCGAACACGCCAAAGGTTCCCCGCGTGACGCATGATACCCCCCAGATCGACGAGACGCGCTTTGCCGCCATCGATACCGACCGGCTTGTGTCTTCGACACGCAGCACGCATCCGCCAAGGATCCTGATCCTCTACGGCTCGCTCCGGGCGCGGTCGTTCAGCCGGCTGTCCGCCGAGGAGGCCGGCCGTATCCTGACACGGCTCGGCGCTGAGATCCGGGTCTTCAACCCTGCCGGCCTGCCGCTGGTCGATGACGGCGTGGATGCCAGCCACCCCAAGGTACGAGAGCTGCGCGATCTGGTGGCCTGGAGCGACGGCATGGTTTGGTCGAGCCCCGAGCGGCACGGCGCCATGACCGGGGTGATGAAGACGCAGATCGACTGGATCCCGCTGTCCGAGGGCGCCGTGCGCCCGACGCAAGGAAAGACGCTGGCGGTGATGCAGGTGTCTGGCGGATCGCAAAGCTTCAACGCCGTGAACCAGATGCGACTGCTCGGGCGCTGGATGCGCATGCTGACCATCCCAAACCAGTCCTCGATCCCCAAGGCGTTCCAGGAATTCGACGAGGCAGGACGCATGCGCCCGTCGCCGCTCTACGACCGGATCGTGGATGTCATGGAGGAGTTGGTGAAGTTCACGCTCCTGACGCGCGACCGCAAGGATTACCTCGTGGATCGCTATTCGGAGCGCAGGGAAAGCGCCGCTGCGTTGATCCAGCGGGTCAACCTGTCGGATGCGACCTGACCGGCGGTATTGCCAATCCGATCCAGGGCAGCGCGCGGCCCGACCGGCTACGACCGAGGTTGCACTGGCAGTGGCATCGAAGCAGTGCAGCCGACAGCGACGCCCGGCCAGAGCCATCCTCTGCCCAAAAAAGGCGGCGCCGAAGACCAACCGCGCCACCCCCCTGCTGCGGTCTGTGGTTGGGGTTTCAGACAGTCGCCGGCACGCGCTCTGCATTCCATACGGCCGCCGGAGAAAGCCGAATCTCCAGCGCCAGCCTTTCGGGCGCGCCCTGCGCCGGCAGACGCATCGGCATGCCCAGCAGTTTCAGCGCGATATCACCCTCGGGCAGTGCATATCGATGCCCCATGGAATGGGTCAGGGCAACCCGTTCCCCCGGCCGCGGGTTCAACCCGGGCCGGGTCGCTCCCAGACCCGCCTTGAGGTGATGGGCGATGTCCCACTCCTGTGTCTCACCGTCATGCCGCGTCACGACCCAGCAGTGACCTTCATGGGTCATGCCGCCCCGCTCTTCGGGGAAGAAACAGCCATATATGTAGGCGGCCTCGTATCCGGCGGCGCGCAGGCTGGCGACCAGATAGGTGTTGATGTCGACACAGGACCCGGGCGTCACCCCGCAGGACAGGTAGGGCACCGCGTCGGTGTCGTCGTTGAACCGCCGGTCGGGATGCGCGTAGGCAAAGCGCGCCTCGGTTTCCGCGACCAGCGCGGCAATCCCGGCCTTGCCGCCGCCGGCCGCTTGGGCCGTGGCGCGGCTGGCCGAGACCAGGCTCTCGGCCGCGGTGGTGTAGCGAGTGGCGCGGGGGCGAAAGGCGGCCTCGGGATAGACCAGCCCCGCTGCCCCATCGTCGATGGCATAGTGCAGCGCCAGCGGCCCGCCTTCGGGCTGGATTCGCGCGGCGCCCAGCCCAAGCTCGGGCTCGGTCGCCACGGCGTCGATCCGCCCGCCCGTCACTGTCAGGCGCGACACGGCCTCATGCGGGGTGGCAACACCTGTGGCGGCCAGGACCGGATCGGTCACCGGTCCCGTGATATTCACGGTCAAGGCTCTCATGTCATACTCCAGAGCTGGAACAGCAGGCCCGAGGCGAAGGCCCCCGTCAACGACAGCGCGATATAGAGCGCAAAGACCTGCGGTTTCGCCAGCGCCCAGACCGCCATCGCCGCCGGGATGGATGTGACGCCGCCGGCGACAAGGAAGGCCATGCCGGCGCCCGGCGCCATGCCCTGCCCGATCAACCCGCCGACCAGCGGCAATGCCGCATAGCCGTTCAGATAGGCGGGCACACCGACGAAGGTCGCGGTCACGATGGGCAAAAGCCCCTCGCCTCCGAGCGCGCTGGTGACGGTTTCCGCCGGGATCCAGGCCAGCATCAGGCTTTCGAGGATGAAGGCCAGCGTCAGCCATTTAGCGAGGAAAAGTGTGGTCGTCAGCGCCGTCTTGCCGAATTTCGCCCGGCGGTCTGCATCGGTCCAGAACCGCCAGACCACAGGTTTGGGCGCGCGAACCTTCGCGCCGCCGCAACCGCCATTGCCGATCCCGTCGCGCAGCGGATCGGCAAAAGCCCCGACCTTCATCATGAGGTGCACCACCGTGCCACCGAAAACGCCCAGCCCGATGGCGGCGACGGTCTTGGCCACCGCGAATTCGAGGTCCAGCACCCCCGCCGTCAGCACGAACATCGACGGATCCATGATCGGTGAGGCAAGCCAGAAGGCCATGACAGCCGACAGTGGCACGCCCATGGCCAGCAGCGCCGCGATCAGCGGGATCACCCCGCAGGAGCAGAAGGGCGAAATGCCGCCTGCCAGCGCGCCCAGCCCGATCATCAGGACCGGCGCGCCGGTGAACGCCTTGGCGATCAGGTTGTCGGCACCCGTGGCGTTCGCCCAGGCGGCGATGGCAATCGACAGGATCAGGAACGGGGCCGTGTTCAAGAGCGCATTGCCCGCGAAGAGCGCACTGTCGGACGCTTGCGGCGTGTCGAACACCGCCAGCGCCGCAAGTATCAGCGCCGAGGCGAGCCAGACCCGCTGGTCCTGCCACAGATGGCGCAGCACGGACCGGAGGCCCGGGGTGGGAAGGGTCGCGTCAGTCATCACTAAATCTCCGGAATTGCAGTTGTTTTGGGGCAAGAAAAATATCCGCGCGTCTCATGCCGCATCCTCCGAGGGTCGGAGCGCGACACCGGCGCAGCATTCGGATGTGAGAAAGCCGACCAAACGATTCATCGCGGGAAAATCGACCCGGTTGAACACTTCACGGCCCTGCTTGTCCTGCAGCACCAAACCGGCATCGACCAGCGTCGAGAGGTGATGCGCCAACGTCGACGGCGCGAGTCCCAGATGTTCGCCAATATCGCTGACCCGCAGCCCGTCATCCCCGGCCTTCACCAGCAGGCGAAAGATCGACAGGCGGGCATCATGGCCAAGTGCGGCAAGGGCGCGGGCGTTGGGACTGGTCGTGCTCATGACCCCTAAATAACTACAATTCTAGTTTTGTAAATGATTCGGTCGAAAAATCCGCTCCGGAGGCTCTTCGAGCCCACCCGGCGGATATCGGATTACTCAGTCAACAGGTATTCTGCGGCTGCCGTCACTCCCATTCCATTTCTTCGTAGGTCGCCTGCGCGTTGCGGCCCGCGAGGGCGTCGAATTGCGTCAGATAAGACCAGGCCGACTGATCGATCTGCGGCGCTTCCATGATGTCAGCGCCCGCTTCGATCAGACCCCCGATTTGCGTGCGCAGGTTCACGAGATAATCGTAAGTGTCACGCGTGGCCGTGGGCAGATCGGTCGCGCGGCCATGGCCGGGCACGATATGCGCGGGCCCAAAGCCCGCCATGGCCTCGAACACCGTGATCCAGCTGTCGGTGTCGCGGGCCGGACCATTGCCCAGAAGGCGGTCGACATAGACGATGTCACCGGTGAACATCACATCGCGCTCGTCCAGCCAGACAAAGCTGTCGCCCGGCGTGTGGGCCGCACCGCGATGCATGATCTCAAAGCTGAGGCCGCCGAACGCGAGTGTGTAATCGGTCTCGAAAGTCACATCGGCATAGGCCGGTTCGGTCCCGTCCAGCCCTTCGCCGAGGAATTGCGACAGCGCGATCATGTGATCCTGTGCGCGGGCCTGGTGATCCGCGACCGCCGACTCGGACGCGATCACCGTCGCGCCCTGTTCCTGCCAGTAGCCGTTGCCGAGCCATCGGTGATCCTGCCCGCCGGTGTTGATCACGTATTCCACCGGTTTGTCGGTGATGCTGCGTACCGCGTCGTGCAGCATTTCAGCACCCTTGTAGGACCCGCCCGGATCCATCAGCACTGCCCCTTCGGCGGTGAGGACAAGCCCGAAAGTCGCGTTGTTGGCGAGATTCTCCGGGCTGCGTTGCTCAGTCGGGCCGACGATGGCCCAGACGTCATCCGTGACGGGCTGGATATCCAGGACCTCCGCGGCGGCAACGGTCGGCGTCGCCAACGCGGCGAAGGCCAAAAAACCACGGATCATGCGCTGAGCCACGCTTCGAGCTTCGCCGCATCCGGCACGCCGCCGGTATGCACGAGCTTTCCGTCGACCGCGATGCCCGGTGTGGACATGACGCCCGCCATCGCGATGGATTTCGCGTCGGTGGCCTTTTGCACCGTCACCTCGACGCCAAGCTTGGTCGCGGCGTCCTTCACCATCTGTTCGGTGGTGGCACAGCGGGCACAGCCTGGGCCGTAGACCTTGACGTCTTTCATGCGAATGTCTCCTTCTTTTTGAAAACCGAGATTTGAAAGTCCTGCACCGCACCTTTCGGCGTTTCATGCGCCAACAGTTCGGACTGAAGCGGCGCCAGCAACCCGGGTGCGAGGGCGTCAAAGGTGTCCGCCAGGTCCGACGGTGCATAGCGCTGCACCGGCAAACCGGAACAGGTGGTGGGGCCGGTTGACGCGAAGGTCGAGATGATCGCTATGCCGCCGGGACAAAGCGCCGCATCAAGCGTGCGCAGATAGCGGCGGCGGTCTTCCATATCTGTCAGGAAATGGAATGCGGCGCGGTCGTGCCACAGATCGTAAGACCGATCCGCGGTCCAGTCGCGCACATCGCCCACGACCAGGTTTGCGCTGCGCGCCCGCGCGCCGAGCCGCGTACGGGTGATGGCCAGCGCCTCGGCCGACAGATCCAGCACGGTGACCGGCCCGATCCCCGCATCAAGGCAATGGTCAACCAATGCCGAGGATCCCCCGCCGATATCGACCAAAGCCCCACCCGCAGGCAAGCACTGACGCACAAGCCGGATCGAGGCTTCGGGGGTTGCCTCGAACCATGTCAGCGCGGTCGCATCGCGGGCGGTATAGGCGTTGTCCCAGTGTTGATTGGTGCTCATGATCCGGGTCATTTTTACAGAATGGCGTTGAACAGAAAGCCGGTGGCGAGGATGCCCACAGACACGACTGCCAAGAAGATGCCGATCAGGCGATAGGTCAGCACCTGTTTGAGGATGATCATCTCGGGCAGGCTCAGCGCGATCACACTCATCATGAAGGCGAGCGTGGTGCCAAGGGCCGCGCCCTTGCCCAGGAGCGCCTCGACGATCGGAATGACGCCGGCTGCATTGGTATACATGGGCACGCCCACCCCCACAGCCGCCGGCACGGACCACCAAGCCTCACCGCCCATGATCCGCAGCATCATCGCCTCGGGCACATAGCCGTGGATCAGCGCACCGATGCCGATGCCGACCAGCACCCAGATCCAGACCTTGCCGACGATCTCGCGCACTTGTTCCACGCCGATCTTCAGCCGGTCGACGAGGCTCAGCCGTTCCTCGGGCAGATCGCCCACGGGGCCGGCGTTCAGCTCGCGCACCCAGTCCTGCAGGTAGCGCTCCAGCCGCATGCGTCCGAGGACGACGCCCGCGACCGTGGCGATGGTGAACCCGAAGACGAGGTAGATCGTGGCGATCTGCCAGCCGACAAGGCCGTAAAGCAGCCCAAGGCCCACCGGCCCCACCAACGGCCCGGCAATCAGGAACGAGAATGTCACACCGAGCGGAATGCCGGCCGAGACGAAGCCGATGAACAGAGGCACGGAAGAGCACGAGCAGAACGGCGTGAATACGCCCAGCAGGGCCGCCAGCGGGTAGCCAAGGATCTCGCGCTTGCCCGCAAGGATCGCGCGGGTCTTCTCGGGGCTGAACCAGCTGCGCAGCACGCCGGTGACAAAGACGATGCCCGTCAGCAGCAACAGCACCTTGGGCACGTCGTAGATGAAGAAGGCAATCGCCTCGCCGGTATGGCTGTCGCGCGCAACCGGGAACAGCGACGTGGCCCATTCCGAGAACGGGATCAACTGTCCGTAGACCAGCCACCAAACGACGGCCGCGAGCGGCACTCCGAGATACCATGCCCAGTCCCGAAGCCCGTGCGGTGCGTGGTGGTCTTGGGTCTCTGTGGTCACGCGACCTCCAATTCAAGTGTGTGGTCCGCAGCCAGAACCGCGTCGATCACCGCCGCAAGCTCCGGCGCGAGGTTGGGGTTCCGGCGATAGCGCACCCATTGCGCATCGCGCCTGTCGCGCACCAAACCGGCCTCGCGCAGCACCTTCATGTGCCGCGACATCCGGCTCTGGCTCGCCTCACACCGGGCCATCAATTCGCAGACGCAATGCTCACCCCCACCCCAGACAAGGGCGAGCGCGGCGCGGCGGGTCGGGTCACAAATGGCGGAAAGTATGTCCTGCATGGCTGAATGTTTATGCATCCTTGCGCATATGCGCTTTGATTCAAGTCAATTCCTCCCAGCATGACGTCAATGCGCGTTTCAAGGCGATGGCGAGCCACTATTTTTTTGAATTTGAGTTTTGCAACCCGGCTGCAGGTTGGGAACAGGGTCAGGTAAAGAAGACCGTCGAGATGCGCGCAACCGGCTGTGGCCGGTCATGCCTGCACCCCGAAACCTGGAAGCGCTGAACCAATGGATGGACGTCCGGTGTATCGCTCTACGAACCGGGACTGCAGATCAGGCATTGCCCGGTTCCGTCGCTGATGCATGGCAAGCAGAGGTCTACTTTCATGGCACGGCCACCGGATCTTTATGGCCTTGTCGAGAACAGCAAACGGGTATCACTGAGACAGACACGCTCGAGATCGGTGCCTGCGAGGTTTCGGCCCTCACAACCGGAAACGGGCATGTCAGTTATCCCGCCTGATCTATCCCGTGCTGCAAGGCTCTGAGCGCCAGTTTGGGGTTCGATCCGTGTTCCGTCTTCATGAACGCCACTGGCATCGAAGCGTCCATCCTCGGGATGAACTTGCCGAACTGACCCAGCCATGAGCGAGATTCGCCCGCCGGCCCGCAATGGTTGACTGGGTCCGCCCCGGGACAGGTTGCGCCCCCATCCCTGCCCATTCTTCGGCGCGGAATTCATCGTGGGCCATGTGATCCCGGTGATGAATTAAGCACTTTAGTAAAGTGAGTGGACTATTAATCAAGTTACTTGACACAACGGGCGCCCTGCTCGTCTGCTCAACCTCGGTGGTGTCGGAACAACGTCCGGTCTGCGCTTTGGCGCTTTCAGACACCACCAAGCAGATAGATGCGCGCATCCTGCCGAAGGCTTTCGCGCATGCCGATTACCGAAAACCGCTTGCGCCCGAGCGAGCAAGCGACACGCATGGAGGTACGACATGATTACGCAATACGGGTGGGAACCCTATCTGAGCGAACGCGACCGCAAACACGACGCGATCTGGGGCAAGAAAGAGCTCTTCGGTTTTGGCGAAAAGCCCGCGCTGCTGCTCATCGATATATACTACAGCGTTCTCGGACTGGAGCGGCAGGACATCTTCGAATCGATGAAGACCTGGCCTGGCTCGACCGGGCTCGAAGGCTGGGCGGCAGTTGACCGGACCGCCACACTGCTCGCAGTGGCGCGCGAATGCGGTATTCCCGTGGTGCATATCAAGGGTTTGCAGAGCGGCATCAAGCCCTGGGTCCACCGCAAGCGTGGCCCGTCCAAGCTCAGCGCCGAGATGCAGCAGAAGGGCACGGAGATCGTCGACGAGGTCAAGCCGATCAATGGCGAGGTGGTGATAGAAAAGACCGCGCCGTCCGGGTTCCAAGGCACGCCGCTGGCATTCCACCTGCAAAACCTCGGCATCGATACCGTGATCTGCTGTGGCGAGACCACATCGGGGTGCGTGCGCTCAAGCGTGGTGGACGCGGCAACCCACCGTTTCCGCGCCGGTGTCGTTCATGAATGCGTCTTCGACAGGACCGAAGCGTCGCATTTCATGAATCTCTACGACATGCACCAGAAATACTCCGACGTGGTCTCCGCGGAAATGGCCGAAGAGTACTTCCGCAGCGTCGCCGCGGCCAAGCCGGTGCCGACGGCCCAGCCGGTACCGACGGCCGAACGCAAGGCCGGCTGATCCGAGGCGAGCAGTCAGGCGCGGGCATATAACCGTAAACCCGCTCGCACCCTTCGCAACCCACCAGACAAGGAGACACAGACAGATGTTCAGACTCAATCGCCGCCAATTCGGTGCCCTTCTGGGGGCTTCGGCCCTCACCGTCACCGGCCAGCCGGGTCTTGCCCAGGACGGCAAGACGCTGACGATCCGCTTCTACGACGATCCGGCGGGCTACGACCCGGCCAACATATTCCGGATCGAAAACGAGAACCTTGCCTTCAACATCTTCTCGGGGCTGACCACCTATGACAGCGAGACCGGC
>JAWLGI010000024.1:0-33750 GCA_041685125.1 Marivita sp. | reverse complement strand
TTTAGCGGAGGTCCGCAGCAAGACGATCGCTGTAGATCCGTATTTTCTGGTTGAACAGAATGTGATCCAAAATAAGCCTGCGCTGCATATCATGCAGCAAAGCAGCGACGATTTTTTCGAAAGTGGGTTTCTGAAGGCGATGGGCATCAGCCTAAGCTACAGTTTTTTGGACGGGATGCATTTGTTCGAATACCTGTTGCGCGACTTCATGAACACTGAAGCCTTCACGGACCCCAAAGGCGTGATCGCTTTGCATGATTGTTGCCCTTATGCCCATAAAATGACCACACGGGATGTAGAGAATGCCCCCAGCGAAGCCTGGACCGGTGATGTCTGGAAGCTGATTCCGATTCTGCAGCAGTATCGTCCGGATCTGACGATTACCGTTTTGGGATGCAAGCCGACAGGTCTGGTCTTGGTGAGTGGTCTTAATCCCAAAAACCGCACCCTTTCCAAAGCTTACGATCAGATCGTTGAGGATTGGAAGGATGTGACCTTGGAAGCTTACGGCGTTGAAAAGTTTTATGACTTATTCGACTATACCCCTGTCGAAGAAATAGAACGCTCTGATTATGCCTTGTTTGAATGGGTTCGCCTTCCGAACGAAGAGGCGCTTAAACCAGGCTATGTGTCCCCCTAATTCGAAGCTTTATATTGGCGTTTTTCCTTCTCGCGTTGCTTTCTGCGGAAGTCGGCCAAAAATTTCTTGCGCCCTTTTGAAGCGAGCATATGTTCCCCGTCGCTCAATCCGGCGTGCAGGCTGATTTTTTCAGCCTCGAAGCTGGGATGCGCCCACGCGGCGTCGCTGTTGATCAATCCTGCTTCGACCAGTGCAAGCTTGAGTTTTTTGAAATCAAGAAGCGACACAGAATAGTGATCGCTTCTTCGCGGTGGCCAGAATGTACGGCGAATAACGTTGATCGAGCGCACCTCATGACCGGGGCGTGCGTTAGCCTGATTGCCAATCAGATATGGCAACGTCTTTCGACGCTGAATCATGCACGCGATCTGTTCTGGTCGCTTGATGAGGCCAAAGAAGTGAAGCGCTGAACCTTCTGCAAAGATCAGCCGCCCGGCACGCGATAGCATATCGGCCTGTGTTGGTAGATCGTGCGCTTCAGGGGCAAAAACCGTGTAGCCTTGTTCGCGTAGCAAATCTTCTAGGTGATCTTCGCAAGCAAAACGGCCCGCTTCCGGGCCAAGCCTGCTCCGCGTGATATAGACGCGCATGTTGGGATCGACAGGGCCGGGCGTAGCTTGACGCCGATCAAGCCATTCAAAGAACTCGGGCGCGCCGAACCCGTCATAGCGCTCGCCAAAGAGGTCCGATGCGGTAAACATCTGGTCAGTCTGTCTTGGGCCACGTGAAATGACGAAGTCGTTTTTGATGCCTAACCAGTCAAGCATTGGGCGCAGGTGTTTAAAATATCTTGGCAGCACCTTATTCCGCGCGTAAAAAAGCAGTGTCGTTTCGGGCGGGAGATGTTCGAGCGCCCAAAGCCGCCCCAACGAATTCAGAATGACATGACCGAATTGCTCACGGGTCAGCCCGGCGAAAAGCACGGGTCCCTCTATGGTCTTGGCGTCGCGGACTGGGAGAATTGGGCCATCTGGTTCAGTTTTCAGGTAGTTGGCTTTAATATCGCAATAGGGCAAAGGCAGTCCTTGCCGGTCATATACTCCCATAGTGCGGTGTCGTCGGGCATGCAGTTTGCCTTCGACCAACGTACCGAATTGCGGCCCCTTAACATCTGGCGCCAAAAAGGAATTCGGGGAAGCGGTGTTTGTGTTCTCGACCATGGCCATGTTCAAACTTATCAAGACGCAGGCCAGCGCTGCATGTTCGGCCTAGCTTTCTGCCCAGTTAATTTATACCCAAAATTCCCAAAGCGGCCTGCCATTCGTTAAAATCAATTACCGGACGATGCTGTGCGGTCAAGCGTTTTTGCTCCGAACCGCTGCGTCTGGCTCTATAATCAGCATCTCCATCAAAAAGCAGGTTGCGCCGATGGCTTTTTTCTTTTCTCGCCGAGCATCAGCATGGCCGGCGTCAGAACGAGCGTGAGCAGCGTCGCTACGGCCAGGCCACCCACGATAGCGGTGGACAGTTCTGTCCAGTATTGGGTCGAGGGCGCGCCGAAAACGATCTCGCGGGTAAAGAAGTTCAGGTTCGCCCCGAGAACCATCGGCATCAGACCGAGGGCCGTGGTGACCGATGTCAGCACAACCGGCCTGAGGCGTTGTGCGCCGGTGCGAAGGGCGGCCTCGCGCGGCGAAAGGCCGGCGCGCTTGAGAACGTTATAGGTGTCGATCAGCACGATGTTGTTGTTCACCACGATCCCCGCAAGCGCGATAATCCCGATGCCGCCCATGACCACGCCAAAGGGGCGCCCGGTGATGATCAGGCCCAGAAGGACACCGCCAACCGACAAGACGATGGCGCTCATTACCACGAAGGCCTGGTAGAAGCTGTTGAATTGCAAAACCAGAATGACGAACATCAAGAAGATCGCCGCAATGAAGGCATTGATGAGGAAGGTCATCGCCTCGGTCTGATCCTCGGCCTCGCCCGCGAAACTATAGCTGACGCCGTCGGGCAGATCGGCCGCGTCCAGCGCCTCTTGCAGGGCTGTGACCTGATCATTGACCAAGAGCCCAGGCGCGACATTCGCCTCGATGCTCACGACCCTTTCTTCGTCGATACGGGTGATCGTGCCGGTACGCTCCACCGGCTCAAAGGTGACGAAATTCGATATGGGCACCAGGCCCGCCGAGGTCGGAACGCGCAGATTGCCCAGTTCCGACAGGGACCGTTCCTCGGCCGGAAAGCGCACTCGGATATCGATTTCGCCGTCAACATCGTCGGGGCGGTAATCGGCAACGGTGATACCTTGGGTCAAAAGCTGGATTGCCTGTCCCAAGAGGCTGACATCGGCACCAAAGCGCGCGGCTTCGGCCCGGTCGACAAGGATCGACACCTCTACACCGGGAAGCGGGCGCGTGTCCGTCACGTCGGTAAAGCCGCCAATCCGCTCCATGATGGACAAAACCTGTTCGACAGCCTGCGCCTGAACCGCCGGCTGGCGCGCCGCGATCTGAAGGTTGATCGGCTTGCCCTGTGTCGGCCCGCCGCTTTCGGTTTGAACCTGCACGTCGATCCCGGCGATATCCGACACATCCTGCCGGATGTCCTTGCCGATCTGTGCGGCGGGGCGGCGGATGTCCCAATCAATGAGTTCCAGTTGCAGGGTGCCGATGGTTTCCTCGTCGCCTTGACCTGCGCTCATGGTGGATCGTGCGTAGACGGTGGCAACCTCGTCATACCCAAGAAGGCGTTCTTCCACCCGGCGTACCAGCGCGTCGCGCTCGTAGATCGAGAAATTGTCGCGTGCGCGCACCTGCACCTGCATGAACTCGGGCTCGACCGAAGGAAAGAAAGACAGGCCCTTGCCGAACTGGCCATACAGGCCGAAACCGCCCAGAAGCAGGGCAAGCGCCAGAAGCGCCGTCGTGCCAGGCCGCAGGATCGCCCACTCAAGCAAACGAACATACATGCCGGTCAGCCCACCGATGCGACGTGGGTCTCCCCTTTCGGCGGCATAAAGCGATGCCTTTGCACCGGCCCGCTCGGGTTGTCGCTTGCCGATCAGGCCACCCAGGACCGGGATGAAGACCAACGCCATGAAAAGTGAGGCGGACAGTGTGAGGATCACCGTGATCGGCAGGAATTTCATGAACTCGCCAACCATCCCCGTCCAGAACAGTAGCGGAAAAAAAACGCTCAGCGTCGTGGCCGTCGAGGCGATGATAGGCCACGACATGCGCTTGGCCGCCGCGGCATAGGCCTCCCGCGGGGAGGCTCCTTCTTGCAACTTCCTATCGGCCAATTCCACCGTGACGATGGCGCCATCCACCAGCATTCCCACCACGAGGATGAGCGAAAAGAGAACCACGATATTCATGGTCTGGTCCATCACCCAAAGCGCGGTGACCCCCGCAAGGAACGCGCCGGGAATGGCGAGGCCAACCAGAATTGCCGAGCGGAAGCCAAGCGCAAAAACGATCACGATCATCACGAGGATCACGGCGGCGATGACATTGGCCTCCAGGTCCGACAACAGCGTCTTGACCTGCTCGGACTGGTCCTGAAGATAAGTCACCTCAACACTGTCGGGCCAGTCGGCGCGCAGGTCTTCGACAGCCGCCTTTGTCGCCGCCACGGTGTCGATGATATTCGCGCCCGAGCGTTTCTTGACCTCAAGCGCCAACGCGGGCTGCCCTTCGATCCGTGCAAACCCGGTTGGGTCCTCAAAGGTGCGCCGCACGGTGGCGACATCCTCGAATGTGACCACGGTATCGCCCCGCACCTTTACGGGGATTTCCATCACATCCTCAAGATCCTCGATCAGGCCCGGCACCTTCAGGACGATCCGCCCGCCGCCGGTCTCGATGGCACCTGCGGCGATCAGGCGGTTATTCCTCTGAAGTTGATTGATCAACTCGTCAAAGCTCAGGCTATAGGTCTGAAAGACAGTCGGGTCGATCAGAACTTCCAGAAATTCATCGCGCGCGCCGCCGATGTCGACCTCAAGCACACCCTGCAACGCTTCGATTTTATCCTGCGCATCATCGGCCAGATCGTTCAATGCGCGTTCCGGCACCGGACCCGAAATGATCGCGGTGATGATCGGAAAAAGCGCGGTGTTGATCTCCGTGATCGTCAGGTCATAGGCGTCCGCGGGCAGATCATTCTCGACCTGATCGGCCGCCTCGCGCACCTTGCGAAGCGGCTCGTCGATATCGACGCCGGGCTGGAAGTCGAGTTGCACACTGGCAAAGCCCTCGCGGGCATGGCTTTCGATTTTCTCAAGCCCTTCGATGGCGGTAAATTCGGCCTCCATCGGCTCGATCAGAAGACGCTCGGCGTCAACCGGGCTTATACCATCAAGCCCGGTCGAAACATAAACCAGCGGCAGCGGCACCTCAGGACTGGCCTCCTTGGGGATCGATACATAGGCCACGGTCCCAACCGCAAGGATCATCACGAGCGCCATTAGAATCACCCGGCTGCGCGAGAACACAGCGTCAATTATGGTGTTCATCGCTTAGTCTCCCTGCGTCAAAGGCATGGCCTTCTTCGGACGGGCAGAGGCTGCGACCGTCTCACCTTCCCTCACAAATCCCTGCCCGACGGTGATGATCCTGGCGGTGTCAGGCAGGCCCGTGACCCAGACCCCGTCGATTTCCGCACGCACAACCTCGATCGGGTCGAACACCACTGTATCGGCGTCGTCCACCGTTTTGACGCCAAGGCGGCCTTCAGGGCTCAGAGAAATTGTAGAAGGCTGCACGAAATGCGCCGCCTCGGTGCCTGTCGGAATCCGGATCTCGGCTGAAATGCCAGCCGGGATCGCGCCGTCCTCGTTCGATACGGTGATTTCAGTCAGAAAAGTCCGGGTTTCGGCGCTGGCGGCAGTGCTCACAAAGCTGACCGTGCCTTCGCGTTCTTCACCCGTGATGAAATTGACGCGCGCTGTTTGCCCGCTCTTGATCCGGCCCAAAGCCTGCTGCGGCACCTGGATGGCGACCGTCAGGGGACGATTGTCGACGATGCGCCCGACATCCGCGCCCGCCTGAA
Organism: Marivita sp.; assembly: GCA_041685125.1. Taxonomy (GTDB): domain Bacteria; phylum Pseudomonadota; class Alphaproteobacteria; order Rhodobacterales; family Rhodobacteraceae; genus Marivita. Next base: position 28,112 of record JAWLGI010000024.1, on the reverse strand, counting down.
CGAACTCACCCTTGTCCAGCGACAGCGTCTCGATCCGCCCTGCGAAAGGGGCCGTGATTTCAAGGGACTCCATGGCCTCCTCGGCGGTGGTCACCTGGGCATTGGCAGCGGCAAGGGTGGCGCGCGCCTGGCTGACACGGTCGACCGTGGCCACCCCGCGCTCCAGCAATTCCGACGCGTTGTCGAACTCGCGTTGCGCACGGTCAAGCTCTTCGCGTGCGCGTCTCAAATCCGCTTCGGCGCGCGTCGCCGAAAGCCGCGCGATCACCGCGCCATCCCCGACATCCGCGCCCTTCTTGACAAAGACCTCGGCCACATCGCCAGACACCTCGGCCCGGATCGCGGTATCCCGATCCGGTTTGGCCTGACCCTCGGCCTGAAAGTAAAGCGTCACTGCTTGTGTCGCAGATTCCTCAACCGCCACGGCAACGGGTTCGACTGATTTGTCAGTCGGCTGCACCATGTCCTCGTCGTCCGAAGGCAAGATATACCCGCTGCCCATCCAGCCCACAATCGCAAGCACCAGACCCGCGGCAATCCATGTCGAACGCCAGGCACCCTTGTCATCCTGAAAGGACAGTTCTTCTCTGTCGTCCAACTTGGTCATCCTTCTTGCAAGCCGACCCACCGAGTCGGTGGGCAGTATAGCGCCTCCGCTTGTCTTGCGGCGATGCCCGTCTATTCATCGGGCCGACGCCCAGGCGCACGGCAGCATCCTCTGCCTGATCGAAGCTGCGCATCTCGATCGGCACGAGCGCCCAATGCCTTGCATGATCGTGCGCATCCTGTCGGGAGCCCAAGCAAGGGCGTAACCGCCAACCTCGCCGATGGCACCAAATTTCGCCTTCATCGCATCACCGCCAGCCGCGCCAAGATTGAAGCCGTCGCAGTCCTGAACCTACACCATGAGGTTCACCTTGCCATGCTGCTACAGCACTTTGGCAAACGCGGCAAAGACCTGATCGGTTCCCGCGCCGGTCAACTTGCCATCGAATGCGAAGACCAGCACGCCGTCTGTGCCGTTCTCGACAATCCGCACGCCGGGGCCTTCGGCGGTCGCCATGTCCGGCAGATCGCTGGCCCAGCTTTCGGCTTTCGACACCTCGGACGATTGATTTGACTGGCGATCCCTGGAGGACTCGAACCCCCAACCTGCTGATTAGAAGTCAGCTGCTCTATCCAGTTGAGCTAAGGGACCGCTGGTACTGGATTACGACAGGTGGAACGGGGCGTCAAAGGGTGATTGGAACGGTGTTGGGATGGCTGCGTTTTGATGACAGTCAACTGAAGGAAAGGACAGGTTCATGCGACTTACCCTGTTTGCTGCCGCCGCCGCCTTCCTGCCTGCTCTGCCGCTCGCGGCGCAGGACATGGCGCGCGACATGGCGGCCGCCGATGTCATCAATCGCGACGGCGCGTCCATCGGCACGGTGACGCTGACGGCGCAGCCGTCGGGCACCACGCTGGTCGAACTCGAGCTGGACCCTGTACCGTCAGGCACTCATGCGGTGCATCTGCACGAGACCGGAGATTGTTCGTCAGATGATTTCACCTCTGCCGGCGGACATATCGCGGGTGACATGCAGCACGGCATCAGCGTCAATGATGGCCCGCATCCCGGTGATCTTCCGAATGTGACCGTCGGAGACGACGGCACCCTGATGGCCGACTTCTTCAACCCGCATCTGTCGATCGAGGAGATGATCCTGGACGAGGATGGTGCGGCCTTCATCATGCATGCCGGGGCCGACGACTATACCAGCCAACCAGCCGGAGCCGCTGGTGAGCGGATCGCCTGCGGTGTCTTTACCGGGCTTTGACGGGTGGCATCCGATCCCGCGCCCGCGTCACAGCCTTTGTGTCATGAACACGCTGAGCGGGTCGTGGGTGTAATCTGCGAAGGGGCCACAATAGGAAAAGCCGTGGCGTTCGTACAAGCGGCGCGCGGCGCCGAACGTGTCACCTGATCCGGTCTCGAGGCTCAGTCGTTGCAGTCCGAGCGCCCTTGCTTCGGTCAACACGCGCTGAAGGAGGGCAGCCCCCACGCCGAGGCCGCGTGCGTCGGACCGGGTGTGCATCGATTTGACCTCTCCATGCGCGGCGTCGAGCCGTTTCAATGCGGCGATGCCCAGCGTTGTGGCGTCCATGCGCGCCGCGAATATCGATGCGCCGGAAGCGAAAAGCGCGTCCGCGCCCATCGCGTGGCAACTCTCGGCCGGGGTTTGGGCCCGCATGATGTCTTCATGCCGGGATATGAGGTCGGCGACGTCCCAAGTGGGTGCGACAACCGGGGCGATGTGCAGCGTTCGCGTCAATGCGTCCAGGCACCTTTGCGATCGACCGCGAAATTTTCCGCATAGCCGCGGGCGCGGATATTGGGTTTGCGCTTGTTCGGGGTGAACTGGACCACCTCGATCCCGTGCTCCTTGGCATAGGCCTTGGCGGCTTCCAGCGTTTCGAACTTGAGCTGAACTTGGCTCTGCGTGTCCGAGGACGACGTCCATCCCATGAGCGGATCAATTTCCCGCGGGCTGTCCGGGGCAAATTCCAGAACCCAGTGCCGCGTCTTGGCGGACCCTGATGACATGGCGGTTCGGGACGGCTGATAGATACGGGCGCGCATGATTTCCCCTCTTCGATCTTTTTCCAGATATGGTCAAAAACCATCCCGCACGCAAGCCATCGCAGGACAAAACGATGCCCCAAGCCGGGCGGGGATGGTGCAAGCAGTTTGATCTTCGCCAAAGAGCCGCGGGGAGCGAGGGTTGGGTGTGTGCAGCCCAGAAACAAATCTCGTCAACTGCTTGCGGCGGAGAGGTAGAGGTTTCATGCAGCTTTTAAAGAAAATTCGGGCCTTTCAGAATGTCGCATCTATGCGGAAGGCGCCGGGCACGAAACCAGACACAAATCGCGATGTGACCTGTCCAGGCACTCCGTTTGCGACTCAGGTTGCAATTCCCGGTGGCGCCCCCCATTTTTGACTTTCATCCAGAGCATCGCAGTTTCTTGATCAACCCCGTTGAGTCCGCCCGGTGAGCCATGTCAGACAGTCCGACCCTTCACGCCCCCGCCCCCGATGTCCGCGCCCGCGAGAAGCTGGAGGGGGGAATCCGGTTCCGGATGAACACCGAGTTCGAGCCGGCCGGCGACCAGCCGACCGCGATCACGGAGCTGTCTGCGGGTGTGGTCGATGGCGAGCGTGACCAGGTCCTGCTGGGGGCCACCGGCACCGGCAAGACCTTTACCATGGGCAAGGTGATCGAGGAAACGCAGCGCCCGGCGATCATCCTGGCCCCGAACAAGACGCTCGCGGCGCAGCTTTACGGCGAATTCAAGGGCTTCTTTCCCGATAACGCGGTGGAATACTTCGTCAGCTATTATGACTATTACCAGCCCGAAGCCTATGTTCCGCGCTCCGATACCTATATCGAGAAGGAAAGCCAGATCAACGAACAGATCGACCGGATGCGCCACTCGGCCACAAGGGCGCTTCTGGAACGCGATGACGTGATCATCGTCGCGTCGGTGTCGTGCATCTATGGCATCGGGTCGGTGGAAACCTATGGCGCGATGACGCAGGATCTGCATGTCGGCAACAGTTATGATCAGCGCACGGTCATGGCCGATCTCGTGGCCCAGCAATACCGCCGCAACGATCAGGCGTTCCAGCGCGGCTCGTTCCGGGTGCGCGGCGACAGTCTCGAGATTTTCCCGGCTCACCTGGAAGACCGGGCCTGGAGGCTGTCCTTTTTTGGCGATGAGCTGGAAGCGATCACCGAATTCGATCCGCTCACCGGTCAAAAGACAGGCAGTTTCGAACGCATCCGCATCTACGCCAACAGCCACTACGTGACCCCGAAACCGACGATGCAGCAGGCGATGATCGGTATCAAGAAAGAGTTGCGCACGCGGCTCGACCAGTTGGTGGCCGAGGGCAAGCTGCTCGAGGCGCAGCGGCTGGAGCAGCGCACGAATTTCGATCTCGAAATGCTCGAGGCGACGGGCGTGTGCAACGGGATCGAGAATTATTCGCGGTATCTGACGGGGCGCGCCCCGGGCGAGCCGCCCCCCACGCTGTTCGAATTCATCCCCGATACCGCGATCGTCTTTGCCGACGAAAGCCACGTGAGCGTCCCGCAGATCGGTGGCATGTACAAGGGCGACTTCCGGCGCAAGATGACGCTGGCCGAACACGGGTTCCGCCTGCCGTCCTGCATGGACAACCGACCCCTGAAGTTCGAGGAATGGGACGCGATGCGCCCGCAATCGGTGTTTGTCTCGGCCACGCCCGCCAAGTGGGAGATCGAACAGACCGGGGGGGTGTTTACCGAACAGGTGATCCGCCCCACCGGGTTGCTTGATCCGATGGTCGAGATCCGGCCGGTCGAAACGCAGGTCGATGACCTGCTGGATGAGGTGCGCAAGGTGGCCGCCGATGGCTATCGCACCCTGTGCACGACCCTGACCAAGCGCATGGCCGAGGATCTGACCGAATACATGCACGAACAGGGCATCCGCGTGCGCTACATGCACAGCGATATCGACACGATCGAACGGATCGAGATCCTGCGCGACCTGCGGCTGGGGGCCTTTGACGTGCTGATCGGCATCAACCTGCTGCGCGAGGGATTGGACATTCCCGAATGCGGGCTTGTGGCCATCCTTGATGCCGATAAGGAAGGGTTTCTGAGGTCCGAAACCTCGCTCATCCAGACCATTGGCCGGGCCGCGCGCAACTCCGAGGGTCGCGTCATCATGTATGCGGACCGGATCACCGGGAGCATGGAGCGCGCCCTGGCCGAAACCGACCGACGCCGCGCCAAGCAGATCGCCTATAACGAGGAACACGGCATCACGCCTGCGACGATCAAGAAGAATGTCGATGACATTCTGCAAGGGCTCTACAAGGGTGACGTGGACATGAACCGTGTGACGGCCAAGGTGGACAAACCGCTGGCCGGGGCGAATATGCAAGCGGTTCTCGACGGGTTGCGCACAGATATGCGCAAGGCGGCGGAAAATCTCGAATTCGAGGAGGCCGCCCGCCTTCGCGACGAGGTCAAACGGCTAGAGGCCGTTGACCTGGCCGTTGCCGACGATCCCTTGGCGCGGCAGTCGGCGGTCGAGGCAGCAGCGGATGCCGCCACCAAATCGTCTGGCCGATCAACCGCCGGCCGCCCGGGCCAGCGCGGTGGCAACGTACAGCGGCGCAAGAAACAGTAACGCGGCATCGCCCCGCACCCGGGACCCTGCGCGATTGGTTCGCGTGTCATGGCGTTCCGGTGTGGAGTCTGGCTGAAAGGCGTGGATCGGTACAGGGTGCGGACCGCAAAAAGCCCCCGCGCAAGCCGCACGGGGGCTTTTGATTTCAGGTCAGATGGGCTTACTGGAGATCAGCTTCATAGGCCTCTGCGAGGTCCGCCTCGGCGTCTGCGACGGCCGTTGTCAGAGCTTCGTAGATTTCCGGACCGCCTTCGACATTTTCCTGGAACCATTCGAAGACCGGCTGAGCCGCCTCGCGGAAGGCTTCTTTTTCGTCAGGGCTCGGGACATAGAGGTCACCGCCGCCTTCGACGAATTCCTGGTAGGCCTGGATCGACTTGCGCTTGGGCGAGGCGAAGGTCGCTTGCTGAAGCGCGGCAAACCCGTCAACCACGACGCGGCGCAGGTCCTCGGGCATCTCCAGGAATTTCTGGTTGTTCATCACCCAGATGGCGCCCATGTAGGCGTGACCGTCGAGCGTGACATATTCCAGGCCGGCATCCGGGAACTTCATGCCCATGATATCGGTGATGCCGTTCTTGGACCCGTCAACGACGCCGGTCTGGAACGAGGTGAAAAGCTCGGGCCAGCTGATCGGTGTCGGTGACGCGCCCATCGCCTTGACGACTTCCTGCGGCAGGTCGGCGACCACGGTGCGGATCTTGAGACCTTCGAGATCGTCGGGGCTGGTCACGCGGCGCTGCGTGTTGGCGAAGTTGCGCCAGCCGCCGGTGTTGCCGATGGTCATGACGCGGATCGTGTCGCCCGAATCCTCGAGCGCCATGTCCCGCATGGTGCGGGTGAAATCGCCCGACAGAACGTGTTCGGCGACGCGGTCATCCGACATCAGGTAGGGCAGGTCGAGCACCTGGACGTAAGGAAAGATGCCCGCGGCACCGCCCGAGGTGGTCACGAACACATCGATGGATCCGTCCGCGACACCCTGCAGGCATTCCGCGCCGCCCGAGCAAAGCTGCGTGCCGATGAACAGCTCGACTTCGATGCGCCCGTTCGAGGCGTTTTCGACATGGTTCTTGAAAACCACGAGACCGTCATAGTCTTCGTCGTTCTCGTTGGAATTCGCGGTGGCGCGGATCGTGAAATCCTGTGCCGCCGCCGTTATCGCGCTTCCGGCGAGCAATGCGGCTGTCAGCGCCGCCGTGGTGAGACCTTTGAGCATGAGTTTCCTCCCTGTTGCTTTCTGTGGTCGGTTATACGGGCCATGTGACCCGCAGATGTCAGTCCGCGAATCCCGTAAGGCGCGGAACGGTCATGGATATCTCGGGTACAAACGTGATCAGGAAAATCACGAAGATTTCAACGGCCAGGAACGGCAAGATCGCCTTCGAGATCGTTTCCACCCGTTCTCCTGACACCGATGAGGCGACGAACAGCACCAGCCCCATTGGCGGTGTCGCAAGACCCACGGTCAGGTTCACGGACATGATGATCGCGAAATGGATCGGGTCGACACCAAGGTCGACAAAGATTGGCCCGAGGATCGGACCCAGGATGATGATCGCTGGTCCGGCATCCAGGAACATCCCGACGACGAAGAGCAGAAGATTGATCAGGAAAAGCAGGATCAACGGATTCTCGCTCAGCCCGAGGATGAACTCGGCGAGGATCTCGGGTGTGTGCGACAGCGATACCACGGTCTTGAACGCCATCGCAGCGCCCACCAGCAGCAGCACCGTCGCCGATGTCATGGCCGCCCGCATGAAGACATCCGGCAGGTCGGAAACCTTCAACGTGTTCAGGATGAACATGCCGACGATGATGGCATATCCCACCGCGACCGCGGCCGCTTCGGTGGGTGTGAAAACCCCGGCCAGGATACCGCCCAGGATGATCACCGGTGTCATCAACGGGAAGAACGCCTTGAGCGACGCCTGTCCGCGCTCGCCCCAGCTTGCCTTGCTGCGCGAGGCGGGGAAGTCGTGCTTGTCGGCCTGCAGCTTGACCATGACCATCAGGCCAACACCGACAAGAATACCCGGGACGATGCCGGCCAGAAAGAGGGCCGCGACCGATTCCCCCATGACATAGGCATAGATGATCATGATCCCGGAGGGCGGAATGACCGGACCGATGACCGAAGACGCGGCGGTGATCGCGGCGGCGAATTTGCGGGTATAGCCCTCTTTCTCCATCGCGGGGATCAGCATGGATCCGAGCGCGGAGGTATCGGCGACAGCAGAGCCGGACAGGCCCGCGAACAGCATCGAGGACAACACGTTCACGTGCGCCAGACCGCCGCGGAAATGGCCCATCATCGCCTGGCTGAACTCCACCAGCCGCATCGTGATGCCGCCCCGGTTCATCAACTCACCCGCCAGCATGAAGAAGGGGATCGCCATCAGCGGAAAGCTTGCCATGCCGTTATAGACATTGCGGTAGAGCAGGATCAGGTCGCGTTCCTGACCGTTGAGCCACAAAAGCAGTCCCGGTGCCGCGAGCATGCCGAAGAAGACCGGCAGGCCGATCATCAGGAACACCAGGAAGAGGGGAAGGAACCAGACCAGCATGGGCTTACTCCACCGTCAATTCGGCATCGAGATTGGAGCGCAGGCGGTCTCCTCCTCCGGCCAGGGTTATGATGTTTCGCAGGACCAGTTCGATATTGACGACGAAGAGCAGGCACAGCCCGGTCACGAGAGACGCGATCTGCCAGCTGTTGGGCATTTTCTCCCAGCCGTCGAGGGTCGGATACTTGAGCGAGGCGCTTTTGAACTTGCCGGCAAGGCTGTTCATTTCACCCAGCCCCATCTGCGCCCCGATGACCAACACCGCGCCTGAGATCAGCAGCAGCACCAGCGCCAGCACAGCGGCAGCGCGGGTCGGCAGCGCGGCTGTGAGGATTTCCAGCGCGACGAAGCCGCCGCGCCGGTAGGCCGACGGCGCGATGGCGGCCGTCATCCACAACATCAGGAAGATCGCCAGCTCTTCGGGCCACGGCAGCGCATTGCCCAGCACATAGCGGAAAAACACCTGCAACAGGATGGCACAGACCATCAGGCCGATACAGAAAATGGCAAGCGCGCGCCCGATGCGGAGCACGATGTCATTGAATATCTGAAACGGGGCCAGCAGCCCCAACAAAATGGCCATCGCTGACCTCCTCCCTGTCCCACACCGGCCACCTCCGCCGGCGGCCCCGTTCTTTGTCTTGTCGGGGCACGCTATGTCGCTTCGGTAAACCCTCCGTATCGACCGCTGTAAAACAAAAGCGGCGCGCCATCCCGCGACGTGACCCGCGTGACTCGGGCGACAACGATTGTATGGTCGCCGCCGTCATGTTCGGCGGTCTTGGTACATTCGAACCGGCTCAGGCAATTGCTCAAAAGCGGCACATCATGTGCGCCATGCTCCCAATCGAATTGGTCGAACGGGTTGCCATTGCGGGCGAATGCCGTGCACAGCGCGGTCTGTTCGGCGCCAATGACGTGGATTGCGAAGTGATCGGCCGCCATGAAGAACGGATAGCGGCTGGACGACTTGGCCGGGGACCACAGCACCAGCGGCGGGTCCAGCGACAGGCTGGCAAAGCTGTTGGCGGTGATGCCCAACGGCCCGTCCCCCGTGTTGCAGGTGATCACCGTCACACCTGTGCCGAAACGGCCAAGCGCATTCCTGTAATCGCGAGCGGTCTCGTGCGAGGGTTCAAAGCTGTGCGTCAAGGCGTTCATCGCTGGTATCAGGCCACTTCATGTCCAAGGGCGTGGGTGTAAAGGTCAAACCATGTCTCCCGATTGATCTGGATTTTGGCAGCATCGCCGATGCGGGCAATGCGGTCCAGATTGTTGGTGCCGAGAACAGGTAGGATGCGCGCCGGGTGCGCCAAGAGCCACGCAATCGCGACAGCGGCCGTATCGGTTTCATGTGCCGTTGCAATCTCTTGCAAGGCGTTGTGCAAGCCCGACAGCCTTGTGTCGAACAGAGCGCCACCGCCCAGCGGCGACCACGCCATCGGCGGCTGGCCGTTCTTCTGGTGGAAGGCGATGTCGCCATTGGTGAACGGCTCATGGTGCAGCAGGCTGATCTCGATCTGGTTGGTGACAAGGGGCTCTTTCATCGCGGATTGCAGCAGGTCCCAATCCCAGGGGCGGAAATTCGAGACGCCGACGGCGCCGACCTTGCCGCTTTTGACGACGTCATCCAGCGCCGATCCTGTCTCGTGGTGGTCCATCAGCGGATCGGGACGGTGGATCAACAACAAGTCGATATGGTCGATCTTCATCAGCCGCAGCGAATGCTCCACCGAGGCCAGGATATGTTCGCGGGAGGTGTCGTAATGCTTGACCTTCGCATCCGCGTAGCGCCCGGCGGGGGCGACGATATCGCATTTAGTGACGATCTCGATCTGCTTGCGCAGCTCCGGCGTGAGCGCGGTGCCCAGGATCTCCTCGGCCTCGTAGCCGCCATATATGTCGGCCTGATCCATCGTGGTGATGCCCTGATCGAGGCAGGCGCTGATCTTGTTTCGGATGTGGTCCGTGCTGGTGTCGGCATCGTCGCCAAGCCGCCACATGCCGTAGACAAGGCGGCTCATTTCAAGGGCGTCATTGAATTTTACGCGGTCCATTAGCGACGGACTCCATTTCCAAGGGGGGTTGCAGGGGTGCCTTTCGGCACGCGCCCGTATTCTTCCGGCAGCGAACAGGTTTTCATCTGTGGCAGCACCCGCGACCCGAAATGCTTGCATTCCTCGGTATGCGGATATCCCGAAAGGATAAAGGCGCGGATACCCATTTTTTGATACTCTTCGAGCTCGGACAGGACCTGATCGGTGGATCCGACAAGGGCCGCCCCACAGCCCGACCGAGCCCGGCCGATGCCGGTCCAGAGATGTGGCTCGACAAAGCCTTCCATATCCGCCAGTTCGCGGTTCCTGGCCTGATGCGACACGCCCAGCGATGTCGAATCAAGGGCGCGGTCACGAATAGATTTGCCCTGATCATCGTCCAGCCTCGACACGATATGCGCCGCGTATTCGCGGGCCTCGGCTTCGGTGTCGCGGGCGATGACATGCACGCGCAGGCCATAATCCAGGGTGCGGCCATATCGGTCGGCCACGGCATGCACGTCTTTCATGCGCTGGGCGAGCGCCTCTTTCGGTTCGGGCCACATCAGGTAGACATCGCAATGCTGGCCGCAAAGCTCCAGCGCCGACGGGGAATAGCCGCCGAAATAAAGCAGCGGACCGCCGGTCTGATACGGTTTGGCGGGATCCGTGGTGAGGCCTTTGAAGTTATAGACTTCGCCCTCGTAGTTGATCTCGTCCTGCGTCCAGGCTTGTTTCAGAATCTCGACCACTTCGCGCGACCGCTGGTAGCGGAAGGCCGAGTCCTCTTTCTCGCCGGGAAAATCGCTGCTGATGATATTCACCGTCAGCCGCCCTTCGAGCATGTGATCCAGGGTCGCGATGGTTCGGGCCAGCATGATCGGCTGCATCTCGCCGCAGCGCACGGCGGCGAGCATGTTGATCCTGTCCGTGATCGGCGCGCATCCCGCGACGAAAGACAGCGTGTCCTGGCCCACCTGGTAGGACGAGGGGCACAGAATGTTGCGGAAGCCCTGGCGTTCGGCCTCTTTCACGATGCCGGAACAATGCGCAAAGCTGGACCGCAGGTCGCCATCCGGCACGCCGAGAAATTCGTAGTCATCCGAACACAGCGCCGAGAACCAAGACACCTCTGCAGCGTCCAGGTCTGGAGAGGTGATTGGCACGATGGTCATAAGGTGTCTCCGAAAGGCATGATTTCCTCTTGCGTAGCACTGTCAAAAATGTAGATCAATAGTGTATCAATTATCCAGGCGACGAAATGACCGACACCTATGCCCTGCCGAAATATGTCCAGATCAGCGAATTGCTGATCCGGGACATCCAGGCCGGGCGGTTGGTCGATGGAGAACGGCTTCCGCCCGAGCGGGACATGGCTGCCGGGCTTGGCATCTCTGTCGGTACGTTGCGCAAATCTCTGGAGGAGTTGACCGCGCAGGGGCTGCTTGAGCGGGTGCAGGGGTCGGGCAATTACGTGCGCGCGCGACCCGATGCGCAATCGGTCTATGCGTTCTTCCGCGTCGAATTGCTCGAAGGCGGCGGGCTGCCCACGGCAGAGGTTCTGTCGGTGGACACGCTTGTCAAACCTGACGGCTTGCCGCGCTTCGGTCACAGCGACCGGGGCCACCGCATTCGTCGTTTGCGGCGCCTGAACGGCATACCTGCGGTGCTCGAAGAGATCTGGCTGGATGGCAGCCATGCCGACAGCATTGACGCGGTGGCCCTGCGGGACTCGCTTTACCTCTATTATCGCGAGGCGCTCGGTCTCTGGATCACCAGGGTCGAGGACCGGCTGGACCTTTCCCTGGTTCCCGACTGGGTGCCGGATGCGTTTGGCCTGCGCGCGGGGCAGGACTGCATGCGCGCCTCGCGGATCAGCTATGGCCCGGACGGGATGTCCGCGGAAGCCTCCTGGAACTGGATCGACACAACTGTCGCGACTTATGTCGCGCGGATTACCTGAAGGACACCAATGACGATCATCAACTACGGCATCATCGGATGCGGCATGATGGGGCAGGAGCACCTGCGCAACATTGCGCTGCTGGACGGCGCGCGGGTGGCCGCGATTTTCGAGCCGGACGCGATCATGGCGGCGGCTGCCAAGTCCATCGCGCCGGATGCCATGCTTTGCGAAACGCTGGATGCGCTGCTGGATCGTGACGATCTGCATTGCCTCTTGGTGGCCAGCCCGAACCATTGCCATGTCGCTGCCCTCGAGCAGATCGCAAAATGCAATCCCTTGCCGCTGCTGATGGAAAAGCCGCTATATACCGACCCGGCCGACCTGGCGCGGATCGACGCGATTGCCGAACACTATCCCGCGCCGATCTGGGTGGCGATGGAGTATCGCTACATGCCGCCGATCAAGGTCCTGGCCGAAGAGGTGCAGCGCGCGACCGGCGGGGTGAAGATGCTCACGATCCGCGAACACCGCTTTCCCTTCTTGCACAAGGTGAATGACTGGAACCGGTTCAATCGCAACACTGGCGGCACGCTTGTCGAAAAATGCTGCCACTTCTTCGACCTGATGCGTCTTATCACTGGATCGGACCCGGTCCGCGTGATGGCGAGCGCGGGGCAGGAGGTGAATCACCTGGAGGAACGCTACGAGGAGCAAGTTCCGGACGTCTGGGACAGCGCCTATGTCATCATGGACTTTGCCAATGGCGCGCGCGCGATGCTCGAGCTGTGCATGTATGCCGAAGGCTCGCGCTTTCAGGAAGAGATCAGCGCGGTTGGTCCCGATGGCAAGATCGAAGCGCTGGTGCCGGGGCCCGGGCGGTTCTGGCCAACCCATCTTGGGGCGCCCCCGGTGCCGCAAGTTGTCATCAGCCCGCGCCATCCCAAGGGGCCGCAGACTGTCGACATCGCCGTTGACCCCACGATCCTGGAGGCGGGAGACCACAATGGGTCCACGTTTTATCAGCATGTGCGCTTCCTCGATTTGGTGCGCAACGGCGGCGATCCCGAAGTGTCGCTTCAGGATGGCGCATGGGCCGTGCGCATGGGGCTTGCGGCGCAGGAATCGGCCAGAAACAATGGAATTGTGGACAAGATTTGACCTTCGTTTGACCGGGCTTTTCCCGCAACACTCTGCAATAAAGATATAAAAACACGACTCCGCCTTAATCTCTGCTTTGACCGAAAGATATTTTCCTGTATCGGAAGGGAGAGCAAAATTGTGCCGAACCCGAAAACGGGCGGCCTTGAGGTAGAGCGGTGTAGTTATGAATGCGATTAATTTCGTTGTCCGTACAAGTGCGGGCGCAGTTGAACGTGGCGTTGTTGGAGCAGACGATCAGGGGTATTTGATCGAAGCCGGTGGCGGACGCGAGATTTCCCTGAACGTCCACAGATCAGACCTCCGCAGCTATGATCGCGCGGGCAATGACCTGCAGATCACGCTTGCGGATGGCCGGGTCATCATTCTTGAAAATTACTTTGACGGGGCTGACAGTCGGCTATTCCTGAGCACCGATGGTGTGCTGAGCGAGGTTGCCTTCGCCCAGGGTGACGGTGGGGCGCTGTTTGCAGAATACGGCGATGTCGCGGCCTGGGGCAAGTGGAGCCCCGATGATGCGCTGATCTTCCATGATCGTGCAGATATCGCGGCGGCGGACATGGTCGCGGCCGAGCCTGAGGGCGGCGGGGTTTCCATGCTCGGAGCTGGTCTTCTGGCGGGCAGTGGCATTCTGCCATGGCTGGGCGCCGGCGCGGCGGCGGCGACAGGTGCGGCGATCCTTGGCGGCGGTGGCGGTGATGGCGACAGCGGCAATGATGGAGATGGCCTTGTCGGTTCGGGTGATGAAAGCAGCGATCCGGATGCGCCCACGGTTGACGATGGCGATTACAGGATCGGCGGCGACGACCTGACCGACGAGGATCGCAATGTTCTTGTGAGCGGCACCGCGAACGAGGGTGACACGGTTGTTGTGGTCGTAGGCGACAAGACGCAGACCACCACAACCGGATCAAACGGCACATGGGATGTGAGCTTCAACGGCCCGGAATTCCCGTCCGATGGCGACTACACCACGCAAGTGACCGTGACTGGCGAAGACGGCGACACCGAGCTGACGGGTCCGAATGTCGAGATCGATACAACGCCGCCCTCGGTGGAGATCACCGGCGGTACCACATCGACCGGCGATCTGATCACCGATGGCACGTTCGAGGCGGGTGCAACCGTGACCGGCACAACCGAGATCGGCGCATCCGTTGTCGTGATCGCGGGTGGTGTGAGCCATGTCGCCGAGGTGGATGCGCAGGGCAACTGGACTGTGACACTTGAAAGCAGCGCTTTCGAGCGCGGCGAATATATCGAGGATATCCAGGTTGTTGCGACCGACGATTTCAACAACTCGACCGCGATTTCTGACGGTATCCAGATCGACACCGAAGCCGCTGTGACGGTCAACACCGCGAGCATCGAAACCGATGGCATCATCAATGACGTCGAACGGAGCGACGGTGTAGAGGTCACGGGAACAACCGATCCGGGTTCGACCGTGGTCGTCGAGATGAACGGTTACAGTCGTGAGGCCAGCGTCGATGATCTGGGCAACTGGACCGTGACCTTTGCTGCGACGGAAATCCCGCTGGGTGAGCAGGACCTGACGATCAACGCCTCCGCGACAGACGAAGTTGGCAATGTCAGCACCGCGTCCGGAGACGTGCGCCTGGACACATTCGTGCGGGATTTTGACATCACCAGCGAGGCTGGCGGCGCGGACGGTGTCGTGAACGCGGAAGAGGCCGAGCAAGGCATGACCGTCACCGGCACGACGGAACCCGGGGCCAGCGTGACTGTCGGTATTGGTGACGCATCGCGCGAAGCAAGTGTCGAAGCGAATGGCAACTGGACGGTGACCTTTTCGTCCACCGAGCTTCCCTCGGGCGAGCAAACGGCGACCCTGACAGCAAGCTCGACCGATCCGGCGGGGAACACGGCGGTGGAGACCCGCGACGTGGTGTTCGACACCGATGCCGGCATCCTGACGATCAGCCCCGAGCCGATCGAAACAGACGATGTGATCAACCACGAGGAAGCATCCGATGGCGTGATGATCACCGGTACGTCGAACCCGAACCAGATGGTGGATGTGTCGCTTGATGGTGTGACCAAGACGGTGCAGACCGACACTTTCGGCGTCTGGCGCGCGAACTACAACGCGGGCGAGGTGCAACCCGGCGAATACGAAGCGCAGATCACGGCCTATACTGTTGATGCGGCAGGCAATGAGCTGACGCGCACCGACAGCGTTATGGTCGACACTTTCGTGCGCAATTTCGCGGTCAGTCCTGACCCGGTCACGGCAGACAATATCGTCAACGAAGCCGAACAGGCGCAGGGTGTGACGCTGAGCGGCACGACCGAACCCGGTGCGACGGTCACGGTTGTGGTCGAGGGTGTGACACGGTCTGCGACGGTCGATGCGGCGGGCAACTGGACGGCGTCATTCTCGGCCAGCGATCTGCCGGAAGGCACATACGCGACCACGGCGCAGATCAGCACCGAAGACGCGGCCGGCAACACGGCGACGACGTCCAAGACATTCAACGTGGACACCGAGGTCGTGCCCTTGACCTCGACCAGCCAACCGGGCGGTGCTGATGGCGTGGTTGACGAAGCCGAAAGCAAAGAGGGCTTTACCCTGACCGGTCAGGTCGAACAGGGGTCGAGCGTTGTCGTCACCATCGGCACTCAGCAGATGACCGCACAGGTCAGCGCCGGCGGCGCATGGTCGGTGGCGGTGCCCTCCAGCGCGATCCCGATGATCGACGGCGAAAACGTGTCGATCCAGATCGACGCAACCGACAGTGCGGGCAACACCAAGTCCATCACGGAAACCATGGTGGTGGACAATGTGGCGCCGGACGCGCCTGACATGACAGCGATCACCCGCAGCGAAGGTCAGGACGTTCAGTCGATCAATCTGGCCGCCTCCGACGACGATATTGCCATCGAACGTGTTGGCAACGCGACGCCGCAGGATGTCATTTACAACGAGCACACCTCTGCCGGCGATACCACCTATACTTTCTCGAATGCGGTTCCGGATGGCTCGCATCTGGTTATCACGGCGACGGACAGCGCGGGCAACAGCTCGGGCACATATGTCGTCATCAACGACTCCAAATCTCAACAGGATGTCAGCCTGGCCGGAAATATCGGTGGCCGCGAGATCGATACGATCGACCTCGAATTCACGGACAAGGCGGACCTTGTGATCTCAGAGGCGCAAATCGTTGCCCTGACTGGTGAAGAGAACACCATCAAGGTACTGGGCAACCAGGACGAAACGGTTCGGATCAACGGGGCAACGCAGAGCGGAACCCATTCCGAGGATGGCCAGAACTACAATGTCTACGATCTGGGGGACGCAACCGTCTTGATCGATGACGACATCGACAACGTGACAATCTAGGGAAGGCGATCGTTTTGTTCGGGCCGTTGCGGTGACGGCCCGAGCCCCAAGACACAAGAATGCCAAAGGCAGGGGCTCATTCGGTATGAGGTACAATAGAGGAGCAATCGCTGGGGCGGTTCTGGCGAGTTTGGCTCTTTCGGGATGTATGCAGGACATGGGCAGCGCGACCGTTTCACGGTTCTTTCAAGCCCAGCCGACGTCAGACGCACAAGACATCGGTGAGACAGGGACACCCAATGCCACGCCCCAATCGACCGAGGACATCTCTCCGATCATCGCAGAGCTTTCCGCGCGCCAGAGCGTGCTGATCGACGGATCGCCCTATTCCAGGGTCGCCGAAGGTGTCCTGGCCGCCGATGCGCGTGTGGCTGAGGCGGAATTGCAGGTCGCCCGCTTGCGTGCCGAGGCTGCGTCGAAGAACTGGTGGCCGACCATTTCGCCGCGCGTGTCCCTGACATCGCTTGGCGATATCGTGGCGGATATCGTCGTCAACCAGGTGCTGTTCGACAACGGCCGCAAGAAGGCGGAGCGCGATCTGGCCAAGGCCGATGTCGAACTGGCCGCGGTGTCCCTGTCCGAGAGCAGCAATGACCGCGTCCACGAGGGTCTGACGCTGTACCTGACGGCCGAAGAAGGCCGCGCGGCAGCCGATCTTTATGGACAGGCGCTAGAGGATATGAGCCGTTTCGAACGGGTCATGAAACAGCGCGTGCAAGGGGGGATATCGAATTATTCCGACCTGAATGTGCTGAAACAGAAACTGGCCGATCTCCGCGCTCGCGATACCGCCGCGCGGGAGAAGATCAGCCGGGCGACGGCCGAGCTTGACGCGATGTCTGCCGTCGCGCTTGACGGGCAACGCGGGCTTCGCGGGATGGGAACCGCACGCTCTGAAACCGCGCTCGATGTGCTGCGCGCGAAAGCCGAACGCGACCGGCAGATCGCCCAGGCCAAGATCGCCCGCGCCGAGCACCTGCCGGGCCTGTCGGCGGGCGGCAACCTGCGCAACGGCGGCGAAAATATCTCGCTCGACATGAGCACCGAGCAGATGCTTGGCATTGGCACCGGAGCCTCGCTTCAGGCGATCGAGGCGACGAAGACCACGGCGGACCGCAAGGTGACAGAGGCGCGCGATATCGCCCGCCGCGCCATCGAGGCGGACCGCCGGGACATTGCCGCGCTCCGGCGACAGGCCGCCGAGGCCGCGGACCTGACGGCCCAGGCCAAGACCAATCTGGACCTGTTCCAGCGCCAATATGATGCGGGCACGCGTCAGGTGATGGACGTGGTCGGCGTATATGAAACATTCCTGCGGGCCCTTGAAAAAGAACTCAGCCTGAAGTTCGAGGCTGCCCGCGCCGGGCTGGACGCCGCCAAGCGTCTTGGCCTTCTTGCGGATGGAGCACGGATTTGAGCGGCGTCAACGATATCACCCTTTTGACCGGGCGCGCCAAGAACGCGGTCCTGCGCATGGTGCCGCAGGAGGGCACGGAACCCGCGAACCAGCCAAAGCGTCCGCTACGACAGTCCGAGCGTGTTCAGGCGCGCTGCGATCTGATCCGCACCTATGCGGGGCGGTTGGGGCTGACGACCGTGGCTGCCGACATCAAGGAAGCGATCAGCCTGCATCAGGACGATGACGGGCGGGTGGGCAAAGACGCCCTTGTTGCCGGCGCAAAGGCTGCCGGGCTTTTGGCGAAGGGGCTGCATGTGCCGCGTCCGACGCCCGACCACTGGCCCGCCATCGCGCTGATGTCCAACGGACAGGCGGTTCTGGTGCTGTCGCAGGACAAGATGACCCTGTCGATCTGGGACGACACCGCGAAGGACAAGACAGAGCGCGTCGATATTGCAGAATTCGCACCTTTCTTCAGCGGCGTTCTGATCCGGGGCGAGGCGCCGGTTCAGACGCTGGTCAAAAGCCACGCCAATGCCGAGGATGGGTCGCATTGGTTCTGGGGCAGTTTTTCCAATTACACACGCCAGTTCGGAGAGGTGGCGGTCGGGTCCTTCGTGGCCAATGTCCTGGCCGTTTCGGTCGCGCTGTTTTCCCTGCAAGTCTATGACAGGGTGATTCCGCATCAATCCTCGGCCACGCTCTGGGTTCTGGCCATTGGCGCGGCCATGGCGCTGATGCTGGAGGCGTTTCTCAAGGTCGCGCGGTCCACGCTTCTGGACGGGGCCGGGCGGCAGATCGAAACCGGGGTGCAGCAGACCTTGCTGAACCGGCTCTTGGGGATGCGGTCCGACATGGCGGGGCGGTCGTCCTCGCAACTTTTTGCCTCGATGCGCGAATTCAGTTCGGTGCGGGAATTCTTCACGGCCGGAACCGTGGGCGCGCTCGCGGATATCCCGTTCATCCTGCTATTTCTTTTGCTTGTCTGGTCCATTGCGGGCAGCGTGGTCTGGGTGCTTGTGGCAGGGGCCATCTTGATGGTGGTGCCGGGGGTCTTCCTGCAAAAGAAGATGATCCGCATCACCCGCGAAATGCAGGGCGCCTCGACCAAACAATCGCGGCTTCTGAATGAAACGGTGACCGAGCTCGACACGATCAAGACCCAGCGGGCCGAGGATCGGTTTGCCCGCCAGTGGGAAGAGCTCACCGCGGTGCAGGCGCTGAAATCGTCTGAACAACGCCGCCTGGCCGCCGCGCTGACCTTCTGGAGCCAGGGGGTTCAGCAGGCCACTTATGTCGCCGCGGTGATCGCGGGGACCTATCTCGTCTTCGCGGGCGAGTTCTCCGTCGGCTCGATCATCGCGGTCGGTATCCTGACCTCGCGGACCCTGTCGCCGCTGACACAGCTGTCGGGCATCATGGCGCGCTGGGGCAACGTCAAGGCCGCGCTTGATGCGCTGGACGGAATTGCCGAATTGCCGCAGGACCGCGCCGCCGAGCGCAGCTATCTGCGACGTGAAAAGCTTAGCGGCAAGTTCGAGCTGCGCGAGGTGACCTTTCGCTATGACGACGAAAGTCCTGCCGTTCTCGATATCCCGAACCTCGTGATCCAACCCGGCCAGACCCTGGCCGTGCTGGGCACCAACGGGTCCGGCAAATCCACCCTGCTCAAGATGCTGTCGGGACTTTACGCGCCCAGCTCCGGGTCGATCCTGGTTGACGGGACCGACATGAACCAGATCGACATGCGCGATCTGCGCCGGTCCCTGGGATATCTGGGCCAGGACGTTCGGCTGTTCCACGGCACGCTGCGCGACAACCTGAACCTCAACATGATGGAGCGAGACGACGACCGCCTGTTCGAGGCACTGGATTTTGCCGGGCTGGGGCCGTTCATCAAGGGCCATCCACAGGGGCTCGACCTGCAGATCCGCGATTCCGGCGAAGGCCTGTCTGTCGGGCAACGCCAGTCAATCGGCTGGGCGCGGCTGTGGCTCCAGGACCCTGACGTGTGCCTTCTGGACGAGCCGACCGCCGCGCTGGACCAGACCCTGGAAAAGACGCTGATCTCGCGACTGGAGACGTGGCTTGCCGCGCGCACGGCGATTGTCGCAACGCACCGTGTTCCGATCCTGGCGCTGGCGGACCGGACCAGTGTTCTGGCCTCCGGTCGGCTTGTCGTGGATGGTCCGCGTGACCAGGTGCTGGATCATCTGCGTGCCGGGCAGGGAGCATAAGTCATGGCTGTCAGCACCACTGACCTGTCATCGCAATTGGGCCGCCGCCTGCGCGGGCCATCGATGGTCATCTGGCTATCGGGCGCTGCGGTCTGGGTGTTCTTGATCTGGGCCGCCTATGCCTCGATCGACGAGATCGTGCGCGCGGAGGGTGAGTTCATTTCCAATTCGCGTCCGCAGATCGTCCAGAACCTCGAAGGCGGCATCCTGTCCGAGCTTCTGGTCAAGGAGGGCGATGAGGTGATGCGCGGCGATGTTCTCGCGCGGCTCTACGGCACGCAGTTCCGGTCCTCCGTCGATGACCTGGAAGACCAAATTACCGGCCTGGAAATCCGGCGACGTCGGATCGAGGCGGAAATGGACGGGCGGGTGCAGTTCGATGTGCCCGACGAGTTGCGCAAGCGCGGCCCGGAAATGGTCGCCTCCGAGCAGGCATTGCTGGCCGCGCGACAGCTGGATTACGAGTCCCGCCGTGACGGCGCGCGCAAGGTTCTGGACCAGGCAAGGCAGGAAAAAGAGCTGATGGAGAACCTTCTGGACAAGAAGGTTGTCGCGCTGATCGAGGTGACACGCGCACGCAAGGCCCATGCGGATGCGGAAATCAAACTGGACGAGATCATCACCCGGACCGAGCTGGAACGCGCCAAGGACTATTCCGAAACCCTCAAGGAACTGGCGACCCTGCGCCAGAACCTGCGCGCCTCGCAGGACCAACTGGACCGCACGGTACTGATTAGCCCGATGCACGGCGTGATCAACAAGCTGAACGTGACCACCATTGGCGGTGTTGTCCGCCCCGGCGAGGAGATTCTCCAGATCATCCCGCTGGGCGAGGAGATGTTCGTCGAGGCCAAGGTCGCGCCGGAGAATATCGCGAATATCCGCCCCGGACAGGAGGCCACGATCAAGCTTTCGGCCTATGATTTCACGATCCATGGCGCGCTCAAAGGCCGGGTCGATGTCATTTCCGCGGATACGTTCAAGGATGAGCGCCGCCCCGAGGCCCCTGCGCATTACAAGGTGACCGTGCGCGTGGACAAGACCTCGCTCACGGACCGGCAGCGAGATATCGAAATCCGGCCCGGCATGCAGGCGACGGTGGAACTGCACACCGGCGAAAAGACAGTGCTGCAATACTTGCTCAAGCCCCTCTACAAATCCCGCGAGGCCATGCGGGAGCCCTAGGGTCCGGTTCCCGATGACATGCCGGGCGGGGGCCCGCCCGCCATGGCAGGTCTTTGCGCCGCAGCCCTCGCGGGCTTTGGGCGCAGCGCAAATGCGCCGATGACGCCCTGACCAGGCGTTGCGCATTGGGTAATCGATGCCTTGGCATATTTTGAAAAGAGAAGAAGGGAGGTCCACCCCGACCTGCGCCACCCTGGAGAGCGCGGCTCTTGGTTAGACGCAGGCGGGGCTTCTCCTCTTGCGGTCATCGGCATGCCTGCCTGTACCGCCGGACCTGTATGACCCGTTAAGGTTAACCGCCCGTTAAGACAGGAGCACAGCGCCCTTGCTTCTTCTCTTTCCAAATATGCAAAAGCACCCGAGTGACGCCGGGTGAGGCGGTCCCGATCAGGTGTCGGTATCCATCCAGATGGTCACGGGCCCGTCATTTACCAGCCCGACCTTCATGTCCGCCCCGAACTGGCCCCGTTCCACCGAAAGGCCCAGGGCGGCCAGGCTGTCGGCGAAATACGTGTAGAGCCTGTCCCCATCGACCGGGGCCGCCGCCGCAGAAAAACCGGGTCGGTTCCCGCGCGATGTATCGGCGGCGAGGGTGAATTGGCTGACGACAAGGGCCGCTCCGCCGACATCCGCGACCGAGCGGTTCATCCGGCCCTCGCCGTCCTTGAAAATGCGCAGCTTGGCGATCTTTGCGCTGAGCTTGTCGGCCTCGGCTTCGGTGTCGTCTTGCATGGCGCAGACCAGAACCAGCAGCCCGTGGTCGATTTGGCCCAGCACGGACCCATCCACGGTGACGGAGGCCTCAGAGACGCGTTGGATCAAGGCGCGCATGTCAGGCTGCGAGGCCCTTGCTGCCGATATCAAGGAACTTGCGCCGACGGTCCGAGATCAGCTTTTTCGGTTTCATGTCCGACATCTCTTTCAGCATCGCGCGCAGTGCCTTGCCCACGGATCTGATCGTCTCTTCGCGTCCGCGATGCGCGCCGCCCAGCGGTTCCGAAATCACCTTGTCGGCCACACCGAGTTTCAGCAAATCCTGCGCGGTGAGGCGCAAGGCCTCGGCCGCTTCGCGCATTTTCTCGGCGTCTTTCCAGAGGATCGATGCGCAGCCTTCGGGCGAGATGACCGAGTAGACCGAGTGTTCCAGTACGGCGACCCGGTTGGCGGTGGCAAAAGCCACGGCGCCGCCTGAGCCGCCTTCGCCGATCACGATGGACAGCACCGGCACCCCGATCTGCAGGCATTTCTCGGTCGAGCGGGCGATCGCCTCGGATTGTCCGCGTTCCTCGGCGCCTTTGCCGGGATAGGCGCCGGGTGTGTCGATCAGCGTGATAACGGGCAGGCCAAAGCGTTCCGCGAGATCCATCAGACGCACGGCCTTGCGGTACCCCTCGGGCCGGGCCATGCCGAAATTGCGTTTCAGGCGGCTTTCGGTATCGTGACCCTTCTCGTGGCCGATCACCATGACGGGACGGTCGTCAAATCGGGCAAGACCGCCCATCACCGCGTCGTCATCGGCAAAGTTCCGATCTCCGGCGAGGGGCATGTAACCGGTGAAGAGCGCGTCGATGTAATCCTTGCAATGCGGACGCTCGGGGTGGCGGGCGATCTGGCATTTGCGCCAGGGCGTGAGCTTTTTGTACAGGTCCTTGAGAAGGGCATCGGCCTTGGCATCAAGCGCGCGGGCCTCGTCCTCGATATCCATCTCGGCGTTCTTGCGGGCCATCGCGCGCAGTTCCTCGGCCTTGCCTTCAATCTCGGCCAGCGGTTTTTCGAAGTCGAAATAGTTGGTCATTGTCAGTATGTCCCTGATGCCCGCGAGTGGGGGAGTATATGGCGGTGCGGAACGCAATTTGCAATCCGGTCCCGGTCATGTCCAAAGCACCGGAAACAGGGTGGCCACGAGAAGCCCGGCCATCGTCCAGTTGAAAACACGCAGTCGATTGGGGCGGTCAAGGAGGCGGCGCAGCTGTTGGCCCAGGATGGTCCAGCTGGTGGTCGAGATGCAGCCCATGGCAACATAGGTCCCCGAGACCCAGAGGATCGCCGCCAGATCGCGCCCGGCCGCGTAAAGCGTGATCGCGCCGAGGGCCATGGACCACGCCTTGGGGTTGACCCATTGGAACGCGGCCGCCTGAAGAAAGGATAGCGGTTTGCGACCAGCCTGGGGGGCGCCATCCGGCGGGGCGGCGTTCGCGATGTGCCATGCGAGGTAAAGCAGGTAGGCGACCGACAGGATCTTGAGGAGCGTGTAGGACAACGGCCACAGGTCGAACACCTGCATGATCCCGAGCCCCACGGGGACGATCATCATCGGAAAGCCCAGCCCCACCCCCAGCATGTGCGGGATCGTGCGGCGGAAGCCGAAATTGGCGCCGGAGGTCATCAACATCAGGTTGTTGGGCCCCGGCGTGATCACGGTGACGAGCGCGAAGCCGGCAAGGGCGATGAAAAGATCGAGGGTCATGCTGTGCACTATGTGCCGGGCCGACGGCTTTTGGGTCGTTATGATCGTGATGGTCGCGGGATTTCGGACCGGGTGCCAAGCTGTCGCGGCTGACGACGGCCCCGGATACCGGACCGTAAACGCTATTCGGCTGAGTTCAAGGCCAAGGTTGCACTTGACACCACCTGTTAAAAGCGGGTGACGGCCGAACTGGCCAAGACATGGAGCGTCCACCCGACGATGATCGGCACAGGGCAGAAAATGCCGATCCGGAATGTGGCGCAGGCATGTGGCGCGAAGACCGGGGAGGGGCCGCCGAACCCGAAGGGTCCCGAGACATGCGCGATGTTCATGGGACATCTGTGTAAAATGCGACTTGCAAGATGAGTGTGGAAAAACCAATGCGTCTTTTTTTGTGTAGCATCGCCATATGCAGCCTTGCGGAGCGAGGTCGCCGCAATGTGTCCACAAGGTTCTCCACAAACCTCACCGAATGTAGTAGAATGAACCTCTTTCTTGGCAACAGATTGTGGAATGCCACGTTTTCAAGCTATGTTGGTGTCCTGCCGCTAGATAGGGAATCGCTGTCATGTCTCGTTTTACCGCTCCGATAGCTGAACAGATCTGGGATATGAAGTACCGGCTGAAAGAGGCGGATGGAACGCCTCTGGACGCGACGGTTCAGGATACCTGGCGGCGCATCGCGCGCAGCCTGGCAGAGGTCGAGGCCGAACCCCAGGTCTGGGAAGACAGGTTCTACACGGCGCTGGAGGATTTCAGATACCTGCCGGCGGGGCGGATCACGGCCGGGGCCGGCACCGCGCGGTCGGTGACACTGTTCAATTGCTTTGTCATGGGCACGATCCCCGACAGCATGGGCGGCATCTTCGAGATGCTGAAGGAGGCCGCGCTGACCATGCAGCAAGGCGGCGGCATCGGCTATGATTTCAGCACGATCCGGCCCAAGGGCGCGGATGTGAAAGGCGTGGCGGCGGATGCCTCTGGTCCGCTGTCCTTCATGGATGTGTGGGACGCGATGTGTCGCACGATCATGTCGGCAGGCTCGCGGCGCGGGGCGATGATGGCGACGATGCGCTGCGATCACCCGGATATCGAAGAGTTCATCGGCGCCAAGGCGGATGCAGCCCGGCTGCGCATGTTCAACCTGTCGGTGCTGGTGACGGACGATTTCATGGAGGCGGTCAAGGCGGACGGTGATTGGGAGCTCGTCTTCGAGGACAAGGTCTATCGCACGGTGCAGGCGCGCGACCTGTGGAACCGCATCATGCGCGCGACCTATGATTATGCCGAACCGGGCGTGATCTTCATCGACCGGATCAACAAGGCCAACAACCTGAGCTATGTCGAGACCATCGCGGCGACGAACCCTTGCGGCGAGCAGCCTTTGCCGCCTTATGGCGCGTGTCTTCTGGGGTCGATCAACATGGCGCGACTGGTGAGCGACCCGTTCGAAGAGGCGGCAGCGCTGGATGTGGACGCGCTGAATGAGTTGGTCTCGACTGCGGTACGGATGATGGACAACGTCGTCGATGCGTCTCGCTTCCCGCTTGAGGCGCAGCGGCAAGAGGCGCAGGCGAAGCGCCGCATCGGGCTGGGTGTCACCGGGCTCGCCGATGCGCTTTTGATGCTGGGCCTGCGCTATGGCTCGGACGCCGCGGCGGCACAGACCGAGGCGTGGCTGAAGGCGGTTGCGCGGGCGGCCTATCTTGCCTCGGTGGATCTGGCCAAGGAGAAGGGCGCGTTCCCGCTGTTCGACGCCGAGAAGTACCTGGCGTCGGGCACCATGCAGATGATGGACGAGGACGTGCGCGACGCGATCCGCGAACACGGCATCCGCAACGCGCTTCTCACGTCGATTGCACCGACGGGGACGATCTCGCTCTATGCCGGCAACGTGTCGTCGGGGATCGAGCCGGTCTTTGCCTATGCCTACACCCGCAAGGTCTTGCAGAAGGACGGCACGCGTACCGAGGAAGAGGTGGTCGATTACGCCGTCCAGATGTGGCGCGAGAAATTTGGCGACCGGGAGTTGCCGGAGTTCTTCGTGAATGCCCAGACGCTGGCGCCGCTGGAGCACGTCAAGATGCAGGCGGCGGCACAGAAATGGGTGGACAGTTCGATCTCCAAGACGATCAACTGCCCCGAGGACATCTCCTTCGAGGCGTTCAAAAGCGTTTACATGCAGGCTTACGAGACCGGCTGCAAAGGCTGCACGACCTACCGCCCGAACGATGTGACGGGGTCGGTGTTGAGCGTGTCGGAGGAGAAAAAAGCCGTAGCATCTTTTGACAATTTTGGCGCTGCACTCAAGTGGCGCATGGAAAGATCTGGAAAAAAGATTGCTGATTTGACTCGAGAGTCCGGCGTTTCCCGCGATGTGCTCAACAAGCTACTCTCGCGTGAGAATAGTTCGACAAGCGCAGAAAATGGGATTGCGATTGCGAAAGCATTTGGCTTGTCCATCGATGCTTTCATGTCAAGAGAAGCAGCCCCCGAAGTCATAGCCACCTCCGAAGACGAACCGCAGCAGCCGCATGGCGACGTGATCTACATGTCCGAGCCGCTGGACCGGCCGCAGACGCTGGAAGGGGCGACCTACAAGCTCAAATGGCCCGATAGCGAGCATGCCATATACCTGACGATCAACGATATTGTCGTGAGCGGTCACCGGCGCCCGTTCGAGGTGTTCATCAACTCCAAGAACATGGAGCATTTCGCCTGGACCGTGGCCCTGACGCGGATGATCTCGGCCGTGTTCCGGCGCGGCGGCGACGTGTCCTTCGTGGTCGAGGAACTCAAGGCGGTGTTCGATCCCCGCGGCGGCGCTTGGGTTCAGGGCAAATACATCCCGTCGATCCTGGCCGCCATCGGCGGCGTGATCGAGAAACACTTGATCGCGATCGGCTTTCTTGCCGGTGAGGGGCTGGGCCTCAAATCCGACCCGCAAGCTCAGGTCGTCAACCTGGACACCCCGCGTGGCAAAGCCTGTTCTTCTTGCGGGCAATACGACATGCGCATGGTCGAAGGCTGCATGACCTGCGGATCTTGCGGCTACAGCAAATGCGGCTGAGGAGCTTGTCGCGACAATTCAGCAATCATATCACAGTCAGCCTGCTTGCAGCGCAGTCCGACTGACCAATTCGGGCCGCCTCTGGGCGCGAGGCCCGCAGTGACCAACACCCACGGCAGGGACGCCAGCTTTTCAAGTGTTCAATCTTGCCTTGCCACGCGTCTCAGGGCGCCGCGCAACGCCCGGGCGGTCAGGCTGTTCGAGTCCTCGAAGCCCATGCGTGCCATCGCGGTCTTTTCCTGGGGATGTGCCGGGTCCACAAGAGATGAATGCAAAAGCCGCAGCTTGCCCACGAGGGTCGGCGCCATCTCCTTCAACTCGTTGAGCGCTGGAATAAGAACGCGCTCGATCTCGTCGAAATCCGAGCCAAAAGGAAAAACCGGCAGCACGCCCCTATGTGGCCTGAGCCATCGAGCGACAGCTTCGGGAAGATTGTGCTGACTGGATTCGGGGATTGCATGGTCCTGCGGCAGCTTGCCCGCCGCCTTTGCCTTGGCCAGCAGATCGGCCTGAAAACGGCTGTCGGTGATCCTCAGCAATGCTGCGATCACGTCGGCATCTGACCGGCCGCGCAGATCTGCTATCCCATATTCCGTCACGATCACGTCCCGCATGTGCCTTGGCACGCTTACCGAGGCGACGTCCCAACGGATGTTGCTTTCGAGGGTGCCGCCGTTCATTCGCGTCGCGGGCAGCGCAATGACAGAACGCGCGTCCTTGAGGGCGAGCGCCTGTTCTACGAAATTGAACTGTCCGCCGATACCGCCAACCACCTGACCGTCTTTGAGGCTGTCGGACATGACATCGCCCAGCGCCGAGACTTGCATCGCCCCGTTGATGAAACGCGCATCTGTCCGTGCCGCGCGTTTTTCAGCCTCGTTTCCATAAAGCGCATTGGTAAAGCTGACTGGCACCATGGCGATCTTGGCGCGCTGTTCTGCCGGCATGTCGCCCAGGCGCGCATAGAAATCGCGGGTTTCCACGAAAAATCCG
The DNA here is from genome assembly GCA_041685125.1 of Marivita sp. Lineage (GTDB taxonomy): Bacteria > Pseudomonadota > Alphaproteobacteria > Rhodobacterales > Rhodobacteraceae > Marivita. The sequence continues at coordinate 504 of JAWLGI010000024.1, read as the reverse complement.
GCATGGACTGCCACACCGTCCACTTCGCGGCGAACCACGCCTTCCTCAAACAGCGCCAGCAGCCCGCCGATCAGCATTTCGGTCACGGCATAAAGACCGATCTCGAACGTGCCACCGCAGTCAGCATCTATCGGAAACGGGCAATCTGCCTGCACCGCTCGGGCTTGGCCGCTTTCTCGCAAGAGCAAGGCATGCGCGACCGTATCGCCCAACGTCCCGATACCGATCTGCAAGGTGCCGCCATCCGGAATGACCCGCGAGACGTGCAGCCCGATCGCGTGATCGCTGTCTGACAGAGGCCTGCGTGGTGCCGAGAACAGCTCGAACGGGTCGGGCGGGTCCAACAGCAATTCTATGTCTTCAGGATCAAGCGTTGCCTCTTGTCCGTCCATGAAGGGCATTTGAGGATTGGTCTCAACCGCCGCGATGAAATCCGCCTGACCCAAGGCACGCAGATGAAAGAGATCGGCCGAGATGTCCGTATTGGAGGACAGGCTGAAGCGC
>JAWLGI010000080.1:0-8849 GCA_041685125.1 Marivita sp. | reverse complement strand
TGATCCGGCTGCCCGATGAGGCGGGCGACATGACCGTGCGCATCGACCGGGTGGACCAAACGACACATCAATTGATTGACGCGGTGCGGGTTGAGCCGGAGGTTTACCATCCGGCAGATTTCCCGGATGATCCGACCCCGGCGCCGCGGTTCCAGGCCAGCGGGCCCGTGTTGCCGCTCTTTCTTGATCTGCCGTTGATCCGGGGCGACGAGGTCCCCCATGCGCCGCATCTGGCAGTCACATCCGATCCGTGGCCAGGCGATGTCGCGCTTTATGATGCGGCCCAGGATGCAGGATATCGCCTGAACAAGGTGGTGCGGGCCGCCTCGACGGTGGGATTGACGCTGAATGAGGTTTCTGTGGCACCCTCCGGATTGGTCGATCTCGGGACGCAGATTGATGTCGCGTTGACGACAGGGACGCTGTCCTCGGTTTCGGACGGGGGTATTTTGAGCGGTGCCAATCTCGCGGCTCTTGGGACCGGAGCGCCCGGCGGGTGGGAATTGATCCAATTCAAGACTGCTGAGCTGTTGGGGCCAGGGCAATGGCGGTTGAGGCATCTCTTGCGCGGACAGGCGGGGACGGATGCGATGACGCCGGAGGTTTTGGCGGCGGGCGCTTATTTCGTGTTGCTCGATGGTACGCCCGGACAGATCGAGCTGCCTTTGGCTCTCCGCGGGCAGGCCCGGTCCTACCGGATCGGACCGGCCGACAAGGCATATGATCATGCGGCCTACACGCAAGAAGATCATGTTTTCTCGGGCAATGGATTGCGGCCCTACAGCCCGGTGCATCTGAAGGCGCGAACAGATGGGGGTGATATCCGTCTGTCGTGGATCAGGCGTGCCCGGATCGAAGGGGATGGCTGGGACTTGCCTGATATCCCGGTGGGAGAAGAGCGTGAAGCGTATTACCTGCGCGTGAGGGTCGATGGTTCGGTGCGCCGGCAAGTCGAGATATCTGTGCCTGAGTGGATTTACACGCCGGCCATGCAGGGGGAAGATGGCTTTTCCGGAGACGGTGTTTTCGAGGTTGCGCAAGTGTCGGATCGGTTTGGCCCCGGCGCATGGGCGCAAGTGTCGGTGACCGCATGACGCCGGTGATTTACAACGACGTTTTGGCGGCGGTGTCTGCGCTGTCTGGAGCGCCGATTGAGGAGCAAAGACAGATCGCTACACGACTGCTGGCAGACGCTGATCTTGCTGAGCGATATCGACAGAGCCGCGGGCACGCGCACCCGGTCCACGGCGATGGGAGCCTTCTGGCGGTGTCCTTGCGATATTCTCGGCGTGGGGATGCGTCGTTCCAGACAGCGTCCGGGCTTCAGGCTTGGATCACCGTGTTGACGGCTTTGCTGGAGCGGCTGGATCACCCTGAGGCGCAGCTGATGCACCGGGGGACGGTCGGATCGAGTTCCAAACGCTTTGGGGAAATCTCCTCGCCGCAGTCTTCGCAATAGCCGAATTCACCGTCCTCCAGACGCGCTATGGCGGCGTGCAATCCACGACGCTGCGCATCGCGTCGGGCTTGTGTGGCCTTGGCCATGGATTGGCTGAGCAACGCATCTTGTCGGGACAGGCGGCCAACCGCTTGCTGGTCGAGTGAGACGACAGATTGTCCCGCGCGGCCAAGCGAATCTTCGGCCTCCAAATCCTCAAGACGCGAAAGGATCAATGCGCGAAACCGGTGTGTCGTGGCTTCATTCAATTTCCTGATTCCCGTCATCACAGCTTTGCGTTTTCGATGCCGGACACTATCTACTATAATACACGTGTCAAAGGAGAGATGGCATGGCGGAAACACGCGCGAAACTCGCATCTGTCGACCCGGTTTGGGCCCGCATCGTCAACGAGGCGGATGACGCCGTGGCACATGAGCCACTCCTGGGCGGAATGGTCCACTACTCGGTGCTGCACCACCCGAGCCTCGAACGCGCGCTGAGCTATCGTATCTCGCTCAAGCTGGCAAATGGCGAGATGACGGAACAGATCTTGCGCGAAATTTGCGACGAGGCGTTTTCGTCCGATCCGGAGCTTGCGATGGCGGCGCGCGCCGATATCGTTGCGGTTTATGAGCGGGATCCGGCGTGCCACCGGTTTTTGCAGCCGTTGCTGTTCTTCAAGGGGTTCCAAGCGGTCCAGTGCTATCGCCTTGCCAATTGGCTCTGGCGACAGGGACGCATGGATCTGGCTTACTTCGTGCAGATGCGTTGCTCGGAAGCGCTGGGCGTGGACATTCATCCGGCGGCGAAGATCGGGCAGGGGATCATGATCGACCATGCCCATTCCATCGTGATCGGCGAAACGGCGGTTGTCGGAGACAACGTGTCGATGTTGCATTCGGTGACGCTGGGCGGAACCGGCAAGGACGAAGAAGACCGGCATCCGAAGATCGGAGACGGTGTCTTGATCGGGGCCGGTGCCAAGGTGCTGGGCAACATCCGCGTCGGCAATTGTTCGCGGATCGCGGCGGGGTCGGTGGTTCTGGAAGAGGTGCCACCCTGCAAGACCGTGGCCGGCGTGCCGGCGCGGATCGTGGGCGAGGCGGGCTGTTCGCAGCCGTCGATCTCCATGGACCAGATTTTGCGCTCCGGCGCCTGAGTTCAGGTAGGCGATGCGTCAACGCATCGCCTGTTTCCGTTGACGGAAACATGGGGGCTCTGCCCCCGTCGCCCAAAGGGCGACTCCCCCGGGATATTTTTTGAACCAGAGAAGACCTGGTCAGGCGAGCATGGCCATCGGATGCTCGAGATTCTCGATGATGGCTTGCAGGAGTTCCGCACCCAGTGCGCCGTCAATCACACGGTGATCCACCGAGAGTGTCATCGACATTCTCGTGGCCACGGTGAGTGTGCCATCGCTGGCAACCACCGGTTTCCTGATGCCCGCGCCCACGGCGAGGATAGCGCCGTGGGGTGGGTTGATGACGGCGTCGAAATTCTCGATCCCGAACATGCCGAGATTGGAAATGGCGAAGCTGCCGCCCTGGTATTCATGCGGCGCAAGCTTGCGGTCGCGGGCGCGGGTGGCGAGATCCTTCATCTCGGCCGATAAGACGGATAGCGATTTCTGGTGCGCATCCTTCAGGACAGGCGTGAAGAGTCCGCCTTCGACGGCGACGGCGACGGCCACGTCGGACGGCTCAAGTTGCAGCAGGCGGTCGCCGGCCCAGACGGCATTGGCGGTGGGCACCTGTTGGAGGGCCAATGCACAGGCCTTGATGATGAAGTCGTTGACGCTGAGTTTGACGCCGCGTTTTTCGAGCTGCGCGTTAAGCTGCGACCGCAAGGTCAGAAGCGGGTCCAGGTTCATGGACCGGCGCAGATAGAAATGCGGGATTGTCTGCTTGGCTTCGGTCAGGCGCGCGGCGACGGTCTTGCGCATGCCGTCGAGAGGTACTTCAGCGTAGGCGCGATCCTGGTACATCGCAACGACCGCGCTGGCATCGACCGGTTGTGGAGCAGCCGCCGAGGCTGCGGCAGCCGGCGCGCGTTCCGGAGCATTGGCTTGGGCCGGTGTGTTTTCAAGATCCGCTTTCACGATGCGGCCGCGCGGGCCGGAGCCAGTGATCCGAGCAAGGTCCAGCCCCTTGTCAGCGGCGATCCGGCGCGCCAGGGGCGAAGCGAATATGCGGTCGCCGCCTTGTGGTGTGGCGGGTTTGGTTTCGGTGGCCGCGCTGCGACCACAGCCTGGCGCGCGAGCGGTTGTTGCTTCAGAGGAGGCCGTCGCGGGGGCGACATGAGCGGAGGCGGGGTCCTCTTGCGCAGCCGAAGGCGCGCCCAGGTCCTCGGCGCTTTCGCCGTCTTCAAGCAGAAGCGCGATGGGTGTGTTCACCTTCACATCTGTCGTGCCTTCGGGCACCAGCAGTTTTCCGATCACGCCTTCGTCCACGGCTTCGAATTCCATCGTCGCCTTGTCGGTCTCGATCTCGGCAATGATATCGCCCGATGACACCGTTTCGCCTTCCTTGACCATCCATTTCGCCAGCGTGCCCTCTTCCATGGTGGGCGACAGGGCGGGCATGAGGATCTCCATGGGCATGTCAGATCTCCTCGATCAGGGTGATGAGGTCGTAAGGGGCTTTCGGCGGCTTTCCGGCCTTGAGCGCCGCAACCGCCTTGACGATCTGACGCCGATGCGCGCCGATCCATTCATAGGCGGTCTGGTGCGAGGGGCGGGCCGCGTACGGGACCTTGTCCATCAGGCATTCCGGCACGTAGGCAGACCCTTCGGGCGTGATCACGTGATATGCCTCGCGCGCGACATCGCGGGTGCGGACGGTCAGCGCATCGGTCATCGGTAGCAGACCTTTTTCGCCGCCTCGACCACTTCGGCGGTGGTCACCAATGCGTGTTTTTCGAGATTGGCCGCATAGGGCATGGGCACGTCCTTGCCTGTCAGGTTGAGAACCGGCGCATCCAGCCAATCGAAGGCGCGCTCCATGATGACCGCCGACAGGTGGTTGCCGATGGCGCCGACGGGCCAGCCTTCCTCGACCGTGATGCAGCGGTTGGTTTTCTGAACCGAGCCGAGCACGGTGTCGTAGTCGATGGGGCGCAGTGTGCGCAGGTCGATCACCTCGGCCTCGATCCCCGCGTCAGCCAATGTCCCGGCGGCGTCCATCGCGTAGGTCATGCCGATGCCGAAGCTGACAATGGTCACGTCCGACCCTTCGCGCCAGATGCGGGCGCGGCCGAAGGGCACGGTGTAATCCTCGGTCTCCGGCACCTCGAAGCTCTTGCCGTAGAGGATCTCGTTCTCGAGAAAGATCACCGGGTTGGGATCACGGATCGCGGTCTTGAGCAGCCCCTTGGCGTCGGAGGCGGAATAGGGCATCGCCACCTTGAGGCCGGGAATGTGGCTATACCAGGCGGCGTAGTCTTGTGAATGCTGCGCGCCAACCCGGGCGGCGGCGCCGTTGGGGCCGCGAAACACCATCGCTGCACCCATCTGGCCGCCCGACATGTAAAGCGTCTTGGCGGCGGAATTGATTATCTGATCAATGGCCTGCATGGCGAAGTTGAATGTCATGAATTCGACGATGGGGCGCAATCCGCCGAAGGCCGCGCCGACCGCGATGCCGGTGAAGCCATGCTCGGTGATCGGTGTGTCCATCACCCGGCGCGCGCCGAATTCATCGAGCAATCCCTGGCTGATCTTGTAGGCGCCCTGGTATTCGCCGACCTCTTCACCCATCAGGAACACGTCGCCGTCGCGGCGCATTTCCTCGGCCATTGCGTCGCGCAGGGCTTCGCGAACGGTCATCTGGCGTGTCTTGGTCCCGTCCGGCCAGGGCGGTTCGGCTTTGGAGATGACGGTCGCGGGCTCTGGGTGGTGCATGCCGGAGGCAGGTTGATCTTCGGAGCTTTGCGCCTTGTCGCTGGCCACCAATTGCTGCGGTGGTGCGGTTTGGTCCGCGTCCTCGAGGCTTTCGCCATCCTCGATGAGCACGGCGATCGGTGTGTTCACGCGCACCGCTTCGGTGCCTTCGGGAACCAGGATCTTTCCGACGATGCCTTCATCGACCGCTTCGAATTCCATTGTCGCCTTGTCGGTTTCGATCTCGGCCATGATGTCGCCCGAGGCGACGGTATCGCCTTCCTTGACCAACCACTTGGCCAAGGTGCCTTCTTCCATCGTCGGCGAGAGGGCGGGCATGAGAATTTCAGTCGCCATTACACGGCCTCTTCGGCAAGGATATCGGTCCACAATTCGTCCAGCGCGGGTTCCGGGCTTTCCTTTGCGAACTCGGCGCTGGCATTGACAATGTCCTTGATCTCCTTGTCGATCGCCTTGAGATCGTCTTCGGTGGCGTGCTTGCCCTCCAACAGCAGCTCGCGGACATGTTCGATGCAGTCGCGTTCCGTGCGCATCTTCTGGACCTCTTCGCGGGTGCGATACTTGGCCGGGTCGGACATGGAATGGCCGCGATAGCGGTAGGTCTTGATCTCGAGGATGTAGGGTCCCTTGCCGGAGCGGCAGTGTTTGACCGCCGTGTCGCCCGCTGCCTTCACGGCGAGCACGTCCATGCCATCGACCGCTTCGCCGGGGATGTTGAACGCCGCGCCGCGGGTGTGCAGATCGGGCGTGGAGGTGGAGCGCTGCATCGCCGTTCCCATGGCATATTGGTTGTTTTCGATGACAAAGATCACCGGCAGGGCCCAGAGCGCGGCCATGTTGAACGTCTCGTATACTTGACCCTGGTTTGCTGCGCCGTCACCGAAATAGGTGAAGGTCACGCGGTCGCTGCCCCTGTATTTGTCGGAAAAGGCGAGGCCCGCGCCCAACGGCACGTTGGCGCCGACGATGCCGTGACCGCCATAGAACTCCTTTTCCTTGGAGAACATGTGCATCGATCCGCCCTTGCCCTTGGAATAGCCGTCGATCCGGCCCGTGAGCTCGGCCATGACACCTTTGGGGTCCATCCCGCAGGCCAGCATGTGACCGTGATCGCGGTAGGTGGTGATCCGCTTGTCGCCATCCTCGGCGGCGGCTTCCAGTCCGGTGACCACCGCTTCCTGACCGATATACAGGTGACAGAAACCGCCAATGAGCCCCATGCCGTAAAGCTGACCAGCCTTTTCCTCGAACCGGCGGATCAAGAGCATGTTGCTGTAATAGGCAGCCAGGTCTTCGGCCGAGGCGTTGAAACCGCTGGCTGCCTTGGTTGGTGCTTTCCGTGCCGCCATCGGTGCCTCCCTGCAAAATCGTTTAGCATTCAACGGTTGGCCTGAGCGTATGGCCTTCGCTTTGCAAATGGCAAGGGCTCCGGCGCTGGAATCATTGGGTCCGGGCGCAAAACAAAGCCGAGTTGCGCGCGGGCGTCGATTCGCGTGGCTTGAGCTGCCATCGCGACAATCAAGACGAAACAATGGCGCGGGTCCCCTGCGGTTTATGCGTGTGGCCCTGACAATCATGGCCCAAATCGGGCAGATTTCATCGAATCTACAGACATCTTGATTGAAATGTGGAGACATTAAGGCCGCTGCCAACCAAGGACCACAATCATGCCAGAAATCGCCGCATTTGGATTTATGGGATCGCAAGCCTCGCAAGGCTTGTTCGGTGCCAATGTCCTGGCCACGCGATCGACGCTGGAACAGGGTGGCGACTATGATCGCCTGATCGAGGAACTGGGCGTCGGGTCCTTCCGCTATCCGGGTGGCTCGCTGACAGAACGGTATTTCGACATCGCGAACCCCAACGCATCTGTCGTGGCGGATCGCGATACGGGGGAGCTGCGTGATTTCATTCCGATGAACGAGGCGCTGTCTTATGCCGGGCAGGAGGATCTGGGCGTGACTGTCGTGATCCCGACCCGCAATCTCCTGTCCGAAGACACGGACGCCAATGGCGACCGGTTCAGCGCCATCGATGAACCCGTGTTGCGTGACTTCGTGCGCGACGTGGTGTCCGGTGTTCATGGCGACGCGCGGATTGACGGGTTCGAACTGGGCAACGAATACTGGGGCTCGGGCCAGATGTCGTCGATCGAATATGGCCGCCTCGCCAGCGAAATGGCTGTGATCGTCAATGACGAACTCGAGCTTGCGGAGTCCGATGCCGAAATCATCGTGCAGTCAGGCACCAATTTCAATTTCGCACGGATGTCCGACGACTATCCCGATGACATGAGCAGTGCCGACATCCTCGCCGATCTGAACGAGACCTACGGCCTGTCGCTGGATGAAGGCAGCATATTCAGCTCCGGTCAGGTCAACTGGACCAATGTGGCCAACGAAATGATCCTGTCCGAATTCGACACGGCGGATGAACAAGACTCCGTCGATCAGGTGGCGGTGCATGTCTATTCCCGAGGCCAGGTCAACGAAAGCCAGCGCAGTTTCTTTCTCAATGACACCGACGAGACATGGGGCGAACAAATCCCCGAGGCGCAGATCGCGGTGACCGAATGGAACACGGCGGGCAATACCGGTGCGCTCGACCGGGGGACCGATTACGGGCTCTACCAGTCGCATGAAATGCTCAATGTCATGGAAGAGTTCCTGCGCTATGACGTCGAGCAAGCCCATGTCTGGCCATTGATCCAGAACACGCCCAATACCCTGAGCGTGGATGACGGGCAGGCCGATCTGTCGCCGGCCGGGGCCATGTTCAACATGATGCAGGATGCGCTGCCCGGCAAACGCGCGATCGACCTGACACCCGAAAGCGGCGCGGATACCGAGGTCGAGGAAGACGACCTGTCCGTGCACGGTTTTTGGGAGCCGGACGAGATATTGTTCTACATGGCCGCCACAGGCGAGGATGGCGCCGACACCGGTGTCGATCTGTCGGACATGGTGTCGGAGCCAGGCCGCGTGGAAATCTCGGTGCTGGGTGTCGCGGAGGGTGAGGATGCGGGATCAAGCGCATCCACCTCCCGGGTGACGGATCTCGATCCGGACGAGGTGATGGATGGCACGGCCGTTTCGGTGCAACTGGGCCAGGGCGAGATCATGCAGGTGCGCATGTTCGGCTTTACCCCGTCGCAGGATTTTCAGGATGTCATATCCGAGCAAGCCCCGGAAACACTGCCCGATCCCTTGATCGAAGCCGCATCAGACGACGCAGAAGCGGACACTCAGGGGGACGACGACGCAGAAGCGGACACTCAGGGGGGCAATGTCGTCGACTTTCCCACCGTTGCCGCCAGAATGACGGACGCGGACCCGGTGGATGCCGATGATGCGACGACCGACGCGGCTGAGGAGACAAGCGACGACAACGATATGGGCGGCTTGGTTGAATTGTTGGCCATGGTTCCCATTCTCGGGCTTATGGCGATGTTCATGTAGGACCGGTAGCGTCCCTACCGCACCACGATTTCGTCCGTGCGGACCACACCCA
>JAWLGI010000003.1:59502-86374 GCA_041685125.1 Marivita sp. | reverse complement strand
ATCCCGGGGGTTTGGGGGTGGAACCCCCAAATGTTTCCGTGGGCGGAAACAAACGATGCGTCAACGCATCGTCCCCGCTCAAATCAACTCGTAGGGCAAAACCCCCCGCCGATGCGTCTGGATCGTCAGCTTGCGCTCCAGCGGCGGAACCGATCTTTGATGACAATGCGAGCGTTCACAAATCCGGCAGGAAATTCCGATCGGCTCGAACGCCCCGTCACGGGTCAGGTCCAGCCCGTCGGCATAGACCAGCGCGCCCGCGTGCTTGACCTCGCAGCCAAGAGCAATTGCGTAGCGCCGCACAGGGGCGCCAAAATGCCCGCCGGTTTTCGACACGTCGCGCGCAAGGCTGATATAGCGCACCCCGTCCGGCGTTTCGGCCAGCTGCCGCAAAAAGCGCCCCGGTGTCTCGAACGCCCGGTGCACGTTCCACAAGGGACACGCCCCGCCGAAGCGGGCAAATTGCAACCGCGTTGCAGAATGGCGCTTGGTGATCGTACCCGCCTGATCGACGCGAACAAAGAAGAACGGAATGCCCTTCGCACCGGGCCGCTGCAAGGTGGACAGCCGATGTGCAACCTGCTCGATGGAGGCGCCAAAGCGCCGCGCCATCAGTTCCAGGTCGTGGCGCGTCGCATGGGCTGCCTGCAGGAATTGCCCGTAAGGCATCACTGCGGCCCCGGCAAAGTAGTTCGCCAATCCCAGCCGCGCGATGTCGCGCGCGGCGTCGGATTGGAAGCGGCCCAGATCGAGCGTCGCATCCAGAAGCTTGCCATGCCGGGTCAGCGCCAGTTGCAGCATCATCTGGAAGGTCTGGGTCTCGGGCGCTGCCAGCGACGACAAGGTCACCTCCTGCCGCAATTCGTCAAAGCGGCGCAGCTCCGGCATGTCGGCGAAGCGGACATGCAGACCTTCGTTTTCGAGCCCGCGAATGGCGGCGCGCACGCGGTCCGATCCGGTCAGCTTGGTCGCCACGCGCTCGGCGGCGCGGTCCACCGCATCGATGTAGTTGTCGCAATAGTGGAAGAAATCGCGCACCTCTTCCCAGGGGCTGGGCTGCAATTGCGCGCCTTCGCGGCCCAACGCTTCGTCGAGCGAGGCCAGCCGTTCATGGGTCTGCCGGTAGGCCCGGTGCAGTTCCAGGAACGCCCGCGCCAGCCCCGGCGCGTTCGACGCGGTCAGGCGCAGATCGGCAATGGGCGGGGCTGCATCGGCAAAGACCGGATCGGCCAGCGCCTCGCGCATGTCCGAGATCATGCGTTCGGCGTCGCCCTGGCCCAGTTCGGTGACGTCGATCCCGAATTCCTGCGCCAAGGCCAGCACGACCGTCGTCGACATTGGCCGCTTGTTGTTTTCCATCTGGTTCAGATAGGGCAGGGACACGCCCATCTTGGTCGAGAAATCGCGCTGGGTCATGCCCAGCCGTGTGCGGATCTCGCGCAGCTTGGCACCGGCATAAAGTTTTTGTGTGGGCATCGCATCCTCGGGGATTTGCAGCTTTGCAGCGTATCAGCGCCGAGTTTGCAAATTCATCCGGCGCTGTCCAGCCCGGCAAGCCGCGCCGAGCGCCAGATCACCAGTTGAATCGCGAAGATCGCAAAGATCGCCGTGGCGAGCATGATCCACAAGAGCGGCCAGGGGCCGGAGCCGGGCACCAGCAACGCGCCTGCCAAGGCGGACAGGCCCGCGCCGCCGCCCAGCATGATCGCCCCGCCCAGACCGCTTGCCGTGCCGGCCAGGTGTGGGCGCACCGACAGCATTCCTGCCGTGGCATTCGGGATTGTCATGCCGTTGCCAAGGCCGACGAAGGTCATGAAGCCGAAGAAACTCCATTCCGTGCCAAAGCCCAGCCAGAAAACGCTTATGGACAGGATGATTCCCGTCGCGTTGATCAGCGTGCCAACATAGACCATGCGGTTCACCCCGATCCGCGCCGAATAGCGCCCCGAGATGAAATTGCCGAGGAAATAGCCGATCGCAGGCGCTCCGAAGAAGAAACCCAGAATGGCCGGTGACATGCCGAACACTTCTGTGCCGACAAAGGGCGCGCCGCCCAGATAGGCAAAGAACGCGCCCGAGGACATGCCGGCGGCAAGCGCGTAGCCCCAGAAACGCGGGCTGGTGAGAAGCTCGGGGTATTGCCCGAATTGCCGGGTCAGGGACAGGCCGCTGACGCTGGCGGTTTCGCCCAGGTCGGCCCAGGAGAGCCACAACATGCCGAGGCCGAGGATGAACAGCAGCCAGAAGTTCGACTGCCAGCCGAATACTTCGTCGAGGATGCCGCCGAAGGCCGGGCCGATCATCGGCACCACCGCCATACCCATCGTCACATAGCCGATCATCGACGCCGCCTGGTCTTGCGGCACGCAATCGCGCACCACCGCGCGGGACAGGACCATCGCGGTAACGATCACCGCTTGCGCCATGCGAAACGCAAGGAAGGTGTAGACATCGGGCGCGTAGATGCAGCCCAGCGTGGCCACGCAGAATCCGACGATGCCCCACAGGATCACCGGGCGACGGCCCAGCTTGTCCGAGACCGGGCCGATCAGGATCTGCAGCACCGCGTTGATCGCAAGATACCCCGCCACCGAGAGCTGCATCAGACGGTATTCGGTGTCGAAATAAGCCGTCATGTTGGGTAGGGATGGCAGAAAGATGTTCATCACAAGCGCCGAAAGCCCTGCGAGCAGGATCAGTGTGACAATATGCGGCGGTGTGGAGCGGTCGAGGAAGCGGACCTTTGAGGCGTAACTCATTGGATATCGCTACGCCCGGTCTCCGGGAATGTCCATATGGGGCGGCGTAACGATACAATTTGCAGATTTGCAAATAGCAATGATCTCTCTTTCCATGGTTTGCAAATTTGCTCATTTTCTCTTGAGCGCGTGCCGCACCACAGTATGGTCGCGCGAAAGGCAAAAAGGGACGGTCCATGAAAGATATTCTGCAAGAGTTGGAGACCCGCCGCGCCGACGCCCGCATGGGTGGTGGGCAAAAACGCATCGACGCACAGCACGCGCGCGGCAAGCTGACGGCACGCGAACGGGTCGAGCTGTTGCTGGATGAAGGCAGCTTTGAAGAATACGACATGTTCGTCACCCATCGCTGCACCGATTTCGGGATGGAAAAGAACCGCCCCGCGGGCGATGGCGTTGTCACCGGCTGGGGCACGATCAATGGCCGGATGGTTTATCTGTTCAGCCAGGACTTCACCGTTCTGGGCGGATCGGTCAGCGCGACCCACGCGATGAAGATCTGCAAGATCATGGACATGGCGATGCAGAACGGCGCGCCGGTGATCGGGATCAACGATTCAGGCGGTGCGCGCATCCAGGAAGGTGTCGACAGCCTGGCCGGCTATGGCGAGGTATTCCAGCGCAACATCATGGCCTCGGGCGTGGTGCCGCAGATCAGCGTGATCATGGGGCCTTGTGCCGGGGGGGCGGTCTATAGCCCGGCGATGACCGACTTCATTTTCATGGTGAAGGACAGTTCATACATGTTTGTCACCGGCCCGGATGTCGTCAAGACCGTGACCAACGAACACGTCACAGCCGAGGAACTGGGTGGAGCCACGACCCACACGCGCAAATCTTCCGTGGCGGATGGCGCGTTCGACAACGACGTAGAGGCGCTGGCCGAGGTGCGGCGCCTGGTGGATTTCCTGCCGCTCAACAACCAGCAGCCCGCGCCCAGACGCCCGTTCTTCGATGACGTCGACCGGGTGGAGGCATCACTGGACACTTTGGTGCCGGAGAACCCCAACACACCCTATGACATGAAAGAGCTGATCCAGAAGATCGCGGATGAGGGTGATTTCTACGAGATACAGGAAGATTTTGCCAAGAACATCGTGACCGGGTTCGTCCGCCTGGAAGGGCAGACCGTGGGGGTTGTCGCGAACCAGCCGATGGTTCTGGCCGGGGTCCTGGACATCGACTCTGCCCGCAAGGCGGCGCGCTTCGTTCGGTTCTGCGATTGCTTCGGCATTCCGATCCTGACGTTGGTGGATGTGCCCGGCTTTCTGCCGGGGACAAGCCAGGAGTATAACGGGGTGATCAAGCACGGGGCAAAGCTGCTCTTTGCCTATGGCGAAGCGACGGTGCCGAAGGTGACGGTGATCACCCGCAAAAGCTATGGCGGGGCGTATGTCGTCATGGCGTCAAAGCATCTGCGGGCAGATGTGAACTATGCCTGGCCGACAGCCGAGATTGCCGTGATGGGCGCGAAAGGCGCGACCGAGATCATCCACCGGTCGGATTTGGGCGACGAGGCAAAGATCGCCGCCCATGCTGCAGAATACGAAGACCGGTTCGCCAATCCTTTTGTCGCGGCGGAACGCGGCTTTATAGACGAGGTGATCCAGCCGCGCAGCACGCGCAAACGCGTCGCGCGGGCCTTCGCCGCGCTGCGGTCGAAAAAGCAGGACATGCCCTGGAAGAAGCACGACAACATTCCGCTTTGAGCGATGCTGGTGCGTGCGAGCACGCACCCTACGGAGGGAGGCCGTCAATGGCGATTGGAGGAGCTGGGCAGTGTCTCGTCATGGGTGCAATGGCACTTGGCGGGACAGCTGCCTGCGCGTCTGATGAGCCTCTCTCCGTGCCTTCGGGCCAGCCAGTGATGTTCCAGGAAATGCTCTGGGACCGGCCCGGCGCGGGGCTTGTGTATCGGTTTCGCTTCGTCGCGCCCGAGATCGGGCAGGAGGGGCGCGCCTACGAGGACGTTGAGGTGGATATGCAGCATCTATGCGAGGCCTATGCGATTCCCCGCATTGCGGATACCGGGCCGCAGCCGAGCCAGATCGTGATTTCCCTGGCCCAGACCGAAACCGAATTCGGTATTGCCAACCCCGATGTCGTGCAATTTTTCGAAGCGTATCGCATAGAGGACGAGACCTGCATCTTGGAGCTTTTTTAATGCGACTACAAAATCTTGCGGAACCCCTGTCCAGTTGGAAACGGTTTGAGTCTTTTGCGCCACAGCGCGGCGTTGTCTTGGGCTGTGGATATCTTTCGGCCCGGATTTCAGGATATCCTGAACGGGACTGCACCCAAGCAGTCTTTACCTCGAACCGAGGACAGGCAGGACCATCATCTGGTTTTGTTGGGTCCTTTACTGAACCTGACAGGAGAACAAGATGTCCAAGAGCATCAAGCTTCTTGCCGCAGTCGGCCTTTTTGCAGCGCTCTCGGCGTGTGCACAACAGCAGGCTGAAGAAGAGTTTGTGGTCATCGATCCGGAACCGATCAGCCACGAGCCCGTTCAAACCGGCAAATACAAGTAAACTGAAAACGGGGCGGGCAGAGGCGTCCGCCCCCTTTTCGGCGATGCATGCAGGGGATGTCCCATGCTGAAGCATCGCGGCTTTCCGGGGCGGCTTCCCGGAACGGATTTCCAGTTCACCATCCGGCGGCCCAATCCCAAGGGTGCCACGCCTCTTGTCCGGCGCGACCGCTATCGCGATCGCCGCGCCCCGGACAAACGCGCCGATCTGGCCTTCATGGGGGCGCTGTGGGCGCATTTCGGGGACGCGCCGTTCGAGCGCGGCAATCTCGATGCCGGGCGGCTGAGCTGGCTGTTCGGACGCGAGGTGCTGCCTTTTGACGATCCCTTCGATCCCGAAAGCTATGACGCGCAGCTGATCATCGACGAAACAGCGGCGCGCGCCAGTTTTCCCGAGGCGTTCGAAGACGGGATATGGGCATGATATCGCTGAGGTGGGGACAATTTAAGCGGGAACAGGCCGAAACGGCGGGTCGTTGCAGGCGGTCGATTGATCCGTCGGGCGATTGTGGCACGATGCCCGTGTTCCTAGTGACTTGGCGTTGGCAGTTTGCGCCAGATGTTCACCGTTACCCTACCTCTGTCGGGCGGTTTGGCGATCCCCCGCGCCAATCGCCCGACTTTTCACATCTTGCATCAGCATGGTACAGTAGCCGGCAAGGTTTTGCCCAAACCTGGCGCCGCCCGGATCGGGGCTGGAACCGGTGGGCTATACGGTGCGTTACTTCACGACAGGCAATCTTTCGCGAAGGAGCACACCCATGGAACAGACTGTTCTCAGCCGCAAATTCATACTCGCCCTCTGTGCGCTGCTTGGCGTTTCGGCCTGCGGCGACACGCTGGGCGAGCAGGCGCTTCTGGGCGGCGCGGCCGGGGCCGGCACTTCGGTCGCAACCGGGGGAAACACCGCAACGGGCGCAGCCGTCGGCGCTGCTGGCAATGTCGCCTACTGCCAGACCTATCCCGAACGCTGCTGACGCAGCGCGCTACCACTCACATTTCCACTCACGGAATTCGACCGCTCGGGCCACAGGCCGGGGCGGTCTTTTTTGTGCCATCGCTGCGGGATGTTTCCCGAGCCAAGAAAAGACAGACGGAAAGGGACAGACATGTTCGACAAGATCCTGATTGCCAACCGGGGCGAGATTGCCTGCCGGGTGATCAAGACCGCCCGCAAGATGGGCATCAAGACGGTCGCAATCTATTCGGATGCCGACAAACACGCGCTGCATGTCGAAATGGCTGACGAGGCGGTGCATATCGGCCCGCCCCCGGCGAACCAGTCCTATATCGTGATCGACAAGGTGATGGACGCCATCCGCCAGACCGGCGCGCAGGCGGTGCATCCGGGCTATGGCTTTCTGTCGGAAAACCCGAAATTCGCCGAGGCGCTCGAGGCCGAAGGCGTGGCCTTCATCGGGCCGCCCAAGGGGGCGATTGAAGCGATGGGGGACAAGATCACCTCCAAGAAGATCGCGCAGGAGGCCGACGTGTCCACGGTGCCGGGGGTCATGGGCCTGATCGAGGACGCCGAGGAGGCGGTGCGGATCTCGACCGAGATCGGCTACCCGGTGATGATCAAGGCCAGCGCCGGAGGCGGCGGCAAGGGCATGCGGATCGCGTGGAATGACGATGAGGCGCGCGAAGGGTTCCAGTCGTCCAAGAACGAAGCCGCGTCATCCTTCGGCGACGACCGCATCTTCATAGAGAAATTTATCACCCAGCCGCGCCATATCGAGATCCAGGTGCTTTGTGATGCGCATGGCAACGGCATCTACCTGAACGAACGGGAATGTTCGATCCAGCGCCGGAACCAGAAGGTTGTCGAAGAAGCCCCCAGCCCGTTCCTGGATGAAGAAACACGCAAGGCGATGGGGGAGCAATCCGTCGCCCTGGCGAAGGCCGTGGGCTACACCAGCGCCGGGACAGTGGAATTCATCGTCGATGGCAACCGGAATTTCTATTTCCTCGAAATGAACACGCGGTTGCAGGTGGAACACCCCGTGACCGAGCTCATTACCGGCGTCGATCTGGTCGAACAGATGATCCGCATCGCCAATGGCGAGGCGCTGTCGATCACGCAGGATGATGTGAAAATCAATGGCTGGGCCATCGAGAACCGGCTTTATGCCGAAGACCCGTATCGCGGGTTCCTGCCGTCGATTGGCCGCCTGACCCGCTATCGCCCACCCGAGGAAGGCCCGCTGGGCGATGGCGTCGTACGCAACGACACCGGCGTGTTCGAGGGCGGCGAGATCAGCATGTATTACGATCCGATGATCGCAAAGCTTTGCACCTGGGCACCGACGCGGGGCGAAGCCATCGAGGTGATGCGCAACGCGCTCGACAGTTTCGAGGTCGAAGGCATTGGCCATAACCTGCCCTTCGTGGCCGCCGTGATGGATCATCCCAAGTTCATCGCGGGCGAGATGACCACCGCCTTCATCGAAGAGGAATATCCCGACGGCTTTGAAGGCGTGACGCTGGACGAGACCGCGCTGCAACGGGTCGTCGCCGCCTGTGCGGCGATGAACCGGGTGGCCGAGATCCGGCGCGCGCGCATCTCCGGCACGCTCGACAATCACGAGCGCCAAGTGGGTGATGACTGGAATGTCGCGTTGCAGGACCGGGATTTCGACGTGACCATCGCGGCAGACCAGACCGGCGCGACCGTTCGCTTTGCCGATGGCGCCGAATTGCGCGTTGCGGGCGCTTGGACGCCCGGTGATCAACTGGCGCGGATGACGGTGAACGACACACCACTGGTGATGAAGGTCGGCAAGGTGTCGGGCGGGTTCCGCATTCGCACGCGGGGCGCGGACCTCAAGGTCCATGTCCGCACGGCGCGCCAGGCGGAACTGGCGCGCAGGATGCCCGAGAAAGTGCCGCCCGATACATCGAAAATGCTGCTCTGCCCGATGCCGGGCCTGATCGTGAAAATCGATGTCGGTGAAGGCGACGAGGTTCAAGAAGGTCAGCCGCTGTGCACCGTCGAGGCGATGAAGATGGAAAATATCCTGCGCGCCGAACGCAAAGGCACGGTCTCGAGGATCAATGCCGACCCGGGCGACAGTCTGGCCGTGGATGATGTGATCATGGAGTTCGAATAGGCGCGTGTCTTTGGTGCTGACGATATCGGGCGATATGCCGTTCGGACATGGTGGCCGGCCTTACCCCCGTGGCAGGCCGTCCGTGCGGTCATCGATTTCCTGCTGGCGCAACGGCATCTTGTCGATGGCGCGGGTGATTTCGCGGACGCTCCATGGCAGCGGCTTGCGCTGCTCGACCTGTCCATCCTTGCCGATCAACGCCAGCATGAAGCCGCGCGGCCGCAGCTTGGTCCGAATGGAAGAACGGGCATCGGGGTCGGTGTCGGTGATGATGACGACATCCCGCGCGTCGAGCGCTTCCAGCTCGTCAAGCAGGAACTGCATCTGTTGGACGTATCTCGGGTCGGCGGGGCTTTCGGCAAAAACGACGACGGGGCGCTTGATCCACAGGAAATCGGACAGCGTCACGTCCTGTGCGGAGCGGACCATGTCCACTGACAGATCGTCGATCGTGGTCTCGTCTTCCCGCTCTTGCGTCCACGCGGCGGAGGAGAGCGTCATCATGCCAGCCAGCATCAGGGATAATATCTTGTTCATGCGCGCGAACATAGGGCGCGGATCGCCCGAAGCGAAGGCTCGAAACGCGGCGGATTGCAAAAAAGTGACCACCGGACGATTGCCCAACAGACCCTCACCGCCGCGCGGGACGCCATGGATCGGCGACACGCGGGCGCAGACAAAAGGATGACACGCCAAATGACAGCCAAGAAAGACACATGGCGCCAGCTTGCGGAAAAAGAGCTTCGCGGAAAGCCGCTCGACGCGCTGACATGGAAAACGCTGGAAGGTATCGAGGTCCAGCCGCTTTATACCGAAGAGGATGTGGAAGGGCTGCCGCATCTGGGGTCGATCCCCGGCGAGGCCCCGTTCACGCGCGGGGTCAAGGCAACGATGTATGCAGGCCGGCCCTGGACGATCCGGCAATATGCGGGGTTTTCGACGGCAGAGGAGTCCAACGCGTTCTACCGCAGGAATCTGGCGGCGGGACAGCAGGGTGTTTCCGTGGCCTTCGATCTGGCGACCCACCGGGGCTATGACAGCGATCACGAACGCGTGGTCGGTGATGTGGGCAAGGCCGGCGTGGCGATTGACAGTGTCGAGGACATGAAGATCCTTTTCGACGGCATCCCGCTCGATCAGGTGTCAGTGTCGATGACGATGAACGGCGCGGTGATCCCCATCCTTGCCAGTTTCATCGTCGCGGGCGAAGAGCAGGGGCATGACAAGTCGGTCCTGTCGGGCACCATTCAGAACGACATCCTCAAGGAGTTCATGGTCCGCAACACTTACGTGTACCCGCCCGAGCCGTCGATGCGGATTATCGCGGATATCATCGAATACACCAGCAACGAGATGCCGCGGTTCAATTCGATCAGCATCTCCGGCTACCACATGCAGGAGGCGGGTGCGAACCTTGTTCAGGAACTGGCCTACACGCTGGCGGACGGCAAGGAATACGTTCAGACCGCCATGGCGCGCGGCATGGATGTGGACAAGTTCGCAGGAAGCCTGTCGTTCTTCTTTGCCATCGGCAAGAACTTCTTCATGGAGGCGGCCAAGCTGCGTGCGGCGCGGCTGCTGTGGCACCGGATCATGACCGAGCTTGGGGCCAAGAACGACCGCTCCAAGGTGCTGCGCACCCATTGTCAGACCTCCGGTGTGAGCCTTGCCGAACAGGACCCCTACAATAACGTGATCCGAACCGCCTATGAAGCGATGAGCGCGGTCTTGGGCGGCACGCAAAGCCTGCACACCAACGCGCTGGACGAGGCGATTGCGCTGCCAACGGAGTTTTCCGCCCGCATTGCACGCAACACGCAGTTGATCTTGCAGGAAGAAACCGGTGTGACGAATGTCATCGACCCGCTTGCGGGGTCCTATTATGTCGAAAAGCTGACCCATGATCTGGCCGAGGAAGCCTGGAAGCTGATCGAGGAGGTGGACGAGATGGGCGGCATGACCAAGGCGGTCGCCAGCGGCATGCCAAAGCTGCGCATCGAGGAGACGGCCGCAACCCGTCAGGCTTTGATCGACCGGGGCGAGGATGTGATCGTCGGCGTCAACAAGTACCGCCGCGAGACCGAGGACGATCTGGATATCCTGGACGTGGACAACGTCAAGGTGCGCCAGTCCCAGATCGACCGGCTCAAGACAATTCGCGGCAGCCGCGATCAGGCGGCCTGCGACAGGGCATTGGCGGAATTGGAGCGGCGCGCGAAGGATGGCGGCAACCTTCTGGAGGCAGCGGTCGAGGCATCGCGCGCACGCGCATCAGTCGGAGAAATCAGCATGGCGATGGAAAAAGTGTTTGGCCGCCACCGGGCCGAGGTCAAGACCTTGGCGGGCGTCTATGGCGCGGCCTATGAAGGTGACGAGGGCTTTGCCGCCATCCAGCGGTCGGTCGAGGATTTTGCCGAGGACGAAGGCCGCCGCCCGCGGATGCTGGTGGTCAAGATGGGGCAGGACGGCCACGACCGGGGCGCCAAGGTGATCGCGACCGCTTTCGCGGATATCGGGTTCGACGTGGATGTCGGGCCGTTGTTCCAGACGCCCGCCGAGGCGGCGCAGGATGCGATCGACAACGATGTGCATGTGATCGGGATCTCGAGCCAGGCCGCAGGGCACAAGACACTGGCCCCGGAGCTTGTGAAGGAGCTCAAGGCGCAAGGGGCGGAGGATATACTCGTGATCTGTGGCGGGGTGATCCCGCAGCAGGATTACAAGTTCCTTCAGGATGCTGGCGTGAAGGCGATCTTCGGACCCGGTACGAACATCCCCGAGGCGGCGCAGGACATCCTGCGGCTGATCCGCGAGGCGCGGGGGTGAGCGTGGTTTCGGATCGGCTTCGCCGATCCGACGTGCTGGGGGCTCCGCCCGTCGTCCATTGGGCTTGCACCAATGGCGCCGCAATGAACGACCCCCCGGGATATTTGAAAAACAAAGAAGCCGGGGAGGTCGGTCCTGATGTTCACATTGGATCATGTCGCGGTGGCCGGGGAGACCTTGGCCGAGGCGGTGGCGCATAGCGAGGCGGCGCTTGGCGTGCCGCTCTTGCGCGGTGGGCAGCATGCGCATTACGCGACGCATAACCGGCTGCTCGGGCTGGAGGACGGGCTTTACTTCGAGGCGATTGCCATCGACCCGTCACAACCCGCGCCGGACTATCCGCGCTGGTTCGGGCTCGATGATTTCACCGGCGCGGCCCGGCTCGACAAGTGGATTGTCCGCTGTGACGACATCGCGGCGGCGCAGGACGCGTTTCCGGAGGCGGGCGTGCCGGTGCATCTCAGACGTGGTGACTTGAGCTGGACCATGCTGGTGCCACCCGATGGCCGGCTGCCCTATGGCGGGCAGTTTCCGGCGGTCATTCAATGGCACACCGACACGCCGCCGGGGGAGGTTCTGTCCGGGGCGGGCTTGCGCCTGACGGCGCTGACCGTGTCGGGGCCGGATGCCCAAGACCTGGCCGCGCGGCTCGGCCCGGTATTCCGGGACGCCCGTGTTGTCTTCGAGACCGCAGCGGAGCGGGCGCTGCACGCGACATTTGCGGCCCCGGACCGCATGCGGGAGCTGCGATGAGTGTCCGCACGGCGCGGCCCGAAGATGCGGAAGCGCTGACCGATATTCTGAACATGCTCATCGCCGGCACGACCGTCACCTTCACCACCGAGGTGAAGACGGTCGAGACTGTGCAGGCCGATATCGCCAAGCGCGGGACGGCCTACAAGGTGGTCGAGATCGACGGGTTGGTGCGGGGCCTGGCCTCTTATTTCCCGTTCCGGCATGGGCCGGGCTATGTGCGGACGCAGGAACATTCCATCGTGCTGCATCCCGACGCCTGGGGCCGGGGGGCGGGGCGTGCGCTCATGGCGGCGCTCGAGGATGAGGCGCGCGCGGAGGGGGTACATTCCCTGATCGCGGGTGTGAGTGGCGAGAACCCGGCGGGCCGGGCGTTTCACGCAGCGCTTGGCTTTGTCGAGGTGGGGGTGCTGCCCGAGGTCGGGTTCAAGTTCGACCGCTGGATCGACCTTGTGCTGATGCAGAAAATGCTCTGATGCCGCACTGACAAAATCGCGGTTTTGCCATAGACTGCGACCATGTCGATCTGGTCGCGCATCGCGGACGCCGTGTCGGCCCTCGCGTCGGGCGAGGGTCTGGCCGCGGTGTTCGACCGTTTGCGCACACCGCCGGAAAAGACCGTTGCTTTCACGATCGCGGTGATCGCCCTGTCGGCCAAGATGGCCAAGGCGGACGGGCGCGTGACCCGTGACGAGGTTATGGCCTTTCGCGAGGTGTTTCACATCCCCGAGGAGGACGAGGCGGGCGCTGCGCGCGTTTTCAACCTTGCACGGCAGGACGTGGCGGGGTTCGAGGATTATGCCAGGCGTATCCGCACCATGTTCGGAGAGGACCAGGGCACGCTTTGCGACCTGATGGAGGGATTGTTTCATATCGCCATGGCGGATGGGACGTATCACGATGGCGAGGATGCGTTCCTGCACCGCGTGGCGGAGATATTCGAATTGTCCGAAGGGGCGTTCAAGCGGCTCAAATCGCGCTTCGTACCCGACGCGCAGCGTGACCCTTTTGATGTGCTGGGCGTCGATCCCGATATGCCGCTTCACGAGATTCGCGCGACATGGCGGATGTTGGTGCGCGAAAGTCACCCGGATCGCATGATCGCGCGCGGCGTACCGGAGGAGGCCGTGAAGCTGTCCGAACGCCGCCTGATCGACATCAATCGCGCCTGGGAAGAGATCGCGGCCCGTGAGAACGCTTGATGCGGATCGCCACCTACAATGTCGAGTGGTTCGATGTGCTGTTCGACGACGATGGCGGGCTGGTTGCCGATGACAGCTGGTCGGTGCGGCATGACGTGACCAAGGCCATGCAGATCGAGGCGCTCGGGATCGTCTTTACCGCGATGGATGCGGATGCGGTGATGGTGATCGAGGCCCCGGACTCCAACCGCCGGCGCGACACTGTCCGGTCGCTTGAGACCTTTGCCAGCGTCTTTGATCTGCGCGCCCGCAAGGCGGTGATGGGGTTTGCCAATGAAACCCGGCAGGAAATCGCGTTGATATATGACCCCGACATGTTGTCGGCCGAGCACGATCCCAAGGGGCCTGCGCCGGTGCCCGGTGCGCCGGCGGGCGCAGGCGCGCCGCGTTTTGACGGGACCTTTCGCATTGATCTCGACATAGACGCGACCGAGGACAAGGTGGTGTTTTCCAAGCCGCCGTTCGAAGTGGCGATGAATGTGCGCGCGACGGGGCAGATGATCCGCCTGATCGGGACCCATCTGAAATCCAAGGCGCCACATGGCGCGGCAAACCGCGACGAAGTGATGCGCCTGTCCATCGCAAACCGGCGCAAACAATTGGCGCAGGCGATCTGGGTGCGCGCCCGGGTCGAAGAGCATCTGGCGAAAGTGGACCCGGTCATCGTGCTGGGGGATCTGAATGACGGCCCCGGGCTGGATGAATACGAAGAGCTTTTCGGCCGCAGTTCGGTCGAGATCGTCCTGGGACGCGGCGATCTGGCCTTGTTCGACCCGCATGCGTCGCGGGCGTTGTCGCGGCGGATCGTGGCACAGCCGAGCACGGCGAGATTTTACATCGCGCAAGAAGAGCGGTATTTGCAGGCACTTCTGGATTACGTGATGGTGTCCCCCGATTTGCGGGCCAAGGCGCGCCGCTGGAGAATCTGGCATCCGTTCGACGATCCGGTGTGCTGGACGACACCTGAATTGCGGCAGGCCTTGCTGACGGCGTCGGATCACTATCCGGTGTCTCTGGATATTGACCTATAGGGTGAAATCGTCGGCGAACTGGCTTATATTTGAGCGATGAAACAGATTTCCAGCATTGCACTGGCTTTGGCCATCACGACATCGGCCGCCTCGGCGCAGGAGGATCAGGGCACCAGCCTCATGGAGGAGGGGGCGAAGCTCTTCTTTCGGGGGCTTATGGACGAGATGGGGCCGGCGCTTCGTGAGCTTGAGGGGCTGGCCGATGATATCGAACCGGCAATCCGCAGTTTCGCCGAGGAGATGGGACCGGCCCTGCGGGACCTGATGGCGCAGGTCGAGGATTGGTCCGCCTACGAGCCGCCGGTTGTGTTGCCGAACGGGGACATCCTGCTCAAACGCAAAGAGGATGCGCCCCCTCTCGACAGTTTGCCACCGCCGGAAGAGGGCGAGATCGACATCTGAGCCTTATTCGGCCGGTTGCGCGTAGGCGTTGCGCCGCGCAGGCGTCAGCACTGCATTTGCCAGAAACGCACCTGCGGCGATGGACAGGAGGGCCAAAAGGGCGGCGACGGAAAGCGTCGGCACGCCGGCCAGACCCGCGCCCACCGTGCAGCCTCCGGCCAGCACGCCACCGACGCCCATCAGGACGGCACCGCCAGCGTAGCGGCCGGTTTCGGCCGGAGTGCTGAAGGAGTGCCACCGGAAGCTGCCAAACGCCAGGGACGTCACCAAGGCTCCGCCAAGGACGCCGCCAATCAGCCCGACGCCGAAATTGGCGGGGATCGAACTGGAAGCAACGGTCCAGAACAGCGTGTCGGCGAAAGGTGCCGTGAAAGACAGGCTTTGCAGCGCGACCGGGTCAAAATCATCGTAGAGGACAAAACCCGTGCCGATCCACCCGGCGGGCACCAGCGCGCCAAGAAGTGCTGCCATGACAAGCGAACCGACGCGGTTGCCCGATCGCAGGGCAACGGCCAAGGCGGCCAGGGCAATCAGCGCAGACCAGAGCAGCGCACCGCCCGGCAGAGCGGCGAGGGACACCGTGTCGCCCAAGGGAATGGTGACAGAGCCCAGCGTGCTGCGTAGGGGCGCGAGGAGGCCCTTGAGCGTGGCATGGGCCGTGATGGCAAAGACCAGCAGCACAAACACGCCGCGCAGGTTGCCACTGGCCGACAGGACCGTCAGCCGCGAGACACAGCCGCGTGTGAGCACCATGCCCGCGCCGAACATCAGACCGCCCAAGGTGATGGCGAGGACTGGAAGGTCACCCGCCAGCAAGCGGTGATCGTCAAAGGTGATCATGCCGGTCAGCACACCGGCCTGCGTGCCGAGCACAGCCACGGCCAGCGCGGTCATCCAGATGCCCATGGCCTGCTTGCGATCTTCACCCACCAGGCTGCGGCGAAAGCAGAATTTCGTGCGCTCTGCCAGGGCACCGAAGGCGACACCAAGGATCAACCCGAGCCCAATCGCCGCTTGCGGCGCGGTAAGGGTCTCGAGGCCAAGAGATTCGAACATGGGGTCGCTCCTTTTCATCTGCGCGATTTGTCAGATGACGGGACGCCGTTGGTTCGACAAGGGGTGCAGACCCGAGATGCGCGCGGGTGGGTGGGAGAGAATTCCGGACCCGTGAAAACCTGTGGAATGCCGTTCTGTCGTGGCGGCTGTGGCCGAACCAGTCTTCCAGCGGTCAGCGCATGATCGGGTTTCTGGTTTTATTTGCAATAGACGAGGGTGCGTCGCGCGCATTGACGCGAAACGGTGGGACTTTGCCCCCGGTCCGCAATTGGCGGTCCCCGAGGGCATTTTCGTCACAAGGAGGCCGGCAAATGCGTCAACGCCCCCGGATGCGCGGGTCGAGCGCGTCGCGCAGCCCGTCGCCGAGGTAGTTCACCGACAAAACGGTCAAGGAGATGAACAGGCCCGGCAGCATCACGCGTTCGGGGAATTGCTGCATCCGCGACACGGCATCTGCAAGCATCTTGCCCCAGGTGGGGAAGTCCGACGGGAAGCCGACCCCAAGGAAGCTGAGCGCGGATTCGGTGATGATCGCGGTGGCGAGGCCAAGCGTGGCCGACACCATGATCGGCGACAGAACATTCGGCAGCAGATGGCGCTGCACGATCCGGAAGGGCGTGGTGCCGATGGAGCGCGCAGCAAGAATGAATTCGCGCTCCTTCAGGGCAAGGATATCGCCGCGCACGATCCGGGCCGTCGGCATCCAGCTTGTCACCGCGATGATCGCGACGATCAGGACGAACATGCCGCCTTCGGGGCCGAACGCCGCGCGCAATGGCTGGCGGAACAGGGTCACCGCGACAAGCAGCATCGGCAAGATCGGCAAGGACAGGAACAGGTCCGTCAGGCGCATCAGCACGCCGTCCACCTTATTCACGAACCCGGCGAGAACACCGACGGTCGTGCCGATGACAAGGCTCAGGACCATTGCCGCCCATCCCACGGCCATCGAGATGCGACCGCCCTGAAGGATCTGCGCAAACTGGTCGCGCCCGAGCTGGTCGGTGCCGAAGGGCCGGGTCCAGGACACATCGGCAGAGCTGTTCCAGATTGCGGTCCAGATCGGGCGCATGTCCTTGTTGCGAATATCCAGCTTTTGCGCGTCGACCTGCCAGATCAAAGGTCCGATCAACACCGCGATGGTGATGAAAATCAGAAATCCACCGCCGAACATTGCGCCCTTGTGTTTGCGGAACTGGTCCCAAACGTCTTTCCACTGGCTGCGTGGCGGTGCCAGCGGGCCTTTGTCGGCCAGCGCTTCTATCGGGGCGGGGGAGGCGGGGAGGGGATCAGTCATAGCGGATTCTCGGGTCGAGAAGGCCGTACAGGATATCGGCGATCAGGTTGAACATGACGATGAGGAAGGCGAAAATAAACGTGATTGTCATCACCATCGGCAGATCACTGGCGAACAGCGCCGTGATGAGCAATTGGCCAAGGCCGTTTACCTTGAACACGTTCTCCGTGATGATCGCTCCGCCGAAGATGGCCGGCACGTTGAGCGCGATCACCGTGATGACCGGGATCATCGAATTGCGCAGGACATGCACGGTGACGACCACGGCCTCGGACAGCCCCTTGGCGCGGGCGGTGCGGACATAGTCCTGGTTGAGGTTGTCGAGCATCGAGGCGCGCATGTAGCGGCTGATCTGCGCGGTTGTCTGCAGCGCCAGCACCATCACCGGCAGGATCATCTGTTGCAGCTGGAACTTGAAGCTGGCCCAGTCGTTCACGATGTGGGTCGTGTCATAGATCGACGGAAACCAGCCCAGCTGCACCGAGAAAATGACGATGAGCAACGGGCCGGTGAAGAAGGGCGGGATCGAAAAGCCGATCATCGTGATGAAGGTGCCCGACTGGTCGAAGACCGAATATTGCCTGTAGGCCGAATAGATGCCGATGGGCAGGGCGATCAGGATGCCCACGACATACGCCATGCCGACAACCCAAAGCGTTTGCGGGATGCGCTGGATGACGATGTCCATGACCGGCGAACGGGTCTGCCAGGAGATCACGCGCAACTCGTCCTGGTAAAGCTGCGTATCCGGCAGCCATCCCAGAAGACCGCTGGACCGAGTGGCCCAGTCGATGAACACCTTTGGTTCGGTCCAGAAGACCTGCACCAACCATTTCCAGTATTGCACAAGCGCGGGTTCTCCGACGCCAAGCGCTTCGCGCATCTGCTGCTTGACCTCTGGCGGGACGGTCAGCGGAACCTGCGCCATGGGGTCGCCGGGGGCGAGTTGCAAAAGCATGAAAATGACAAAACTGATGAACAGAAGCGTCGGAACGGCGAGGACAAGTCGTCGAACGGCAAAGGTCAGCATCGTGTGGCGCCTCGGGGCATGAGTCTTGGAAAGTGGCAAGATGCGTGCAAGCACGCACCCTGCCGAACACGTGTAGGGTGCGTGATGTCACGCACCCAAACTGCGGCATTAGTCCATGCGGTACCAGTCCGCAACATTCCACAATTCGCTGTCCCAGACGTTGAGGTCAACGCCGCCCAGCGTGTTGGAGTGGGCAGACAGACGACCACGGTGCACCAGCGGGATCATCCCGCCATTGTCGGTCATCATGGCGCTCAGTTCCCGACCGATGCGCTGACGCTCTGCCATGTCGGCGGTCTCTGTCAACTCGTCATGCAACGCATCATATTCTTCCATGCAGAAGCGGCTGATGTTCTCGCCCTGCCACTGCGTTTCGGGCCGCGGAGCCTTGTCGCACAGGCCGTTGCCGAGATAGCTCTGCGGGTCGGTGCCGTTGAAGGTGTTGGCGTACATTTCCACATCGGCATAGAACTTCTGGAAGGTGTCCGGGCTGCCCGGATCGCCACCGAAGAACACCGACGAATCCACGTTGCGCAGCTCGACCTCGAAGCCGATCTGTTCCCACCATTCCTTGATCAGCGCCTGGAAATCCTGACGGACCGCGTTGGTCGAGGTCTGGTACAGGATCGAGAGCGGCTCGCCATCGTGTTCGCGCACGCCGTCGCCATCGCTGTCGACGATGCCGGCTTCATCCAGCAGCGCCTTGGCGCCTTCGATGTCCTGAACGTCGCAGCCCTCGAACGTGGAAGCGAAGGCCTCGGGGGCCGGGACCCAGGAACAGCCCACCCGGCCGGCCTGACCATAGCCGATTTCCACCAGCAGCTGGCGGTCGATGGCCATCGACATCGCCTTGTAGACCGCAGGTTCGCGCAGGAAGGGATGAGGATGCGCCGCAGTGGAGCGTTCGCCCTCGGGCAGGTTGGGATCGGGGTCCGTCTGGTTGACCATGATGCGTTCGAGCAGCGGTCCGAACCCGGCAACCGCGACGCCGCGCCCGCCTTCTTCCATCGCTGCGATCACGTCAGGTGCCAGCTGAAGGTTCCAGGCATAGTCGAATTCTCCGGTTTCCATCACGGCCTGACCCGCTGCGCGCGCATCGCCGCCACCCTTAAAGGAGACCGATGCAAAAGCGGGCTTGTCCGGATCGCGGTAATTCTCGTTTGCCGACATGGAAATCACGTCGTTCGGCTTGAATTCGTCGACAACGAACGGGCCGGTGCCGATCGGGTTGAAGTTTTCCTCGGTGCAGGTCGAGGCCGCCGCGCCCGTGCAGTTTTCGAACTGCGCCTTCTGGATGATCGGGCTTTCGCCGCCGACAAACGGGCCATAGGGGTTCGGGGTCGGGCCTTCGAAATTCACGACAACAGTGGTTTCGTCAGGTGTCTCGACGCTTTCGACGCCTTCGAATTTCGTCACCTGCGCGCAGCCGCCTTCGGGATCGGTGCAATACTCGTAGGTGAACTTGACGTCTTCGGATGTGAACGGCGTGCCATCGGACCATGTCAGGCCCGGCGTGATGGTCCATGTGATCGAGGTCAGGTCTTCGCTGACGCCGCCATTCTGAATGGTCGGCACCTCTTCGACCAGCCATGGCACGAGATTGCCGGCCGGATCGTAACGGGCGAGCGGTTCAATGACCATCGAGGCGGCTTCGACATCCTTGGTGCCGCCCGACAGGAACGCATTCATGATGGAGGGCGCTTGCCAGTAGATGATCCGGACCTCACCGTCCGATCCACGTTCTGCGAACGCGGCAGGGGCCAGGGCGACAGCCGCAGCGGCCCCCATGAGAAGGGTCGTGAGTTTCATTCGTCTCTCCTTGTTGGACACAGTTTGCCCATGTCGTTCTTGTTGCCGGGAAAGGCTGCGAAGCAAGGCAAGTCTTGCTGTTCAAGACCACCAAAACCCACCGCTCACCACGCGCTCAACATCCCCTAAGCCCATATCGAAACAACTTTTTCGCAAAATGCAAGTCCCGAGGTCGGTTTGCGTCGCGTCTGCCCAGAGAGCGTTTGACTCTGCCCGAACGTCGTTTAGCGTTTGTGCAAATTCTGCAAAAGGATCGCGCCCATGCCCGATGGCAGCATCGCCAAGATTGATCACCTTCGGGTTGAATTCCAGACCAAGTCGGGAACGGTTGTCGGTGTCGAGGATGTCTCGTTCGAGATAAATCCCGGCGAAACTGTCTGCGTGGTGGGCGAATCCGGATCCGGCAAATCGGTGTCGTCCCTCGCGTTGATGCGGCTTGTTCAATACGGCGGTGGCGAGGTCACTGGCGGCCACATGCTGTTCGACCGCAAGGAAAAGGGGACCGTCGATCTTGCCGATACCGATCAGGACCTGATGCGCACGATCCGCGGCAACGAAATCGGCATGATCTTCCAGGAGCCGATGACCGCGCTCAATCCGGTCTTCACCGTTGGCAAGCAATTGACCGAAGGCCTGCGCCTGCACAAGGGCATGACCCGGGCACAAGCCGAAGCGCGGGCGCTTGAATTGATGCGGCAAGTGCGGATCCCCGAACCGGAGCGTCGTCTGAAACAGTTCCCGCACGAGCTGTCGGGTGGCATGCGGCAGCGCGTTGTGATCGCGATGGCCTTGGCTTGCGAGCCGCGCCTTCTGATCGCGGACGAGCCGACCACGGCACTCGACGTGACGATCCAGGCCGAGATACTGGCGCTGATCGACCGGCTCAAGCGTGAAACCGGTACGGCGGTCATGTTCATCACGCACGACATGGCGGTGGTGGCCCAGATGGCCGACCGCGTTGTTGTCATGTTCCGCGGCAACAAGGTCGAGGAAGGCACCGTCCAGGAGATCTTCGAAAACCCGCAGCACCCCTACACCCAGTCACTGCTGGCCGCAGTGCCCAAGCTGGGCGAGATGACGGGCACCGACTTGCCGCGTCCGATGCGCCTGTTGGGCCGGGACGGGTCCGATGTGCCGCCGATCACCGGGTCCGAAGAGGTGCTTCTCGATGTCAAGAACCTGACGACGCGGTTTCCGGTGAAAGGCGGGTTTTTCCGGCGCACGGTCGCCAATGTCCATGCCGTCGAGGACCTGTCGTTTTCGGTGAACAAGGGCCAGACGCTGAGCCTTGTCGGGGAATCAGGATGCGGCAAATCCACCGCCGGACGGTCGATCCTTCGACTGGTGGAACCGCTGGAGGGCAGCATTTTTCTTGAGGGCAAGGACATCATGGCACTGGGCCAGACCGGCCTGCGCGAAGCGCGCAGCGAGATGCAGATGGTGTTCCAGGATCCCTTCGCTTCGCTGAATCCTCAGATGCAATTGGCCGATCAGGTGTCCGAGCCGATGCGCAATTATGGCATGGGATCCTCCAAGGAGATGCGCGAACGGGTCGAAATGCTGTTCGACCGCGTGGAATTGCCACGCAGCTTCATGCAGCGCTATCCACATGAATTGTCGGGCGGGCAGCGGCAACGCATCGCCATTGCGCGCGCGCTGGCGCTGAACCCCAAGCTGATCGTTTCGGACGAGGCCGTGTCGGCGCTCGACGTATCGGTACAGGCACAGGTGTTGAACCTGATGCTGGAATTGCAGGCGGAGCTGGGGATTTCCTATCTCTTCATCAGCCATGACATGGCGGTGGTCGAGCGGGTCAGCCATCATGTCGGCGTGATGTATCTGGGCCGGATCGTGGAGATTGGCCCCCGCCGCGCGGTGTTCGAAAACCCGCAGCACCCCTATACTCAAGCCTTGATGAAAGCGGTGCCGATTGCCGACCCACAAAGGCGCAAGTCGGAGAAGGACCTGAACTTCAAACCGATCCCGTCGCCCATTCACGGGCTGGATTACCAACCCGAGCCATCCGTCTACCGCGAGGTGGAACCCGGTCACAAGGTGCTGACCACCGATAGCGGCTACTGACCTTGTCGCAGTGACGCGATAAGTCTCGTGGCATGAAACTGCTTTTTCGACGTATGTTGCGCGGCGGTCTTGTGTTCCTGGTGTTCCTCGTGCTTGCGACGCTGGTGGCGTTCGCGCTCCATGTCAGCAACAGCGAAGGCGATGTGACGGTGGCGCCGCCACGAGACGATGCACTGCGGATTGCCAGCTACAACGTGCATTACATCATTCTCAATCAGGACACCGGCGCGTGGTCTGTCGGAAACTGGGATCGGCGCAAGGGCCCATTGGACAGCGCGTTCAAGAGGTTGCAGGCCGACATCGTCGCGTTCCAGGAAATGGAGAGCTTTCAGGGCGGCAGCGACGGGTCGGTCAACCTGGCGCGGGATTACCTGGCCGACCGCAACCCGGGCTACGATGTTGCGGCCACCGGGGACTGGCGCGATTTTCCGACGACCCAACCAATGTTCTATCGCACGGACCGGCTGCAACTGGTTGATCAGGGGTGGTTTTTCTTTTCTCGCACACCCGACGTGATCTATTCGGCCATCTTCAATGGGTCCTATCCGGCCTTCGCAAGCTGGTCACGGTTCGAAGAGCGGGACACCACGGCGCTCATCCGCGTCGTGAACCTGCATTTCGAATATTCCAGCCGGTCAAACCGCCTGAAATCGGCTGCACTGGTCCGCGACCGCGTGCGCCCGTGGATCGACGCCGGAGAGACCGTCTTTATCGTCGGTGACCTGAATGCGCTGCACGGTACCCGCACGATGGACATTCTGGAAGACGCGGGCGTGACCTTCGACCGGACGCCGGGCGCGACCTATCACCTGAACCGCGGGCTGCACCTGTTTGGAGCCATTGACCATCTGTCTCGGACACGTGATGTTGCGCTCGCAGCGGGGCCGTTTGTGCTGCAACGCAAATTCGATGATGTCTGGCCATCGGATCATCACCCGGTCTACGCGGACTACCTTTTGTCATCCGACGCAGAGTGAATATATGCAGACACGATTGTCCCCCCGCGAGATTCTTGACCATCTGGTGAAATTCCCGACGGTCAGCCGCGACACGAACTTGCCGCTGATCGATTGGGTCGAAGGCTACCTCGCAGGCCATGGAATCGCCTGCCACCGGCAAGTCAAAGCCGACGATCCGAGCAAGGCGGCGCTGTTTGCCCATGTCGGACCCGATCTGCCGGGCGGCGTGGTCCTGTCAGGCCATACCGATGTTGTCCCGGTCGACGGCCAGCCATGGACCACCGATCCGTTCACGGTGACCGAACGGGACGGCAAGCTGTTTGGCCGCGGGACCACCGACATGAAGGGGTTTGACGCGCTGGCGATCTGGGCGCTGGTCGAGGCGCAGCATCGCGGGGTCAAACGCCCTGTGCAGATCGCCCTGAGCTATGACGAGGAAGTGGGCTGCACCGGCGCCCCGCCCTTGATCGAGGCGATGCAGGGCAAAGTGCCGCGCGCCGACACGGTGATCGTGGGCGAACCAACGATGCTCAAGGCCGTCACAGGCCACAAGGGCGGCAACACGTTCTGGGTGCATGTGCATGGGTTCGAGGTGCATTCCTCGATCCTGCACATGGGCGTCAGCGCGATCATGTATGGTGCCAAGCTGATCGAATGGGCGAACCGGACGAACGCCGAAAGTGCGGCTGCGGAACCGGGGCCGATCGCGGCGCAGTTCAACCCGCCCTATACCAACGTGCATGTTGGCCAGATCTCGGGTGGCACGGCGCATAACATCACGGCCAAGGATTGCGAATTCGGCCTCGGCTTTCGCGTCGTACCGGGAGAGACCCTGGAGCATTGGGAAGACAGGCTGCGCGCCGCCGCCGCCGAGATCGAGGCCGAAATGAAAGCCGTGCGCCCCGAGGCCTGGATCGAGATAACACCCGCCTTTTCCCTGCCGCCCTTCAAGCCCAAGGATGGCAGCAAAGCGGAAACGCTGGTGCGGCAACTCACGGGGGATAACGGCACGCAACATGTCTCTTACGGGACCGAGGCGAGCCATTTTCAGGCCGCCGGGTATTCCGTGGTGGTCTGCGGCCCCGGTGACATCGCCGTGGCGCATCAGCCAGATGAATACATAACGCTGGCCCAGTTCAAGGAAGGGCAGGCCTTCATGGAGCGACTTGTGGAGCACCTGTCGGCATGATGCCATTTCCGATTTCGGACGCCACGCCCATCGCGTTTCCCGGACCGCCGCCGGCGGAAACCGACGTGGTGGTGATCGGTGGCGGGGTGGTCGGGGTGTGCACGGCTTTGTTCCTGGCGCGCAAGGGACGGCGCGTCGTGCTGCTGGAAAAAGGGCGGATCGCGGCAGAGCAATCCTCGCGCAACTGGGGCTGGATCCGTCAGCAGGGGCGCGATCCGCACGAGCTGCCGATCATGGTCGAGGCAAACCATCTCTGGACCGAGCTTGCCAGCCAGACAAATGTGGATATCGGCCTTGTGCGGTCGGGTGTGACCTATCTGGCCGAGAGCGACAAGGAACTGGCCGGTTTTGCCGATTGGCTGCCCTATGCGACCGCGCAGGGGGTGGATACGGAACTGCTGGACCGTGCGGCGCTGAAGGCGCGCTTTCCGGAACTGGCAAAGGGCGGCGTCCACGGGGCGCTGACCACGCCGTCCGACATGCGGGCCGAGCCTTGGGTCGCGGTGCCGGCGCTGGCGGGGATCGCACTGCGCGAGGGGGCGGTGATCGTCGAGGGCTGCGCCGCACGCAAGCTCGATCTCGAAGGCGGGCGGGTCACCGGGGTCCATTCCGAGGCCGGGCGCATTGCGTGTTCCGATGTCGTGGTTGCCGGAGGTGCATGGTCGTCCTTGTTCCTGCGGGCGCACGGGGTCGCAATCCCGCAATTGTCCGTTCGTGCAAGCGCCGGGGCGACGGACCCGGTGGCGCTGCCGCATGCGGGCGCTGCGGCGGGGGCAGATTTTGCCTTTCGCACGCGGGCCGATGGTGGTGCATCTCTCGCAGCGGGCGGCTTTCACGAGCTATTCATCGGGCCGGACGCTGTCCGGGCGCTGCCGAAATACGCGGCACAGCTCCGGGCCGATCCGTTCGGAACACGCTTTTATCCTGCGGCTCCCCGGGGATATCCGGATGCCTGGACAACCAGGCGCCAGTGGCAGGCGGACGAGGTCAGCCCGTTCGAAACGATGCGCGTTCTGAACCCCAAGCCCAACAGCGGCAAATTGCGCAAGGTGGCGGCTGCCGTCGAACGACTGTTCCCGCAGGTCGGGCCGATACGCTACCGCGCGATGTGGGCCGGGATGATCGACACGCTGCCGGACGTGGTGCCGGTTGTGGACCGGGTCGATGCGATCCCCGGCCTGACCATTGGCACCGGTATGAGCGGGCACGGGTTCGGCATCGGTCCGGGGATGGGCCGTGTGCTGGCCGATCTGGTTTGCGGCGAGGCGCCGGGGCACGATCTTGGCCGGTTCCGCCTGTCGCGGTTCAGCGATGGAAGCCGCATGGAGCTTGGTCCGGCCTTGTGAACGCCACCGTCGCGGATAACGGCAAGACTAAAGGGATGTGCACCACGCCAGCACGGTCCCCGGCAAGATGCATGCCTGCGGAGGATTTTTCCGACATGCTTGCAGCGCGGCCCGGAGCCTATATGGTCCCCGGAAATGGGGACATCCAGATGTGCCACCATCCCGCTCATGTTTTTTCGGACGCCGCGATCCCGCCGGGATGCAGCTGGTTTGCCGAATTGAAGTCAGACAAAATCAGTTCCCGACTGGACAACCCTCATAGGAGATATCCATGCCCGTAAAGAACCGCTTTGCCGAATTGCACGACGAGATCACCGCGTGGCGGCGCGACTTGCACGAAAATCCCGAGATCCTGTTCGAGACCCACCGCACAAGTGCGCTTGTGGCCGAACGGCTCAACGCGTTCGGCTGCGACGAGGTCGTGACCGGGATCGGACGCACGGGTGTTGTCGGTGTGATCAAGGGCAAGAGCAATGCATCCGGCAAGGTGATCGGGCTGCGCGCGGACATGGACGCGCTGCCGATTCACGAACAGACCGGGCTTGACTATGCCTCCAAGACCGATGGCGCGATGCACGCTTGCGGCCATGACGGGCACACCGCGATGTTGCTGGGTGCGGCGAAATACCTGAGCGAGACGCGCAATTTCGACGGCACGGTTGTCGTGATCTTCCAGCCCGCCGAAGAAGGCGGCGGTGGCGGCAAGGAAATGTGCGACGATCGCCTGATGGATCGCTGGGGCATCCAGGAGGTTTATGGCATGCACAACTGGCCGGGCAAACCGGTGGGCAGCTTCGCGATCCGGCCCGGCGCGTTTTTTGCCGCAACCGACCAGTTCGATATCACCTTCGAGGGCAAGGGCGGTCACGCGGCCAAGCCGCATGAGACCATCGATACCACCGTGATGGCATCGCAAGCGGTGCTGGCGTTGCAGACCATCGCCAGCCGCAATGCCGATCCGACCGATCAGGTGGTGGTGTCGGTCACCTCCTTTGAGACATCGAGCAAGGCGTTCAACGTGATCCCGCAGCGCGTACAGCTCAAGGGCACGGTGCGCACCATGTCGACCGGGATGCGCGCCTTGGCAGAAAAGCGCATCCACAACATCTGCGCGGGCATCGCGGAAACCTTTGGCGGGACGGCCGACGTGACCTATCACAGGGGCTACCCGGTCATGGTCAATCACGATGAACAAACCGAATTCGCGGCCGGCGTTGCCAAGTCGATTGCCGGGGCGTGCGACGATGCGGATCTCGTGATGGGCGGCGAGGATTTCGCGTTCATGCTCGAAGAGCGTCCTGGAGCCTATATCCTTGTCGGCAATGGCGAGGGCGCATCGGTGCACCACCCGGAATACAACTTCAACGATGAGGCAATCCCGGCGGGTTGCTCCTGGTGGGCCGAAATCGTGGAACAACGGATGCCGGCGGCGTGAAGACCGGATAGGCGTGGCGCAATGCCGCGCAACCCACTGAGCGGCACTCGGGAGGG
>JAWLGI010000003.1:33030-59402 GCA_041685125.1 Marivita sp. | reverse complement strand
CTGGTGGGCCGAAATCGTGGAACAACGGATGCCGGCGGCGTGAAGACCGGATAGGCGTGGCGCAATGCCGCGCAACCCACTGAGCGGCACTCGGGAGGGCGTCGTTCAGTGGGGGCGGCGGTCATCCAAGCTGGCGTTTGCTTTTGACCAAGGGACCATTGGTCAAACGCTATTCGCCACCGCGTTCCGCTGTCAGCGCGACATCCACAGTCACCTCGAAGGCCAGTTGGCTTTCATCGGTCATGGCCTCCCCGATCTCGAAGGTCCTGCGGTCCAGAACGGTGCTTCCCTCCATCGTCGCCACGTCATCGTCGAGCGACAGGTCAAAGGGCAGCGAAACCTCCTGGTCCACACCGCGCAGCGTCAATGTGCCTTCGGCGATATAGCCCTGATCGGTGTTCAGGATATCCGCGCTGAACTGCGCTGTCGGGTATTGTGTGCTGGCAAAGTAATCCGGGCCCAAAGCCTGCTGCGTGACCGAGCCGAGCGTCACGGAGGGGATCGCGATCTCCACGGTCACGGTTCCGGCCTCGCCACTGCCGATGTTTTCGTTGAAGTCGATATCAGCGGTCCAGTCGGCGAAAGACCCGGACACGGCGGATCCCATTTGCTGCACGGTGATGCCCAGCGTGCCGCTTTTCACCGCCCATTCGCTGTCCACCTGTTGCAGTGCAGGCGCCTCGGCGGCGATTGCACCATGGTCTTGATACAGGCCAAGCGTGCTGCCAATTCCAATCGCGGCCGCCCAGACGACCACCGCGAAGACGGGCGGCAGGACTTTCGTCCGAGGCGCGCTTTTGGAACTATCCGGCACCGATCGTCCCGGCAGCATCCGCGCCAGTGTGTGATCCTTGTCGATCACCGCGTGCTTCACGGCTCCGGCGATGTGCAGCAGGAGCGATACGATCAACACCCGTACGAAAATGATATGCAGCCCCGCCGCGATTCCGGACACCTGTTGGCTTTCCGGAACGAGAGGAAGGTTCTGACCGAAGGGCCACCAGATCGGTGCGAACCCTTCGGTGGCGGCGTGATGAACCCACCCCGACAGCGGAACAAGCACCAGAGAGCCATACAGCAGCCAATGCACGATCTCGGCCAGCAGGGTTTCACCGCTGCGATCGGGATGCACCGGTGCGGGTTTCGGCTGGCTCAGCGCCCAGAGGATCCGTGCCAATGCCACGAAAAACAGCGTCACTCCCACCGTCTTGTGCAAGGAGAACAGCCATGCCTTGTCGGCCAGCTGCTCCGCAGTGTCGTAAGGCAGGCGGTTTGCGATGATGCCCAGCGGGATCACGGTGAATATGCCCAGCACGGTCAGCCAGTGAAACGTCTTGGTGACCGCGCCGTAGCTGGCCCGTGTGTTGGTGGCGTGCATGGATCGGCTCCGGTTTCCTGTCGCGATTGCGCACAGATACCGCGTGGCGTGCGTCGTTCAATCTTCGCCAGCGCACAGAAATCGTGCGGCAGCGTTGCGTCGCGCGGGAACGGGCTGTAATGGCTTGGGCCGACAAAAGCTGGAGACTTTCATGAGCCGAGCATTTCTTTTTCCCGGGCAAGGGGCCCAGACCATCGGGATGGGGCGCGACCTGGCCGAGGCCTATCCCGCTGCGCGCATCGTCTTTGAAGAGGTGGACGAGGCGCTGGGAGAAAAGCTGAGCGCGGTGATCTGGGACGGCGATATCGAGACATTGACCCTGACCGCAAATGCGCAACCGGCGTTGATGGCAACATCGATCGCCGCGATCCGCGCCCTTGAGGCGGAAGGCATCACCGTGATGCAGGCCTCCTATGTCGCGGGGCATTCGCTGGGCGAATACTCGGCCCTGACGGCGGCGGGCGCGCTGTCGGTGACCGATGCCGCGCGCCTGTTGCGCGCGCGTGGCGCGGCGATGCAGGATGCGGTGCCCGTTGGCCAAGGCGCGATGGCAGCGATACTTGGACTGGGCCTGGAGGACGTGCGCAAGGTGGCCGAGGCCGCCAGCCAGGGCGAGGTCTGCGCCGCGGCCAATGACAATGATCCGGCGCAGGTCGTGGTGTCCGGCCACAAGGCGGCCGTGGAACGCGCGGTCGAGCTCGCGAAAGAGGCAGGCGCCAAGCGCGCGATGCTGCTGCCGGTCAGCGCGCCGTTCCATTGCGCGTTGATGGCCCCCGCCGCCGAGGCGATGGAAAAAGCCTTGGCGGATGTGGAAATCCGCGCGCCCTCGGTTCCCGTTGTGGCCAACGTATTGGCCGAAGCCGTCAGCGCACCCGACCGCATTCGCAGCCTTCTGATCGATCAGATTACCGGCGCCGTCCGCTGGCGCGAGTCGGTGACCTGGATGGTTGGGCAAGGTGTGGACGATTTCTGGGAAATCGGTGCGGGCAAGGCGCTGATCGGGATGGTCCGCCGGATCGACCGCACTGCCGCGACGCGGGCGGTGGGCACCGCCACCGATGTCAAGGCGGCTTCAGAAAACAGCTGACCTGCCTCGCGACTTGATGCTCCGCGCGAAGACGCTTCGCGCCTATGGGTAGGAAATGATGAAAAGGATCTCGACATGTTTGATCTGACTGGCAAAACCGCGCTGATCACCGGCGCTTCGGGCGGCATCGGCGGTGAAATCGCGCGCGCCCTGCACGGCGCAGGGGCGGTTGTCGGCCTGTCCGGCACCCGCACTGAACCGTTGGAAACACTCGCCGCCGCGCTGGGGGACCGCGCCCATGTTCTGCCCTGCAATCTGAGCGATTCAAAGGCGGTTACCGCGCTGCCGAAACAGGCGGCCGAGGCGATGGGCAGCGTCGATATTCTGGTCAACAATGCCGGGATCACGCGCGATAACCTGTTCATGCGCATGTCGGATGACGAATGGCAGTCGGTGCTCGATGTGAACCTCACCGCGACGTTCAAGCTTTGCAAAGGTGTGCTGCGCGGTATGATGAAGGCGCGCTGGGGGCGCATCGTGAATATCTCGTCGGTGGTCGGGTCCACCGGCAATCCCGGTCAGGGCAATTATGCCGCCGCCAAGGCGGGCATGGTCGGCATGTCGAAATCGCTGGCCCATGAAGTGGCAAGCCGCGGTGTGACGGTGAACGCTGTCGCCCCGGGGTTCATCGAAACGGCGATGACAGACAAGCTGACAGATGACCAGAAATCCGCGATCCTGACGCAGATTCCCTCGGGCCGCATGGGCACGCCGCAAGAGATCGCGGCGGCCGTGCTCTATCTGTCCAGTGCCGAGGCGGGCTTCGTGACCGGAACCACGCTGCACGTCAATGGCGGCATGGCCATGCTCTAGACACCGTCCCGGCGGCGCGCGCTCTGGGCGCTCTGGCGCCGCCGGGCGCAGGCTTTGCCGGCGCCGACTCTTTGTGGCGAAAGCGTTTGCCATCACGATCCCATGTGCTATAGCGGCGCAGATTTCGGACCAGCCCTTTCACCGGGCAGCTTCGGTCTTACCCGCCTCAAGCGGGACGTAAACCGCCGCCCGTCAGGGCATTACAAATTCCGCCCGGGCGAGGGCTAACCCGGCCTTCGCGCCGACGAAACTGTGAGGAAGATAACATGAGCGACATCGCAGATCGCGTTAAGAAAATTGTCGTCGAGCACCTTGGTGTCGAAGAGGATAAAGTCGTAGAAAACGCCTCTTTTATCGACGATCTTGGCGCAGACAGCCTTGATACAGTCGAACTGGTCATGGCGTTCGAGGAAGAGTTTGGTATCGAGATTCCGGATGACGCGGCCGAGACCATTCAGACGTTCGGCGATGCCGTGAAGTTCATCAAAGACGCGCAGTAAGCGCCTGAACTCTCGGATTTTGGAAAGCGCGCCCTGTCTCAGGGCGCGTTTTTCTTTTGCGCCTTCTCAACCGCCTTGGCCGCATCCCAAAGCGCGTCCATTTCCGCCAGATCGCTGTCGGCAGGGCTTTTGCCCTGTGCCGCCAGAGCCGCCTCGATGCTTTCGAAGCGACGGGTGAACTTGGCATTGGCTGCGCGCAGCGCCGCTTCGGGGGCGAGGCCCATGTGACGCCCCAGATTGACCATGACGAACAGCAGATCGCCGAATTCCTCGAACCGCTCGGTCTCGTCCTGCACCTCGCGCAATTCTTGTGCTTCCTCGACGATCTTGTCCAGCACCTCGTCGGTCGTGGGCCAGTCGAACCCGACCCGTGCCGCGCGGTTCTGCAACTTGATCGCGCGGGTCAGGGCGGGCAGGCCCTTGGCGACCCCGTCCAAGACACCAGTCTCCGCTTTCCCCGCACGTTCCGCCGCCTTGATCTGTTCCCAGTCCTGCACCTGTTGTTCGGCGGATTTCTCGCGGCTTTCATCGCCGAACACATGCGGGTGCCGCGCCACCATCTTGTCGGAAATCGCGTTGGCCACGTCATCGAAACTGAACATCCCGGCCTCTTCGGCCATCTGGGTGTGATAGACCGATTGCAGCAGCAGATCGCCCAATTCGGCCTTCAACTCGCCCCAGGCTTCGCGCTCGATGGCATCGGCCACCTCGTATGCTTCCTCGATCGTGTAGGGCGCGATGGACGCGAAATCCTGTTCGATGTCCCAAGGGCAGCCGGTGTCCGGATCGCGTAGCCGCCGCATGATTTCAAGCAGCCGGGGCATGCCGCCCTTGGGGTCGTGGATCAGGTCATCGGACATTGCAGGCCCCGCGAAATACTGTTCTTTTAAAGACATGCGGGATCTGCCAAAGGGAGTCCAGCCATGGCGCTTGAAGACGCGAAAACCCAGATCGACCACGCCTTCACCCGCGACGACCTGAAAGGGGCCAGTTTCGAAAACGCCTTTGCAGGGGCCACGTCCTTTTTGCGTCGTAGATACACCAAGGACCTGACCAATGTGGACATCGCCATCACCGGCGTGCCCTTCGATCAGGCCGTGACCAACCGCACCGGCACCCGGTTCGGCCCGCGCGCGATCCGCGAGGCATCGACCCTGCAACCCTATGACAAGCCTTACGGCTGGGATTACAACGTGCTCGAAGACTTCGCGATTGCCGATTGCGGCGATCTGGCCTTCGACTATGCCAAGACGTCCGAGTTTCCTGAAACGCTGAAAGCCCATATCGCGGGGATACTGGCGCAGGACACCGCAACAGTCACGCTGGGGGGCGATCACTCCATCACCCTGCCGATCCTCGAAGCCCATGCCGAGAAATACGGGCCTCTGAGCCTGCTCCAGTTCGACGCCCATACCGACACATGGGCCGATGACGACATGGACCGCATCGACCATGGCACGTTTCTCTACAAGGCGGTCAAGCTGGGTCTGGTGGACCCAAGCCGCTCGGTCCAGGTGGGCATCCGCACCGACAACCCCGACACGCTGGGCTTCAACATCATCGACGCCCGCGAGATGCAGCGCATCGGACCCGAGGCCGTGGCCGGGAAAATCTGCGAGATTCTCAAGGATTACCCGACATACCTCACCTTCGACATCGACTGTCTGGATCCCGCCTTTGCCCCCGGCACCGGAACCCCTGTTTGGGGCGGACCATCAAGCGCGGCCATGGCGGTCATCCTGCGGAATATCGCCGGGATTGAGCTGATGGGCGGCGATCTGGTTGAAGTCAGCCCGTCGTTCGATACATCAGGAGTAACGGCGATTGCGGGGGCGCATGTGGTGACAGAGATCCTGTCGCTCTGGGGTTGGACCCGCCGCGCCTGACAGGGTTACCCGTATAAAAGGGCAGAGTGCCCATTGGGACAAGGCAGGCATCGTGAAAGTGTTTTTCTGGGCGATCATAGTCATCATTCTTGGTGGGCTGGCATGGATCAGGTTTGCGCCGTCGGACCCGGCGGTGTGGCATGTCGACCCCAAGGTGACGGCGGATCAGGATCTTGCCGGAGGAGTGCGCCGCCGCATCCCGGCCGATGACGGGGCATTTGCCACACTGGACCGCATCATCCTGGCCACGCCCCGCACTGAAGTGCTGGCCGGCAGTGTCGAAGAGGGCATGGTGACCTATGTCACGCGCTCGCAATGGATGGGATTTCCGGATTACACTACGGTGATGAAGGACGAGGACGTGCTTGAACTGTATGCCCGTTTGCGCTTCGGCCAGTCCGACATGGGTGTGAACAAGGCCCGCGTCGAAGACTGGCTGGACCGGCTGGAGGCGCAGCGCGACTAGCCAGGGGCCTGCGTCTTGGAACGATATGACCACTTGACCCGCTGCCCCCGGTCGATCACATCCCTGCCATGATCCCCGAAGACCGCCTGCACCAGATCACGTCGCGATTCGAATACCTTGAGGCCCAGATGGCCGAAGGGTCCGGCGATATCGCGACCCTTGGCAAGGAATATGCCGATCTGCGCCCGGTGGTCGAACAGATCGCCGAATGGAAACAGGTCCGCGCCAACATCGCCGAGGCCGAGGCGATGCTGGACGATCCGGAAATGCGCGACCTGGCGCAGGATGAGCTTTCCGCGCTCAGGACACGCCTGCCCGAGGTGGAACACGCGCTGCAATTGGCGCTCCTGCCGAAAGACAAGGCCGATGCGCGCCCCGCCATGCTCGAGATACGACCCGGCACCGGTGGGGAAGAGGCCGCGCTCTTCGCAGGTGATCTGTTGCGCATGTACCAACGCTATGCCGAGGCGCGTGGCTGGCGTTTCGAAATCATAGAGGAACAGACAACCGAGATCGGCGGCATCAAGGACGTGGTGGCCAACATCACGGGCGCGCATGTCTTTGCCCGTCTGAAATACGAATCCGGCGTGCATCGCGTCCAACGCGTGCCCGAAACGGAATCGGGCGGC
The DNA here is from genome assembly GCA_041685125.1 of Marivita sp. Classification (GTDB taxonomy): domain Bacteria; phylum Pseudomonadota; class Alphaproteobacteria; order Rhodobacterales; family Rhodobacteraceae; genus Marivita. The sequence goes on along the minus strand of JAWLGI010000003.1, from coordinate 52,643 downwards.
CGCATTCACACCTCGGCGGCCACGGTCGCTGTTCTGCCAGAAGCCGAGGACGTGGATATCGAGGTCAACCCCAACGATCTGCGGATCGACACGATGCGCAGCTCGGGGGCAGGGGGCCAGCACGTCAACACCACCGATTCGGCGGTGCGGATTACCCATGTGCCCAGTGGCATTGTCGTCACGAGTTCGGAAAAATCCCAACACCGCAACCGCGAGATCGCGATGCAGGTGCTACGCACCCGGCTTTTTGACATCGAGCGGCAAAAGGCCGAGGACGAACGCTCTGCCGACCGCAAGAGCCAGGTTGGCTCGGGGGATCGTTCGGAACGCATTCGTACCTACAATTTCCCGCAAGGGCGGCTGACCGACCACCGAATCGGGCTGACGCTCTACAAGCTCGACGCGGTGATGGCGGGCGATCTGGACGACATCATCGACGCGCTGACCGCCGATGCGCAGGCCACGCTGCTGGCCGAGATGACATGAGCCGCGACCCAAAGGACGCTTTGCAAGACGCCCGGCAGCAGCTGGACGTCGCCGGTTCCCCCAGCCCCGCCCGCGACGCCAGCGCGTTGATCGACGTGGTGCAGGGCGGGGCGCCGCCATGGACGCCCCTGACCGACGAGCAGATGGCCCACCTGCAACGGCTGGTCGACCGGCGCGCGCGGCGCGAACCGATCAGCCATATCACCGGTACGCGCGCCTTCTGGATGCATGACTTCCAAGTGACCGCAGACGTGCTCGATCCGCGCCCGGACACGGAAACGCTGGTAGACTCCGCGTTGGCGCATCCGTTTGACACGGTGCTTGATCTGGGCACGGGCTCGGGTTGTATCCTGCTGTCGCTGCTGCACGAACGTCCTGTCGCGTGCGGGCTCGGTACGGATGTGTCAGACGCGGCGCTCCGTGTCGCGCGCCGCAACGCGGCTGCGGTTGGCGTATCGAATCGCGCCGAGTGGCGGGTCTCCGACTGGTTCACCGATGTGACAGGAACGTTCGACCTGATCGTATCGAACCCGCCCTATATCGCCCGATCCGAGATGCCGGATCTTGCGCCGGAACTTGCCTTTGAGCCGCGCGGCGCTCTGACGGATGAGGGGGATGGCCTGTCTGCCTACCGGGCCATCACGGCGGGCGCGCCGCGTTTCCTGGCTGCCGGCGGGCGCCTGATGGTCGAAATCGGACCCACCCAAGCCAGGGATGTGACCGCGTTCTTTCACGCCGCGGGACTTGAAAATGTCACCACGCACCCCGATCTCGATGGCCGGGATCGTGTGATTTCCGGCGTGTTTCTGCCACAAACCGACCTATGATCCGCAAGAAGCATCACATTTTGCACAGTTTATGCTTGTAAGCAGGCCCCTGACATGATTACTCAGAGGTGTCGTTGCGGTCGAGGCTGGTTCACACCCCTCTCGCGCGGTCGTAAGCCAAACATGGATGCAATTGCATAGGACCCGCGCAAACAGCGCACACAAGCAATCGCAAAAACAGCTGAAAGAAGGCTGGAAAGTTACAAATGCGTTCTTCAAACAAACGTTCGCGGAACAAGAACAACCGCAACCGCTCAAACTCTGTCGGAAATGTCGTCAATCGTGTGTTCGACAGCTCCGGCCCCGAGGGCAAGGTGCGCGGTACGCCGCAGCAGATCATTGACAAATATAACCAACTGGCGCGCGACGCGCAGCTGGGCAATGACCGCGTGAATGCCGAGAATTTTCAGCAGCACGCGGAACATTACATGCGCATGCTGAGCGAGGCACAGCGCGAACAGGACGCCCGCCGCGAACAGCAGGAGCGGGAAAACCGCGAACGCCAGCAGCAGCGCGACCAGGACCGTGCCGCCCGGTCCGATCAGGACCCGTCGCAAAATCAGCCGCAGTCGGACCCGTCGCCACAGCAGCCGGACGATCCGTCAGGCAGCCCGCAACCCGACGTGGTCGATACTGCAAGCGATGGCAACAGCGACAGCGGACTTGTCGAAACGCCCGAGGCAAAAGCGGCCGAAAAGCCCAAACGCCCGCGCACCCCTCGCAAACCGCGCAAAAAGCCCGAGGCAAAGACCGACGAAAACTCCGATCAAAAACCCGCCGACGCCGCCGAATAGACGGCGGTTTCAGGCGGTGGCCAAATGTCGTGCCAGCGCGCAAAATCCTTCAACGGAGATTTGTTCCGCGCGTTCTGTGGGGGGAATGCCCACCGCGTTCAGATGATCCTCGATCGCGGGTGACAGCCCCTTGAGCGAGGCCCGCAACATCTTGCGACGCTGGTTGAACCCGGCGGCAACCACCCGTTCCAGAATTTTCGGATCGGCCTCGAATCGGGGCGCGGGCAGGGCGCGCAGCTGCACCACGGCCGAGCTCACCTTTGGCGGCGGTGTGAACGCCTCTGGCGGCAGGTGCATGGCGATCTGGACATCGCAGCGCCACTGCGACAGCACGGCCAGCCGCCCATAGGCCTTGGACCCCGGTTTCGCGACGATACGCTCTGCCACTTCTTTCTGGAACATCAATGTCAACCGGTCCCAGACCGGTGGCCATGTGGGCGGCGTGAGCCAGCGCACAAGCAATTCCGTCCCGACGTTATAGGGCAGGTTGGCGCAGATCGCGATTGGCGGTGTCAGTCGCTCCAGCGGGTTGAGCGCCAGCGCATCCCCCTGAACCACCTCGAGCCGCCCGGGATAGATTGCCGCTATTTCAGCCAACGCGGGCAGGCAGCGCGAATCCTTTTCCACCGCCAGCACCCGGCGCGCGCCCTCTGCCAGCAGCCCTCGGGTCAAACCGCCGGGACCGGGCCCGATTTCGAGCACATCCATCCCGCTCAGATCACCGGCCTGCCGGGCGATCTTGGCCGTCAGGTTCAGATCCAGCAAGAAGTTCTGACCCAGCGACTTGCGCGCACTGAGACCGTGGGTTGCGATCACCTCGCGCAGCGGGGGCAAGCCATCAATCGCCGCCATTGCGCCCTCGCCATGCCGGGTGCACCCCCTGCTTCTTCTCTTCATAAATATGCAAAGAATGTCCTATCCGCATCTACACGGCCGGGCGGTGTGCCGAGGCCAGCCGCCACGCCATGCGCAGCGCTTCGATGGTCGATGAGGGGTTGGCCTTGCCCGTACCCGCGATGTCGAAGGCGGTGCCGTGATCCGGCGAGGTGCGCACAATTGGCAGGCCCAGCGTTATGTTGACGCCCCGGTCGAAATCCAGCGTCTTGATCGGGATCAGCGCCTGGTCGTGATACATGCAGATCGCCGCGTCGTACCCGTCTCGCGCTGCCGCGTGGAACATCGTGTCCGCCGACAGAGGGCCTGCAATCGCCATGCCTTCGGCGCGCAACCGGTCCAGCACCGGCGCGATCACGTCGATCTCTTCGCGCCCCATGCGTCCGCCTTCGCCGGCATGGGGGTTCAAACCGGCCACGGCGAGACGCGGCGCAGCGATGCCGAACCGCGTTTGCAGCGCCCTGTGGGTGGTGCGGATGCGCGCCTCCAGCAGATCGGCCGTCAGCGCCGGCTTTACCTCATCCAGCGGAATATGGATGGTCACCGGAACCACCCGCAGGTCGGGGCTGGCCAGCATCATCACCACGTCGCGGCTGTCGCACAGATGGGCCAGAAATTCGGTATGGCCGGGAAAGCCGAACCCGGCGCCGTCCTGAAGCGCCTGTTTGTGAATCGGCAGGGTGCACACACCACCCGCAGTGCCACAGGCGGCAAGCGCGACCGCGCGTTCGATCACCGCAATCACATCCTTGGCCTGTGCGGGTTGCGCTCGACCGGGAATGCGCGGGCCAACGAAGGACTGCCGCAGAACCGGCAGGGCCGCGCCGCAGGCTGCAACCTCCTCCGGAGCGGCAATCTCGGTCCATCTCGTGCCGTCCGGCAGGTGTGCCGGATCCCCGATCAGGAAAAACGGCACCTCACCGCCAATCGCGTTCCAGGCCGCCACGGCAAGTTCGGGGCCGATCCCGGCAGGCTCGCCTATGGTCAGGGCGATCGGAGCAGGTGTCATGGCTCGATGATACGGGCGTCGGCGCGCAGCTGGGACAGGTAGCTTTCGGACAACGAGTCGAGCCGCTGGTTGCGCAGCCCCATCGCGAACTGCTCGCGATCGACATCCTCGTTCATCTCGGCCGTGCGCCCGCAGAGCATCAGGAACACGAGCGTCTGCCCATCCGAGCGTGTGAGTGCGGTGGAGACTTCTCCGGGATCGAGCTTGGACAGCTCGAAGGCGATATCGGTCGGGATCTCGGCAGGTGGCAGGGCCTGCCGTTCCAGCACGTCTTCCGGCTGCCCCTTTGCCACGCCATAAAGATCATCGCAGCGGTCGACCCGGCTTTCCAGCACGCGGGCCTGCGCCAGTGTCTCCTGGCTTCGGCCTCCGGGCATGTAATAGGCTGCGTATTCAATCGCGGCATAGGTCGGCGGGGTATAGCCGGTCTCCTCGAGTCCGCGGAGCTGGAACAGCGCCACCGCGTTGGAAATCGGGATCGGATCGGTCACCTCTCCCGGTGCCAGCGCCAGCACGAGCGGGCGCAAGACCGGCGGCAAGTCTTCAAGGTTCTGCCACGGCAAACGCCCCCCGGCGTCGCGGCTTTCGGTCGCGGAATAGCGCCGCGCCTGTGCGGAAAACTCGGCCTCGGACGTTGTCTGACTGATTCGTTCGGCGCGTTCGCGCACTGCCTCGGCCTCCTGCGGCGGGGCCGGCATGATCAGTTCGGACAGCAGCACCCGCACGGACGATCCGCCCGACGCGCCAAGCGCCCGGTCGATCTCGTCCTCGGACACGTTCACGCGCCCGGCAAAGCGCGCTTGCACCAGCAACCGCCAGCTGAGACCCGCGCGGACGAAGTCGCGGAAGGTCTCGGTGGCGACACCGCTGCTGTTCAGCGAGTCGATGAATTCCTCGCGGCTCAGATTGGCGCGGCCGGCGAATTCGCTCATCCCGTCGAGGACGTCTTCCGAAGAGGGCACGACCCCCGCCGAACGGGCCGCCTGAAGGCGCAAGCGGTCGTCGATCAACTGTTCCCGCGCCAGTTCCGCCTGATTGCCCGGCGCGTTCAGCACCGACAGCATACGTTCACGCTGTTGCAGTTCGTAGGACGTGATCACGCTGTCATTGACGCGCAGGACGGGATCAAACAGGTTTTGCGCCGACACGGCAGCCGGCGCAAAGGCCAGTGCCACGCCAAGCGCCAGCGCGCCAAGTTTGCGGAGGGAAGGGCTCAATAGCTGCATGAACGGCGGTACTCCTTGCCGCTGCCGCCGGTGCTGAACCCTGTCAGCGCGACGGTCAGGCCGAAATCGGTAGATGGTTCAAGGTTAGTGGAAGAGGCAAAGCTTCGCGAGACCGAAAAGTCCACCACGACGCATTCGTTGCGATATTCCGCACCCACACCCGCCTTGAGGAACTGTTCCTCGGCGATGTCGTAGCGCGTGTTGCCGGTCGCGGTCCAGTGCCGATCGATGTCATAGCGGCCATTCAGAACCCATTGCGATTGCGCATCCTTGCGGTCTTCCTTGGCATCGGTGGTCAGCAGGATATAGGACGCATTCAGCGAATAGTTGTCCTGACTGATATTGCCGCGCATCTCTGCCTTGGAAAACCGCGCCTCGTCCGTGTCGTAAAGCCCGCGTGCCAGCAGGTTCAACCCGGTGCGATGGGCGAATTGCCCCGCGATCAGCCAATCCGATGCCGTGCTGTCCTGTCCTGAAGAGCGCGAAAAGGCGCTGTCCATCTCGTTGCGCCAGACACGGCCCAGGGTCAACGCGGCGCGCCAACCTTCCGGGTCCTGCTGCATCCAGCGCAGCCCCGCCGCGCCGACAAGGCCGCGTTCGCGGCGGTCGGGCGCGGGAAAACGCGACAGCGACAGAAGGTTGCCCTCGTCGAATTCGACACGGGTGCTTTCGTCATTGGGCAGGGCCAGCCGGTCGCCCCCGACCCAGCCCAGCTGCGCGACAGGCTCAAGCAGGGCACGGCCGCCACCTGCCGTCTGCCTGACCAGCGGCCAGCGCAATTCCACTGATGCGCCGGGGGTGGCCTGCGTATAGCTGCCTTCGGCAATCACGTCCTGATCGACCTCGAAATGGTCGACCCAAAGCTGCGCCAGCGCGCCGGCACGGACCCCGCCGGGCAAGGTCCAGCGATTGCGCCAACTGAGATCGAGGTTGGCGCGCGCCACGTCTCGGCCATCGACCACGGTATCGGCATCGGGTCCGTCAATATCGGTGTCGGAATAGCGGTAATGCCCGTGCATCTGGAACCCAAGCCGCACTTCACCGCCAATCCGTGACGGGAAATAGCGCCGGTCATAGCGCAGATCGCCAATGATCGTCGGCTGGGTCGCGTTGTTCTCGCCGTCTGTCAGGCTTTCGTAATGGATCAGGCCCAATGAAAAGAACCGGTCCCGCCTTGTGCGTGTCAGGGTCAGGGCGCTGTCCAGCCGGTCCTTCTTGAAGTCGCTGTTGTAGTCGTTGAGATAGGCTTCGTCGCTGACCGCCTCGATGTCGAAAGACAGGCGGAAATCGCGGGGCAAGCGGAACGCCCCTTCGGCAAAGAGCAGGCCACGCACCTCCTCGCGATCAAGGTTGTCCCGGCTGATCGCGCCGTTCACGGTGATGTCGCCCCGGCGGAACGCCTGCCTGTAGCGCGTCTCGAGCGTGCGTGTGACCGGTGATAGGTAGGGCGTCAGCGTTAGATCGGCATGATCGCCGATGGGGATGAAGTAGGGCAGCTTGATCCCGAAGCCCAGCAGCGTCGAGGTTTTCAATTCCGGTATCAGAAAGCCGCGCGCACGATCCAGCGTCGGATCTGGCAGGCGCATCCGGGGCATATAGAACACCGGCACACCCAGCACGCGCAATTGCGCGTCGTCGAAATAGAGTTGCCGTTCTTCGGCATCATGCACGACACGGCTGGCCCGGATCGCCCAGAGCGGGTCCTGCCCGGCGCAGACCTGACAGGAGGTGGCGGCGATCTGGCTCATGGCGGTATATCGCCCATCCACCCTTGCCGCACGGGCCGAGGCGATCTGCAATTGGTCGTCCAGCACGAAGCGCGCGCTTTCCAGCAGACCATTGCGAAAACCCTGGTCCAGTTCGGCCTGCGTGGCGGTCAGGACATCACCATTGGGCTGGGTAATACGGATCGGCCCCTGAATGTCGAGAGTGTCTGTTGTGCGATCATAGACCAGGGTGCCGGCTGTCATGCGCGTGCCGTCATACAGGGCCTCGACATTGCCGGTGGCGATGAGGGTGTCGCCGCCCTGTTGCACCAGAACCTGATCTGCCAGCAGAACGGCATCGTCGGTTTGTGCCGGCGCCGTGCCGGTGCTCACCAACAGCGCCAAAGACGCACCTGCAATGACCGCGCGCAGCATCAGCCATCCTCCCTGTGCAGGATGAGACCCAGCGCAAGAAGGATCGACGCAACAGGCGGAACCCACGCCGCCACCTGCACGTTCAGCTGGCCGTTCTCTCCGAGGATTTGGGCGAAGTTTCGCACGTAATACAATGAAAACCCAAGAAGAACCGCCGACAGAACAGCGATCCCGGTGCCGCCCACGCGGCTGTGGCGCATGGTAAAGGCCGCGCCGATCAACACCATCGCGACCAGGAAAACCGGCCGCGCCATCTCCATCTGGAGCCAGACCGCGTGGCGCCGCGCGGAAAAGCCCGCATTTTCCAGATCGGTGATGAAGCCGCGCAATTCCCAGACCGAAATCGCCGAGGGCTGCCCGAACCGGTCCTTGATGCTGTCCTCGGTCAGGGTCGATGGCACGGTCAGTGTCGGATGTCGTTCCGAATTGGTCTCGGGGTTCACACCCGCGATCAACGGCCAGGCCTTGGCGTCGCGCAGACGCCATTCGCCGCTGTCCAGCACGGCTTGCTCGGCCTCGATCCGGCGCACCGGACCACCCCCTTCGGCATAGGCAACGAACATCACGTCATAAAGCACGGTTCCGTTGGGATTGGCCCGCGCCGCGCGGATCACCGTCTGCCCGCGTGGATCGGATTGGCGCAGCCAGAGCCCCTCGGCCCCGATCGACAGCGCTGATGTGCCACCATTGCGGTAGGTTTCGCGCAAGTCGGAATATGCCTTGGAGGTCGCGGCCACGATCGGGTTGCCCATGGCAACGGCCAATGTGCCGATGATCGCCGCGACCACCACCGGCCCGACAAGCGCGGTCAGCCCGGACCGCCCGGCGGCCCGTGTCACCACCAACTCCGATGATCGGGCAAGCGACACGAATAACGCAATGGACGCAAGGATCATCACCAGTGGCAGGATCTGGTACATGCCGTCCGGCGTGTTCAGCAGTGTCAGCCGCATCACCTCGCCAAAGCTGACCGAACTGTCAAATCGCCGGATTTGTTCAACAAGGTCCAGCAGAACCTGGAACAGGAAGAAGACCCCGAAAATGCCCAGAAACGTCCAGAGGAAGCGGCGCGCGAAGTAGAAATGAAGCGTCATGCCGGCGCGCCCTCTGCCCGTCTGCGCCGTGATGGCCGAAACGGCCGCGCCGCAAGATGCAAAACGGCGCCCGCGATGGCAAGGCCAACGACCGAGGGCAGGTAGACCAGCGGCCACAGGGCGGCGTTGTTGCGCGCCGGGTCCGTGACCGCGCTTTCCACCAGCTTGATCACGACCAGCAGGAAAATCGCCGCCACGATCTGCTTGCCGACTCCAAAGCGGCTGAAACTGCCCGTCAGCAGCGTCGCAAACCCGATCAGCGCCGCCACCACAGCCAGGAGCGCCTGCTGAAACCGGCCATGCACCTCTTCTTGGATGCGCGAAACGGAGGCTCCGACCGCTTTCGCCATCTCCTCTGGCCGGGTCAGCATGTCCAGCGTGGACAGGTGCCGGGGACGCAGGTTGCCGCCTTGGTTTTGCACGATCAAGGTGCTGATATCGTAAGTGAAATCCTGAAACAGCGTGGTGGACATCGTTCGCGAGTCCTGCCGGAGCGTCTGCGCCAGACCGCTGACCATGACCAGACGCGGACCTGTATCGCCCTGAACGACATAGGCGCTTTCGGCGGTATAGGTCACCTCGCGGTCGTCCTGCCGCCGGTCGGACAGGAACACGTCGCGCAATTCACCCTCGGGGGTGATGTCGCTGATGAAAAAGGTCACTCCGGGACCCGGATGCAAAAACGCGCCCTCGCGCAACAGCCGCGCGCTGACCGAGCCCGAAATCTCGACCTCGCGCTCTTTCAACTGTGCAACCGAGGCGGGGACGAGACCATGGGTCAGCGCCGACATCATCAGCGCCACGATCACACCGAACCACAACACCGGCCGCGCCAGCCGCCACGGGCTGTAGCCGGTGGCCTGCACCACCGTCAGCTCGGAATCGCCCATCAGCCGGTTGGTCACGTAAACCGCCGCCGCGAAAGACGCCATCGGCAGCACCAGCGCGATGACGCTGGGCAGGCTGAGTGCCGTGAATTCAAGGAAAACGCCGGCCGAATGACCATCGGCAATCAGCCGGTCGAACAGGATTACGGCCCGGTTCACCCAATAGACCGCGACCAGAACAAGCGAGAAGAATCCAAACAGGACCATGAGTTGCGACAGCATATATCTGTCGAATCTTGGCACGTCCGCCCCCCTCACACGACATAGAGTGGGGCGCCTTGGCCCCGTCCTCTAGGGTTTGCGGGAAAACCGGGCTCTGGTCAACCGCGCGCCCGGGCGCTACCCCTATGCCAATCATAGCTTATGGAGCAGAACATGGCGGAACTTCGCGCACTGACCTTCCAACCTGTCGAACTCGATGCCCTCGACACTGCCTCGGGGCGGATCGCGGTCTGCATCACCCCCGATCTGAAGCTGACGGTGGGCGCCCGGCGGCTCAACCGTCTGACCAAGACAGCAATCGCCCGTGCCACCACGTCCGAGGCGTGGGAAAAGCTCGAGGAAGGAAAGGTGATGTCACTCGGCTGGCCAGCCGGTGTCGCCGCCGAGGCGGTTGATCTGGTCAAGCTGTCGCGCCGTCCCTCCGCCGACCTGGCGCGCAAGGCCGGCGCGGCCCTGGCCGTGGCCGCGGGCAGCGCCGAACTGACCGTGTTGGTCGAAGGCACGCGCCACCCCGAGGAAATCGCGCTGGGCCTGGCCTTGCGCAGCTATGGGTTCGACGATCACAAGTCCCGGCAAGGTGACCCGGCGGGCGCAGTCAGGGTCATGTGCGCCAAGCCCGAAGAGGCCGAGGCCGCCTGGGCCCCGCGCCTTGCCGTGGCCGAAGGCGTTCATTTTACCCGGGATCTCGTGAACGAGCCGGCCAATGTGCTGACGACGACCGAATTCGCAAAGCGCTTGCAGGCGCTTGGCGATCTGGGTGTCGAGGTCGAGGTGCTCGAGGAAAAGGAGCTGGCCAAACTGGGCATGGGCGCGCTGCTCTGCGTCGGGCAAGGGTCCGACAGCCCCTCCAAGGTTGTCATCATGCGGTGGACAGGCGGAGCCAAGGAGGATGCACCCTTGGCGCTGGTCGGCAAGGGCGTTGTGTTCGACACCGGGGGCATTTCGCTCAAACCGGCAGGCGGCATGGAGGACATGACGATGGACATGGGGGGCGCCGGTGTCGTGGCCGGCGTGATGCATGCTGTCGCCAAGCGAAAGGCCAAGGCGAATGTCGTGGGCCTTGTCGGGCTTGTCGAGAACATGCCCTCCGGCAACGCCGTGCGCCCGGGCGATGTTGTCACGTCCATGAAGGGTGACACGATCGAGGTGATCAACACGGATGCCGAAGGGCGTTTGGTGCTTGCAGACGTCATGTGGCACGCCCAGCAAGCCGAAAAACCCGCCGCAATGATCGACCTTGCCACGTTGACAGGCGCCTGCATCATCGCGCTTGGCCATGAAAACGCCGCCGTCTATGCGAACGAGGACGGGCTGGCCGATGCGTTTCTCAAGGCCGCGCAGACCGAGACCGAGGGCGCGTGGCGGATGCCATTGGGCAAAGCCTATGACGACATGCTGAAATCGGCCAAGGCGGACATGAAGAATGTCGGCGGTCGCCCTGCGGGATCGATCACTGCGGCGCAATTCCTCAAACGCTTCGTGGCGGATGACACAGCTTGGATCCACCTCGACATCGCGGGTGTGGCGCAAGTGAAAAGCGATCTGGACATGTCACCCAAGGGCGCCACGGGGTGGGGCGTGCGGGCGCTTGACCGCCTGATCTCGGACAGGTTCGAGCCACGGGAGTGATCCATGGGAGCGGCCTTCTTTTACCACCTGACGCGCAAGCCGCTCGAGGTCACCTTGCCCATGTTGTTGGGCAAGGCGATGGGCGCGGGCTGGCGGGTTGCGGTGCGGGGCATCGACATGGAGCGCATGAAATGGCTCGACCAGGCGCTTTGGACGGGACCCGAGGACGGGTTCCTGCCACATGGTCTGGCCGGCGGGCCGCATGATGCGGCCCAGCCGGTGTTGCTCACGGTGGCCGCAGAGGCGGCGAATGCCCCGCATTGCCTGATGACGGTAGACGGTGCCGGGGTGACCGCGGGCGAGGTTCAGGCCTTGGAGCGGGTCTGCGTGCTGTTCGACGGCAATGACAGCGCCGCGGTTGAAGCCGCGCGCGGCCAATGGCGCAGCCTGACCGGCGCCGGCTGTTCCGCGCAATATTGGTCGGAAGGGTCGGGGCGCTGGGAAAAGAAGGCCGAAGCCTGATTTTTGATCTATTAACAGATGGTTAAAGGGTCACGCGCGCTGACCCATTGTTTCGCGCGCGAAACATTCGGTCCGGTTCGGACCTTTCGCCAACTGCCCATTGTGAGCCTTGACGCATTGGCCTACGCTTTCTGCCAGACCTGACCTTGAGGGAGGAAAGCAGGCCATGAGCAACAGCTTCGACATGATCGTGATCGGCGCCGGGCCCGGCGGCTATGTCGCCGCCATTCGCGGCGCTCAGCTTGGGTTGCGCGTTGCGATCGTCGAGCGCGAGCATCTGGGCGGCATCTGCCTGAATTGGGGCTGCATCCCGACCAAGGCCATGCTGCGCAGCGCCGAGGTGTTCCATCTCATGCACCGTGCCAAGGAATTCGGGCTCGAGGCCAAGAGCATCGGTTATGATCTGGACGCCGTGGTGAAACGCTCGCGCGGGATCGCGAAACAGCTCAACTCCGGGGTGGGTCATCTGCTCAGGAAGAACAAGGTGACCGTGATCATGGGAGACGCCACGATCCCCGCCAAGGGCAAGGTGCAGGTCAGGACGGACAAGGGCACCCAAGACCTGGACGCGAAGAACATCATCCTCGCCACGGGCGCGCGTGCGCGCGAACTGCCGGGGTTGGAGGCGGATGGCGATCTGGTCTGGAACTACAAACATGCGCTGGTGCCGCCGCGGATGCCGAAGAGGCTGCTGGTGATCGGCTCGGGCGCCATCGGGATCGAATTCGCCAGCTTTTACAATACGCTCGGCGCCGATACGACGGTGGTCGAGGTGATGGATCGCATCCTGCCGGTCGAGGATGCCGAGATCAGTGAATTCGCCAGCAAACAGTTCGACTCTCAAGGCATGACGATTCGCGAAGCTGCGATGGTCAAGCAACTGGATCGCGGTGCGGCCAAGGTCACTGCGCATATCGAGGCGGGTGGCGAGATGTCCAGCGAAGAGTTCGACACGGTGATTTCCGCCGTCGGCATCGTCGGCAACACCGAAGGGCTCGGCCTCGAGGCGCTGGGCGTCAAGGTGGCGCGCACCCATGTCGTCACCGATCCATACGGCCGCAGCGGGGTCGAGGGTGTCTATGCCATCGGCGATCTGGCCGGCGCACCCTGGCTGGCGCACAAGGCCAGCCACGAAGGGGTGATGGTGGCCGAGTTGATCGCAGGCGGACATCCGCATGCGGTGGCGCCCGAAAGCATCGCCGGCTGCACCTATTGCCAGCCGCAGGTGGCCAGCGTCGGGCTGACCGAAGCGCAGGCGAAAGAGCAGGGCTTTGACATCAAGGTCGGGAGGTTCCCGTTCATCGGCAACGGCAAGGCGATTGCGCTGGGGGAATCGGAAGGTCTGGTCAAGACGGTGTTCGACGCCAAAACCGGCGCACTGCTGGGCGCGCATATGGTGGGGGCCGAGGTGACGGAGCTGATCCAGGGATATGTCGTCGGGCGGCAGCTCGAGACAACCGAGCAGGACCTGATGCAAGCGGTCTTCCCGCATCCGACCCTGTCGGAAATGATGCATGAGAGCGTGCTGGATGCCTGGGGCCGCGCCATTCACTACTAGCGCGGCGGCACCAGAATTTTCATCCGAAAATTCTGCGGCCAAAGATTATTCATGCGAATAATCCCAGGGCTCGTCAGACATGCTGACCGCCATTCACCTCGATCTCGGTGCCGGTGACATAACCGCTTTGCCCAGAACACAGGAAATAGATCACGTCTGCCACTTCCTGCGGTTGGCCCAAGCGCCGCATCGGCAATGACTCGACGATCTTGTCGGTGCCGTCGCTCAGGATACTGGTTTCCACCTCGCCCGGCGCGATCGCGTTCACGCGCACACCCATGGGTCCGAAGTCATGCGCCATCTCTCGCGTCAACGCGGCCAGCGCGGCCTTTGAGGTTGCATAGGCGGCCCCGGCGAAAGGGTGCACGCGGGCCCCGGCGATGGAGGTCACGTTCACGATGGACCCGTTGGCGCGGGCCAGTTCGTCCTTCAAGCCGCGGCCGAGCACCACCGAGGCGAAGAAATTGACGTGAAACACCTTGCCCCAGTCGCGCAGGTCGGTGTCCAGCGTGTTGAGCCGTTCGCCCTCGGGGCCTTTCGGTGAGGTTCCGGCATTGTTTACAAGCGCATCGAGCCGCCCGCCATCCAGCCGGCTCTTCACGACCTCGATTGCATCCATGGTCTGTTGCGGATCGCCCAGATCGACCTGGATATGATTCCGCTCGCCCCCGGGCCACGGACATTCCGGGGAAAAGGCCTGTCTCGAGCAGCTGATCACACGCCACCCTTCGGCGGCGAATTTCTTGACTGTGGCATGGCCGATGCCCCGGCTTGCGCCGGTGAGCAGGAGGGTGCGTTGAGGAGCTGTGTCTGACATGGTCCCACCGTAGGCGAGTCGGACGTCCGACGCGAGGTGCAAAGCGCGCAGGTGGCGGTTATCGGCTAAACTGGCACGCGTTGCGCACGTCTTGTGCAATGCCACGGGGTCGGACGCAAAGCAAGCAATTCGGTTTGCCGTCCAACCGGGGCTGTGGGGGTCCACTGGGGCGCGTTGGCCTGTGCCTGCGACGTGACGGAGGCGGCGTGATCAATCAGATCAGCGTCCGAAGTTTTCGTCTTTCTTCTGGCCTTCGATGCGCGCGCGGATGAACGCGCGGGCCTTGCGTTCGGCAAGGCGCACGCGGATCGCGGTGAGGAAGGCCTCCTCGAGGGTTGTCGAGGCAGCTCCGAGTTCGGCGGCCACCTCCATGAAGAAGCGATCATCATCCAGGTGCTTCATCGCTTTCAGCGTATCGTCGGCAAGGCGTTCGGCGAGGTCTTGAACCATCGACATCTTTTGCGGTGTCCCTAGCGTGAATTTTCAGTCAGGCGGCGTTTCACGTATGTCGACACGGTGTCGATCATCGGGTCCATATAGGGCTCCTGGAAGAAGTGGTCGGCGCCGTCGATCTCTTCGTGGGTGACAGTGATGCCTTTCTGTTCGGCCAGCTTGCCGACAAGGTTGGCCGTATCGGCGGGCGGGGCCACACGGTCTCCGGTGCCATTCACGATCAGGCCCGAGGACGGACAGGGCGCCAGGAACGAAAAATCATACATGTTGGCGGGCGGGCTGACGGAAATGAAACCCGTGATCTCGGGACGGCGCATCAGAAGTTGCATCCCGATCCACGCACCGAAGCTGAACCCTGCAACCCAGCAATGCTTGGAATTGTTGTTCATGGATTGCAGGTAGTCGAGCGCGGAGGCGGCATCGCTCAGCTCGCCCACCCCCTGGTCGTATTCGCCCTGGCTGCGACCGACACCGCGGAAGTTGAAGCGCAGCACGGTGAAGCCCATCTTGTAGAAGGCGTAATGCAGGTTGTAGACAACCTTGTTGTTCATCGTGCCGCCGAACTGCGGGTGCGGATGCAGGATGATCGCAATCGGTGCGTCGCTTTCCTTTTGCGGGTGGTAGCGGCCTTCGAGGCGGCCTTCGGGTCCGGGAAAAATCACCTCGGGCATGGTGGGCGGTGGCTCCTGACTGGGCGCTGGTGGGGCGGTCCGAAAACGTTGACAGCTTCACGCGGGCTACTTAGAATGGTTCTAAATCGGGATGGACCCGAAATGCTATCCGGTCTTATGCAATTGGCCGTGCAAGGTCAATTGCGTGACAAGTTCGTTTGGGAGACGGCCATGAAACTGAGTACGAAAGGCCGGTACGCGATGGTTGCCTTGGCGGATATCGCGCTGCAGCCCGAGGGCGAGCTTGTGACGCTTGGCGATATCGCCCAGCGGCAGGATGTATCGCTGCCCTATCTTGAACAGCTGTTCGTCAAGCTGCGTCGCGCCGGGCTTGTCACATCGGTGCGCGGTCCCGGCGGCGGTTACCGGCTGTCCCGCCCGGCAAGCGAGATCCGGGTGGTGGATGTCCTTGGCGCTGTCGATGAAACGGTGGACGCGATGCACAAGGGTGCGGGCGTCTCTGGCGGTCTGTCGGGGAGCCGGGCACAATCCATGACCAACCGTCTGTGGGAAGGCTTGTCGGCGCATGTCTATGTGTTTCTTCACCAGACCCGGTTGTCTGACGTGGTCGGCAATTCATTGGCGCCCTGTCCTGCCGTGCCAAACCTTTTCGCCGTGGTGGACGAGTGATGGGGTCGAATTGGCCGCGCCAATCCGACTGTCAGGGGGCGCTGCCCCCTCTTGGCCTGCGGCCAATTCACCCCCGGGATATTTCCGAAACGAAGAAGAATCGGGGTTCGGTGCGATGACGGCGCGGGTCTATCTGGATCATAACGCGACCATGCCGCTGCGGGCCGAGGCGCGCGCGGCGATGCTTGCCGCGATGGATATCGTCGGCAATCCCAGTTCGGTCCATGCCGAGGGGCGCGCTGCCAAGAGTTTGGTCGAGCGCGCGCGCGGGCAGGTTGCCTCTGCGTTCGGCGCGGACGGGGCAGACGTGGTTTTTGTGTCCGGCGCGACCGAGGCGGCGGCGCTGGCTTGTGCGGGACGTGGCTTTTTGGGCTCCGACATCGAACATGACGCGGTGCGCGCCTGGATCGATCCCGCCTTGGCGGTGGACGCGGCGGGGCAGGTCGATGTGACCAGCCCGGCGCGGTCGGTGGTGCAATTGGCGAATTCCGAGACAGGCGTGGTGCAGGATCTTCCCCGGGGTGTTGCGGTGGTGGATGCAACGCAGGCCTTTGGCAAGCTGCCGGTGGCCTTCAACTGGATCGGGTGCGAGATGGCGCTGATCTCGGCGCACAAGATCGGCGGCCCGAAAGGGATCGGCGCGCTGGTGATGAAGCGCGGCATGGATCTGTCTGCGCAGATCCGGGGCGGTGGCCAGGAGATGGGCCGGCGGTCCGGGACAGAGAACCTGCCGGGCATCGCCGGCTTCGGCGCTGCGGCGCAGGCCGCGGCACGGAATCTGGACGCCGGAGTCTGGAGCCGGGTGGAAAAACTTAGAAACATTCTAGAGTCGGCTATTGAGGCGGAGGCAAAAGAGACTATTTTTGTCGGGAACGCGTCAGCGCGGCTGCCCAACACGTCTTGCCTGGCGACGCCCGGCTGGAAAGGGGAGACGCAGGTGATGCAGATGGATTTGGCGGGGTTCGCAATCAGCGCGGGGTCGGCCTGTTCCAGCGGCAAGGTCAGGGCCAGCGCGGTGCTCCGCGCCATGGGACTTGACGATGCCACGGCCAGCAGCGCCATCCGGGTGTCGCTGGGACCGGAGACGACCGAGAACGATGTGATGCGGTTTGCCGAAATATGGCTGACCAAAAGGGAAAAGCACCGCGCGCGGGCCGCGTGAGACAACCGAAAAGGGGTATAAAGCATGGCTGCTTTGGACAATACGACCGTCAAGGAAGGTGTCGACCAGGAAACCGTTGATGCGGTGCGGGAAGTCGGTGGCGCCTACAAGCACGGCTGGAATACCGATATCGAGATGGATTATGCGCCGAAGGGGTTGAATCCTGACATCGTGCGCTTGATCTCCGAGAAGAACGAAGAGCCGGAATGGATGACCGAGTGGCGCTTGCAGGCCTATGAGCGGTGGCTTCAGAAGGAGGAGCCGACCTGGGCGA
This sequence comes from Marivita sp., assembly GCA_041685125.1. GTDB lineage: Bacteria > Pseudomonadota > Alphaproteobacteria > Rhodobacterales > Rhodobacteraceae > Marivita. The sequence continues at coordinate 35,407 of JAWLGI010000003.1, read as the reverse complement.
TGGTGGATTACCCGGCGATCGATTTCCAGGACCAGTATTACTATGCGCGCCCGAAAAGCATGGAGGTGAAGCCGAAATCGCTCGATGAGGTCGATCCCAAGCTGTTGGCGACCTACGAAAAACTTGGCATTCCGCTCAAGGAGCAATTGATCCTTGCCGGCGTCGAAGGCGCCGAGGATGCGCCCGCCGAAGGGCGCAAGGTGGCGGTGGACGCCGTGTTCGATTCGGTGTCGGTCGGCACGACGTTCCAGAAAGAGCTGAAAGAGGCGGGCGTGATTTTCTGCTCGATCTCGGAGGCGATCAAGGATCATCCGGAGCTCGTGAAGAAATATCTCGGGTCTGTCGTGCCGGTGTCGGACAATTACTACGCGACGCTGAATTCGGCCGTGTTCTCGGATGGCTCTTTCGTCTACGTGCCGCCGGGCGTGCGCTGTCCGATGGAACTGTCGACCTATTTCCGGATCAATGCCGAAAATACGGGTCAGTTCGAGCGGACCTTGATCATCGCCGACAAGGGGTCCTTCGTGTCTTATCTCGAAGGCTGCACCGCGCCACAGCGCGACATCAGCCAGCTGCATGCGGCCGTGGTCGAGATCATCGTCGAGGAAGACGCCGAGGTGAAATACTCCACGGTGCAGAACTGGTATCCGGGCGACGAGAACGGCAAGGGCGGCATCTACAACTTTGTCACCAAGCGTGCCGATTGCCGGGGCGACCGGGCGAAAGTGATGTGGACACAGGTTGAAACGGGGTCGGCGGTGACGTGGAAATACCCGTCCTGCATCCTGCGCGGCGACGACAGCCAGGGCGAGTTTTATTCCATCGCCATCGCCAACAATTACCAGCAGGCCGATACCGGCACCAAGATGATCCATCTGGGCAAGAACACCAAGAGCCGGATCGTGTCCAAGGGGATCAGCGCGGGCCACGCGCAGAACACCTATCGCGGGCTGGTTTCGATGCATCCCAAGGCCAAGGACAGCCGCAATTACACCCAGTGTGACAGCCTGTTGATCGGCGGCACCTGCGGGGCGCATACGGTGCCCTATATCGAGGTCAAGAACAACTCGAGCCGGGTGGAGCACGAGGCGACCACGTCCAAGGTGGATGACGATCAGCTGTTCTACTGCCGCCAGCGTGGCATGGACGAGGAAGAGGCCGTGGCGCTGGTCGTGAACGGGTTCTGCCGCGACGTGTTGCAGGCACTGCCGATGGAGTTCGCCATGGAGGCGCAGCAGCTTGTGGCGATCTCCCTGGAGGGGTCCGTTGGCTGATGGTGGTCGGGCGAGGTGCGTTCACGTCTGCCGGGGACCGTGTGGCGCTCGGTCTGAAAGCCGTCGCGCTTGCTGACCTGGACGGTTGGTCCAACCTGCTGATGGCCACCGCAAATGGCGGCGTCACGGGGCATCTGAGTGGTAACGTGACCGGGGACAAAAGATGATCATCACGACGACCAACACCATCGAGGGCCAGAAGATCCTGGACTACAAGGGACTTGTTGTGGGTGAGGCGATCATGGGGGCCAATGTCGTCCGGGATCTTTTTGCCTCGATCACCGATGTTGTGGGCGGCCGGTCCGGGGCCTACGAGGCCAAGCTGCAGGATGCGCGCGACGTGGCGATGCGGGAGTTGGAACAGCGCGCGGTGGCGATGGGTGGCAACGCGGTGGTCGGCGTCGATCTGGATTATGAGGTGGTCGGCAATTCGATGTTGATGGTGTCAGTCAGCGGCACGGCCGTTCTGACGGATCGGGGCTGATCGTGGCAGATGTCACCAAGGATGCGCCGGTGATCGACCGCCCGGCACTGACCTTCCCGCAGGAGGTCAGCGACTGGGTGCGCAGATTGTACGCCGATGCGACGGTCATTCTCGAATACGGGAGCGGTGGGTCCACCGTGCTGGCGGCCGAGATGGTTGGGAAGACGGTGTTTTCCGTCGAAACCGATCCCGACTGGCGCGATATGATGCAGCGCTACCTGGATCATGCCGGTACGACATCGGACGTGACGCTGCACTACGCGGATATAGGCAAGGTCGGCAAATGGGGGCGCCCGGTCTCGGACAAGAAGTGGGATCGGTACCATGCCTACCCGAACTCCGTTTGGGATTTACCCGACTTCAAACCGCCGGATCTGGTGCTCGTCGATGGGCGTTTCCGGGTGGCCTGCGCGTTGACGGCGCTGCTGCGGACAGAGCAGCCGCTGACCTTGCTGTTCGACGATTATGGCGGGCGTCAGTCATACCACGCGATCGAACAGTTCGTTCAGCCGGTTGAGACACGCGGACGAATGGCGCGGTTCGAGATCGAGCCGACACCGCTGCCTCGCGCCAAGCTGACGGAAATTCTGCGGCTTTACACGAAATCTTTCTGACGCGG
>JAWLGI010000003.1:0-32930 GCA_041685125.1 Marivita sp. | reverse complement strand
ACGCGGACGAATGGCGCGGTTCGAGATCGAGCCGACACCGCTGCCTCGCGCCAAGCTGACGGAAATTCTGCGGCTTTACACGAAATCTTTCTGACGCGGCACGCGGTTGGACATGAAACAAGAGAGAGGGAAAGAAATGCTGGAAATCAAGAACCTGCACGTCAAACTTGAGGAAGAGGACAAGCAGATCCTCAAGGGTGTGGACCTGAATGTCGAGGCGGGCAAGGTACACGCGATCATGGGGCCGAACGGGTCTGGCAAGTCGACCCTGTCTTACGTCCTGTCGGGCCGGGATGGCTACGAAGTGACAGATGGATCGGCCACGATGGAGGGTGAGGACATCCTCGAGATGGAGCCGGAAGAACGCGCCGCAGCCGGTGTGTTCCTGGCCTTCCAGTACCCCGTGGAAATTCCGGGCGTCGGCAACATGACCTTTCTGCGGACGGCTGTGAATTCCCAGCGCAAGGCGCGCGGGCAAGAGGAAATGTCATCGACAGAATTCCTCAAGGTGATCCGGGAGAAGGCGAAGGATCTCAAGATCGACGCCGACATGCTCAAGCGCCCGGTCAATGTCGGGTTCTCGGGTGGTGAGAAAAAGCGCAACGAGATCCTGCAGATGGCAATGCTGGAGCCGAAGATGTGCATTCTCGACGAGACCGATTCGGGGCTTGACGTGGATGCAATGAAGCTGGTGGCCGATGGTGTGAACGCGCTGCGCAACGAAGGGCGCGGGTTTCTTGTCATCACGCACTACCAGCGCTTGCTTGACCACATCAAACCGGATGTCGTGCACATCATGTCGGATGGCCGCATCATCAAGACGGGAGGTCCCGAGTTGGCCATCGAGGTCGAAACCAACGGGTACGCGGATATCAAGGCGGAGGTGGCGTAATGGCCCTGCCGCAAATCAAGCAAGACGCGACGGAGGCTCGGCTGGCGGCGCTGGACCTGCCGGCAGGCGACTGGTCCGAGGCTGCACGCAAGGACGCGGTCAGCCGGCTTCGCGCCATGGGGCTTCCCCATGCGCGGGACGAGTACTGGAAATTCACACGGCCCGATACCCTGGTGCAAACCGACGCGCCCAAGGCGGCGGTGCTGGAAACAGACGAGACGCCTGTCTTTGGCGACGTGGATTGCCTCAGGCTGGTCTTCGTCGATGGCGTGTTCCGTGCGGAGGACTCGGACGATCTTGCCCTCGCGCATGTGAGCATCGACCGGCTGTCCGATGCGCCGGACATTCACTGGGCCAAGGATATCTATGGCGTGCTGGAAGCGCGCGGGCAGACCCCCGTACAGCGGCCACTTGCAACGTTGAACACGGCGTTCGCAACAGATGGTCTTCTGATCCATGTGACGGGCAAGGCGCCGAAGCCGATCAGCCTGGTTTATCGCCACGAATCAGAGGTTTCGGATGCGATCTTGCACCATGTCGTGAAGATAGACCCTGGTGCGGAACTGACGCTTCTGGAGAATGGCCCGGCTGCGGCGCGCTTCAACAAGTGCATGGAAGTCGAAATCGCTGATGGCGGTGTGTTTCACCACGTCCGTGCGCAGGGGCGCGACCATGAACGCCGGGCGGCAACCGCGCTGTTTACGCGGCTGGGTGAGGAATCTGTGTTCAAATCCTTCACGCTGACCGCCAACGGCGTTTTGACGCGCAACGAATGCGTGATCGAGCTGACCGGCGACAACGCAACCGCGCATGTGGCGGGTGCGTGCATGGGCGACGGCGATTTTCACCACGACGACACGGTGTTCATCACCCATGACGCGTTGAACTGCGAAAGCCGCCAGGTGTTCAAGAAGGTGCTGCGCAACGGGGCGACGGGCGTGTTCCAGGGCAAGATCCTTGTCAAGGAAGGCGCGCAGAAAACCGATGGCTACCAGATCAGCCAATCGCTGCTGCTGGACGATGACAGCCAGTTCCTTGCCAAGCCCGAGCTTGAGATTTACGCCGATGACGTTGTGTGTTCGCATGGCTCCACGTCGGGGGCGATCGACGAAGAGGGGCTTTTCTATCTGCGGTCTCGCGGGATCGAAGAGGGGCCGGCGACGGATCTGCTGACCATTGCCTTTCTTGCCGAAGCGGTGATGGAGATCGCGGACGAAGACTTGCAGGAAAAAATCAACGGGCGTGTCGAAGCATGGCTGACACGGCGCCGCAGTTAAGAGGTCGCATGCCGGTGACATCGGATATCGTGGCCACCTATCGGGGGCCGGGGCGGGTGGTTCGCCGCCTGGCGCAAGCGGGGCAGCGCGAAGACCGCGCGTTGGCCATCCTGATGGGGGCTTGCGTGATCCTTTTCATCGCGCGGTGGCCGGCTCTGGCGCGCGAGGCGCATCTTGAAGATGTCGAATTGAACATGCTTCTGGGCGGCACGCTTCTTGCGACGGTGTTTCTGGCCCCTCTGGTGTTCTATGGCCTGGCGCTTGTGGCGCATGGTGTGGCGCGGTTGCTTGGCGGCCGCGGTCCGTCTTACAATGCGCGGCTGTCGCTTTTCTGGAGCCTTCTGGCCTCGGCGCCGCTCGTGCTATTGAACGGGCTTGTCGCGGGCTATATCGGATCAGGTATCGAACTGAGCATCGTGGGGCTGATCTGGTTCTGCGTGTTCATGTGGTTCTGGCTTGCCAGCATGGTGGCCGTTTACCGGAGGGCCGAGGCGTGACCATAACCGGCTTCCTGCGGCTGGCCGCAAACACGGTGACAGCCCCGCGCGACGTGGCGCGCCTGTTGCTGGCGATGAATTTGCCGCCTCAGGTGCTTTGGCTCGCCTTTGCGCTGGTCATCGTGCTCAACACGCTGATGTTCTCGGTGTCGATGCTGCTGATGCCCGAGACGGACGCGATGGGACCGGTTCTGGCCAGCCCCACCGTGTTCGGGGCCATGCTCGCCGTGTCAGTCGCGGCCTTGATCGGGGCGGTCACGGTCTGCGGGCGGCCCTTGGGCGGGCAGGCGACTGTCGGGCAGATTGCGATCCTCGTGATCTGGCTTCAGGCGCTGCGGGTCCTGATGCAGGGCGTTGTTGCCTTGGTCGGACCGATCAGCCTGTTCCTGTCCGGCATCGTCATCAGCGCTGCAACGGTGCTGGGGTTGTGGATCTTTGTGAATTTTATTGATGTTGCCCACGAAACAGGCAGCCTTTTGCGCGCGGGGTTGATCCTGCTCCTGGCTGTTGTGGGCATGATGCTGGGGCTGAGTATGGTCTTTAGCCTGCTGGGCATCTCGACAGGAGGACTCCCTGGATATGTATGATGTCACCGAAATCCGCCGCGATTTCCCGATCCTCTCGCGCGAGGTGAATGGCAAGCCGCTGGTCTATCTCGACAACGGGGCCAGCGCGCAGAAACCGCAGGTGGTGATCGACGCGATCACCCGCGCCTATTCCGAGGAATACGCCAACGTGCATCGCGGCCTGCATTACCTGTCCAATCTCGCGACCGAGAAATACGAGAGCACGCGGGGTGTGATCGCGAAATTCCTCGGGGTGAAGGACGAAAACCAGATCGTCATGAACACCGGCACCACGATGGGCATCAACATGGTGGCCTATGGCTGGGCGATGCCGCGCTTCGAGGCCGGCGACGAGATCATCCTGTCCGTGATGGAGCATCACGCGAACATCGTGCCCTGGCATTTCCTGCGCGAACGCCAGGGTGTGGTGATCAAGTGGGTGGATGTGGACAGCACCGGGCATCTGGACCCCCAGGCGGTGATCGACGCGATGGGACCCAAGACCAAACTGGTCGCGGTCACGCATCTGTCGAATGTCCTGGGCACCGTCGTTGATGTGAAAACCATCTGCAACGCCGCGCGCGAGCGGGGGATTGCAACGCTGATCGACGGGTCACAGTCGGCGGTTCACATGCCGGTGACCGTCGATGAGATCGGATGCGATTTTTATGCGATCACAGGGCACAAGCTTTATGGTCCGTCCGGGTCCGGCGCGATCTACATCGCACAGGAAAGACTGGCCGAGATGCAGCCGTTCATCGGTGGCGGCGACATGATCCGCGAGGTCCACAAGGACGAGATCACGTGGAACGACCCGCCGATGAAATTCGAGGCGGGCACGCCCGGCATCGTCCAGCAGATCGGCCTTGGCGTGGCGCTCGATTACATGATGGGGCTGGGGATGGAGAACATCGCCGCGCATGAAACAAAGCTGCGCGATTATGCCCGCACGAAGCTGGACGGCCTGAATTGGCTGCAAGTGCAGGGAACAACGCCCGACAAAGCGGCATTGTTCAGTTTCACGCTGGACGGCGCGGCGCATGCGCATGACATCTCGACCATTCTTGATAAGAAGGGTGTCGCGGTACGGGCAGGCCAGCATTGCACCGGGCCGTTGATGGATCATCTTGGTCTGACGGCGACCTGTCGTGCGTCGTTTGGATTGTACAACACCGAAGAAGAGGTGGACAAACTGGTCGATGCGCTTGAACTGGCGCATGATCTTTTTGCCTGAACCCGGGGGGACAGAATGGCAACCATATCCTTGCGCCGCGCGCGCACCATCATCCGCAAGACGCTTGAAGCCGGGAGGGCGGCCGAGATGAAACCGCTGTCGGTCATCGTTCTTGATGCGGGCGGCAACATCCAGGCGTTCGAACGCGAGGATGGCGCCAGCCCGGGACGGTTTCAGATCGCCCATGGCAAGGCGTATGGCGCGGTCATGCTGGGCATGGCGGGCACCGCGCAGATGCAACGCGCCGAGGCCCAGGCCTATTTCATCAATGCGGCCAACGGGGCTTTGAGCGGCCAGATGATCCCGGTGCCGGGTGGTGTGCTGGTGCGCGATGCCAAGGGCAACATTATCGGTGCCGTTGGTGTGACGGGCGACACGTCCGACAATGACGCTGCGGCAGCCACGGCCGGAATAGACGCGGTGGGGCTGACAGCCGAGATATAAGGAACGGGACATGAGGCGACCAGTCGTCGGGATCATCGGAAACCAGCACCTGATCAACGATCAGTACCCTGCGCATGCCGGAGGCTCGATGAACTCCGAAGCGGTGGCGCAGGTGGCCGAGTGCCTGCCACTGGTGGTGCCAGCCGATCCACGTTTCATGTCGGTCGCAGAGTTGCTGGAGGTCTGCGACGGTTTCCTGCTGACCGGCGGGCGGCCGAATGTGCATCCCGAGGAATATGGCGAGGCCGAGACCGAGGCGCATGGCGCCTTCGACCGGGCGCGCGACGCGATCGCGCTTCCACTGGTGCGCGCCTGTGTGGATCGCGGCCAGCCATTTCTGGGCATCTGCCGGGGGTTCCAGGAAGTGAATGTCGCCATGGGCGGCACGCTGCACCCCGAGATACGCGACCTGCCGGGACGGATGAACCACCGGATGCCACCCGATGGCACGCTGGAGGAAAAATTCGCGCTGCGTCATGTCGTGACGTTGCAGGAGGGTGGCGTCTTCCACCGGTTGTTCGGATCGAACGAGGTTATGACCAACACGCTGCACGGGCAGGGGATCAAGACCCCCGGGAAACGGATCGTGGTCGAGGGGCACGCGCCTGACGGCACGCCCGAGGCGGTCTATGTCAAAGATGCGCCGGGTTTCACCCTGTCGGTGCAATGGCACCCGGAATGGGACGCGGCCAACGATCCGGTGTCACGCCCACTGTTCGAGGCGTTCGGCGATGCGGTGCGCGCCTGGGCGCAACGTGAAGTGGTGGGCGGACAACGCGTTGACGCGGTGTAAGTCTCCGTTGACGGAGACTGCCCCGCCTAGGTCACCGCTTTGCGCTGTTTGAATTCCGGGCTGTCCCAAAGACGGTCGCGCATGATCCGCGCAAGGATCTCGACCGCCGCATCCACATCGTCTTCGCCAAGGTAAAGCGGTGTGAAGCCGAAGCGCATGATGTCCGGTGCGCGGAAATCGCCGATGACGTCATGCGCGATCAGGGCCTGTATCGCGGCATAGCCTTCTGCAAATCGGAAGCTGACTTGTGATCCGCGCGCCTCGGGGTTGCGCGGGCTGGCGAGCGTCAGATCGGGGCAGGCCGCCTCCACGCCGGCGATGAAACGCTCCGACAAGGCGATCGACTGTGCGCGCAGGGCCTGCATGTCCACATCGTCCCAGGCGTCAAGCGCGGCATCCAGTGCCGCCATCTGGACCACCGGCGGCGTACCGACGCGCATCCGTGCGATGCCTGCACCGGGGGTGTAATCCAGATCGAAGGCAAACGGACTATCATGGCCGAGCCACCCCGACAGCGCGGGCAGGGCAGTGTCGGCATGGCGCGGTGCAACATAAATGAATGCCGGCGCGCCGGGGCCACCATTGAGGTACTTGTAGGTGCAGCCCACCGCGAAATCGGCCTTGGCCCCCGCCAGATCGACCGGCAGCGCGCCTGCCGAATGGGCCAGGTCCCAGACCGTGACAACGCCTGCCGCCTGCGCCTTGGCGGTCAGAGCAGCCATGTCGTGTTTGCGCCCGGTGCGATAATCGATTTCGGTGATAAGCGTCACGGCGATCTCGTCGGTGATTGCCGCCTCGATCTCTTCGGGCTCCACCAGCCGCAATTCGTAGTCAGGGCCCAGCAAGGAAATGAGACCCTCGGCCATGTAAAGATCGGATGGAAAATTCCCAGTATCCGACAGGATCACGCGGCGGTCGGGGGTCATCTTGAGTGCCGCGGCAAGCGCTTGGTAAACCTTGATCGACAGGGTGTCCCCGACCACCACATGTCCCGGCTCCGCCCCGATGAGCCGACCGATCCGGTCGCCGAGCCGCGCCGGCATCTCCATCCAGCCACAGGCATTCCAGCCTTTGATCAGGTGTTCGCCCCACTCGTCCTGCATCGCCTGGGCCACGCGTGCCGCGGCCCGCTTCGGCAGGGGACCGAGCGAATTGCCATCCAGGTAGATCATACCGTCCGGCAGATGAAACGCGTCACGCGTGGCGGTGAAATCGGTCATTGTCAGGGCCCCTCAGGCTCAAAGATTTATGCGCAGGTGCCAGAGATCGGGGAAAAGTTCAATCTCGAGCATCCGCCTCAGGGTCCAGACCCCCAAAGCGCCAGCGGCGAAAACAATCCTCCAGCTCCATCAGTGTTTCGCCCGTTCGCAAAGGTCAGTCATGCCATGGATCGCGATAGACCCTGGCCCAGGCGTCCTGTGCATCCACTGCTCGGAGGTCTGGTGTCGAATGATGAACAGAAATTTGTCATGCGCGGTACTGAGCGGGTGCTGCGCATCAAAAAGAGTGTCCAGGCCGGGACGGTCGCCATAGGACATGCGCCCGTCGAACGCCATCTGCGCGCCGCCGGGTGCCGGGGCGCAGGCGTCGGTCATACCTCGCCCCCGGCGATCTGGATGGCCTGACCATTGACACTGCCCGAGTTCGGCCCGCACAGCCAAAGAGCAGCCTCGGCCACTTCCTCGGGGGTGATCAGGCGGCCATGCGGGTTGGCCCCTACCATGACCGCGCGCGCGTCCTCTTCGCTCATGCCGGTGCGCGCCATGATGCGGTCGATATTCTGCGGGACGATATCGGTGTCGACATAGGCCGGGCAAATGGCGTTGAAGGTGTAGGGCTTTCCAGGATGATCCGCGGCCAGCCCCCGGATCAGCCCCACCACCGCATGTTTGGACGCGGTATAACAGGGCGCCCCCTTCAGCCCGCGCAGCCCGGCGATCGAACTGATCGCGATGACGCGCCCCCAGCCCGTGTCATGCATCGACGTCAGGCTTTCGCGGATTGTCAGGAACGTGCCATCGATATTGGTGGCCATCATGCTGCGCCAGAAGGCCATATCGGTCTTGTGCAGCGCGCGGCCCTCGGCGAGTCCGGCGTTGGGCACGCAGATCTGGACAGGACCATGCCGGGCCACGGCCCGTGCAATCCCGTCCTTGATCGCCGCTTCGTCCTGCACGTCCATCACCTGCGGCGACAGGTCATGCGCGTGCGCTGCCTGTTCCAGCACGTCGGCTCGGCGTCCGGTGATCGTCACAACAGCGCCTTGCGCGCGAAGCGCCTTTGCAATGGCAAGGCCAATGCCGGTGCCCCCGCCGGTGACAAGGGCGTGTTTCGCGTCCAAGGTCATGCCATCCCCCCATAGTTTGATCCTGACACTACCCGTGTCGCGGGCCGTGACAAGACACCTGATCGGAAAGGGATTGCATTTGTTATTCGCATTCGTGAATATGTGTGCAACAGGAGGAGACCACCCATGCGACTGACCCACATCCTTGCAATCGGCCTGACCGCAGGTGCAGCCAGTGCGAGCGAAGACATTGCCGACAAGTATCCGCAATCCGAGCTTTACAACAAACCCGTGGAAGTGATCCCGCATGTCTTTTCCGCCATCGGCGCCACCGCCCCGCCGACCTATGAAAACGCGGGCCACAACAACAACCTGAGCTTTGTCGTCACCGATGATGGCGTGCTGGTGATCAATGGCGGCGCGTCGGCACGGCTGGCCCAAGCGTTGCATGACGAGATCAAGGCGGTGACCGACCAACCCGTAAAGCTGGTCATCAATGAAAACGGGCAGGGCCACGCCATGCTGGGCAACAGCTATTGGGCCGAACAGGGCGTCGATATTCTCGCCCATGCCGATGCGATCGCCGAAGTGGAAAAGAACGGTGATTTCATTTTGCAAGGGATGCAGAGCTATAACCGCGACCGGGCCGAGGGCACCACGGTAATGGTCCCGAATATCAGTTTCGACGAGGAATACGTGATCGAGATGGGAGACGTGACATTCAAGGTGCTGCACCTTGGTCCGGCGCACGACCCGGGCGACACACAGGTCTGGATTCCGCAATGGGACATCGTGATCGCCGGCGATATCGCGTTTCACGAACGGATGCCGCCGATCTTTCCCGAAACCGACACCGATGCCTGGATCGAAACCTTTGACGGCCCGTTCACGGCGCTTGGCGCGACCTATGTGATCCCCGGCCATGGCCACCCGACGAACATGGCGCAAGTCACGCGCTATACCTCGGAGTACGTCAAGGACCTGCGCGCCAGGATCGGCGCGCATATCGAAGAGGGCGGTGACCTGGCCAGCGCCTATTACGTCGACCAGTCGAATTGGGATCATCTCGATACGTTCGAAGAGCTGGCAACCAAGAATGCGGGCCGGGTCTTTGAAGAGATGGAATGGGAGTGACACTCTCCCGGTCTTCTTCTCTTTGAAAATATGCCGGGGGAGTCGCCAAAGGCGACGGGGGCTGGCCCCCGCCCGTTTCCGGACGGCGATTGCGAGCACCTGTTGACCGAAATTCCTGCGATGGATTGCGCCGATCACGACCCGCAAAGCAAACCCATTTTTGACGCCAATATCTGACGCGTTTTCGACATCACCGAAAAGCACATCCACCGGTCGCGCCGCGTCTCTATTTCCATGGGACCATCAGCCACTGCGCGATGCGTCCGAACGCTTCATGCGCAATCACATCGATCTCAACCTGCTGGAGAAACGCCAACCCGTCCCGCGCAGCGAGTAGCGTGACCTTTCGCGAATTTCGCCATTGTCAGGTCGCATTTGCCTGCCGATATTCACGGTATGTTAAGATATCTGTGCCTGATCGCCATCCTGAGCCTGCCGACGGTCGTCACAGCCGCGCCCGAGGGCGTTGTCCGCGTCATCGATGGCGACACGATCGAGATCGCGGGGCAGCGCGTGCGTCTGCACGCCATCGACGCGCCCGAGTCCGATCAGACCTGCGAAGACACGTCCGGTTCAATCTGGGACTGCGGCGCCTGGGTCACGCGCGAGGCACGTGCGCTGTTCGAGGGCAAGCTGGCCAAGTGCACGGAACGCGACGTCGATCGCTATGGGCGGATCGTGGCCACGTGCCGGATCGACGGTATCGATATGGGCGCCACGTTGGTCACCTCCGGGCTGGCCTTTGCCTACCGCCGCTACGGACTGGAATATGACCTTGCCGAAAAGGGCGCGGCGGTGGCGGGACGCGGGTTGCACGCCACCGAGATCCAGTCGCCAGCCGCATTCCGCGCCGCAGCGCGCGAATCGCAACAGACCGTCCATTCCCGCGATGCACAATCCCACAAGACCATTCGCGTCCCCGAGACGCAGGATGACGGGTGGACGATAGAGCGGCTGTTCTCATGGCTGCCTGCCTCCCTGAACCCCGGTTGCAAAATCAAGGGGAATGTCAGTCGAGCCAGCGGCGCGCGCATCTATCACGTACCCGGGCAAGCCTATTATGCCGAAACCCGTATCGCGACGGAATACGGGGAACGCTGGTTCTGCACCGAGGCTGATGCGCGTTCAGCCGGTTGGAGAAAGGCGCGCAAGTGAACGGCGTTTGATCCGGGTCAAGGCAGGATGATGGCGGCTCTGACAGGTTGCAAGACAGATAACCAACAAAGGAGTTGACCCTTGTCACATACGCCGCATGAATTGGCCGAGGAATTCCCGGAGCATGTCGGGAAAATGAGTGCCCTGAAGCAGTCAGACGCGCATTTCGCCAAGCTTTTCGAGACCTATCACGATATCAATCGCGCGGTTCATCGGGCCGAGACCAATGTCGAGCCGATGGACACGCTCTCCGAAACCGAGCTGCGCAAGAAGCGCGGGGCACTCAGGGACGAGATCTGGAGCTACTTGCAGGCCTGATCAGGGCAGGAGCGATGTGATCGCCTGGGTCACGGGCCGCGACATTGGCCGCGCGTTGGAGCCGAATGTCGCGGCCACGCTGCCGTCCGGGGCGATCAGCACCTTGTTGAAATTCCAGCTTGGGGCGAACCCGGATTCGGCCTCCAGCCATTTGTAGAAGGGATGGGCGTTCTTGCCCCGGATCGGTGTGATGGTTGTCATCGGGAAATCCAGGCCGAAATTCACCTCGCAGAAATCCTTGACCTCATCGTTGCTCCCCAGTTCCTGCCGAAAATCGTCCGACGGGATCGCCAGTACGACCAATCCCTGGTCCTTGTAGGCATCGTAGAGCGTCTGCAGCCCGTCATATTGCGGTGTGAAGCCGCAACGCGACGCCGTGTTCACAACAAGGACCGGTTGTCCGCGCCAGTCGGACAAGGATATTTCGCCGCCGTCGATAGACGGGAAGGTGAAACCCGCAGGCGCCGCATGGCCAAGCGAGGTGAACAAGGTCAGCAGGACCGCCAGAACTCTACGCATGTCATTTCTCCTTTGATCAGGAGATAGCCGGATCCCGCGACAAGAAAAGGCTCAAAGCTTGCGAAACACCATGACCAGGCCCCGATCCTGCGCGTGGGCATGATCGGCGTTTTCATAGATCGGGATGTCGTGAAACGCGACCGGGCTGATCATCTTGTGCGCCACCATAAGCGCCAACCGCGATCCGAATCCCGCGCCGTCATAAACCGGCGGGATCACGCCGCAGACGAAAAGCGCATCCGGTTTGGTCACACGCAGAAGTTCGGGAAAAACCTCCGGTCCGACATGGCCGTGTGTAAAGGTCCCGCAGGAGATGACCCCGCCGTAGCTCGCATCCTCGAGCGGCAGGACCCGCGCCAGATCAGCCACAATGCGGCTGCGGTAAAGACCCTTTTCCTCGGCCCGCTTCAACATGCCTTCGGAAATGTCGACCCCGTCCACCACCAGCCCGTCCAGCGCTTCGGCCACCAGCCCTGTGCCCGCGCCGATATCGAGGACGGGTGTGTTGTGGCTGTTTTGCGTTTTGAAAATGCGGGCAATCTCGCGCGGGGCGATATAGCCATGCGCTTCGCCGAAGCTGCTGTCATAGGTAGCCGCCCATGTGTCATAAAGCTCCTTGGCGTCAGAGGCGCCTTCGATGGTGTAGGCGTGATCGAGATCATAATCTGCCATGGTCGGTCTCCGCTTGGATCGAATTGCGCGGTGCACATCATAGCATGGCGGGATGACAGCGATGCGACACGCCACTTGCGAGACGCGCCGGACCTGCCCATATTTCCGAAACGACGCGGAGGGACGGAACATGGCAGGGGGATGGACCCGTGACGGGGCGGTGCAGGAGCAAATAGATGCCTCGATCACCGATGAGCTGCACAGGCTGAAAGCAAGGCGAACGCCGGTTGGTGAGAGCCGCAGCCATTGTGCGGAATGTGATGAACCGATTCCGCAAAAGCGGCGTGACGCCCTGCCGGGGGTCAAGCTGTGTATAGAATGCCAGCAGGATCGTGACGGGGTCCATGTGGCGCGTGGCGGCATCAACCGTCGCGGTTCGAAAGACAGCCAGTTGAAGTGAGCGCGGGCGTGGTCCGCGGGAAGGGCCATGGGGGCTTTGCCCCCAAACCCCCAGGATATTTTCAGCAAGAAGAAAGGGGTGCCCGCAGGTGCCAGCACCCCTTAAAGAAGGCGTGACCTTCTCCTTGCACGGTCATCGGCGTCCCCGCCTGTACCGCGCCTTCAGGCTGGCGGGGAATGGTTAAGATCGCGTTACCGGCTTTCTTCTTGCCGGAAATATCCCCGCCGGAGGCATCCGACGGTTCACAAAGGCGGGCGGATCAGCTTTCCATCGCTTCCAGCTCGTCGATAAGGCCGGAAATCATAGTCAGTCCCTTGTCCCAGAATTCCGGATCGCTGGCATCGAGACCAAAGGGTGCGAGCAGATCGCTATGGTGCTTTGAGCCGCCAGCCTTGAGCATGTTGAAATACTTGTCCTGGAAGCCGTCCGGGTTTTCCTCGTAATTCGCGTAGAGCGCGTTCACCAGACCGTCGCCGAAGGCATAGGCGTAGACATAGAAGGGCGAGTGCACGAAGTGGGGGATGTAGGCCCAGAAGGTTTCGTAGCCGGGCATGAATTCGAAGGCCGGGCCAAGGGATTCGGCCTGCACCGACATCCAGAGCGCGTTGATGTCGTCAGGGGTAAGCTCGCCGCCGCGACGGGCTTCATGCAGTTTGCATTCGAAATCGTAGAACGCGATCTGGCGAACGACGGTGTTGATCATGTCCTCGACCTTGCCGGCCAGCAGAACCTTCTTTTCGGCATCGTCTTTCGCATTGTCGAGCATGCGGCGGAAGGTGAGCATTTCGCCGAAGACTGACGCTGTTTCGGCCAATGTCAGCGGCGTGGAGGCCAGCATTTCCCCTTGTTCGGCGGCGAGCACCTGGTGCACGCCGTGGCCTAGCTCGTGCGCGAGGGTCATTACGTCGCGCGGCTTCCCGAGGTAGTTGAGCATGACATACGGGTGAACATCCGTCACCGTCGGGTGCGCAAACGCCCCCGGCGCCTTGCCGGGCTTCACGGCGGCGTCGATCCAGCCATCGGTGAAGAAGGGTTTGGCGATGTTGGACATGCGCGGATCGAAGGCGTGATAGGCCGTCATCACGGTCTCGGTCGCCTCGTCCCAATCCACAATACGGGTGGTCTCCATCGGCAGGGGCGCATTGCGATCCCAGACCTGCATCACGTCCAGGCCCAGCCATTTGCGCTTGAGCTCGTAGTAGCGATGGCTGAGCTTGGGGTAGGCGGCGACCACCGCATCGCGCAGCGCCTCGACCACTTCGGGTTCGACATCATTGGCCAGATGCCGCCCGGTCTGGGCGGTGGGCATGCCGCGCCAGCGGTCCATGACCTCCTTTTCCTTGGCCTGCGTGTTGTGCACGCGGGAGAAGGTCCTGATGTTCTCGGCAAAGACGGCGGCCAGTTCGCGCGCGGCGGCCTCGCGTTTCGCGCGGTCCTGTTCCGTGAGCAGGTTCAGCGTGCCCTCGATGCTGAGCGGCTCACCATCGACTTCGAATTCCAGCCCGGCGATGGTTTCGTCGAAAAGCCGTTCCCACGCGTCCCCGACCACACCCATGTCATGCAGGAATTTCTCCATTTCGTCGGACAATTGAAACGGCTTCATGGCGCGGATGCGGCGGATCGCGGGTCGGTAGCGCGCGAGGTCACCGTTGGCGTCCAAGAGCGCGTCGATCTTGGCGTCGTCGATGCGGTTCAGTTCCAGCGTGAAGAACACCAGCGGCGTGGTGTAGGTCGTGATCTTTTCCTGGTGATCCGACAGGAATTTCGCGCGTTGGGCGTCGGTTGTCAGTTGGTAATAGCGCAAGCCAGCATAGGACATGATGCGGCCCGCGATATTCTCGATCTTTTCGTGGCGGTGGATCGCGGTGAGGAACTCTTCGCCTGTCAGATCGGCGAGCTTGCCCTCGTAATCGGCAGCAAAGCTGCGGCAGGCCTCTTCCAGCCAGTCCAGATCGCGCTTCAGCTCTGCTGCGTCGTCGGAGGCGTAGAGATCGGTCAGGTCCCATTCCGGCAGGTCCCCCAGATCCCTGGACCCGCTTTGGGCGTTGGCGTCATGTACGGGGGAAGGCGTGCGCAGCATTGGGTGTCTCCTGGTCTTCGTTGTCCTCGAACCTGTGCCGTGTGGCCGAAAGGTTCAAGGGGCAATAGCGTGGAACCGGGCGGGACTGGCGCTGGCTAACCATAGGTGTCGAGCATCTCCTTGAGATCATCGAGCGTGTTGGCCTCTTGCAGCGGCTTGTCGTGGCGCCAGCGGGACATGCGCGGAAAGCGCAGCGCGATGCCGGATTTGTGGCGCGGCGAGGCGTGGATGCCCTCGAAGGCAATCTCGAACACGTGATGCGGGGTAACCTGCCGCACCGGGCCAAAACGTTGCTGCGTGTTCTTGCGCACCCAGGCGGTGATCGAGCGGAATTCCTCGTCCGTCAGCCCGGAATAGGCCTTGGTGAAGGGTACCAGATCGGTGCCGTTCCAGACCGCGAAGGTGAAATCGGTGAACAGGTTGGCACGGCGGCCATGGCCTTGCTGGGCAT
Source organism: Marivita sp. (assembly GCA_041685125.1). Taxonomy (GTDB): domain Bacteria; phylum Pseudomonadota; class Alphaproteobacteria; order Rhodobacterales; family Rhodobacteraceae; genus Marivita. The sequence goes on along the minus strand of JAWLGI010000003.1, from coordinate 18,211 downwards.
AGATCATCACCGCGTCCACGGTCAGCGGATCGAGCTTCCATTTCCACCAATCGCCCTTCTTGCGCCCCGAAAGGTAGGGGCTGTCCTTGCGTTTCAACATCAGCCCCTCGGCGCGGTGATCGCGGGCGCGGGTGCGAATTTCAGCAAGTGTGTCCCATGTGTCGAAGGGCAGCGGTGGCGCCACGCGGATCGGTGCATCCGGCGGCAGGTCCTGCAAGACCGCCCCCATGCGAGCGCGACGATGCGCGAGCGGCTGTTGGCGCAGGTCCTGTCCGTTTTCCTCCAGCAGATCGTAAGAGAGCAGGATCACCGGCGCCTCTTTCAGGAGTTTTTTCGGGACGGTCTTGCGCCCGATCCGGGCTTGCAGCGTGTTGAAGGGATAGGGCTGTTGGCCATCCCACGCGACGATTTCGCCATCCAGAACGGTCCCATTCGGCAGAAAATCGGGCAGGCGGGCGAATTCCGGGAAACGGTCGGTCATCAATTCTTCGCCGCGCGACCAGACGTGATGGGTGCCGCCCCGCAGGATCACTTGACCGCGGATGCCGTCCCATTTCCATTCCGCGAGCCAGTCTTCGGCATCGCCCAGATCTGCGGGATCGTCGTCCAACTGGTACGCGAGGTAAAACGGGTAAGGGCGGCTTTCGTCGTCGGCGGAATCCTCGGCTTCGATCAGGTGATGGAAACTGGTTGTCTCGGGCGTCCAGCCGCCCATCAGCCGGTGGGCCAGGCTGGCTTCTTCCTGGCCCGTCGCCTGCGCCAACGCGCGGGTCATCAATTTTCGGCTGACGCCGATGCGGAATCCGCCGGTGATCAGCTTGTTGAAGAGGAACCGTTCGGTTGCATCAAGCTGATCCCAGGCGTCCAGGATCCGCGCTTTGCGGGTCTGGATGTCGACATTGGCAAAGGATTTCAGCTCGGTGATCCAATATGTCAACGGCAGGTCGCTGTGTCGGCTCGGCGGGGGCAGGACGAGCGCGATTGTCTCGGCCAGATCGCCGACGATCGGATAGCTTTCTTCGAGCAGCCAAAGCGGAATATCCCCCCGTTCCGCCGCCCATTCGCGCAGTTGGGTGGTTGTGACCGCGCGCTTCGGGCGGCGTCCCGAAAACAGAGCAATTGTCCAGAGTTTGTCATCATCGCTGGCCTGCGTGAAGAAATTCGCCAAAGCTTTTGTTTTGGCGGTCGTTTTGGTTGTCTGGTCAATCGTTGTGAAGAGCGTTGCAAAGTCTTTCATGCGGCGTCGACCTCATCGTCATCGCCGCCGAATTCCGTGGGCACGACCTTTGCGTTATACCCTTGGCTGTTCAACCATCGCGCAAAGATATCCGTGTAACCATGTGTGACATATATATTTTCGGCGCCAGTGGCTTTGATTGCCCGCATCAGGCCGGGCCAATCGGCATGGTCCGACACGACGAATCCACGGTCTGCTGCCCGCCGCCGACGCACACCGCGCAGCTGCATCCAGCCGGAGGCGAAGGCGGTGGACGAAGTGCCGAATTGACGTGCCCATTTAGACCCGAGCGCAGAAGGCGGCGCGATGACCAAAGCGCCGGGATGATCCTTGGTATTCAGGTCCGGCGTGACATGGATCGTGTCCGGCAAGGCATAGCCTTGTCCGCGCAAAACGGCATTGGTGTTCTCCACCGCGCCATGGGTCAGGATCGGGCCGATATCGGGGTTGAGCATCCGCATCAGGCGTTGCGCCTTGCCAAGCGAATAGGCGCCCAGGATCGAACAACGCCCCGCGGCGGCGTTTGCGGCCCACCAGTCGTTCAATTGCACGGCCACGTCGCCTTGGTCGGCCCATTTGAAAACCGGCAGGCCGAAGGTGCATTCGGTGATGAAGCTGTGACAGCGCACGGGTTCGAAGGTTTCGCATAGGCCATCGGGCACCACCTTGTAATCGCCCGAAACGACCCAGACCTCGCCCGCGACCTCGACCCGGATCTGGGCCGAACCGGGCAGGTGCCCCGCTGGATGAAACGAAACCAACGCAGCGCCGATTTTGCGGATTTCGCCGAATTTAACGGTTTCGACAGAAATTTTCCCCAGCCTGTGCCGCATGACCGGCGCGCAGGCATCCGTGCACAAGTATCGTCGATGCCCCGGGCGCGCATGATCGGCGTGCCCGTGGGTGATCAACGCGCGATCCACAGCGCGCCAAGGATCGATGAAGAAATCGCCAGCGGCGCAGTAGATCCCGCGGTCGGTAAAAGTGAGCACGTCGTTCGCCATACCGAAGAGTATAGGAGGCAAAGCCCATATCGCCAGAGGGCGACCAAGCAGTGCGCCCCGCGCAGGGTGAGCGCGCGCAGGCCCTTGGGAGGCCATCCTGCACATCGCCGGGTTTTGTCTGTCTCGACATGGAACATGCGCCCTGGGGGGCCACAGCAAAAGTGCGCGGCGGGCAGGAGATCGGAAAAGCCTAGGTGCTGACGCTTGAAAAGAGCGACATTGCCGCACCGGTGACCTGTTTGCGGGTGCCCGCGGTCTCCATCAGCACCTCGTGTTCCGCGCCATCGACCAAAAGCAGCTTGCCGCCCGGCCAGTTGGTCATGCGGTCGCGGATGCGTGTTGTATCGACGATGCGTTCATTCGAGCCGACACAGCACAAGGCCGGCATCGCCGGCGATTTCATCTGCGCAAGCGCATCACATTCGGCAATCGCGCTGCCCAGCCATGCGTAGGACGGGCCGCCCAGCCCGAAGCGCGGCTCCGCCTGCACATGGCGGCGCATGTAATCGAACATGGCGGGGTCCGTGGTGAGCATGTTGTCCGCGTAAGGCTCGGACATGGGGTAGCTTTTGGCCGATGTGCCCGCGGCGAGCCGGTGCCCCTGGCCCAAAGCGGTCGCGATTCGCGACAGGGTCCGGGCCAAAGGGCGCAGGTAACCCGCCATGTCGATGCCCCACATCGGGCCTGTGAACATGACCGCGCCAATGTCGCTGCCCGACATCAGCGCCCGCAGGCCGATGCAGCCGCCCATGGAGTGCGCGATCATGTGCCAGGGGCGCGGCAGGTCACGGTCGCGCGCAAAGGCGCGCACAGCGGCCCAGTCCTTCTGGTAATCGAGGAATGTGCCGACATGCCCGACCATCGGGTCGTCGCACAGCCGGTCGGCCAGTCCTTGCCCGCGCCAGTCAATCGTCACCGTGTCGAACCCGGCCCGAACGACATCCCGCGCGGTATGGCCGTATTTCTCGATATACTCGGTCCGGCCGGGCAGCACGAACACCGTGCCCTTGCCCGTCTGCGACGCCGCGTGCCCGGCCCGGATCCGCACCCCGTCCGAGGTCGTCAGCCAGTAGGCCTTGGTGTCCGGGCCCTCGGCCAGATCGTCGCGATAGGGGGCAGCATGTTGCATCAGGCCAGCGTCGAGGCCAGTTTCATCGCCATACCCATGTCGCCGTCGATGCTCAGACGGCCGGACATGAAAGCGCTGGTGGGGTCGAGCGATCCGTCGAAAATCTCGCGGAACGTGTCGGCATCGGCGTTGAGGGTCACGTCGGCGGCGTCATCGCCTTCGCGCGCGCCGTCACCATCGACGATCATGCTGCCTTCGCCTTCGATGTTGAACCGGGCAGTGCCGTCGATCCCACCGCCATCGAGTTTTGCATTCATGGCGCTGACGGCCTCTTTCACGACGTCGCTCATCTGATCGTCTCCTTGTGATCCTGGTGCGGGTTGCAAGACTGGCATTTGCCATATGTAACGTTATATTCAACAGTGGTTATGAGGATCATGATGCGCAAACACAAATCTGCCGTTGCGGCATTTCTGACCGCAGCCTGTCTGACCGCCGGGCCAGTTCTGGCGCAAGAGGACCGTCTCCCCGAATTGCTGGACGAGTTGGCCGGGGCCGAAGACGCCCGCACCGCGGCGCGGTTGGAAAAGCAGGTACAGCAGGAATGGTCGAAATCCGGCTCGGCCAGCATCGACTTGCTGCTGAAACGCGGCGAGGATGCGCTTGAGGTCGATAACCTTGACGCGGCGATCGAACATCTGACAGCGCTGACGGATCATGCGCCAGAGTTTGCAGAAGGCTGGCACACACTGGCCTTGGCCTATTACCGCGTGGAGAAGTTCGGCCCCGCCGCTGGGGCGCTCGAACGGACATTGGCGCTGAATCCGCATCACTTCGGCGCGCTGCGCGGACTTGGTGCGATATTTGAACAGGTGAACCGGCCCCACCTTGCGTATGACGCCTATTCGCGGGTACTGAACCTCAGGCCGCACGATTCCGACGCGATCGACGCGCTGGAGCGGCTGGAGCGGCGGGTGAACGGGCAGACGCTCTGACCCGTTGAAACCGCGCGAGCAGGACGGCAAAGGACGTCAACATGGCCGGACAGGCGCGGGTTGCGGCCATTCTAGGCCCAACCAACACAGGGAAAACCCATTACGCGATTGAACGCATGCTGGGCCATCGCACCGGCATGATCGGGCTGCCGCTGCGGCTTCTGGCGCGCGAGGTGTATGACAAGATCGTGTTGGCACGGGGGCCGTCGGTGGTGGCGCTGGTGACGGGGGAGGAACGTATCGTTCCGCCACGCGCACAATACTGGGTCTGTACGGTCGAGGCGATGCCCGAAGGCATGGGCTGTGATTTCGTCGGCATCGACGAGATCCAGCTTTGTGCCGATCCGGAGCGTGGGCATGTCTTTACCGACCGATTGCTGCGGATGCGCGGGCTGCACGAAACCCTGTTCATGGGATCGGACACGATGCGCGGGCCGATCTCGGAGCTTGTGGATGGGGTGGAGTTTGTCCGCCGCGAGCGGATGAGCCAGCTCACCTATACCGGGTCGAAAAAGATCAGCCGCTTGCAGCCCCGCACGGCGATCGTCGGGTTCTCGGTCGAAAACGTTTATGCGATTGCCGAATTGCTGCGCCGCCAGAAGGGGGGCGCGGCCGTGGTCATGGGGGCATTGTCGCCGCGAACACGCAATGCGCAGGTCGACCTCTACCAGAATGGCGAGGTGGATTACCTTGTGGCGACCGATGCCATCGGGATGGGTTTGAACCTCGACATCAATCACATCGCCTTTTCGTCGCTGACCAAGTTCGATGGCCGGCGGATGCGGCCTCTGATGCCGAACGAGCTGGCCCAGATCGCCGGGCGCGCCGGGCGCGGCATGTCCAATGGCACGTTCGGCGTGACAGGTGAGGCGGGTGCGCTGCCCGACGACGTGGCCGAGGCGATCACCAACCACCGATTCACTCCGCTGAGAAAGCTCAACTGGCGCAGCGCGGATCTGCGGTTCGGCAGCATCGATGCCCTGATCAATTCGCTCGAGGCCAATCCGCAGGATGAACGGCTCGTCAAGGCGCGCGAGGCGGATGATCTGCAGGCTCTCAAGGCGCTGAGTGCCGTGGCCGATGTCCAGGCGCGGGCGTCCGACCCCAAATCAGTGCAGCTTTTGTGGGATGTCTGCCGCATTCCCGACTTTCGCGGTATCAGTCACGCGGAACATGCCGGGCTTTTGGAAGTTATATACGGACACCTTCACCAGCGCGGAGCGATACCGGATGATTTTCTTGGCCGACAGGTCAACCGGATTGACAGGACAGATGGCGATATTGACACACTGTCGAAACGGTTGGCGTATATCCGTACATGGACCTATGTCGCGCAGCGCCGGGGATGGGTGCATGACGAAAGCCATTGGCGTGGACTGACGCGCGCTGTAGAAGACCGATTGTCGGACGCGCTGCACGAGCGCCTGACCCAAAGATTTGTTGATCGGCGCACATCCGTGCTCTTGCGCCGGTTGAAACAGAAGGAGGCCCTGTTGGCCGAAGTGAATGACAAGGGTGAAGTCACCGTCGAAGGCGAATTCGTCGGCAGACTCGAAGGGTTCCGGTTCCGCCAGGACAAGGATGCAACCGGGCAGGAAGCCAAGACGCTCAAGACAGCGTCGGTGCAGGCATTGTCGCCACATTTCCATTTGCGGGCGGATCGGTTCTACAACGCGCCCGATACCGAGCTGGATTTCACCGAACAGGGTGGGCTGATGTGGGGCGAACAGGCGGTCGGCAAGCTGACTGCCGGGGATGATCCGCTCAAGCCGCGGGTCGTGGCATTCGTCGACGAAGAGGCAGGGCCGGACGTCGCACAAAAAGTGGAGCGGCGCCTGCAGCACTTCATCGACCGCAAGATCGCGTCGCTCTACGAGCCGCTCATCAATCTTGACAAGGACGAAACCCTGACGGGGCTGGCGCGCGGCTTTGCCTTCCGAATGGTCGAGGCACTGGGCATATTGCCCCGCGCCGAGGTGGCCGATGACGTGAAAGCGCTGGATCAAGATGCGCGCGGCATGCTGCGCAAGCACGGAATTCGGTTCGGCCAGTTCACGATCTTCATGCCGCTGCTGCTGAAGCCCGCGCCGACGCGCTTGCGGCTTGTGCTGTGGAGCCTGTCGAAAAACCTCGACATTTTCCCCGAAGCGCCGCCGCCGGGTCTTGTCACGGTGCCGAACACACCCGGCACGCCAGCAGAGCACCACACGGTCGCGGGCTACCGCGCCGCCGGAGACAGGGCGATCCGTATCGACATGCTCGAACGTCTGGCTGATCTGCTGCGCGCGCAGGACAGCCGGGGCGGGTTCGAAGCCAACCCGGACATGCTGTCGATCACCGGCCTGACGCTGGAGCAATTCGCCGATCTGATGGGCGGTCTGGGCTACAAGGCCGAAAAGGGCGAGCGCGAGAAGGTGCGCGCCGTCGATAGCGTTGTGCCCGAGGCGGATGCCGCGACCGCGCAGGATCAGGATGCCAACACCGATGGGGCCGTCCCGGTCGAGGACACGCCCGTCATGGACGTGGCCAAGCAGGATGTGGCGGGTGCGGATGCGGCCCCGGCCGACATGCCCGACGCGGCCGACTTGCCACAGGTGGCCGAGGACATGCCGGATGACAGCGTGGCCCCCGTGGCCGACGCGCCGCGGGATACGCCTGAAGAAAACCCGGTGCCGAAGAACTCCGAAACCGAGATCGACCCGGGTGCTGCACCGGATGCCGCCCTGGCCGGGCCCGAAACGGAAGTCTTCTACACCTTCACATGGCGCGGCAACCGACCGGACCGTCAACCGCGCCGCGATGGTGCTGGCAAGGGACGCCGCGATGGTGGCAAACCACAGGGCGATCGGTCGCGCGGCAAGGGCAAACCAAAGGGCAAGGGCCAGCCACGGGAGACCGGCGCTAAATCCGCCCAGTCGCGCCCGCCCAGGAAAGAAAAGCAAATCGATCCGGACAACCCCTTTGCAGCCGCCCTTATGGGTTTGAAGAACAAGGAATAAAAAAATGGGAGAATTGCAGCAAACTGATGAAGGTGAGACCATTTCGGCCAAAAAAGCCATTGATGCTGCTTTTTTGTTTTTTAGGGAATATGTTCCCCAGAAAGAGGTAAGGCATTCGCTTTTGGAGGGGCTTTCTTTCGACGAGTATAACGGTCAATGGGTGGTTAAAATCGGATTTGATTTGGGCCGGCGTCGAAAGGTAGGTTCATCTATATTGACGACGATGAATCTTGAACAACCGTTGGAAGAGCCGATCCGAGAGTTCCGAACGTTATACATAAATGGTCGAACAGGTGAATTTATCCGTATGGAATGAGCGTGAAAATTGCGTAGCGTTCTCTTGGACACAAACGTATTATTACTCTTTCTTGTTGGGCGGGTTGACCCCAACACGCTTGGTACCAAGCGATTGAAGGCTTTCGATCAAGTTGATTTGGAGAATCTAAATGGGTTGGTTGGTCATGACTTGAGACATGTTTCGACCCCAAATATTTTAACTGAAGTTTCCAATTTTATCGGGTCCGGTAAACAAGTTATTTCTCCTCGTGCGCAAGCTTCTCTAATGAAATACGTCACAGATCTGCATGAGATTTTCACACCCGCTATCGACCTTCAAAAAACAGGTGCATTTGTGAAATTCGGATTGAGTGATGCGAGCGTCGTGGAGATAGTTTTCCAAACAAAAGCGTCTGTGATCACTGTCGATTCAGAGCTTTTCGGCTTTCTCGCAAACTCCGGTGCCGATGTTACTAACCTTCGGCATTTCCGAACGCCCGTTTGATTGAGGATGACTAGCTCTCATTCAAAACTCCGGGTCGACAAGTGGCTGTGGCATGCGCGGTTTTTCAAGACGCGCAGCCTTGCCGCCAAGGTGGTGTCGTCTGGAAAACTCCGGGTCAATGGGCAGCCGGTCTCGAAACCGGCTTATGCGGTGTCGGAGTTGGATGTGCTGACATTTCCGCAGGCGAAAGAGGTTCGCGTGATCAAGGTGCTGGCGATGGGAGAGCGACGTGGTCCGGCTGTAGAGGCACAAACGCTCTACGAGGATTTGGAGCCACCCCAGCTGCGCGCGCCTGCACCGCAAGTGCCCCGGTTCGAAGGCAAGGGGCGGCCGACCAAGAAAGATCGTCGCGCCATGCAACAAACCCGTTCAGACCTGCTTGAATGATGTTCAACAGTGCCTTAGCTAGCCGCTAGAGTGACTGATGGACAACGCCTATGACCTACATTGTCAACGATGCCTGCATTAACTGCAAATACACCGACTGCGTCGAGGTATGTCCCGTGGACTGCTTCTACGAGGGTGAAAACATGCTGGTGATTCACCCGGACGAATGTATCGACTGCGGTGTGTGCGAGCCGGAATGCCCGGCTGACGCGATCCGCCCGGACACGGAGCCGGAGATGGACAAATGGGTGGAGTTCAACCGCAAATACTCGGAGATGTGGCCGGTCATCATCACCAAGAAAGACCCGCTGCCCAATGCCGAGGAACATGATGGTGAGGGCGGCAAGCTCGATAAGTACTTCTCGGAAGCGCCGGGCGAGGGCGGGTGATGATTCGCGCAGATCAAGAAGCTTGATCGCGGATATGCCATTAAGGCATTGAAAACATAGAAACTTATTGTCTCTCAGCCCCGGCTACCGCACATGCGATTTTTGTGTTATATTTCTGTTAGAAATCGCACTCATGGGACATGCGCCGCTGTGCGCATGAAGATTAAGCTGAATTAGCTTGCTTTAGTAGACTGGATCGCAACGAACGGAAGCGCAGCCTCCGATCGGTTTTTTTCGTCTGTGTCACATGAGTTGTTGCCAAGGAAGGTACTGAATGTCGAAAGCTAAAAAATCCGAATTTCGTCCGAACGAGTATGTTGTCTACCCGGCACATGGCGTTGGCCAGATCGTGTCTATCGAAGATCAGGAGATCGCGGGCATCAAGCTCGAGCTATTCGTGATCTCGTTCGAAAAGGACAAGATGACCCTGCGGGTGCCGGTACACAAAGCCACGGAAATCGGAATGAGGTCCCTGAGTTCACCCGACGTGGTAAGCCAGGCGATGAAAACGCTGAAAGGCAAGGCCAAGGTCAAGAAGGCCATGTGGTCGCGCCGTGCGCAGGAATATGAACAAAAGATCAATTCCGGCGACCTGATCGCGATTGCCGAAGTGGTGCGCGACCTGCACCGCGCCGACGATCAGCGCGAGCAGAGCTATTCCGAACGTCAACTTTACGAGGCGGCTCTGGAACGCCTGACCCGAGAGATCGCGGCGACCGCCAGCGGTGATGAACTGGCCGCGGCCAAGCAGGTGGACGACGTCCTGACGTCACGGGCACCGGCTGCCGCCTGATCCGGCGTCGCATTCTTATATCTGTTTGCGAAAGCGGTCCCGTTCGGGGCCGCTTTTTCATGCGGCGTCATCATCGTTGTTTTCCAACGAGGCAAGCAACGCGGCTTCCAGCTCTTTCTCGAGCTCGCGGGCGCGCGCGATATAGCGTTCGTTCTGTGACGAGGGCAGGTTCGGATCCCACAGACCAGCCAATTCCCGCACGGTGTAGCGGTCGTGCTTGTAGAACAGCTTTTCCGCTTCCGCTGCTTCGAAATCCGTGAGCCCAATATTCTCCAGAACATAGCGCCCCGCGCGCAGGGAACTGTCGAACAGCTCGCGGACAATGTCGTTGGCCCCGGCCTGGTAAAGCCGGTAGGTGTGCGTGCGGTCGTGCGACCGCGCCACGATATGCAGGTCTGGGCGCAGGCGGCGCGCATAGGTGACCAGCCGTTCGGCCGCCACCGGGTCGTCCAGCGCCACCATCAACACACGCGCGCTGTCGATCCCTGCGGCATGCAGCAGATCGGGGCGCAGCGGGTCGCCGAAAAATCCCTGGTAACCAAAGCGGCGCATCAGCTGGATGGTTTGCAGGTTGTTGTCGATCACGACGGTCGTGTGGCCGACAGATTGCACCAGACGGTTCACGATCTGGCCGAACCGCCCGATCCCGGCGATGATCACGGTGCCCTGTTCATCGATATCGTCATGTTCCGGCAGCTTGGTGGTGTCCTTCATGCGTTTGGACAGGAATTCGTACAGCATGAAGGCCAGCGGCGTGATCAGCATGGACAGCGCCACGATCAGCAAGAGGCGATCGCCCAGGTCGGCGGGAAAAATCGCTTGTTGCAGCGAGAACGAGATCAGGACAAAGCCGAATTCCCCGGCTTGGGCCAGACCCAGGGTGAACAGCCATTGGTCCCGCCCGCGCAGCTTGAAGGCGCGCCCGAGCGCGTAGAGGATGATCCCCTTGAGCAGCATGATCGAGAGCGCCAATGCGAGGATGATCACCGGTTCGGAAAAGAACAGCTCAAAATCGATGCCGGCCCCGACCGTGATGAAGAACAGGCCCAGCAGCAGCCCCTTGAAAGGTTCGATGTCGGATTCCAGCTCGTGCCGAAATTCGCTGTTGGCCAAAACGACGCCGGCCAGGAACGTGCCAAGCGCCGGAGACAGGCCAACTGCCGTCATGAGAAAGGCGATGCCGATCACGATAAGCAGCGCCAGCGCGGTATACATCTCGCGCAGATGGGCGGCATGGATGTAGCGAAAGAGCGGCCGCGCGCCGTAGATACCGCCGAGGATGATGAGCGCCACGGCACCAAGCGTGACCAACGTGACACCCCAGCCTGGCAACCCTTCGACCAGGGACATGCCATGCGCGGCACCGTGGTCGCCCTGATCCAGCGGGCTGCGCATGATGGAGCCGTCTTCTTTCAGTGTCGGTGCGGCTGGCACCGCCAAGAGCGGCAGGATGACCAGCATCGGGATCACCGCGATGTCCTGTGTCAGCAGTACCGAAAAGGTGGATCGCCCGCCACTTGTCTGCATCAGCCCCTTTTCGCTCAGCGTTTGCAGCACAATCGCGGTGGACGAGAGTGCAAAGATCATCCCGATGGCAAGCGCGGTTTGCCAGACAAACCCCAAGTAAAGGGCACCTGCCATGACGGTCAGCATCGTGACGAGGATTTGCAGCCCGCCCATGCCGATCAAACGGTGGCGCATGTCCCAAAGCGCACGCGGCTCGAGTTCGAGCCCGATGATGAACAACATCATCACCACGCCGAATTCGGCGAAATGCTGCAGATCGGTCGCGTCCGAGATCAGCCCCAGACCCGGGCCAATGGCAACCCCGGCGAGCAGATAACCGAGCACCGACCCGAGGCCGAGGCGCGCTGCAATGGGCACCGCTATCACAGCGGCCAGCAAGAAGACCGACGCGAGGAAAAGAAACTCAGCCATACAGAAGACGCCTTTCGAATTGTTCGCACAATGGCGATCCTGGCGCGGAAATGACAACCGGTGGCGATGCAGTTTGCCGCTTTACCTGGCAAAAGCCGTATTGCTGCAGAAGAGGCGTGCAGCCGAGGCGGACCCGTTCACCCGTCCGGCATATCCAGAACCATGTTCCGGCCATTCTTGGCGATCCGCAACTGGCTTTCACCAATGGCCGCGACGCGCCCCCCATCAAGCCGGTCTCCAACCTGTACCTTCTGGTAGCGTCCGTTCGACAGCCTCACCAGCGCCCGGCGGCTGGCGGGTTTGCCATAGACCCCGATCAGGTTGATCCGGCGCAGGTTGATCGCGTTCGACACGGTGGCCTGTCGCGACACATTGGCTGTCGAGGGAACACGCGGCTGGACGGTTCGCGGAGCGACGGCCGCCACCTGGGTGGCCTCTGCCGGGCGTTGTTGTTGCGCCTCGCGGGTCTGTTGCACGATCGTTGAAAAGTTGCGCGGCCTGTTGACCGGCGCCGCCGATTCGGCGACCGCAAATTTTGTCGCGGCGGGCTGCGCTTCTTCTTGCTCGGCCTTGAGCGTTTCCGGTCGCGGGTTTGGGCGCAGGGCGGCAAGTTCCGCCAAGGTGCGCCCGGCCAACTGGGCCCGCTCATTGTTTTCGATCAGTCCGTCGGGGCGGGATTTCGGCCGCGTTTCCGCAAGTGCGGGATCGCGCGAGGCGGTCTGTTCGTCCTCCTGCGGCTCGGGATCCGTTTCTGGCGGGGCGGGGCGGTTCGGTGGTACGACAGGCGGCGGGCCGGTAAAGATCCGCACTCCGTATGGGTTTATCGCACCTTCTGGTGTCGCGACCACGAGCCCACGCTCATCCAGCGTGAAATCCGTACCGGGCGCTGCCGGGTTGGGCTGCGACAAGTAGGTCCGGTCGTTGCGCAGCGCTTGCGCGGTCGGTAAAGCCACCGCATCGAATTGTTGAACGGACCCGTCGATGGAGGCGATGTAAAGATCATCGAGCGTCGTTTGCCGGGGCGTGTCGGGTGGCTGCGGGGACCTTTGCCAGATACCGGTCGCAGCATAGCGCGCCTCTGCCTCTTCCGAGGTCAGCGCCGGGGGCGGCGGCATCAGCTTGGACAGCCCGTCATTCGGTGGCGCCAGGCCTTCACCCGTATCCAGCGCGGCCAGTTCGGTTGGTTCCTCGTCATCCGCCGGTGCGGTGACAGAGCCATCAAGCGGTTCGAGTTGGACATCCGGCATGCGTGCTATGGACGGCGTGTCGGTATCGCGGTCCAGGAAACGGGAAATGCCCTCGTCCAGAAACACGCTGGCCCAGGCCGCGACAGCCAGCAGGAACACAAGGAGCGCGCTGGTCAGGATGAGGCCAAGGAACCGCGGTTTGCCGCCGATCTCGGGCTCGGTCCGGGCGCCAAAGATTGTCATCCGTTGGCGTTCGCTGGCTATCGGTTGGCGTTCGCTGGCGATCGCGGTGTCCTGTATCTCGGATTCGGGAGGGTGTTGGGCACGCATCGCTGCGATCCTGGCAACGGCGGCCCGCGCCGGCTCCGGGTCGTGCTTGCGTGGCGGCGGCGTAGCCTCCTCCGCTGAGTTTCGCGTGGCGGCGACCGTGGCGTCGGGGGCGGGCGGTTCCGCCGTTGCGGGAGCCGGCTTGCGACGGCTGAAAAAGCCGAAGCCCCTGCGTTCGGTCCCGCTGCCTTCGGTATCTTCGACCTGAAGGGCGGGCGCGGTGATATCGGTGTCGTCTGTCGATTTGCGCGCACCGCCAAGTTTGAACCGTGGTTCAGAGGGCACTTCGGCGCTGGCTGAAACACCGGCAACTGGCGGGGCTGTTGGCGCGTCGGAGGCATCAGTGGCGTCCCGCGAGGCCCGGATCGATGCGAAAGACAGTGGATTTGGCGCCTGCGGTGGCTCCATCCGAAGAGACGGGGTCGGTGCAGCGCTGTCCTCGGGCTCTGCGTTGCCAGGATCGGCGGCGCTGGGGATGCGCGACGCAGCCACATCGTCCGGCACGTCTGAGTCTGTCGGTGTTGTGTCCGCCGCCGCCGGTTGCGCCTCGGCGCTTTCCTCGGCCAGCGTTTCAGGATCGGCGCGCCCCACGGCCAACGCTTCGGATGTCGCGGTGTCCTCGTCGCTGTGCAGATCGATCGCGGCTTCGGCGGGCAGGACCCGGACAGCTTCGGTGTCGCGTTCCGGCGCGGGGCCGGCCCAGGTTGCCGCTGCGCCAAAGAACACATCGCCGCTGAACTGCCCATCGGGCGCAATCGCACCGAACGCGACCGGGTCGAAATGGTGGCTCTTGGCGAAGGCCTCGGCCTCGTCCAGCGTCTCGTTGGCGACGGCAGCGACATAGACCCAGCCATCGAGGATCGACCAGTCGAAGCGTAGGTCGTCAACCGCGTAAGGCGTGGACCCGTCCAGCGCTGCGCGGATGTCGGTCTGCAAGTCCGCATCCGATTGCGCCGTGTTGGGCAGGGACAGATACTTGATCTGTTCGTTTGGTATGATCAGCTTGACCTGTCCGCCTTCGGGCGAGACCGCGTCAGCCTCGGCGCGCAGTTCGGCCAAGGCACCGCGCAGATCGTCCGCGTCCAGGGCGACATCGCCCAGCGTCACCCAGCCGCCGGAAACGCGCCGCAACAGAGAGATACCATCGAAAGAGAGAGTCAGGGCAAAATCTGGCGTCATGATGATAGTTTAGCAGTCCTGCACGAGGGATGGGAGTCACTATGATGGGTCTTCGGGCATCCGTGGCGATCTTTCGCGCGGCATGTTTCCACGCTTGCAAAAAGGGCAGACCGTCGCGATGGTCGTTACCAAAGCCTGCCAGTGCACAAGAGGTCGAAATGTCGAAATTTGCAACGGTTCTTGCCGCAATTGTCCTGTCTCTTGGTCTGGCCCCTGCCTTGGCCGACACTCCGGGACAGATCACGGTCAGCGGCGATGGCAGCGTGTCGGCGGCTCCGGACATGGCGATCATGACGATGGGCGCGTCGGCCGATGCGGACAGCGCAAACACCGCGATGGACGAGACATCCGCGATCACCTCGGCGATTCTGGACCGGCTGACCGAGGCCGGAATTGCCTCCAAGGACATCCAGACCTCCGACCTGTCTCTCACCCCGATGTGGTCGAACCAATCCTCCACCGACGGGCGTCGTCGAATAGAAGGCTACCGCGCCTCGAACCGTGTGACCGCAAAAGTGAGAGACCTGGACGTTCTTGGCCCGGTCCTGGACGCCGTTTTGAGCGAAGGTGCGACGAATCTGGGTGGATTGCAGTTCACCATCTCCGATCCGGAGCCGTTGATGAACGAAGCGCGTCGCAAGGCGGTTGCGGATGCGCGGGCGCGCGCAGAGCTGTTTGCCGAGGCGGCGGGTGTGACCCTGGGCAGGCTCTTGAGCCTGAGTGAAAACGGGAGCCGCGCGCCGCGCCCCGAGATGCGCAGCATGGCACGCGCCGCTGATGCGAGCGTGCCTGTGGCCGAGGGAGAGACCGAAATCAGTGCCGCTGTGACGCTGGTCTATGCGATCGCCGAGGACTGAGTGACCCCCAGGGTCCAGACCCTAGGCGCGGCCCGACCCGGCGCGTATAGTCCCCTCAAAAATGAGCCTTTCATCAAGGGACAGCTATGGCACGCCGCACCGCCAAACCGAAAAATGTGAATGTTCTGATTGTTGGCCAGATGGGTCGGCTCGCTTACGAGGCGTTGCTTTTCGCGCTCTCGATGAAAGAGAACACGCACGACCCGCGCTTTTCGCTGTATGTCGCCGAGCCGCAGCCAGGCCCGCTGTGGCAAACGGACCCGACGATCCGCCCAGAGCCGCTGCGCGACAAGATTACCGAAAGTGGCGGCACGATCCTGCCGTTCGAGACCCGGCATTTCGGCAGCGCCTATCCCTATGGCAACAAGATCGAGGCGCTTTTTGCCTTGCCCAAGGGCGAGCCGTTCGTCTTCTTCGACACGGACACCCTGATCACCGGGGAGTTGGGCGAGGTGCCGTTTGATTTCGACAAGCCAGGCGCTTCGCTGCGCGTTGAAGGCACTTGGCCGCAGCTTGAACTTTATGGCCCCGGCTACACCGAGATCTGGAAATCGCTCTACGACCGCTACGGTCTGGATTTCGAAAGCTCTCTGGATCTGAGCCAGCCGAATGAATACTGGCGCCGCTATCTTTATTTCAACGCGGGGTATTTCTTTTACAAATGCCCGCATGTCTTTGGCCAGACCTTCCTGGACATGGCGCTGGACATTCAGGCCAATCCACCTGACCCGTTGATCTGCCAGCCGTTGAAGCCATGGCTGGACCAGATCGCGCTACCGCTGGTGATTCACAAGCTGGGCGGCGGTCGTGACGCGCTGCCCGCCGGGTATCTGGATGGAAAGTCCAGTGTGCATTACCGGAACATTCCCCTTCTTTATGCGCGCGAGCGGGACGAGGTGGTTGCCTTGCTTGAAGCAATCGCTGCTCCAAATAAAATCAAGCGCCTGCTCAAGGAATACGAGCCGTTCAAGCGCATGATCTTCCAGAGCCGGGGCCGCAAGGTCCGCGACTTGTTCGATCGCGAACATCTGCCAAGCCGCGAACAGCCAATCCGCCAGCGCATCAAGAAGAACGGGTTCTGGATGGTGTGACGCATGTGCAAATCGTTGTTGGATCGCTGACATCGAGGCGAACCCTCAGTTTACTTCCCCGTTCCATCGGATAACGTCTGGGGCGGTACGCTGCCGCTGACGTCGTTTCTTGTCATCGGTTCCGCCACCCCTGTTTTCGGACGATCGACATGGCCTTTCTGTCTGCTGACACTTTCGACCCGACGGACGACCCGGTTATCGATGTCATGACGGGCGGTTTCGTCTGGGATCTGTCCGACAGCCGCACGATCAGCTGGGCGCTGGCCGACGGGTTGAATGGGGATGTCTGGACCGATCGGCCGACTGCGGTTCAGGTCTTTTCAGACGCGCTCGCGTCGTTCGAGCCGTTCATTGACGTGGATTTCGACTACCTGGGCGAATTCGCCAGCCCCATCGATGCGGGCGAGGCTGGGGCGGATATTGTCTACACGCTTGACAATACCGAGGCGAATGACGGCTCTCTGGCCTATGCCTATTACCCGGGCCCCGGCGTGTTCTACGATTTTGAACAATACGGGACAGAGGGTGGCGATGTCTTCATGAACTTCTCGGCCCGGCAGAACATCACGTCAAGCTTTGCACCGGGATCGGACGGGTTCATGACCGTGATCCACGAGCTGGGTCATGCGCTCGGGCTCAAGCATCCGTTCGAAACCGCGCCCGGCCGCCCGATGATATCCGATCTGGATCAGACGTTGGTGCGCGATGTCGATTGGTTCTCGATCATGTCCTATGACGACCAATACGCCGACGACTTGGAGCGCTGGGACCCGGCAACACCGATGGTTCTGGATGTGTTGGCGTTGCAATATCTCTACGGGCGCAACACCACCACGAATGCGGGTGACACAACCTTCGATCTCGTCAGCCGGGATTACTATTACACACTCTGGGATGCCGGCGGGCAGGACCGCGTGGATGCCTCTGGCCAATCCGAAGGCTGGATCATCGCGCTGCCCTTTCTGCAAGTCAGCGATTTGGTCGAGACGCGCAGCGGCTTCGCGATGCCCGCCGCGCAACTCAACGAAGAGTTTGTGGAGTCAACACCGACCGAAATGGCCTGGCTCATGGGGGACATGGAGCACGCGGTCGGGTCGAACCATGCGGACATCCTGGCTGGCAACCATCTGAACAACAGGCTTCTCGGGGGGGATGGTGACGATGAACTGGAGGGCAACGCCGGTGACGACCATCTGGATGGAGGGCCAGGTCTGGACCTTGCCCGATACTTCGGGGACCGGTCCTTTTTTACCATGACCATCGCACCGGACGCCATCACCATAGAGGACCGCCGGACGGACGGGATGGGCACCGACAGCTTGTCGCGGATCGAGCGTGTGGAGTTCTACACCGAGCAGAGCAGTCAGCAGCTTGACCTGGAGACGTTCGCTGGGCCGGCCAGCCTGTCTGCGCCCGAGCTGGAAAGCTTTGTCGAGCTCTACATCGCGTATTTCAACCGAGCCCCCGACGCGCCGGGGTTGAATTTCTGGGCCACCGCATTTGCCAATGGCCTTTCGCGACAAGAGATCGCGGCGCATTTTCTCGATCAGGAGGAAACCCGCGCCCTGTACTCCGAAGCTCAGAGCGACGCGGACCTTGTCACGCAAGTCTATGACAACGTGCTGGGCCGCGCGCCGGATCGGGACGGGTTCGATTTCTGGACCGATGCGCTCGGATCCGGCGAGGTGGGCCGCGACACCTTCATCCTGTCCGTGCTCGAAGGCGCCCGCGCGGCGCCGGCACCGGACGCGTCACAGGCCTTCATGGATCAGCAAAACGCCGACCGCGCATATCTTGAGACCAAAACGGATCTCGGCGCGCTCTACGCAGTCCATAACGGCTTGTCGGATGTAGGGGCGGCGACCGACGCGCTTGCACTGTTCGACGGAACCGAAGACAGCGTTGCCGACGCGGTCACAGCCATAACCCGATCCCATACCGACGCGCTCGACCCGGATAACGGGGCCTTCCTGATGCC
>JAWLGI010000079.1:0-9187 GCA_041685125.1 Marivita sp. | reverse complement strand
GCGCAGGACGGCGTCCATGAATTCCTGTTCGTTCTGGGGCAGGCCCGCATCAAGGGCGCGGTCCAGATGATCATCAATCCGATCGCGATCCGCTGATCGTCTATTGGTCCGCTGCGCTATCCTGCGGCGGCCGACACTTATAAAAAGGGGAGAAAAACCAATGAAAAAACTGCTTATGGCCACCGCGGCCTGTGCCGCCATGCCGCTGGCGGCATTCGCGCAGGACAAGCCAGACGCGCTGCAGGTCGGCGTTACGGGCTTTTTTACGGGCCCGGCCTCGGTGTTTGGGGTTCCCGCCAAGGACGCGGCGGAAATCCTGGCCGAAGACATCAACGCAGCGGGCGGCATTCAGGGCGTTCCGCTCCAGCTGACCTTCATCGACGAGGGCGCGGGCACCGAGGTGCTGACGACCGAATATCGCCGCCTTGTCGAAAATGGCGCCCATGCAATGCTGTCTGCCATCTCGTCGGGCAACTGCAAGACGATCGCCCCGCTGGCCGAAGACCTCGAAGTCATCAACATCATGTGGGACTGCGGCACGCAGACCATCTTTGAAGAGGGTGACTACAAATACGTTTTCCGCAGCCAGGCCCATGCCGGTACCGAGATGCTGGCAACGGTCGCCTACCTGCTCAAGACCAAGCCCGACTTTGAGACCATCGCCGTCGTCAACCAGGACTACGCCTGGGGTCGGGACAGCTGGGATATCTTCAGCGCCGCGCTCAAGGCGCTGCGCCCCGATGTCGAGGTCGTCGGCGAATTCTTCCCCAAGTTCGGCTCACCCGACTTCTCGACCGAGATTTCGCGCCTTCAGGCCATGCAGCCCGACATCATCCTGTCGACCTCCTGGGGCGGCGATCTGGACACCTTCGTGCAGCAGGCGTCGCAGCGCGGCCTGACCAACACCTCGACCTTCGTTCTGCCGCTGGCCGAAAGCTCGCTCGAGCGTCTGGGCAGCAGCCTGCCCTCGGGTCACATCATCGGCGCGCGCGGCGATCATTACTGGGATCACCCCGAGCGCCGCGATGACGAGGATTTCAAATCGTTCATGGCCAAGTTCGAGGAAAAGACCGGGTCCAAGGCGATCTACCCCGTCTTTCACATGAGCCAGGGCATCGCCGCTCTGGAGGCCGCCTACGACAAGGCTGCCGAGGCGAATGACGGTAAGTGGCCTTCCGAGGACCAGGTGATTGCGGCCTTCGAAGGGCTGGAATTCCAGGGTCTGGGCCGTCCGGTGACGCTGCGCGAGGACCATCAGGGCATCGAGGCACAGCTTCTGGGCACGTCTGTTCAGGGTGGCGAGCTTCCTTACGCCACGCTCGAGAACATCATGATTTTCGATGGCGCCGAGCTGACCACGCCTGTTGGCGAGCTATCCGTTCCCTGGGTCGGCACGCTTGATCAGGCATGGCTCGACGGGCTGAGTGTCGACACCTACGAGAACTGATCGACCAAGACACCTGCAGCGGGGCCTTCGCCAGTCGAAGGCCCCGTTTGCGCCACCGCCAGGTCGCGGATCGCGCCCGTCTTGCGGCGACCGACAGCACCGCCGGCATGTCTCGGGCCCGAGGCTGACCCAGTGATTTTCACCGCTCCACTTCTTGCCGCCATGAAACAGTGTGGATCCTCATGAACCTTACCTTGTTCCTGCTCGCCTTGTTCGACGGTATCGCCTACGCGGCGCTCGTCTTTATCGTCGCCGTCGGCCTGACGCTGATCTTCGGGGTGATGCGAATCCTCAATGTCGCGCATGGCTCGCTCTATGCTGTCGGGGCGTATCTCACGGCGTCGCTCACGACATTTGTCGTGTCGGCCGGATTGCCGCCCATCCTTGCGTTTCCCTGCATGCTGGTCTCGGCCATCCTGATCGGTGCCCTGCTGGGCGGGCCGCTGGAATGGCTGCTCTTGCGCCGCATCTACCACAAGCCCGAGGTTTTACAGCTGCTGGTGACGTTTGCGATCTTCATGATCCTCGAGGACGTGCAGCGTCTGGTCTGGGGCACGCAGCCAATCTTTCAGTCGACAGCCTTGCAACTGATGGGCAACGTGCGCGTTTTCTCGGTCAATTATACCGTCTACCAGCTGATCTTGTTGCCGATTGTCGCGATCAGCCTGCTTGTCGGGCTGCGGTATTTTCTACGGCGGACGGTTGCAGGCAAGCTGATTACGGCCACCACGGAAGACCGCGAAATGGCACAGGCCATCGGCATTGACGCCGACAAGGTCTTTCTTCTGACCTTCATCGTCGGCGCCGGCCTTGCGGGCCTTGGCGGCGCGCTGGCCTCGCCGACCACCTCCATCCTGCCGGGTATCGGCGCGGACATGATCGTGCTCAGCTTTGCCGTGGTCGCCACCGCCGGTCTTGGCCAGATCGAGGGCGCGGCCCTGACCGCGCTGCTCATCGGTCTGGGGCGGTCCTTCGCGGTCTATGTCTGGCCCGAGACGCAGGTTCTCGTGCCCTATCTGATCATGGTTGCCGTGCTGCTGGTGCGCCCTGAGGGGCTCTTTGGCAGCCCGTCGGCGCGCAAGATTTGAGGGGCATTCAGATGTCGATCCGCTTCATCATTCCCGCTGTCCTTCTGTTGCTGCTGGCATTTGTGCCCTTCGGGGCGCCCGGGCTGCAGGTGCTGCTGACGCTTGCGCTGGCCAAGGGGATCGCAGTCATGGGCATCACGGTCCTCTTGCGCAGTGGGCAGGTCTCTTTCGGGCATGCGCTCTACTTTGCCATTGCGGCCTATGGCGGCGCGTTCACCCTCATGCTGATGCCGGGGGCCGACCTGATCGTCGTGTTCCTGCTGGGTCTCATCGCGGCGGTGCTGGCCGGCGTGATCGTCGGCCTCTTCGTGGCGCGCTATCGCTTCATCTTCTTTGCGATGCTGAACCTCGCCTTTTCGATGATCTTCTGGTCCATCCTCGAGAAGTTCTACCACTACACGGGCGGCGCCGACGGCATGCGTCTGCCGCGGCCAACCGTCTTCTGGATGGAGCTCGAGCGCGGACCCTACGAGATCCTGATGTTCTACCTCGCGCTGGGGCTGGCGCTGGGACTTGGCTGGTTTTCGATACGCTGGCTGGACTCGCCAACCGGGCAACTGTTCCGCACGATCAAGACGAACGAGACGCGTCTGCAATATCTGGGCATGTCGCCCCAGCGTGTGATGCTGACCGGCTATGTGCTCTCGGCGCTGCTATGCGGTGTCGGCGGGATCATCATGGGCCTCGTCCAGAACGTCGTGACGCCGGAATACGCCTTCTGGGTCCGCTCGGGCGAAATGGTGTTCATCGCCGTTCTCGGTGGCGCGGGATCGGTCCCCGGCGCACTGGTGGCGGCGGCGATCTACGAGATCGTGCGCACCTACGCTTCTGCCTTTGCGGGGGATATCTGGCAGTTGGTGCTGGGCACCTTCCTGCTCATCATCATCCTTTTCGCGCCCGGCGGGATCGCGGGCATCTATAACAGCGTGATGGACCGCATAGCGGGCAGGAAGGAGGAGGGCGAATGACCCATCTGCTGGAAACCAAGGGCCTCGAGATCCGCTTTGGCGGCGTCGTTGCCGCCGACAACGTCACCCTTCAGATCGATGCTGGCAGAAACCTCGCCATCATCGGGCCCAATGGTGCGGGCAAGACGACGTTCCTCAATATCTGCACGGGCTGGCTCAAGCCGGCCAAGGGCAAGGTCTATTTCGAGGGTCGTGACGTGACGCCACTTTCTCCGCGCCAGATCACCCGCCGCGGCGTGGCGCGCGCCTTCCAGATCCCGCAGCTCTTTACCGAGCATACGGCGCTGGAGAACCTTCTGATCGCCGCCGCCGCGCGTGACCGGCTGCGCAATCCGATCCGCGCGCTCAAGGACCGGCGTCAGCGCGCCGAGATGATGCACCTTCTGGACCTGATCAATTGCACCGACGTCGCCCACCGCCAAGTGGACGAGCTGTCCGAAGGCCAGCGCAAGCTGATCGACATCGCCGTGGCGCTGGCGCTCAAGCCCAAGCTGCTTTTGATGGACGAGCCGACATCGGGCGTCGCCAGTTCGGAGAAGTTCGCCATCATGGAAATCCTGGTCAAGGCATTGGCCGAAGCCGAGGTGACGGCCGTTTTCGTGGAGCATGACATGGGCATCGTGGAGCAATACGCCGACGAGGTCGCCGTCTGGAACATGGGCAAGATCGAAATGCGCGGATCGCCGCAGGATGTGCTGGAGCATCCCGATGTCATTCGCGACGTTATCGGGGAGGTCGCCTGATGCTGAGCTTTCACACTACCAACGCGGCTATTGGAAATATCCGCATCTTGCGCGATCTGGACTTCACTATTCCTGCATCGGGGACGGTGGCGCTGATCGGTCGCAACGGCGCGGGCAAGACCACCCTGCTGCGTTCGGTCATGGGGTTCACGAAAGTCACGGGCGAGATCCGCTTCGACGGACAGGACATCAGCGGTCTGACCCCGGCCAAGCGGCCCGGCCTCGGCATCGGCTATGCGCCTGAGGATCGCCGCCTCTTTTCGGCCTTTACCGTCGAAGAGAATATTCTCTTGCCCGCACAGGTGGCGAAGCTGGACGCCCGGGAATCGCAAAAACGACTTGATCGCGTTTACCACATCCTGCCCGAACTGCGCGAAATGGCAAACCGACCTGCCGGGAACGTGTCGGGTGGGCAGGGCAAGATGGTTGCGCTTGGCCGCGCGCTGATGTTGGGCACCAAGCTGATCATGCTGGACGAGCCGTTTCAGGGTCTCGCGCCTGCACTGGCCAAGCGCTATGCCGATGCGCTGCGCGATCTGCGCGACACGGACCGGAACGTGACACTGATCATAACGGAATCGAACCCCGCACTGTTGCGCGGATTTGCCAGCAAGACCTTCGTGATCGAGCGTGGCGCGGTCGCCGAGGGATCACTGGAAGACAACAAGGAGACGGTGTGATGCCAAATGACAACATGACCCTGCCCAGGCCCCTGAACCTGATCGGCGGAAAATGGGTGCCGACCGCGTCGGGTGACGAGATGGACGTACGCTCGCCGCTGGATGGCGAGGTTTTTGCCACGATCGCCGCATCCCGGCCCGAGGATGTGGACGCCGCCGTCACCGCCGCGCGGACCGCCTTCGATACGGGTGCATGGGGCCAGTTGACCGCCGCCGAGCGCGGGCGTCTCATGCTCAAGCTCAGCCTGCGCATCCTCGATGAGGCTGAATCGCTGGCGCAGCTGGAGAGCCGCGACACCGGCAAGCCGATCAAACAGGCCCGTGCCGACATGGTCGCCTGTGCGCGCTATTTCGAATACTACGGCGGCGCCGCCGACAAGGTGCACGGCGAGATCATCCCCTTCATGGACGGCTATAACGTGCAGGCGGCGCGCGAGCCTTACGGCGTCATCGCCTGCATCATTCCGTGGAACTATCCGTCGCAGATGTTTGCCCGCGCGCTGGCGCCGGCGCTTGCGATGGGCAACTCAACCGTGCTGAAGCCTGCCGAAGATGCGTGCCTCTGCTGCCTGCGCCTTGCAGCACTGGCGGGTGAGGTCGGCTTGCCGGACGGGGCGATCAACGTGGTTACAGGGCGCGGCGATGTCGCGGGAAAAGCCCTGTCAGAGCATCCCGGCATCGATTTCATCGCCTTCACGGGTTCGCCCGAAGTCGGCCAGATGATCCAGATCGCGGCGGCGAAAAACTACATACCATGCACGCTGGAGCTGGGCGGAAAATCTCCGCAGATCGTCTTTGACGATGCCGATATCGAGGCCGCGCTGCCCTTTCTCGTGGGCGGGATCATCGCAAATGCGGGCCAGACCTGCTCGGCCGGGTCGCGCGTCCTGATTCAGGAAAACGTCTACGACAAAGTGATCGCAGGCCTCAAGCAGCGGTTCGAGGCCATCGAGGCATCGGATCAATCCGAAGAGGCCGTGTTGGGCCCGCTCATCTCGGCCAAGCAGAAGAATCGCGTCGAGGCTTATATCGACGGCGCCGATGCGCCGCTGATCGCGCGCGGCACGGTGCGCAAGGGTGCGCCAGAGGGCGGCTACTATGTGGCGCCCGCGCTCTTTGGTCCGGTCGATCCGCATTCGAAAATCGGACAGGAGGAAGTCTTTGGGCCCGTCCTCTGCGCGATGACGTTCACGGACGAGGCCGACGCGATCCGCATTGCCAATGACACCGAATACGGCCTCATGGCCGCGGTCTGGAGCCGCGATGGCGGGCGCCAGCAGCGCGTGGCCAAGAAACTGCGCGGCGGACAGGTCTACATCAATGGCTTCGGTGCCGGAGGCGGGATCGAACTGCCGTTCGGCGGCGTGCGCAAATCAGGGCATGGCCGCGAAAAGGGGTTCGCGGCGCTTCTGGAATTCTCGCAAATCAAAACGATCATCAACAAGCACGGCTGAGGAGAGGCGTATGAGACTCAATGGCAAAACCGCACTGGTAACGGGCGCGGCCTCCGGCTTTGGCAAGGGAATTGCCGAGCTTTTCGTGGCCGAGGGCGCACGCGTCGCCATCGTCGATCTGAACGAGGCGGGCGCGAAGGACGTCGCCGCCAGCCTCGGAGACACGGCCATCGCAATCGGCTGCGATGTGGCTGACGGTGCGCAGGTGGCGGCGGCTGTCAAGGAAACCTCCGAGGCGTTCGGCGGCTTGGATATCGTGGTCAACAACGCAGGCTGGACGAATGCGAACAGCCCGTTGATGGAGACGGACGAGGCGACGTTCCGCAAGATCTATGACATCAACGTGCTGTCGATCTTTCACATGACCAAGGCGTGCGTGCCGCTGTGGCGGGAGCAAGGCAGCGGCGTCATGATCAATATCGGATCGGTTGCGGGCATCCGTCCGCGTCCGGGCCTCACGTGGTACAACTCGTCCAAGGGCGCGGTGAACCTGATGACCAAATCGCTGGCCGTGGAATTGGCGCCCGACAGGATCCGTGTCAATTGCGTGGCCCCGGTAATGGGGGCGACCGGCCTGCTGGAGCAGTTCATGGGCATGCCCGACACGCCCGAGAACCGCAAGAAGTTCATTGCGACCGTGCCGATGGGCCGCCTGTCAGAGGCGCGCGATGTCGCAAATGCGACACTGTACCTTGCCTCGGACGATGCCGATTTCATCACGGGCGTGGTGATGGAAGTGGACGGCGGCCGCACCATTTAGAGCATGTCGCTCAAAAGTGGGTACCGGTTTCGAGCTACTCGAACATGCGGAATCAATGGCTGAGGGGGCAGAGCGTGAATGCTAATGAACGCGACACACCCTGATCCAATTTGGTAACTTCGCTGGCAAATCGGGCGATGTCCGATCGTGCACATCCGCGAATTGACGAGGATCTGCCCAAATGGCGGCTCTGGCCGAGGGGCTTTGCTCGCGCGTGTAGGCGCTCGCCATGGCGGCGACGAAGTCTGGCGGATGGTAGTACGAGACGTATTGCAACGTATCCGCGATGCTGGCGATCAGGTTCGCCTCTGTGATGCGCCGGCTCATGCGGCTTGCCCCGCACGGGCTATGGTCCGGTTTGCGTGGGCGATCACCGGCGCGGCGATCATCGCGCCCGCCACCTGCACCGCTGCGCCGGCCTCTGCTGCGTTCTGCACCTCCCTGGCCCATGCGACCGTGCGGCATCGCGGGCCTCGGGCACGACAGCATCCTTGAGAAAAACGATCACCGCGTCGGCGCCCACGCCGGCGGCCTTGGCCACACGCCCGGGGCGATCGGCGGGCACGAAAAGGGTGAGGTTCCTCTGATCGGCCGGGGCAGGCATGCGGGCACTCCGGCAATCTCGCCTTGCTTCATGTTAACCGGCCCCGGCCAATGCCGCCGGCCGCCTGCGCCAACAGGCATAGTCCAAGCCTATGGCACCCGCCAGGTCTGGCTATTTCCGTGCAACCTCATGATCGGGCATCATCGGCGCAGGTTGCAAGGGACGGACAAAATGGCAGATGATCTGGCGGGATTGCTGGTGGTTTCGGTCGAACAGGCCGTGGCGGCCCCCTATGTCTCGGGGCGCCTCGCGGAGGCGGGTGCGCGCGTCATAAAGGTCGAGCGACCCGAGGGGGATTTTGCCCGCGGCTATGATCACCTTGTCCATGGCGAAAGCGCGTATTTCGTCTGGCTCAATCGTGGCAAGGAATCGATCTGTCTCGACCTGCGCAAGGCGGACGACAAGGCGCTGATGGAGCGTCTGCTGGCAAAGGCGGATGTATTCATCCAGAACCTCGCGCCGGGTGCAATCGCGCGGCTCGGGTTTGATCAGGCGGCGCTGCGCGAGAAACATCCGCGCCTCATCACGGTCACCATCTCCGGCTATGGCGAGGACGGGCCGCTCAAGGATCTCAAGGCATATGACCTTCTGGTGCAGGCCGAAAGCGGTCTGTCGCAGATCACCGGGACCGGGGACACGCAGGCGCGTGTGGGGGTGTCGGTCTGCGATATCGCCGCAGGCATGACGGCGTATCAGGCGGTGCTTCAGGCGCTGATCGGGCGCGGCATCACGGGGCAGGGGCGGCATCTGACCGTATCGCTCTTCCATGCGCTGACCGACTGGATGAACGTGCCCTATCTACAGTACGTCTACGGCGGCAAGACGCCGGTGCGCAGCGGGCTCAACCACCCGACGATCGCGCCCTATGGTGCCTATACCTGCTCGGACGGCAAGGATGTGCTCTTTTCCATCCAGAACGAGCGGGAATGGCAGGTGTTCAGTACCGATATTCTGGGCCTGCCGGACTTGCCCCGGGATCCGCGCTTTGGCACCAATTCGCACCGTGTCGAGAATCGCGAGGCGCTTGATGCGGTGCTGCGGCCGATTTTTGCGCAGATCCCGCGCGAAGACATGACCGCGCGGCTTGAAGCAGCGCGCATCGCCTATGGGCGGGTCAGCACGATGGAGGATCTGGCGCATCATCCGCAGAACCACTTTGTCGAGGTGGGCAGCCCGACGGGACCTGTACGGATGCTGGCACCCGGCGCGCAGGCCGATGGCGAGGTTCCCCAGCCGGGCGACGTGCCCGCACTGGGCCAGCATACCGACGAAGTGCGCGCGGAATTTCACGAATGAATGAGGGTCCCGGTCAAGGGACTTTTTCATGGCCAGCCACTCAAGCTGCGGCAAGCCGAAGCCCTGCGGCGAAAGATGGCGTGCTCGACAAGCGCCTTCGTGGGCCTTGCTGCAGTGCCCCGGGTCGCACTGCGAGCTTTCCGATAT
>JAWLGI010000078.1:0-9200 GCA_041685125.1 Marivita sp. | reverse complement strand
CTGTTCGGCGCCCCGCAGGAACCCCGGACCCGGGCGTTCCTGCAGCGCATCGTCGCATCGGGACGGCTGTAGGGCTTCGCGTGAGTGCGGCGTTACCTAGGACGGGTCGTCCTGTGGCTTGCCGCCCATGGCATCCGTCGTGAGCTTGGCGAGGCTGATTCCGGCCTGGTTCATCGTCAGATAGGTGTAGTCCGCTCCGGCTGCGCGGATCTGTTCCTGGTGCGATTCGTGCAGCGCATGCGAGATGATGGGTCCGGTAAAGCCGCGCTGGCGCAGCGACCGCGCGGCGATCAGCTTGGCTTCGAGATCGTCCATGGCAAGGAGCGCGGCCTTGATCCGGCCGAAGTTGCACGTTCGCCAGAAATTGCTGTCCTCGGCATCGGCGAACATCACGTTTCGCCCCGCGTCTTGATGCGCTTGCGCCTTGTAGGTATCGGCATCCAGACCGAGTGACTTGAACCCATGCTCTTCCATGAACTGATAGGCGGCACTGCCGGTGCGGCCCATACCGAAGATCAGAACATCCGCATCACCCATGTTCTTGGGCTGTTCGTCCGGGTGGATCGTGTCACGTTCAAAGCGCCGCAGCCTGTCTTCATACCTTTGATAAAGCGGATGTGCATAACGATTCAGGGGTGCCGATACGAGGAAGGAAATCGACACGGCGACGGCCAGCGGCACCAGGTATTCCGGCAAGACACCTGCCGCCACGATCAAGCCAAATTCGGAATAGGCCGTCAGGCTGAGCGCGGTCAGAAACGCACT
Organism: Marivita sp.; assembly: GCA_041685125.1. Classification (GTDB taxonomy): domain Bacteria; phylum Pseudomonadota; class Alphaproteobacteria; order Rhodobacterales; family Rhodobacteraceae; genus Marivita. Next base: position 8,435 of record JAWLGI010000078.1, on the reverse strand, counting down.
GCGGGCGCGCAACTTGAAGGCCACCATCAGCCCGAAGAACAAAAGCCCCTTGAGTGCCAGCATGAGACCCACCGCCAACGCAAAGACCATCGCACCCCAGTCTGGCAGACCGGTCAGCCCGATCTGCAGGAAAAATCCGACAAGGAACACCTCTTTCAAAGACCAGAGCGACGCGCCGAGTTCCTTGGCGCGTGAATGGCTGGACAGCAGAACGCCCATCACCAGCGCGCCGATCTCGGAGGACAGGCCCATGGCTTCAAAGCCCATGCCGCCGATCACGAGCGATAGCAGCATCCCCATCAGGACAAGCAATTCGTCGTGGCCCGCAAGGTCGAGAAGCCGGTGCAGAACCGGACGAAGAAGCGGGACGCCAAAGACCAAAAGCGCCCACATATTCGGTGTCTGGCCTGACCAGATCGCCAGTACCACCAGTGCGATGATGTCCTGCAGGACAAGAATGCCGATGGCGGTGCGACCGTGAAAAGCGCCCAGTTCGCGCTTGGTTTCGAGCAGCTTTGCGGCAAGCACCGTGGATGAGAACGACAGCGCGATCGCCAGCAGCAACGCGGTATTCCAATCCAGCTCCATGAACAGCTTGAGACCCGGCGCAAAGACGGCGACCGAAATGGAGAAATGCAAAAGCGCTCCGCCGACGACCTGGGGTTGCGCGATCTGCTTGAGCTTGAGCTTCAGCCCGACCGTGAAGAGCAACATCAGCACACCCAGGTGCGCCACATGGCCAAGCGCCTCACCGGTATAGCTGGGCAAGCCCAGCGAGGGACCGAAGATGTTGATGGCAAACCCGGCTGCCAGAAATCCAACCAAGGGCGGCAAACCCACTTGCCTGACAGCCAGACCGAAGAAAAAGGCGAAGCTGACGATGATGACTTCAAACAATGCCCATAATCCCCTGCACCGGCCCAATGAAAGTGTGCGACGTCCTGTCCACACTCGCCATACCAAATTCAGAAGGATGGTCGATATTTATCCACGCCCCCCGCTCATTCCGCGTGGGAAGGGCGGGGTGACAACCGTGTGCCGGACAGCAAAGGCAGCCCGTCGGCTGCGCCAATGCCGCAAGAGGGCTGCTGAAGATCAGAAAGCTGTCAGCTCAACCGTGCCAGCAAATCGCGCGAAGCGGTGCCGGTCACAGGCAGCCCCTGACGCGTCTGGAAATCCCGGATCGCGGCCTCTGTGCCGCTGCCGATGATACCGTCGATCTCGCCCACGTCGTACCCGCGCGAGGCGAGCCCGCGTTGCAGGGACATCCTGTCGATGCGGGTCAGGCCGGTTGCATCGGGTGGAAAGCTGCCTTGGAAGGGGCCCGCGCCACCCAGACGGTCAGCGAGATGCCCGATGCCGATCGCGTAGAAATCAGAGTTGTTGTAAGTCTTGATGACGTTGAAATTGCGGGTAACAGTGAACTGCGGCCCGCCCGGTTGCGGCTGGATGGTGCGGCCAGCGGGGCCGCCCGTGCCAGCCTCCGACCCCCAGGGCAGGCCCGTTTGCCAGCCGTTGCGCGCCAGATACGCAGCGGTCGAGCCCAGCGAGTCCGTGGGATCATCGCTCCAGATGTCGCGGCGTCCGTCGCCATTGAAATCGACCGCAAAGGACTGGAACGAGGTCGGGATGAACTGGGTATGCCCCATCGCCCCGGCCCAGCTGCCGACCAACCGGTCCGGCGTCGTATCGCCACTTTCCAGAATACGGAGCGCGGCGATCAGCTGGCTTTCGTAGAACGACCCGCGCCGCCCGTCGAAGGCCAGCGTCGCGGTGGCCGAAAGCACTGGGATATTGCCGCGCTTCTCACCGTACAGGCTTTCGAGCCCCCAGACCGCCGTGACGATGCGGGGGTTCACACCATAGCGCGCTTCGACAGCCGCCAGCGTGGTTGCGTGGCGGGACAGTGCGGCACGTCCCTTGGTCAACCGTTCGTCCGAGACGGCGATGGCAAGGTAGTCTTCCAGCGTCCGGCGGGATTCGATCTGGTTGCGGTCGCGGGTGATGACACCGGGCAGATACCCGGTGGTCGCAAGACCCGCATCAAGTGTCTGCGCGGATATGCCAGCCGCAGAGGCCCGTGACCGAAATCCGGCAAGCCAGGTGTCGAAAGCTGCGTTCGGCACCGGTTGCATGTCGGCGGCAAGGGCAGGGGCCGCTGACGGGGCGCCCGTACGCGGGCCGGCCGCACAGGCGGTCAGGGCTGTGCTGCCGATGGCGGCAAGAAACAGGCGACGATTGAGAGTGTTCATGATTTGACGCTATCCAGCTTCCGGTTCGGCATCAACGCGGCGGCACCCTGATCGGCCAAGGTCCGCCGCGCCGTTTGGGTTCAGATCGTCTAGTGACTGTCGCGAGGCAGATACTTGCGCGCGATGTCGCGAAAGTCGTCGGCCCCCCGAATGGTCATACCCTTGTCGAAGGGCTCGACCGTATCGCGGAACATGGCCTGCCACGGCGTCTGGCTGACCGGGATTGGGAAGCCGCCCTTGGCGACCAGCGCCTCGGCGCGCTGTTCCAACTCTTCTGCGGACACGAGGATATCTGCAGAGCATTTGCGCAGGTCGATGCGAATGCGGTCACCCGTCTGCAGCAGCGCCAGGCCGCCATTGTCGGCGGCCTCGGGCACGGCGTTCAGGATCGATGGCGAGCCAGAGGTGCCTGACTGCCGCCCGTCGCCGATGCAGGGCAGGGCACGAATGCCCCTATTCAGCAGGTAGTTTGGGGGGCGCATGTTCACCACTTCGGCGCCGCCGGGATAGCCCTTGGGCCCTGCGCCACGCATCACAAGGATGCAGGTTTCGTCGATGCTTTCGGACGGATCGTCGATCCGGCGGTGATAATCCTCGGTCCCGTCGAAGACCACGGCGCGCCCTTCGAAGGCGTCGGGATCGTCCGGTGCCGACAGGTAGCGTTTGCGGAAATCGTCGCTGATGACGCTGGTCTTCATGATAGCACTGTCAAAAAGACTGCCCTTGAGGTTCACGAAACCGGCGGCTGCGACCAGCGCACCGTCAAGCGGGCGGATCACGTCGTCATTGACGGTGCGCCGCGCGGTGCAGTTCTCTGCCATTGTCTTGCCATTGACCGTCAGGGCTTGCGGATGCGGGAATAGATCTGCCGCCAGCAGTTCCCCGATGACTGCGGGGACGCCGCCTGCGCGGTGGTAATCTTCGCCCAGATACTTGCCTGCCGGTTGCAGGTTCACCAGCAGCGGAATCTTGTGACCCAGATCTTGCCAGTCGTCATTGTCCAGCTTCACATCAAGATGACGCGCGATGGCATTGAGGTGGATCGGGGCATTGGTCGATCCGCCGATGGCCGAGTTCAGGACGATCGCGTTCTCGAAAGCTTCGCGCGTCATGATGTCCGACGGGCGCAGGTCTTCCCAGACCATATCGACGATGCGCTTGCCCGTATCGCGGGCGATCTGGCCACGCTCGCGGTATGGGGCCGGGATCGCGGCAGAGCCGGGCAGTTGCATGCCCAGCCCTTCCGCCAGCGAATTCATCGTCGTGGCGGTGCCCATCGTGTTGCAATAGCCGACGGATGGCGCGGACGAGGCCGCGATTTCCATGAATTCCTCGTTGTCGATCTCACCCTGTGCCAGCATTTCGCGGGCTTTCCAGATCACGGTGCCAGAGCCTGCGCGTTCGCCGTTCCACCAGCCGTTCAGCATCGGACCGACTGACAGGGCAATGGCGGGAATATTCACCGTCGCGGCAGCCATCAACAGCGCAGGCGTGGTCTTGTCGCACCCGATTGTCAGCACCACGCCGTCGATGGGGTAGCCGAACAGGCTTTCGGTCAGGCTGAGGTAGGCTAGGTTGCGATCAAGGCTCGCGGTTGGTCGCTTGCCGGTTTCCTGAATCGGATGCACAGGCACCTCAAGCGGCACGCCACCGGCTTCGATGATGCCGTCGCGCACGCGTTTGGCCAGTTCCAGGTGATGCCGGTTGCAGGGCGACAGATCGCTGCCCGTCTGCGCGATGGCGATGATCGGGCGGTTCGACTGCAGTTCTTCGCGTGTCAGCCCGTAGTTCAGGTAGCGTTCGAGATAGAGCGCAGAGATCTCCTGATCGTCAGGGTTGTTGAACCACTGGCGCGAGCGGAGATTTTCGGGGCGCATCTTGGACATGAGCTTTCCTTTTAGGGACTTGTTTTCAGGCGTGATGTTTTCGTCTGACCACACCCTAACGGGCAGGCAGGGGAAGTCCTACGCTGAACCGACGACCGGACAGAAAAAAGGGCGCCGCGGCGGGCGCCCGTCTTTCACGTTCTGAAGGGCGGTTTCAGCCGCCCCAGCTGCGGACTGCACCGCAATCCATGTGAACGAAATTCGAGCCGGAGTAGCTACCGACGCCGCCTGCGGCACAGGCCTGTGCCGCCCGGGCCATATCCCTGACCGAACGGCTGGACAGCCGAAGATCAGCGGCCTTGCCCGAAAGATGAAGCGAGTTCTTCGCGACACCCGACGACCGCGATCGCAGCATCGTGTTCGTTTCGGGTGACCGGTAACCCGACAAAAGCATGTAGGGCTCGTTCACGTCCAGAAGCCGGTGCGATGCGGCCATGATATCAACGGTGCGTGTGTCGATCTGGATGGATTTGTTGTTGCGCCAGTCGCGCATGAAAAGGTTCACTTCGCGAATGGCTTCCGCGATGTATTCCCCCTCGATCCAGTAGATCGTGTCCAGTCGTTCGCCGGTGCGGCCGGAATGCATGCGGATGCGGCGGATATCACCACCCCCCCGAAGGAACCCAGCTGCGTTGGAGAACGTTGGTGCTGCAGAAACGGCTGTTGCTGCAAAGGCCGTCAGAAGGCCACGCCGGGAGATCCCGGTTGAGGTCGAATGTGTCATAGTAGCGCCTGTCCCGTCGCTCATTTGAATGCACGGTTGATCCGTGCTGTGCTATCTTTCCCCAGATGCAAGACTTGTATGGCACAGCAGGAATCGTTCTCAAACCCCTTCTTAGCCAGAGTTCCCTAATGAACGGCAAATCGGCGAGAATTTGCGCAAAATCCTTTGCACCGCGCGATTGTTGCAAAAATGTCAAAACCCGGATGTGGAATGCAGCCGGTCCCGCCCAGAGATGCGCTTCCCGATAGACATCGCCGCTGCTTCGACCAGAGACTTGTGTTGAACCAGTCCGTTACGCGCTGTGTCGCAGGTCGATGTCAGAGGAAATGCACATGCCACGTTTGAAACTTCGCCGGGCCGTTTTGGTGCGGGTCTTTGCTGCGACCCTGTTGGGCAGCGTGGCGATTTCTGCGCTGGTGCCGACGATGGCGCAGGCGCAGGTCACGGCGTTCCGGCAGGCCGTCGCCGAATCCGTCGCATCGGACGAAGATCTGGCCGCATTCTACCGGGCCCGCGATTTCGCGCCGGTCTGGTCGGGCACGGATCAACTGACACAGAACCGCCGAAATGCGTTGCTTGCGGCCTTTGCCGGTGCGGGCAACCACGGGCTGCCTGCGGCGCGCTACGATGCAAACGCCATCATGGCCCGGCTGCGGGCTGCGGACACGCCCGCCGCACAGGGGGAAATGGATGTCGAACTGTCGCGTCTTTTCATGCGCTACGCCCGCGACGTCCAGACTGGCGTTCTCACCCCGTCCCGTGTCGACAACAACATCAAGCGCGACGTGCCACTGCGGAACCCGATCGAGACGATCACGGCCTTTCTCGACACCAATCCGGACGCATTCCTGCGCGCACTCCCCCCCGCGAGCCCCGAATACATCCGCCTGATGCGCGTGAAGATGCAATTGGAAGGCCTGCTGAGCGCGGGGGGCTACGGCCCTTCGGTTCCCTCGGCGCTTGAACAGGGCGCAAGCGGCGACGCCGTGGTGGCGCTCAGAAACCGGCTGATCCTGCTGGGGTTCCTCGATCGCACCGCGACACAGACCTACGACCTTGCGATGGCCCGTGCGGTCGAACGCTTTCAGGACGCGCACGGTCTGGAAGTAGACGGCAAGGTCGGTGAAAGCACGCTGCGCGAACTGAACGTGCCGGTCGAAGAGCGGCTGCAGTCGGTCATCGTGGCAATGGAGCGCGAGCGCTGGACCAATCAGGACCGGGGCGACCGCCACATCTGGGTCAACCTGACCGATTTCAGCGCCGCCATCGTGGACAAGGACATCGTGACCTTCAGGACGCGGTCGGTGATCGGCGCGACAGAGAGCCATAAGCAAAGCCCTGAATTCTCGGACGAAATGGAATTCATGGTCATCAACCCCAGCTGGTATGTCCCGCGGTCCATCGCCACGCGCGAATACCTTCCGCAGTTGCAGCGCAATCGCGGCGCGGTGAGCCATCTCGAGATCACGGACCGTAATGGACGCGTCGTGAACCGGAACAACGTCAACTTCTCGGACTACACCGCCCGGAGCTTTCCGTTCTCGATGCGGCAACCGCCAAGCAACCAGAATGCACTTGGCCTCGTGAAGTTCATGTTTCCCAACCAGTACAATATCTACCTTCACGATACTCCGGCCAAAAGCCTGTTCAGCCACAACACCCGCGCCTACAGCCACGGGTGCATCCGGCTGAACGATCCGTTCGACTTCGCCTATGCGCTTCTGGCACCGCAGGAAGCCGACCCGGAGGCGTTCTTTCAGTCCCGCTTGCGGACGGGTGCCGAAAGCCGTGTGAACCTCGAAACCCACGTGCCGGTGCATATCGACTATCGCACCGCCTTCACGGATGTGACCGGCGTTCCCCAGTTCCGCCGCGACATCTACGGTCGCGACGGACGGATCTGGACCGCTTTGGAGCAAGAGGGGGTGGCTCTGCGCGCCGCACAGGGCTAGGTCTGCCGTGAAACGGAGACGGGCATGGCGGCACAAACCATTCGGGACATCGCGGCGGCCTTGGGGGCAGAGGCGTTCGGAAACGGCGATCTGGTCGTAGGACGCCCGTCCGAGCCCGCCGAGGCCCGCGATGGCGATCTGGCGCTTGCGATGTCACCGGCCTATGCCGATGCGCTGGCCAACAGTGCGGCTCGCGCTGCCATCGTCTGGCAGGGCTGTGACTGGCAGGCGATGGGACTGGAGGCCGCGATCGCCGTGCCGCGCGCGCGGCTGGCAATGGCGCAGCTCACGCAGGTGCTGGACCAAGGTCCCGTCTACTTAGGCGTCCATCCCACAGCTATCATCGACGAAACCGCGCAGATCGGAAATGGCGTCCACATCGGCCCCTTTACCTGCATCGGTGCCCGCAGCCAGATCGGCGACGGTGCCTGGATCGATTCCCATGTCAGCATCGACGAAGGCGTGCAACTGGGCCAAGGCGCGCTTGTCCGTGCGGGTGTGCGGATCGGGCGGAATGTGACGCTGGGGCGTCGCGTCATCCTGCAAGCCAACGCCGCCGTCGGTTTCGACGGGTTCTCCTACGCGACCGCCGACGCCTCGAACGAGGAACGCGCGTTTCGGACAGCCGGTCGGACAGATCTGGACCCGCCTGCGGACGCCATCCGTCACCGCGTCCATTCACTGGGCAGCGTCGTCATCGGGGATGACGTGGAAATCGGCGCGAATGCGGCTGTCGATGCTGGCACCATTCGACCCACGCGGATCGGGCGCGGCACCAAGATCGATAACCTCGTGCAGATCGGCCACAACGTCATCATCGGCCAAGACTGCGTGTTCAGCGCCCAGTCCGCCATTGCCGGATCGGCCCGCATCGGTGACCGCTGCGTCTTCGGCGGCAAGTCGGGCTGCAAGGACAACATCACCATCGGATCGGATGTGGTGCTGGGCGGGGCGGCCATTGCGCTCGAAGATGTGGCTTCGGGGCGATTTGTGATGGGCTACCCCGCCAGGCCGATGCCGGTTTTTCGGTCGCAAGAGAAGGCGTTGCGTCGTCTTTCTGTTCCAAAAGACAAATAGAGCCTCTACATAGGCCCCAGTCAGCAGGAACAGAAAATATGCCCGTCAAGGATCAGGTCATCGCAATCGTCGCCGAGCAGGCCCTGCTTGCGCCGGGGGATATCAACATGACCGATACTCCTGCCGATCTGGGACTTGATTCGCTCGGCTTGGTCGAAATCGTCTTCGCGGTCGAGGAAACCTTTGACGTGACGGTGCCCTTCAACGCCAACGAACCCAATACGGGCGATTTCGATATTTCGACCGTCGCTAGCATCGTCGCGGGTGTCGAACGTCTGGTCGCCGAGCAGAAGGCCTGAGCCTTGCGGCGGGTCGTCATCACCGGGTCGGGCACGATCAATCCGCTTGGCCATTCCGTCGCCGCGACGCTCGAGGCGATGCGCGAAGGACGCTGCGGGATCGGTCCGCTGGATATCCGCGACGTGGACCGGCTGCAGATCCAGATCGGCGGCCAGGTCCGTGACTATGACGAGACGACCCATTTCAACCGCCAGCAAATCTCGCTTTACGACCGGTTCACGCAGTTCACGCTGCTGAGTGCGCG
>JAWLGI010000001.1:181911-186346 GCA_041685125.1 Marivita sp. | reverse complement strand
GGTGGTGCTCTTTGGGGGGCCGGAGGGCGCGAGCTTGGCCGATGGCCGCCTGGCCGACCTCGCCCCGACGCTTCTCGCGCTGATGGGCCTGCCGCAGCCTGCAGAAATGACGGGCAAAAGTCTGATCCGCCCATGATGCGCTTGGCGCTCCTCCTTTGTCTGCTGAGCATGCCGTTGCAGGCGCAAAGCCCGGCCGAGGCGGCGCGCACCGCCATGTCCCAGTTGGAAGAGGCGACCCGCAAGCTTGACGAAGCCGAAAGCGCGCGCAACCGCGTGCGCGCCCTGACGGAAGCCGTCCGCGCCTTCGAATCCGGGCTGGCCGCGATGCGCGACGGTCTGCGGGCCGCCTCGATCCGCGAAACCGAATTGCGCCGCGTGCTCGATGCGCGCGATGGCGAGGTCACGCGGCTTCTGGCGGCGCTCTCTTCGCTGGGGACAGATGCCGGACCGCAGAGTTTCGTGCACCCCGATGGCCCCATCGGGGCGGCCCGCGCGGGCCTCTTGATGGCCGCGGTCACACCCGCGTTGTCCGATGCAGCAGCCGGTCTGCGCGCCGATGTCGAAGAGGCGACCGCCCTGCGCCAGTTGCAACAGGACGCGGCCAACACCCTGCAATCCGGGCTGGCCGATCTTCAGACCGCGCGCACCGCGCTGTCTCAGGCGATCGCCGACCGCACCGACCTGCCGCGCAAGTTCACCGAGGATCCCGTGCGCACCGCGATCCTGATCGGAGCCACCGAAACGCTCGATGGCTTTGCCGCCGGTCTCAGCCAGATCACAGAAAACGAAACGGATCTCGATCTGCCTGCGGCCCGCGCACGCAAGGGCAGCCTGCCGCTGCCGGTGTCGGGCGAAGTGTTGCGCCGCGCCGGAGAAACCGACGCCGCCGGCGTGACCCGCCCCGGCGTCCTGATCGCCACGCGGCCCCGCGCCCTGGTGACAACACCCACCGCCGCCACAATCCGCTACCGGGGCCCCCTTCTGGATTACGGGTTGGTCACGATCCTTGAACCCGAACCCGATATCCTGTTTGTGTTGGCCGGGCTTGACACGGTGTTCGGGGAAATCGGACAGGTCTTGCCAGAAGCAAGCCCGGTGGGCCTGATGGGTGGACCGGCAGGGCAAAGCGACGATATTCAATCACCATCCGGTGAACGGACTGGCGAAGCGCTGTCCGAAACGCTCTATATTGAAGTCAGATCCGGCGATACGCCAGAGGACCCCCTCGGGTGGTTCACAGTTGATAAGGGAACAACCGAATGAACAAGATTTTGATGGCAGCCTTCGGCGGGACATTGGCGGGCATCCTTGCCACGACCCAGTTGGTTGGCCCCCTGGTTGCACAGGAAAACGAGCGGTCATCCAGCGTCTATGAACAGCTCGACCTCTTTGGCGATATCTTCGAACGCATTCGCTCGCAATATGTCGAGGAGGTCAATGAAAGCGACTTGATCGAAGCCGCGATCGACGGGATGCTGACCTCGCTCGATCCGCATTCCAGCTACCTGTCCCCCGAAGATGCCGCCGACATGCGCGTTCAGACGCGCGGTGAATTCGGTGGTCTCGGGATCGAGGTCACGCAAGAGGACGGTTTCGTCAAAGTGGTCTCCCCCATCGACAGCACCCCCGCCGATGATGCCGGGATCGAGGCGGGCGACTTCATCACCCATGTCGACGGTGATTCGGTCCTTGGCCTGACTCTGGACGAAGCGGTCGACATGATGCGCGGCCCGGTCGGTTCTGAAATCATCATCACCGTGGTGCGCGAGGGCGAAGCCGAACCCTTCGACGTGTCGATCATCCGCGACACGATCACGCTCACCGCCGTGCGGACCCGCTTGCAGGGCGACACGGTTGTGCTGCGCGTGACCACCTTCAACGACCAGACCTTCTCGAATCTCGAGGAAGGTCTCTCCGAACAGGTCGAAGAGGCCGGCGGCATGGACGCGATCGAAGGCATCGTGCTTGACCTGCGCAACAATCCCGGCGGTCTGCTCAACCAGGCGATCCGCGTCAGCGATGCGTTCCTCGAAGAAGGCGAAATCGTCAGCACCCGCGGCCGACAACCCGAGGACGGCGACCGCTACAACGCGACCCCGGGCGATCTTGCCGAAGGCAAGCCGATCGTCGTGCTGATCAATGGCGGCTCCGCCTCGGCCTCCGAGATCGTCGCGGGCGCGCTTCAGGACCACCGCCGCGCCATTGTCGTCGGCACCAAGAGCTTTGGCAAAGGCTCGGTCCAGACCGTCATGCCCCTGCGCGGCGACGGCGCCATGCGCCTGACCACGGCACGCTACTACACGCCGTCCGGCCGCTCGATCCAGGCGCTTGGCGTATCGCCCGACATCGTTGTGGCCCAACCCCGCCGCCCGGTTGCCGGAGAAGAGGAAGAAGAGCAGACAAGCCCCTTCAGCCGCTCCGAAGCCGACCTGCGCGGCAGCCTCGGCAATGACAGCCAGAGCGACGACGAAGCCGAGCAGATCGAGGAGGACCGCGCCAAGGCCGAAGCTGCTGCCGCACTGCGCGAAGAGGATTACCAGCTGGCCTACGCCATCGACATCCTCAAGGGTCTGACGGCGCTGCAACCCTCCGACGACTAGGGCGCGCTGCGACCCGGTCCCCGACACACCCGAACCCGGAGGCTTGCCAGCCTCCGGGTTCGTTGCCTGAGCCGAACAAGGCAAAGGGTGGCCAAATCGTCACTGCCCCCGCGCTGGCATTTGAAACAGCCGCGCGTTGGTGTATCGACCCCTTGCGCGGCACGGCGCTCCTGGGGACCCTGTCCAAGGCCGTGGCCGCCGCGCAAGAGTGAAACGGGAACCCCTATTGATGAGCCCCGAAGAGATCGCCCGCCTGCCCTATCGCCCCTGTGTCGGCGTCATGCTCGTGAACCACGAAGGGCATGTCTTTGTCGGCCAGCGCATCGACAACCCCGGCCCGGCCTGGCAAATGCCCCAGGGCGGCGTGGACAAGGGAGAAGCGGCGCGCGATGCCGCCCTGCGCGAGCTGTGGGAGGAAACCGGCGTCACCTCCGACCTTGTGCGGATCGAAGCGGAAACCAAGGACTGGATTCCCTACGACCTGCCACCCGACCTGATCGGCAAGCTCTGGAAGGGGCGGTATCGCGGGCAGGAACAAAAATGGTTCCTGATGCGCTTTGCCGGAACAGACGACCAGGTAAACATCGCCACCGAACACCAGGAATTCAGCCGCTGGAAATGGATGGCGCCCGAGCAGCTCATCAACCATATCGTCCCGTTCAAGCGCCACGTCTACGAACGCGTCCTTGCCGCGTTCACACAGCACCTGTGATGCACTGGATCGTCGCGATGGCCCTCACCGCGGCGCTGGCGCAACCCGCCGCGGCGCTCAGCTGCGCCGCGCCCGATATCACCCGCGATTACGCCAAGGCGGCAAACTCGGACGAGGTATTCATCCTCGTAAAAGGCGACCTGCATTTCGACGAATCCGCGCTCCCCAGAAAGTCCGGCAACCGTGCCGCACACCAACCGGACAGCGTGGATATCCAGGCTTGGCTCACCGGCAAGTCACTCACCCGGGATGGTTTCACCAAACCGTTCGAACGGGACGTGGTCCTGCGTGTGTCTTGCCATGGCATGTGGTGCGGCGGCACCGCCAACGGCGACCCCCACCTGGCATTCCTGAAACAGGACGGGCGGCAATGGATCCTGCAACTTGGCCCATGTCCGGGCATGACCTACCCAGACCCCGACCCGAAGCAGCTCGAAACGGTGCAGGCCTGCTTCGATGGGGCCCCCTGCGGTGAGGGGTGACCAAGCCATGATGCCCTGCGGTTGGACCGGACCACGCGACGACGCCCGCAGCACTTCGCCGGCGCAGATACTGGCCCCGGCCAATGCGCGTGTCAGTCCTCGGTCGGAATGACCCGAAGGCCCAGCTCCATCAGCTGATCGCTTGTCGGATCGGACGGGGCCTCCATCATCAGGTCTTCGGCGCGTTGGTTCATCGGGAACATGATGACCTCGCGGATATTGGCGGTATCGGCCAACAGCATCACCATCCGGTCGATACCCGCCGCACAACCACCATGGGGCGGCGCGCCAAAGCGGAACGCGTTGACCATGCCGCCGAACCGCTTGCGCACCTCGTCTTCGCCATAGCCGGCCAGCTCGAACGCCTTGAACATGATCTCGGGCTTGTGGTTCCGGATCGCGCCTGACACCAGCTCGTAGCCGTTGCAGGCAAGGTCATACTGGTAGCCCAGCACATCCAGCGGATCGCCATCCAGCGCGTCCATCCCGCCCTGCGGCATGGAAAACGGGTTGTGGCTGAAATCCACCGCGCCGGTTTCCTCGTCCGCCTCGTACATCGGGAAATCCACGACCCAGGCAAAGGCGAACCGATCCGTTTCCGTCAGGCCAAGCTCGTCGCCGATGACGACGCGCGCCTTGCC
>JAWLGI010000001.1:15345-181811 GCA_041685125.1 Marivita sp. | reverse complement strand
GTCCGCCTCGTACATCGGGAAATCCACGACCCAGGCAAAGGCGAACCGATCCGTTTCCGTCAGGCCAAGCTCGTCGCCGATGACGACGCGCGCCTTGCCGGCCACGGTCTCGAAACTCGATGGCTTGCCGCCAAGGAAAAACGCCGCATCGCCGACGCCAAGGCCAAGCTGCTGGCGGATCGCCTCCGTCCGTTCGGGGCCGATATTCTTGGCCAGCGGACCCGCCGCTTCCAGTCCATTGCCTTGATCACGCCAGAAGATATAGCCCATGCCGGGCAGGCCTTCCTTCTGGGCAAAAGCGTTCATTCGGTCACAGAACTTGCGGCTGCCGCCACCGGGCGCAGGAATTGCCCGGATCTCGGTGCCGTCCTGCTCCAGCAGCTTGGCAAAGATGGCAAAGCCAGACCCGCGGAAATGCTCTGACACGACCTGCATCTTGATCGGGTTGCGCAGGTCCGGCTTGTCGGTACCATACCACAGCGCCGCATCGCGATACGAGATCTGCGGCCAGTGGGCATCGACCTTGCGGCCGCCGCCATATTCCTCGAACACGCCCTGCATCACCGGCTGGATCGTGTCGAACACGTCCTGCTGGCTGACAAAGGACATTTCCATGTCCAGCTGGTAGAAATCCGTTGGGCTGCGGTCGGCGCGCGGATCCTCGTCGCGGAAACAGGGCGCGATCTGGAAATACTTGTCAAAGCCGCTGACCATGATCAGCTGCTTGAACTGCTGCGGCGCCTGCGGCAGCGCATAGAACTTGCCCGGATGCAGACGGCTGGGAACAAGAAAATCGCGCGCACCTTCGGGGCTCGACGCGGTGATGATCGGCGTCTGATATTCGCGGAACCCCTGGTCCCACATCCGCTTGCGGATCGATGTGACAACGTCCGACCGCAGCGTCATGTTGCTCTGCATCGCCTCGCGCCGCAGGTCCAGGAACCGGTAGCGCAGGCGCGTTTCTTCCGGGTATTCCTGATCACCAAAGACGATCAGCGGCAATTCCTCCGCCGCGCCCAGCACCTCGATATCGCGGATGAACACCTCGATTTCACCGGTGGGGAGCTTCGGATTCACCAAGCTTGCATCGCGCGCCTTCACCTCGCCATCGATGCGGATGCACCATTCCGACCGCACCTTGTCCACCTCGGCAAAGACTGGGCTGTCGGGGTCGCACAGGACCTGCGTGATCCCGTAATGGTCGCGCAGATCGACGAAAAGCACCCCGCCGTGGTCGCGGATGCGATGCACCCAGCCGGACAGTCGAACGGTGTCGCCGACATGTGCCGCTGTCAGATCTGCGCAAGTATGGGTGCGAAAGGCGTGCATGGTCATGCCCCTTGAAGAACGTTTGCGTGAATTACGGGCCGATACACCTGCGAACGCCCGGGAAGTCAAGGGACGCGCCAAGGGATTTGGCAGGAAAGCGTTTTCGCTGTAGTCTTGTCATCGGCAAACACGCACCCCGTCCTGTGTCACGATCAAAAAGGAGGTGGCGATGTGGGAAAAAGCTCTCGACGCAATGCTTGCCCGCCTGATCACGTGCGGCACGCTGACCGTCAGGTTTCCGGATGGCACAACCCGGCAGTATGGTGAAGACGACAGTCAGGACGGACCAATTGATCCGGTCTGCATACAACTGACCGACGAGACCCTGGCCCGCGAGCTTTGCTTGCGCCCGGTGCTGGCGCTCGGCGAAGGGTACATGAACGGCACGCTGATCGTCGACCAGGACCGCCTGTTCGATTTTCTCACCCTTCTGGCGCGCAACCAGAACGCGGGCAATATGCCCGCCTGGCACCGCGGGCTGACACGGGTGCGCGCCGGCTTGCGCAAATGGATGCAACGCAACGATCCCCGCCGGGCGCATCGCAACGTGGCGCATCACTACGACATCTCCGACACGCTCTACGCGCTGTTTCTCGACCCGGACATGCAATACAGTTGCGCCTATTTCGCGGATCCCGACATGACACTGCAAGAGGCACAGGCCGCGAAGAAAGCGCATATCGCTGCCAAGCTCTGCCTGTCGCCCGGGCAAAGGGTTCTCGACATCGGCTGCGGCTGGGGCGGAATGGCCCTGACCCTGGCGCGCGACCACGGCGTTCACGTGACCGGGCTCACCCTGTCGCGGAACCAGCACGCAACCGCCCAGCGCCGCGCGCAAGAGGCGGGCCTGCAGGACCAGACAGACTTCCGCCTGCAGGACTACCGGCAAGTGACCGACCGCTTCGACAGGATCGTCAGCGTCGGCATGCTCGAACATGTCGGGCTGCCGCAATACCCCACCTATTTCGGCAAGATACACGACCTGCTCGACCCGGACGGCGTCGCGCTGATCCACACCATCGGCCGCGTCGCCCCGCCCCTGCCAACCTCGCCCTGGCTGGAGAAATACATCTTCCCCGGCGGCTATGTCCCGTCCCTGTCCGACCTCGCCGCGCCGATGGAACGGGCCGATCTCTGGCTCGCGGATATCGAGGTGCTGCGCGGCCATTACGGCCCGACGCTGAACCACTGGCGCCAACGCTTCGAGGCCAATCTCGAAACGGTCCGCCAGATGTACGACGAGCGGTTCATCCGCATGTGGCGCTTTTACCTTGTCGCCTGCGAAATGGCCTTCGAGGAACAGCACCAGGCGGTGTTCCAGATCCAGCTGAGCCATCGCCAGCATGTCGTGCCCGCCACGCGCGATTACCTCTACCGCCCGCAAGAGCACAGCGCAGCGCACGCCGCGCAATAGCCATATCGGCGCACCCGCCCGAGCCCGGACCGCAAACGGCATTCGCCCCTTGCACACAGGTTCGGCATGCCTATAACCCGCAACAATTTGCGGAGCGGGTGTCCCTGCCGCGCGCCGCGCCTGAAACGAGGTCAGCCATGCCCAAACGCACCGATATCACGTCCATCATGATCATCGGAGCCGGACCAATCGTCATCGGCCAGGCCTGCGAGTTCGACTACTCCGGCGCCCAGGCCTGCAAGGCCCTGCGCGAGGAGGGCTACCGCGTCATCCTCGTCAACTCGAATCCCGCCACGATCATGACAGACCCGGGATTGGCCGACGCCACCTATATCGAACCGATCACGCCAGACATCGTCGCCAAGATCATCGAAAAGGAACGCCCCGACGCGCTTTTGCCCACGATGGGCGGTCAGACAGGCCTCAACACCTCCCTTGCGCTCGAGGAAATGGGCGTGCTCGAGAAATACGGGGTCGAGATGATCGGCGCGCGCCGCGAAGCGATCGAGATGGCCGAGGACCGCAAGCTCTTCCGAGAGGCGATGGACCGCATCGGGCTGGAAAATCCAAAGGCCACGATCGTCACCGCGCCAAAGGATGAAAACGGCACTGTCGATCTCGACGCCGGCGTGGCCAAAGCGCTGGAAACGCTGGATTATGTTGGCCTCCCGGCCATCATCCGGCCCGCCTATACGCTTGGCGGGACCGGCGGCGGGGTCGCCTATAACCGCGAGGACTATATCCACTATTGCCGCTCGGGCATGGATGCCTCCCCCGTTGGCCAGATCCTCGTCGACGAATCCCTTCTCGGCTGGAAGGAATTCGAAATGGAGGTCGTGCGCGACCGCGCCGACAACGCGATCATCGTCTGCGCCATCGAAAACGTCGATCCGATGGGCGTGCATACCGGCGATTCCATCACCGTCGCCCCGGCGCTCACCCTGACGGACAAGGAATACCAGATCATGCGCAACGGCTCGATCGCCGTGCTGCGCGAGATCGGGGTCGAAACCGGCGGGTCCAACGTGCAATGGGCGATCAACCCCGAAGACGGGCGCATGGTGGTGATCGAAATGAACCCGCGTGTGTCGCGCTCCTCGGCGCTGGCATCCAAGGCGACGGGCTTTCCCATCGCCAAGATCGCCGCCAAGCTGGCCGTGGGCTACACACTCGACGAGCTCGACAACGATATCACCAAGGTCACTCCGGCCAGCTTCGAGCCGACGATCGACTATGTCGTGACCAAGATCCCGAAATTCGCGTTCGAAAAATTCCCCGGGTCCGAGCCGCACCTGACGACAGCGATGAAATCCGTGGGCGAAGCCATGGCCATTGGCCGCACCATCCACGAATCACTGCAAAAGGCGCTGGCGTCGATGGAATCGGGCCTCTCCGGTTTCGATGAGATCGATATCGAAGGCGCGCCGGAAAAATCCTCTGTGATCAAGGCGATCAGCCAGCAAACGCCGGACCGGATGCGCACCATTGCGCAGGCCATGCGCCACGGGTTGAGCGATGACGAGATCCACGCAACGACCATGTTCGATCCATGGTTCCTCGCCCGCATCCGCGAAATCGTCGACACCGAGGAAGACATCCGCGCAAAAGGCCTGCCGCAGGACGAAACCGGCATGCGCGCGCTCAAGATGATGGGGTTCACCGATGCGCGGCTGGCCGCGCTCACCGGCGGGACGGAAAAGGATGTGCGCAGCAAGCGCCTTGGCCTTGGCGTGCAGGCCAGCTTCAAGCGTATCGACACCTGCGCCGCCGAATTCGAAGCGCAGACACCCTATATGTATTCAACCTACGAAGCCCCCATGATGGGCGACGTGGAGTGCGAGGCACGCCCCTCGGATCGCCAAAAGGTCGTGATCCTTGGCGGTGGCCCCAACCGGATCGGCCAGGGCATCGAATTCGATTATTGCTGCTGCCATGCCTGTTTCGCGCTCACCGATGCCGGCTACGAGACGATCATGGTCAACTGCAATCCCGAAACCGTGTCCACGGATTACGATACCTCGGATCGCCTCTATTTCGAGCCGCTCACCTTTGAAAACGTGATGGAGATCCTGAGGGTCGAACAGGATAACGGCACGCTGCATGGCGTCATCGTGCAATTCGGCGGACAAACCCCGCTGAAGCTCGCCAATGCGCTCGAAGCCGAAGGAATCCCGATTCTCGGCACCACCCCCGACGCGATCGACCTCGCCGAAGACCGTGAACGCTTTCAGGCGCTTGTGAACAAGCTGGGCCTGAAACAACCGCGCAACGGAATTGCGTCTTCCGACGCGCAGGCGCTGTCCATCGCCGATGCCATCGGATTCCCGCTGGTGATTCGCCCGTCCTATGTGCTGGGCGGCCGCGCGATGGAAATTGTGCGCGACATGGCGCATCTGGAACGCTACATCTCCGAGGCGGTGGTGGTCTCGGGCGACAGCCCCGTGCTGCTCGACAGCTATCTCTCCGGCGCGGTCGAACTGGATGTCGATGCGATTTGCGATGGCACGCGCGTGCATGTCGCGGGCATCATGCAACATATCGAAGAGGCCGGGGTCCATTCCGGCGACAGTGCCTGTTCTCTGCCCCCCTATTCGATCTCCGACACGCTCATGGCCGAAATCAAGCGCCAGACCGAAGCGCTGGCCCTGTCGCTCCAGGTTGTCGGCCTGATGAACGTGCAATTCGCGATCAAGGACAACGAGGTCTACCTGATCGAGGTCAACCCTCGCGCCTCGCGCACCGTGCCATTCGTCGCAAAGGCAACGGATTCCGCCATTGCCTCCATCGCCGCGCGCGTCATGGCCGGCGAGACATTGGACAGTTTCCCGATGCGCGATGCCTATCCGGAAAACGCGGATTACGACACCGTCCTGCCATTGGCCGATCCGATGACGCTGGCCGATCCCATGATGCCCTGGTTCTCGGTCAAGGAAGCGGTGCTGCCCTTTGCGCGCTTTCCCGGCGTCGACACGATCCTCGGCCCTGAAATGCGCTCCACCGGCGAAGTGATGGGCTGGGATCGCTCCTTCCCGCGCGCCTTCCTCAAGGCGCAGATGGGGGCGGGCAACCACCTGCCCCGCACCGGCACCGTGTTCTTTTCGATCAAGAACGAGGACAAGACAGATCAACTTGTCGAAACCGCCCGCGTTCTGACCGATCTGGGCTTTTCCATCATCGCCACCGCCGGCACCGCGGCCTTCCTGTCCGAGCACGAGATCGCCTGTGAGACGACGAAAAAAGTCTATGAAGGCCGGCCCAATATCGTCGACTTGATGAAGGATGGCGGCATCGATCTGGTGATGAACACCACCGAAGATACCGCCGCGGTCGAAGACAGCCGGGACATCCGCTCCGTCGCGCTCTATGACAAGATTCCCTATTTCACCACCGCAGCAGGGGCCCATGCCGCCGCAATGGCAATCAAGGCCCGTGAGGAAGGCGACCTCGTGGTCAAGCCGCTCCAGGCATAAAAGGGGGCTGGGCCGTTGGGCCTGTAGGCACGGCACATGCATCACACCCTGCCGCTCTGAGCGGTGATCGGGGGGCGCTTTTTCATTGGCAGGGTGCTGAAAAAGGAACTTGGACAGCCAGTTTCGCCGGTATGATCAATGCCTGTCCCGGCCGATTTTCCTTGGTGCGACAAGACATTGCAAAAACCGCTCGATTTTGCCGGTGTCCAGGGCTGTTTTGAATGGCTGTGTCGAACTTTTTCGGCCGCCTGGCAGACCCCGCTGCGCAAAACTGGAGTCCGGTTTTGCGCGCCCCGGACGTGCTTCATCAGCAAGTCAGAGCGGCTCGCGTGACTGCAAATGACCGCGACACACTCCAACCGGACGAGACGCCTCCGCCCCCCTTCGCTGTCCAACAAGCCAAGCAAAGGTTAAAAATCCGTTAAACCGTCCGTGTAAGCCTCTGATTTCATTGACAGCAGGGATGTCCCACCCATGGGACAGCTCATCGAAGCTTCGAAACCCCGCTTTCCGGAATCACGCTTCCATCCGCCAACAGCAATTCCACCTCATCCCCGGAAAATCGAACCTCCTCAATGACAGCCGAGGTCGCCACCGGGATTTCCAACGCCTCCCCATCGGATATTCTCCGAAGCTCTGCCTGGTAAAATCCAGGCAGCACAGACCGCCCATCCGGCGCGGTCCCATCCCAGGTGACACGCTCCTGCCCGGCCCCTAGCGCCAGCTCGGCGACTGGACCCCCCTCGTCATCCAGAACAGCCAGGATCGCATTCTCCGGCGCTCCTCCTCTTCCCTCTATCTCAAACTCCACCGCCGATCCCGAAAACCGAACGGCCCCCTCATGCACCGCTTCTCGCCCAACCAATCCTGAGTATCCGCCCAACCCACCGGCCGAAAGCCCATGTAACACGGCCTCAAGTTTCTGATTCGTCAACGTTTGCTGCTCAACCATCGAAAATGACGCCAACTGGCTCGCAAACTTGTCCGCCTCCATCGGGCTCAACGGATCCTGATTTTGAATTTGCGTCGTCAACATCCGAAGGAACGTCTCAAAGTCACTCGCTATAGCATCCGCATTCCCAGCATTCATTTTGCCCGAAGCCTGATCAATCGAAGTTACATCCAAACCCTATCTCCTAAACCAAGATATTCAAACCGTCGACCAAAATGTCCGAACACTCTACTCTTGACGTATCAATCGGCTCTGGTGCAATAAATTCATTATCATCTTCTCCCGTTGACGACCTAGACTTATTGTCGGCCAGGCCTTGACCAGTACTGAACGAAAGAGAGAAATTCTCCACTCCAATTTTCCTGAGTGAAAGTTTCAAGTCATTTTGGTTTCGAGCCAATAGTTCCGTCATTTCAGACTCTTCAGACAAAAGCTGTATCTCAGATATTTCTGCGCTCCTGTGCACATGCACACCTAGAATTTTCCTAGTGTGCAACGGCTCTACAATATGCCCCTTCAAAACTTCAGACTGAAAAATTGATTTCGTTTGAGGAGCAGACACGATATAGTTATCCTGCTTGTAATGTTGACTCTTCAATTGTTCTGCCGCCCAAATCTTCATGTCAGGCGATTCACTCATCTGAATATTAAGTTCTCGAACCGTGTGATATTTTGTCATTTTCTTTTCAGCTGAAGTATTTATTCCATTAATCGCGAGTTTCTGGTCTGCAGCTTGCGCTACATTCGTGTTTTGCTTTGTTACCCACCCACGATTGCCCAAATCATTCTGATGATCTCTATCGTCCAAATTTGAAAAGGTAACTCTTTTTCTATCCTTCTCCCAGGGTTTGGAATTCTCGTCCCCAACCTCGGGATCTTTATTGAGAGGAACAGCTGATAGTAGTGGCAGAAGGCTTATAAAAACGCCGGAATACGGTCCGCCGCCTTGATTACTTTTTAAAAACACGTCTGGTGTGGTTATACTATCATATCCACAATTCTGTATTTGGTTTTGTTTCTCCTCAGGAACAGTCAGAAATTCATTAGCGATCACATCAGATTTTATGATTTCGCTTTCGTCAGGCAGGCCAACAGATTCCGAACATGTTTTCGATCTATTTTCGTAGATTGAACGCAAATCATCTTCGCTGTATCCAACAAAAGGTGAGTCGATTTCTTTATGATACTGTAGCTCGATCATGGAAATCGCCACACTCTCTATTGCTTCCCTAGATTTTTTCCAGTTCGCTCGGTCAAAATGAATTTCTCTTGTACAATTTTGATTTCCCAAAATTGAACTATTGATCTCTGAGCCTTGAATATTCTCTATATTACTCCGCGCCTGCTCATCTAAATTACCGACATGAGCCAATCCTTGACCTTCAATACACATCAGCCTCGTGCTCAGCTGAGACCTTCCTACCATCTTATCTCTTAAAATACTTTTATTGTTCTTATTATATTTTTCTAAATCAAGATAAAATTTTTTGTAAGGTGTTAACAATTCGTCACCTACAGGTGGACTCACTTTATCCAATACAAATTGCAGACGATGATTCCCTCGGGCACCCTTCCCTTCAGCATGGTCTGATGGCTCGGGATTGCTAGATTTCCGAAAGTCACCAGATCTGTCTCCTGCAGCCTTTACTGAAACAAATGAATTTGTGGCGGATGGCATTTATCACTCCTGGATATTTATGGATTAAAGTTTGATAGCTACCTTTTTCATATTGTAAAACCAGATTATGTAATTGTATACTTCCAAGAAATTAAGACGTATGGGTTTTTGAAAAAATTTTTAGTTTCTTTGAACGGGCATAGGCATCCAACGTTCACAAATTGTTCAGCTTTTTCTTTCAGCTTTGCTCTGCACACTACAAGTGGCGCGAGATCATCGTCTCTGTATGAGTTAGAACGACCTTAATGTCCATGTTCCAGACGAAAGGTGCATGGAAATCGTATGTGCAAAGCACGGTTGAAAGGAACACAATGTCCAGCATTCTGACAAACAATGGCGCGATGGTTGCGCTACAAACTCTGAAGTCAATCAACACAAAGTTGACCGACACACAAAACGCGATCTCTACAGGTAAATCAGTTGCGACTGCGAAAGACAATGCGGCTGTTTGGGCGATTTCGAAAGTTATGGAATCTGATGTAAAAGGGTTTCAGGGAATCTCCGACAGCCTCAACCTCGGCGAGTCCACGGTCGCCGTCGCGAGGAATGGCGCTGAAACAGTGACCGATCTTTTGACGGAGATGAAGGGCAAGATTGTTGCATCGCAGGAGCAAAACGTCGACCGTGCCAAGATCCAGACCGACATCGTCGCATTGCGCGACCAGATCAATGCGGTGGTCGGCGCAGCGCAATTCAATGGGCTGAATTTGCTCTCCAACCGGGAAACCGATGCCGGATCTGGCACCGTCAAGGTCCTTGCATCGCTTGATCGCTCCGACAGCGGTGTTTCGGCAAGTGACATCTCCGTCAACAAGAAGGACCTTAGCACTGCCGCCAGCTCGGTTACAGGCGGCACGGTGGCGAACCTTACCAGTGCAGAAACGCTTGATGCCACACAAAACGGGACCCTCGCCGTCACAGCGCCAACAGGTGCAGGGCAAATTTTCAGTCTCGGAATCGCTGGCGTTGATGCCGATGGAAGTAACTTCAATCCAGCTGACTACACCACCGGAACGACAGACACGGATGCTCAAAAAATCATGTATATTGCACGTGATGGTGACACCGCGGGCGATGTTGCAAAAGGCCTGGAGCAGGCCTATGCAATTTATGCGTCTGAAGAAGGCCTGGATACCGATGTCTTCAATGTCACAGCGTCCGGCAGCAATCTGAACGTCAGCTCAACGGTAACTGATGCTACAGATACGGTTGAGGCCCGCATCGATACTTTGACATCTCCAACGGAAGTGACAATCGGTGGTGGGCTTGAAAAACTGAACGATATTGACGTAACCTCGGATAATGGTGCCGATGCTGCGCTGGTCTCTGTCGAATTCATGATCCAAAATGCTATCGATTCAGGAGCATCTTTCGGCTCTGCTCAAGGACGTATCGAAACGCAGGCCGAATTTATTTCCAGCCTGACGGACTCTCTCAAATCCGGCATTGGAACGATGGTCGATGCGGATATGGAAGAAGCCTCCGCCCGATTGCAGGCCCTGCAGGTACAGCAACAGTTGGGCACTCAGGCACTATCGATTGCAAATCAGGCACCCCAGTCCTTGCTATCGTTGTTCCGCTAAATTTGATTTCGGGCCGCCAAGGCGGCCCAAATCACCTCCATGATATCGATAAGGCTGAGGTCAAGATTTTGAATGCATTTGTCCAAGCGTATCAGAATTACGCATCATCACCACCAACAAAATCCCAGAAGGATGCTGAAATCGAGATTATTCTAGAAACTACGCGTCAACTAAAAACCACTGCATGTAAACGCAGCTCGAATTTTGCAGAATTTGCATCCTGCCTTCATAGAAACAGAAAACTCTGGACGATTTTAGCAGTGGATGTCGCGGATACTGCAAATTCACTACCAGACAGCCTTCGCGCGCAGATATTCTATCTTTCCGAATTTGTACAGGATTATTCTCGCAAAGTTCTTCAGGATGACCTGAGTATTGAGCCGCTACTAGACGTAAATATTGCGGTTCTCCGTGGCTTGGGCGGGAAGGGGACACAGAAATGAGCGGGCTTGTCCTGAAACTTGGGCCGAAGGAGCGCGTCCTGATAAATGGGGCGGTTATTGAAAATGGTGATCGTAGGTCTAGAATCACAGTTCTAACATCACGCGCCAACATTCTTCGGTTAAAGGACGCCATCCACCCTGATGATGCAAATACACCAGTCCGACGCGCCTGTTACCTGGCACAACTGCTTCTCAGCGGTGAAGTGGATGCGCCGTCACTTCTAGTTCGTCTTGAAGGTCAAATTCGATCCCTTGCAGACATTCTCCACGATCCGCAAAGTACCGAGATCCTCGAACGTGCATCGCGAGCGGTGACTGAACAAAACGCGTATTCCTGCCTGAAGCTACTAAGACAACTTTTGCCGCTAGAAGAACGCCTTCTTTCCCTGAGAAAACAATGAGCTTCCAGCCGTTCACTCTCGGATCCGGACTGGCGGGATGGTCTCTGTTGAAAACAACTTTGCCGGTCCAACGAGCTGCGTACACATCAAACTATGCAACGCAGTCTGACACGACGTATTTCAAAGAGACATTTGGGCAGCTCGATACCGCAGAGGACATCGTTTCAGATCGCCGGATTTTGCGGGTTGTCCTGGGTGCCTATGGTCTGTCTGATGATATCGACAACCGGCACTTCATCAAAACAGTCATGGCCGAGGGTGTGTCTGACAGATCGGCACTCGCCAACAAGCTGTCCGATCAACGGTATAGAGCTCTCGCTCAGGATTTTGATTTTTCAGGACTCGTGCCTGGACCGTCATCAAGGCCAGATTTGGCCGAGAAAATAATTTCGAAATACCTTGCCCAATCGTTTGAAATTGAGATTGGCAAAAGCGACACGGACATGCGATTGGCGCTTGGCTTCAACCGCTCCTTGCAGGAGGCAATTGCGTCATCCAATTCGAACTCTACTGCTTGGTTTCAGATCCTAGCAACACCACCACTGCGCGAGGTAATGCTAACTGCCATTGGATTACCGTCCGAGTTCGCTCAGCTCGACATCGATGATCAGCATGCACGTATTCAGGAAAAAGCAGCCCGGGTCTTTGGAACAAACGACCTATCGGAGCTTGCGACCCCATCAAAGGTTGAAGAAATAACGCGCCGTTTCCTTGTGATGCGGGAAGCGAATGCAATGAGCGTGAATAGTTCGCGACAGATCGCCTTGGTCATACTGGGTTCAACTTCATCCAAAACGCAGCTATGATAAGAACTGTATTGCAAACCGTTGCGACTCAGTCTTTCAGCGCGCCACTTCTTCGCAGTGTCAATCGCAATCGTTCGAAACTTGCACCGATTCCATCACATGTTTGCCCAGCGCGGAAGTCTTCGAACAAGTGATGGAACGCGATTGCCTGATCCAGGGCCACATCCGCACCTTCTGTATATAGCCCAGACCTGACCAATGCAGACGACTCATTGTATTTCGAAACAAGGCTGCGTGCCTTGGCCAGCATGCTGTTTTCGATTTGGGTCGCGGCATCAGGCAACGCGCGGGACACAGATTTGAGAATATCGACAGCCGGAAATTGTCCTTGATCTGCCAATTGGCGGTCCAACACGACATGTCCGTCCAACACACCGCGCAGCATGTCAGCCACGGGTTCATCCATATCCGATGCCGCCACAAGAACACTGAACACCGCTGTGATATCGCCGCTGCCCTTGGCGCCAGGACCCGCGCGCTCTGCAAGCTTCATGATCCTTGATGGCAGCGAGGGAGGAAACCCCCGCAGGCTGGGAAACTCACCGGCAGAGATGGCAACCTCTCGCTGAGCTTCGGCGAAGCGCGTGATCGAGTCAACAAACAGCAAGACGTGTTGTCCTTGGTCGCGAAAATACTCTGCGACGCGCATCGCTGTCATCGGGCAACGCATGCGTGCGGTTGCCGCGGTGTCGGCGCTGGCGGCGACCACCACTGTGCGGGACAGCCCAACCTCGCCCAAAGTATTTTGGGTAAAATCGTTGATTTCTCGTCCACGCTCACCAACCAGAGCCACCACAACAACGTCGGCATCCATGGCCTTGACCAGATCGGCAAGCAAACGGGACTTCCCAACCCCCGAACCAGCGAAAATGCCGACCCGCTGACCGCGAACAATCGGCAGGATCGTATTGAAAAGGTGGAATCCGGTGTCCAGCCGTTGACCCAGCCCTTTGCGCACAACTGCTGCAGGAGGTTCGTTCTGAATGTCGAATTCCGCTCCGCCCTTTTTCAAGAACCGGCCATTCAAAGCATGTCCATAGGAATCAATGACTTGACCGACCCAGGATTGATCCGGAGCAATCCGTACTGGCCCCTGCGCGATAACGCGATCGCTCAGCGCAACTCGTGCAGGCGGATCATCGGGGAGCATGATGGCCCCATCGGCGCCGAGGCAGAGAACATCGCCCATGAGGAAACTGCCATCGCCGCGTAGCAAACGAAGCCGATCCCCCAGTTTCACCTCGTCCTCGAGTCCTGACACACGGAGTGTATGGCCATCGGCCGACACCACGCGGCCAACTGTTCGCGTGCGCGAAATATCGGCGAGCTTGCTTTTGAGGTCCAACAGCGCGGCGTTCTGCATCGTACGCTCCATTTGTGTTCTGAAAACCCTTTCTAAAGGAATCAGGGTTAAGCCTTCGTTGAACCAATCAAGGGAGAAGCCCTGCCATGTTCCAGAATTTGGATTTGTTCAAAACCGCCATGACAATGGCGCGCCATGCCGGGACCCGACAGGCGCTGACGTCACAGAACATCGCCAACGCCGACACACCTGGTTATCGCGCGCAATCGGTCCGACCTTTTGCCGATCTTGTGCCACCAAACACGGATGGCTTTGCCCTGCGCATGACCCGCGCAAATCACCTTGCCGCCACGACCGACGCATCCACCGCAGCGGTGACGCATCGCGAAAACAGTGAGCCGAACGGCAACAGCGTGGTGCTGGAAAACGAAATCCTGAATTCAGTCGACGCAAAGCGCCAGCACGATCGCGCCTTGGCCGTGTATCGCGCGTCGCTTGGCATGCTGCGCAGCGCGCTCAGCAAGCAATAGGAGGGACAGATGTCTGCATTTTCAAACGCGCTTGGCGTGTCAGCCAGTGGTCTCAAGGCACAGTCGCATCGGCTTCGCATCGTGGCGGAAAACGTCGCCAACACAGACACGCCTGGTTACCGCCGCAAGACAGTTTCCTTCTCCGAGCAGGCCGAGATGTCGGGCATTGCAAAGGTGGCTCTGGAGAAAGTCTCGCTCGACCGGCGCGAGGGAGAAAAAATTTACGATCCCGGCCATCCGATGGCCGATGCGAGCGGGCACTATACCGGCTCGAACGTGGACCTTGTTGTCGAAATCGCCGACGCCCGCGAAGCGCAACGCAGCTACGAGGCGAATCTCAAAATGTTCGATCAGACACGGCAGATGTCGTCTGGCCTGATGGAACTCTTGCGCAAATAACCCTTTCCAGAATGGAGACGAACGATGGACGTGAAATCGCTTTTTGCCTCGCAGCAATATGCCGCCCTGAAGCCGGCGACCGACCCTGACCCACGGGAATCGGTCGCCGAGAGCTTTGCCAAGGTTACCGAGGATTTTGCCCAAACCCTGAAAACGACCGAGGAAACAGCCATGGGGTCGATGTATGGCGATGCCGACCCACATGCCCTTGTTGAAGCCTTGTCGCAATCACAACTTGCCGTCGAAACGGCTGTGACTGTACGCAACCGTGTGGTCGAGGCGTATCAGGAAATCCTGCGGATGCCGGTCTGACCGGATGCTGACCGAAGGCTACATCTATGATGTTCTGCGAGAAGCACTGCGGATTGCCGTTACCATTTCGGCCCCGGTGCTGATCGCGGCGCTGGTGACAGGTGTCTCGATCGGTCTCTTCCAGGCGCTCACATCCATTCAGGAAATGACGCTGACATTCGTGCCCAAACTGGTGGCGATGCTGGCCGTTTTCTGGATGTCGATGAACTTCATGACACAAAGCCTGATCGACTTCTTCCAGTCGACGATCATCACATCCATCGCAGGAGGTTGACTTGGAAAACACCGGCTATGTCACATTGACCCGTCAAAGCGGATTGATGCGCGAGATGGAAATTATCGCGCACAATATCGCCAATGCGGCGACCACCGGATTTCGCCAGCAGGGGCTTGTCTTTTCGGAATACGTGCAAGCCGTGGATGGCGGGGAAAGCCTGTCCATGGCAGCGGCAAGGGTGAAGAAAACATCCGCTGCGCAGGGCATCCTTACCCAAACAGGCAACGCGCTGGACCTGGCAATCGAGGGCAGCGGGTATTTTCAATTAGAGACCCCAAACGGCCTCCGGCTGACGCGCTCCGGTGCGTTCAATGTCGATCCACTGGGCGATCTCATCTCTGCCGACGGTCACCGAGTCCTCGACACTGGCGGCGCACCGATCAATGTGCCCCCCGGCGAAGCGGATGCCAAAGTCGCCGCGGATGGAACGATCAGCGTTGGGGACCAGCTATTGGGCCAGATCGGCGTGGTCGATGCGGAACCGGGCGCTGATTTGGAACGGGAATCCGGTGTTTTGTTCAAAACCGATGCCGCTTTGGCCCCGTCGGAAGATGGGCTGGTCCTGCAAGGCCATCTCGAAGGGTCGAACGTGGACGCGATTTCACAACTGACCCGCATGATCGAAGTCCAGCGTGCCTACGAGATGGGGCAAAAGCTTCTGGATATGGATCACGAACGGACAAAAACCGCTCTTCAAACCCTTATAAAATAAAGGAAGCGACATGCGCGCTCTGAAAATCGCGGCAACGGGAATGACGGCTCAGCAAATGCGCGTTGAGACGATTTCCAACAATCTGTCGAACATGAACACGACCGGCTACAACGCGCGGCGGGCCGAATTCTCGGACTTGCACTATCAGCAAATCGCTCGCGCTGGGACGGTGAACGCCGCGGATGGCACGGTTCTTCCCACCGGTGTGCAGGTCGGGTTGGGCGTTCGGCCCGCCGCCGTTTCGGTGAACTTGGCACAGGGTTCACTCAGCCAGACGAATTCCGATCTGGACCTCGCGATTGATGGAAACGGCTATCTTGAAATCGCCATGCCGGCCGGCCAGACCGCCTACACGCGCGACGGGTCACTCAAACGCAACGCCGAAGGGCTGATCGTGACCTCTGAAGGGTTCCCCGTCGCACCCGAGATCGTCATTCCACAAGACGCACGCAGCATTTCGATCAATCCCGAAGGCGAAGTTTACGCCTATTTCGCGGACACCGCGGAACCGCAACTCTTGGGACAAATGAACCTTGTGGGATTTGCCAACGCCAAGGGGCTTGAAGCGCTGGGCGGCAACCTCTTTGCCGAAACCGAGGCCTCGGGCGGGCCGCTGGCCGCAACGCCCGGAGAGGATGGCCTTGGCACGTTGCGCCAGGGCTATCTCGAGGACAGTTCGGTCGATCCGGTACGCGAGCTGACAGAGTTGATCGAGGCGCAACGCGGGTACGAATTGAACGCCAAGGTGATATCCGCTGTCGACCAGATGCTTGGCGCAACCACGCAGGTGCGCTGATGCGGCATTTGATGATACTGGCTCTGGCCATCCTGCCAGCACCGGCGTTCACGGACTCGGTGATCGCCACCCAAACCCTGCGCCCGAAAGAGGTGATCAGCCCGCAATCGGTGCAGCTTCAACAGGCCGACATAGCTGGCGCCGCGCAAGGGCTTGATGATGTGATCGGCGCGGAAGTGAAGCGTGCGGTCTATTCCGGGCAGCCCGTGCTGACCTCCAATCTCACGCGGGCCGCGCTGGTTGAACGCAACCAGATCGTTGCCGCCACATTCACGCTGAACGGATTGACCATAGCCACCGAAGCCCGCGCGATGGAGCGCGGCGCGGCTGGTGACGTGATCCGTGCCATGAACCTGACATCCCGTGCGCCGATCCGGGCCGAAGTGATGGAAGATGGCCGATTGAAGGTACTCCCCTGACATGAAAACTCCCGTGCTCGTTTCCCTTTTCGCCCTGCTTGTGCTTCCGAATTGCGCCCGTATCGACCACATAGGCAAGCCGCCCACACTGTCTCCGCAGGACCAGGGCGTGGAACGCAGCGCCATGATCTACTCCGGTCTGCCCGACACCACGGCCGATACTTCCACCTATCGGCAAGCCTCGCTCTGGAGCGGACATCAGACATCGCTGTTCGGTGATCGGCGCGCCTATACCAAGGGCGACATCCTCACCGTCCTGATCGAAATCGACGATCGGGCCGAGATCTCCAACACCTCGTCGCGCGGCCGGTCGTCTCGGGAAAGCCTGGCCATGCCACAGCTGTTCGGCCTTCCACAACGAGGCAACGCAGACCTGCCGGATGGCGCCAACCTCGACAATGCGGTAGAACTTGATTCCGCCAGCCAGAGTGAGGGCAACGGATCGGTGCGCCGAAACGAAAAACTGACGCTCAGGATCGCGGCCACCGTCGTGGAGGTCCTGCCGAATGAAATTCTTAGAATTGAAGGCACGCAAGAAGTTCGCGTCAACTTCGAATTGCGGGAACTCTTCGTATCGGGCTTTGCCCGTCGCGCCGACATAACCCGGCAGAACGAGATCACATACGACAAGATGGCTTCAGCCCGGATTTCCTATGGCGGCCGCGGGCAGATCAGCGATGTGCAACAACCACGCATCGGCCAGCAGGTGCTGGATGCGGTCCTGCCGTTCTGATCACGAAAGAGCACAAAAATGGTCAAGAAACTCTTCCCCATTCTGGCGCTGCTTCTCGGTTTGGCAGGCGGCGGCGGCGCGGCAATGCTTCTGGCGCCACCCGAAGCAGAACAAGACACGGACGAGTCCGCATCCAAAGCCGAGACACCTGTCGCGCCTTCGGATGAGACCAGTGATGGGGCAGACGGCGATACGGAAATCGTGAAGCTGCCCAACCAATTCGTGGTCCCCGTGATCCTGAACAACCGGGTCCGGGCCATGGTCATTCTTGCTGTTGCGCTTGAAGTGGAGACCGGGCGGGGGGACGAGGTCCGCACTCTTGAGCCAAAACTGCGCGACACGTTCTTGGCCGAACTGTTCAGCCTCGCGGCCCTGGGCGGATTCGAGGACGAATTGATCTCGCGAAAAACGCTGACGCTGGTGAAACGCGCGTTGACAGAACGATCCAGGGAGGTCCTCGGGATGGATAACGTAGCCGTGCTGATCACCGACATGGCGCGTCAGGACGCGTTTTAACGACGCTTTTGCATTTCGAACAAGGCGTGCTGACGCTCCTGCTCGGTCTGAAAGACCTTTTTCGTTTCGCTCATCTTCTCGATCTGGATCTGCAGTCCAAGCCTTTGCCGCAAGAGCGACTTCAATACATCCTGCACGTTCTGCCGCTGGATCGCAGCCTTGGCCAAGGACGGTTGCAGCTGGCGCTGATCCTCCGACAGTCTTTTGATCCGCAATTCATGGACCCGGAAAGACGCTGGATCCGACGCCGCCATTTCGTTCAATGAACTGGCCAGAGCGCGTTCCTGCTGCGTGATCGCGGTCTGGCGCGAGCGCAGCTCATCCCGCAGATGCAATTCGCGCGCCATCAACGCTTCGATCGCCTGCACGCGCGCATCAAGCACCTCGAGCGCTTGCCGGAGGCCGGCGACATCACTCATTTCCTTGCCATGTTCTGGATCCGGCGCGCATAGCCGATTGCCGCCGCAACCGCCTTGTAGTGGTCCTCATCGATGATGGTGCCCACCTTGACCTGGGCATAGAGCGCGCGCGCAGTTGGCGGATCGTTATAGAGCGGCACACCAGAACTGATCGCGACTTCCCGGATTTTGCGCGCGGTTTCGTCTGTTCCCCGCGCAACGCATTTTGGAACCGTGTTGTCTTCGCCTGACCATTGCAAGGCAACCGCGAAATGCGTGGGGTTGGTGATCACAACGGCCGATTTCGGTACATCAAGCAGCATCCGGTTTGTCGCGATGTCCTCGGCTTTGGCGCGCCGCTGCTGGCGGATATTTTCGTCACCCTCTTCGGTTTTGTGTTCGTCTTTCATCTCTTTGTGGGACATGCGGTTTTTCTTGGCGTGTTCGTGCATCTGCCAGAGCACATCCAGCCCCGCGAAGGCGATATAGGCGACAAGCGTGAACCAGAGCCACCGGACGGCCACTTCGTATAGGTTGGCCAATGCCATGTGTTCGCCGCGCAACACGGCAATCTGGAACAGGCGGTCGCCATCGAATACGAAAAGCGCCAATATCCCGGCAAATACTGCAAATTTCAGAAAGTTCTTGGCAAACTCGAACAGACCAGACCATCCGTATTTCTTCTTCGCGTTCGCGATCAGGGAAATCCTGTTCAGCTTGGGTTTCAGTTTGTCGCCTGTGAACAAGAGCTGTTTGGTGCCGATCAACCCGGACAGAACCACAACAAATGGAAGGACAAAGATGATGCCAATCAGTGGAAGGAGCCAACCGAGCACGACAGTCAAGTTCCCCGCACCGTCCAGAGATGCGCGCGCGGCAATTGCATTTTCAAGAAACCTCATGATGTCCAGAATGATCCGCGACATGACCCCGCCGAACATGACATGGACCGCGATCAGGAACATCACCAGAACCACAAGGTTCACAACGTCCTGAGAGCGGACGATTTCGCCCTTCTGGCGCGCATCTTCAAGCTTTCGACGGGTGGCTTCGTACGGCTTGTCCGCCTGGTTTTCTTCGCTTTCGTTCATTGCATTGACTCGAAGGGCATCTTCAGGATCGTCAGCGCCTTTTCCTGCCAGGCCGTGAGCATGAGTTCCGCATGTTCATGCAGGAAGTAGATCGAGAAGAGCGCGACGAAGGGGATGCCGATGAACGAGACCATGAATTGCGGCATCGCCTTGTTGATGAAGCCGATGCACAGGTAATAGACGAACATCAGGCTGGCGAAACCCGCGGCAATGACCACACCCTCGTTGAAGATATAGTTGCTCAGTGCGGAAACTTTGGCCGCGAAATATCCCGTGAGATCCGCCAAACCGGGGATGTCGACAAAATAGCTCGCCACAAAGCCATAAATGATCTGGTCGCTCAGCGACGTGGCAAATATGATGGCAAGCCCGGCAGTTGTGATGATATGGCTTATCACCGGCATGGGTTCGGTGGCATTGCCCAGCATCTGGGCAAGCGACACGTATTGGCTGATCACCGCGCCAGCCATTTCGAGCAAGAAAATGATGCTTCGAGCCACAAGGCCAAGGAAGAACCCGATGACGGTTTCCTTCAGGACAAAGCCCAGGATGTCCGGCGGGCTCGGCGCTTCTGCAGGGAGGTAAGGTTCCAGAATCGGGGCGACCGCAACCGACAGGACCAGCGTGACGATCAAACGGACACGTGCCGAAACGAACGACTCCCCATATCCGGGCGCGAGGGAGATGGCCGGCAGCAGCCTCAGGAACACAGCCGCGACCAGCCAGAATTGCGCTGCAATCTCGGAGTAGAACCCCTCGATCATGGCTAGGCCGCAACGGTGCCAACCAAGGCGGGTTTGGCATCCAGCCCGATCTCTTCAAACGCCATCACGGGGTTGCTGATCCCCTTCGCCGACAGCAAGCTTCGCAGGAAACGGCGGCGGCGGCCCGGCGTGACAAGCGCCGGGAACACCCCCTTTTGGCCAGCGCGGTTCAATTCCTCGGCAATCCGTTTTGCCAGGTCTTCAAAATCCTTTGGCGGCAGGGCCACATCGGGTGCGCCGCGATCATTGGACACTTCACACTCTTCGAACCGCCGTTCCCAATCGGACGCCAGATGAACAAGGGGGATCGTCCCGTCCTCTCGGCGCATGGTCGCGACAAGCTGAAACCCCAGCCGTTGGCGAACATGCTCGCAGATCGTTTCGGCCGAATATCCCTGACCGCGCATCTCCGCGATGGCTTCGAGGATAAGCTGGAAATTCCGGATCGACACCTGCTCATCAAGCAAAAGCTTCAGAACCTGCAGCAGAGTGTCCATCGGCACTTTGTCCGGGACCGTTTGATCAATGAGCGCACGGTTCGCCTCGGCCCGACCCGGATTGGAGAGTGTGCCCAGTTCGTCCAGAAGTCGCTTGAGCGATTTCATCGTCATCAGGCGCCCAAGGTTGCGCTTGATGATCTCGAGCAAATGTGTTGCCAGAACCTCGCTCGGCGATACAACGGTCAGGCCGGCCAGCTGGGCGTCTTCACGCTCTGCATCCTGGATCCAGCGGGCGGGCGCGCCGTAGACTGGTTCTTCCACGTCCGTTCCATTGGGCAGCGCGGCAGCATCCTCGGGGATCAATGCAAGCATCAGGTCTGGGTGCAGCACGCCGCGCGCCACTTCGACCCCATGGATTCGCACGACATAGGTGCCGTCCACCAAGGTCGCGTCATCCGTCAGGCGCACCTCGGGCATGATCGTACCAAAGCTTTTGGCGACATGCGTACGCATGTTGGAGATTCGCGAATCCAGCCCGCTGGCGGGATCGAGCACCATATCCACAAGGTCTGGCGCGAATTCGACATGGATGTCGTCAAGGTCAAGCACATCGCCGATCGGACGGTCCTTGGCCGGGAGTGGGGTCTCTTCCGCTGAACTCTCGTCCTCCGGGTCCTCCGCATTGCGATGAACCCAGAACGCCAGCCCCCCGAGGATCAAACCACCGGTCAGGAAGGGAACAAAGGGCAGGCCCGGCACCAGCGCAAACACAACCATGAGCACGGCAACCGTCGCCAATGCGGCCGGATGGCGACCAAGTTGCGAGGTGATGGCAAGATCGGTCGCACCGATCGCCCCTCCGCGCGCGAGCAGAAGCGCGGCCGCGATGGAAATGATGACAGCGGGAATCTGGGTTACAAGCCCATCGCCCACCGTCAGAATGGCATAGGTTTCGAACGCCGAGCCGATCTGCATCCCGTGGACAACCGTGCCCATGATCAGGCCAACCACGATGTTGAGAAGCGTGATCAAAAGCCCGGCAATGGCATCACCTTTTACGAATTTCGAGGCGCCATCGAGGGATCCGAAAAACGTGGTCTCCTGCAATTCGCGTTCGCGCCGGCCCCGCGCTTCGGAATGTGTGATGGCGCCTGCGGCCATGTCGCTGTCGATGGCCAATTGCTTTCCCGGCATCCCGTCCAAAGCAAAGCGTGCCCCGACTTCGGCCATACGCGCGGCCCCCTTGGTGATCACCATGAAGTTGACGATGAGCAGAACGCAAAACACGACCAATCCAAGAAAAACGCTGCCGCCCATGACAAAGTCAGCAAATCCCTGAATGACATTTCCCGCCGCGTTCGTTCCGGTATGGCCCTGCCCGATGATGAGCTTGGTCGAACTGATGTTCAGCGACAGGCGCAGCATCAAGGACGCCAGCAGAATTGTCGGAAAGGCGGAAAAATCCAGAGGCCGTTCCACAAACAGCGTCACGGTGAAGATCAGGATCGCCAGCGCAAAGGAGGTCGCCAACCCGATATCGAGAACGAAAGCCGGCACTGGCAGGATCATCATCACGATGACAGCCATGAGCGCGACGGCGAGAGCCACCGTCGGCTTGGCAAACACGGAGCGCGTGGAGTCCGACATCAATTGGTCCTGTTGAACTGGATAAATGGCCTGGTGCGCGTTGCATCTGACATGAAGACCGATCCGGAGCGGGCACTGCCATGCTGGCCAAAGAGGGGTTGACCTGCAGGTGTCGCCTCGGTCGGGGCAGGAGGCTCCATCCTTGCGACGTCACTGCGCAGATCATGGAACTTTGACAGGTAGCGGTCGGCGTATTTCGACGTGCGGCTGTGATAGGCGCCAACAGCCTCGGTCCAGTTACCGAATTCGCGATATAGCTCTGACAGGAATCGCGCCGCGTAAAGCGCGTTCAGTTCCGGGTTGAACATGTCGTCAAGTGAGCGGAAGCCGTCGGCATGCCAGCGATAGTTTATCTGAAAACAACCAATATCAATGTTGGTTATGCCGCGTTTCACCTTGGAAAAAACGTAGGACCGTGCGTCGTCCTCGGACGGAAACCACGACCCATCGCCCGCGTTGTTGACAGCCCAAGGCCACGGCTCGGCCGGCGTGCCGCGCCCGGTTTCCAGCCGCGTTATGGTCAGCATCACATCTACCGGCACGCCGGTTTCGGCTGCCGCATGATGCGCAGCCGAATCGCAGATATTCGCTTGTGCCCCAGGCACAGCCATGACCGCGATGGCCACGCCAAAAACAATCGATTTCACCGATATCCCGATCACGCAACGGCCCTCGCATTCTGCGGTTTGGCAGACGCTAGGCGGCAGAGCGTTAGGATTCGGTTACGACAAGACGGTTTGCCTACAAAAGCGCTTCGACCAGCGCGACCAGCCCGCCACCGACCACCGCCCCGAGAAGGGTCCAGAGAGCGGCGGTCTTGAACCGGTTCTGAGAAGGCTCTGGCGTATCGCGGCCCTGGGCAATCAGGGCCTGTTCCACCAGCCCCGGAAGGCGGGGACCAAAACGGGCCAGCACAAGCGCGGTTTTTCCCAGGTCCTTGGCAAAGGCACGGGGTCCGATGCTTGTCTTTATGTAATCCTCGACAATCGGCTTCGCGACATCCCAGATGTTCATCTTGGGGTTCAATGACCGCGCGACGCCTTCGACAACCACCATCGTGCGTTGCAACAAAATCAATTCGGTTCGGGTTTCCATACCGAACCGCTCGGTCACTTCGAACAGGTAGCTGAGCAACCGACCCATCGAGATCCGGGTCGCATCCATGCCGAAAATCGGCTCTCCCACCGCGCGCAAGGCGCGGGCAAATTCGTCAACATCGCGGTCGGCGGGGACATATCCTGCCTCGAAATGCACCTCGGCCACGCGTTTGTAATCGCGCCGGATAAAGCCGTAGAGGATCTCGGCATAGACGCGGCGCGTGTATTCGTCGATATGGCCCATGATCCCGAAATCGAGCGCGATGATATCGCCATTGGGTGCCACCTTCAGGTTGCCCTGATGCATGTCGGCATGAAAAAATCCGTCACGCAGCGCGTGTTGCAGGAAAAGTTGAAGCACCCTCTCGCTCAGCGCGACGCGATCATGCCCGGCGGCATCCAGAGCGTCATTATCCCCCAATGGCAACCCTTCGGCCCAGCCAAGCGTCATGACGCGCCGACCCGACAGGTCCCATTTCACCTCGGGCAGTTGAAAGCCCGGATCGCTGGCGGTGTTCGCGGCAAATTCGGAAGCGGAGGCGGATTCCAGTCGCAGGTCCAATTCGCCCATCACGACGCCTTCGAAATGGGTGATCACGTCCTTGGGCCGCAGGCGCCGTGACGACGGGGACAAGCCCTCGATCAAGCCGGCGGCAAAGTAGAATGCGTCGATATCCTTTCGGAAATCCTTTTCGATATTCGGGCGCAGCACCTTGACGGCCACTGTCTCACCCGTCT
Organism: Marivita sp.; assembly: GCA_041685125.1. Lineage (GTDB taxonomy): Bacteria > Pseudomonadota > Alphaproteobacteria > Rhodobacterales > Rhodobacteraceae > Marivita. Next base: position 157,563 of record JAWLGI010000001.1, on the reverse strand, counting down.
TGGCCAGCTTGGCCTTGTGCACTTGCGCAATCGAAGCGGCGGCGACGGGTTCGCTGAATTCCGAGAACACGGTGTCGACCGGCACGCCCAATTCGTATTCAACCATCTCCTTGGCTTCGGCAACCGAGAAGGGCGGCAGCTTGTCCTGCAGCACGCGCAATTCTCTGGCCATCTTGTCGCCAACGACATCGGGCCGGGTGCTGAGGACCTGGCCAAACTTGATATAGGCCGGGCCCAGTGCCGTCAGGGCCCTGGGGGCGGGGGGAACCGACGGATCACCGTTGTAGCCGAGCCATTTAAACGGCCAGCCCAACAGTCTTGCGGCAACACGCAAGGGCTTGGGCGCGTCGAACGCATCCAGAACGACACCCATCGCCTCGGTACGTTCCAGCGTCGCGCCTGTACGGACCAGACGCAGGATGTTGTGGGGTCCCCTCACGTCAAATCTTCCAGCCTGAGTGCAGACACGCGATGCCCATGCTCAGGTTGCGGTACTTGGAGTTCTCGAACCCGGCTTGGCGCACCATGCCTAGGAACGTATCCTGATCGGGGAACTTGCGAATGGATTCGACAAGGTACTGATAGCTCTCGCGGTCCCGCGCGATTGCCTGACCCATGCGCGGGATGATGTTGAACGAATAGAGATCGTAGACCCTTTGCATCAGGTCATTCGGGATCTGGCTGAACTCCAGCACCATCAACCGGCCACCGGGGCGCAACACGCGAAACGCCTCGTTCAATGCCTCTTGCGGCCGCGTGACATTCCGGATGCCGAAGGAGATCGTGTAGACATCGAAGCTGTTGTCCTCAAACGGCAAATGCATCGCGTCGCCCACGACCCAATCAAGGCTGTCATCCATCGCGTTCGCCTCGGCGCGCTTGCGACCCTCGACCAGCATTGGCTCGGTCAGGTCCAAAACGGTGGCGTGGCCCTGACCTGCGCGTTTTAGAAACCGAAAGGAGATATCCCCGGTGCCGCCCGCCACATCCAGCAGTTTCTGACCGGCACGCGGCGCGAGCCAGTCCATCATCGCGTCTTTCCAGATGCGGTGGATGCCAAAGGACATGGCATCGTTCATCACGTCGTACTTCGACGCGACAGAGCTGAACACGCCCTGCACGCGGCCCGCCTTTTCGGTCTCAGGCACGTCCTGAAAGCCGAAATGTGTAGTTGATTGGGATTCGTTTGTCATAAGCCTTGTCGTTTCCCCTGCCAGACTTTCTTATAGAGCGCCCACCCGGCGTTACAATGCGACGACACGAGACAGGACCCCCAAATGCCCGAATTGCCAGAAGTTGAGACGGTAAGACGCGGGCTGGCCCCCGCGATGGAGGGGGTCGTGATCGCCAAGGCAGAGGTGAACCGCCCCGATTTGCGTTGGCCGTTTCCCGCGAACATGGCGGATCGGTTGACGGGCAAACGCGTTTTGCGGCTGCGGCGCCGGTCGAAATACATACTGGCGGATCTCGACAGCGGAGAAACCGCCTTGATCCATCTTGGCATGTCGGGCCGGATGCTGGTCTCTGGCGACCCTTTGGGTCAATTCGTCCACGATCATCCAGCGGCGCAGAAGCACGATCACGTTGTGCTGCACATGGAGAACGGCGCGCGGATCACTTTCAACGATCCGCGCCGTTTCGGAGCGATGGACCTGCTCGCGACCGATCAAGCCGAAGCACATCCGCTGCTGGCGGCCATCGGGCCCGAGCCCTTTGGGAACAGTTTTGACGAGCCGTACCTGATCGCAGCGTTGACCAACCGCAAAACACCGATGAAATCTGCGTTGCTGGATCAGAAAACCGTCGCCGGATTGGGCAATATCTATGTTTGCGAAGCCCTGTTTCGGTCAAAAATCCATCCAGCGCGACCCGCGTGGCGGGTGTCGAAAGACCGGATTTCACGGCTTGTGCCGATTATCCGAACCGTGCTGTCCGATGCGATCGGGTCGGGCGGTTCGTCGTTGCGCGATTTCCGCCAAGCTGATGGCGAACTGGGATATTTCCAGCATAGCTTTGATGTCTACGGCCGCGAGGATGCGCCATGCCGGACGCCCGGCTGCACCTCGACCATCCGCCGTATCGTTCAATCCGGCCGGTCGACCTTCTATTGTCCAAGCTGTCAAAGATAGCTTGAACGCGGCAAGGCACATGCGTAAGGCTTCACTCCTGAGATCACCGAACGGAGCCCTCACCCATGGCTTATGAGACGATCATCGTCGAAATCGAAGATCACGTCGCCACCATAAAACTGAATCGGCCCGACGCGCTCAACGCGCTCAACAGCCAGCTGCTTTCAGAACTGGCATCGGCTCTTGGAGAAGCAGACTCCAACGAGAAAGTGCGCTGCATCATCCTCACCGGATCTCAAAAAGCCTTTGCCGCCGGTGCCGACATCAAGGAGATGTCGCAAAAGAGCTTTGTCGAGATGTTCATGTCGGACTTCTTCGGAAAGGAGTCACTCGCGGTCTGCAAGACACGCAAGCCGGTCATCGCAGCCGTGTCTGGCTATGCGCTGGGTGGTGGATGTGAATTGGCCATGATGTGCGACTTCATCATCGCGTCAGACACTGCCAAGTTCGGCCAGCCCGAGATCAATCTTGGCGTTGTCGCGGGAATCGGTGGCACACAGCGGCTCACCCGGTTCGTCGGCAAATCGAAATCCATGGATATGCACCTCACGGGCCGCTTCATGGATGCCGAGGAGGCCGAACGCTCCGGGCTGGTCAGCCGCGTGGTGCCTGCGAAATCCCTGATGGAAGAGGCGCAAACCGCCGCTGCCAAGATCGCGGAAAAATCCATGCTGGCGACATTTGCGGTCAAGGAAGCCGTCAACCGCTCCTATGAGACAACGCTCAGCGAGGGGCTGCTGGCCGAACGCCGCCTGTTCCATTCGCTTTTTGCGACCGAGGACCAGAAAGAAGGCATGGATGCCTTTCTGGAGAAACGCACGGCCCAATTCCGCGACAGGTAAACGCAACATCGGGTCTTTCAATCTTCGAAAGCTGACGCTATAGGCACATTTACATGCGTGTGATGCCCGCCCTGGCAAGATTCGATCCGGTCGATGGTTCCGGGCGTGCTGTCATATGCAACCCGACTTGAACCAGAACGAACCAGGATAGATCACATGGCAAATTCGCCCCAAGCCAAGAAGCGCGCAATTCGCAACGAAAAGCGTTTCGCCATCAACAAGGCGCGTCGCTCGCGCATCCGCACCTATCTTCGCAAGGTCGAAGAAGCCATCGCATCCGGCGACAAGGATGCGGCGAAAAACGCCCTGCGCATTGCACAGCCTGAAGTCATGCGCGGCGTGACCAAAGGTGTTTTCCACAAGAACACGGCGTCCCGTAAAATCTCCCGCCTCGCGTCGCGCGTCAAGGCGCTCGGCTGAGAATCGCGGCAGATCCAACTCGACCGACAAAATCAAGTCGCCGCTCCTTCCGGGGCGGCGTTTTTTATTGCGCCCGCGCGCCCGCGCACCAGTTTGGGATTCTTTTCGAACATTCCCCGAGTCAACTGCGAAGTTCAGTTGATGGACTTCCCCCCTCCTTTATAAATCAGCCCTGCGAGTCACATCGCGAGTTGGGGGGACAGGCGCTGCTGCTGCGAAATCGAACCTGTGTGTTATTGTTCGGTTCGGGGTCGTCGGTAAAATTGGTAAAAGATCAACCGCCTCGTCCATATTGATGCCAAGGGCTGTCGCGTGCTCCGAGTTGCCTGGGGTTCCGCATCCGTGTTTTTTGATCGCCCAGAAACCTCTGGTGCGTCGGCAAGACAGGTATTCCCATGATGTGCCGCCACCGCGACAAGAGCATGTCGCGCAAGACAGAGACAGCATGTGGCTCAGCATGCACATGATGGAACGGGGACACATGACGCAGGACCAGTGGGGGACTATTCGTGACGAATTACATCAAACCATGGGTGACAACTGCTTTCAAAGCTGGATCGAGCCCCTGACATACCTAGGATCGGAACACGGCATCGCGCGCTTTGCAGTTCCGACCAATTTCATGGGCAACTATGTATCGCAAAACTACGGCGATATGCTTTTGTCCAAGATCAATCGGATCGACCCATCAGTACGACGCGTCGTGTTTGACACGGTCACGGAGACCCGAAACGCCCCGAAACCCGCGCCGGACCCTGCTCCGCAGTCAACTCCGTCGCCTGACGCGCAGGCCAAGTCACACCACTTGTCCGACAGCCTGAACGGGTCACCGCTCGACAAGCGGTTCACTTTTGACACCTTCGTTGTCGGCAAACCCAACGAATTGGCCCATGCCGCCGCTCGGCGCGTTGCAGAAGGCGGCCCGGTCACCTTCAATCCGCTCTTTCTATATGGCGGTGTCGGATTGGGTAAAACGCACCTGATGCACGCAATCGCGTGGGAATTGCGCACCCGTCAGCCGCATCTGAACGTCCTGAACCTGTCGGCCGAACAATTCATGTATCGCTTCGTGCAGGCGTTGCGCGACCGCAAGATGATGGATTTCAAGGAATTGTTTCGCTCTGTGGATGTCCTGATGGTCGATGACGTGCAATTCATCGCCGGCAAGGACAGCACGCAGGAAGAATTCTTCCATACGTTCAATGCGCTTGTTGACCAGCACAAGCAGATCATCATCTCGGCCGATCGCGCACCGGACGAGATCAAGGCGCTTGAGAACCGCATCCGCTCGCGCCTTCAAAGCGGTCTGGTCGTTGACCTGCACCCGACCGATTATGAGCTGCGGCTCGGTATTCTTCAGGCCAAGTCCGAGATGTATTCCCGGATGTATCCCGGACTCGAAGTCGAACCCGGCATCCTGGAATTCCTCGCGGCGCGTATCGTCAGCAATGTGCGTATCCTCGAAGGCGCCTTGACCCGCCTGTTCGCGTTCGCATCGCTCGTGGACAAACCGATCTCGATGGACCTGACACAGGAATGCCTGACCGACATTCTGCGCGTGTCCGAACGCAAGGTGTCGATCGAGGAAATTCAGCGCAAGGTCGCGGATCATTACCTGATCCGTCATTCGGATCTTGTCGGGCCCAAGCGGGTGCGCACCTTTGCCCGGCCCCGACAGATCGCCATGTATCTGTGCAAGCAATTGACCACACGGTCCCTGCCCGAGATTGGTCGTCATTTCGGCGGACGGGATCACACCACGGTGATGCACGGTGTGCGCCGGATCGAAGAGCTCAGGAAACAGGACGCCCAGATCGCGGAGGATGTCGATCTTCTCCGTCGGTCGCTGGAAGCCTGAGACCTGGAGACAACAAAAAGGGCAGTTGCGTGTCTTGCTGCACGCCTGCCCTTGACCCCGGCTGGAATCCAGCCAAGAAATTGGAAAACAAGGGCTTGGAGAGCAACCCTGATGCGGGTTACTGTCGATGTCCGGCCAATCGGGGGATGAACGCATGAAATTCAGCATGGAACGCGGAACGCTGCTCAAGGCGGTGTCACAAGCGCAATCCGTTGTCGAACGGCGCAATACCATTCCAATCCTTGCGAATGTTCTGATCGAAGCCGATGGCGAAACCGTTCAGTTTCGCGCAACCGACCTTGATATCGAGGTCGTGGACCGCGCCGTGGCACAGGTGGAACGCGCCGGAGCCACAACCGTCTCTGCCGTGACGCTACATGAAATCGTTCGCAAGCTGCCGGATGGCGCGTTGGTGTCTGTCTCCGAGGACAGCACGTCGGGCCGCCTGACGGTTGAGGCCGGGCGCTCGAATTTCTCTTTGGCGACACTGCCGAAAGAAGACTTCCCCGTGATGGCCTCGTCGGAATACAGCGCCAACTTTTCGGCTCCGGCCCCGGTCTTGCGTCGCCTGTTCGACAAATCGAAATTCGCGATCTCGACCGAGGAAACGCGCTATTACCTGAACGGCGTCTACATGCACGTCTCGGAGTCGGAAGACGGTAAGGTGCTGCGCTGCGTGGCGACAGATGGGCACCGCCTCGCCCGGATCGATGCTCCGCTGCCCGATGGCGCGGCGGACATGCCCGGCGTGATCGTGCCACGCAAAACCGTGGGCGAAATGCGCAAGCTCCTGGATGATGACGATATGGAAATCGCCGTATCGGTTTCGGAAACCAAGGTGCGGTTTGCGACCGCGAACATCACCCTGACGTCCAAGGTCATTGATGGCACATTCCCCGATTACACGCGTGTGATCCCACAAGGAAACACCCGCCGCCTCGAGGTGGACGCGGCAGAGTTTGCAAAGGCGGTCGACCGTGTGGCCACGGTGTCGTCTGAACGGTCCCGCGCGGTGAAACTGTCTCTGGACGAGGACCGCCTTGTCCTGTCAGTCAACGCGCCGGACAGCGGCGCCGCCGAGGAAGAGCTTGCCGTCGCCTATGGAGATGAGCGGTTGGAAATTGGCTTTAACGCCAAGTACCTGCTCGAAATCGCAAGCCAGGTGGATCGCGAAAATGCAGTGTTCATGTTCAACTCCGCCGGTGATCCCACGCTGATGCGTGAAGGCAATGACACAAGCGCGGTCTATGTCGTCATGCCCATGCGGGTTTGACGTATCTGCGCCTTTGAACGGGGGCGCCGTTGCCGCTTCATCTCAACCGCCTCACACTATCGCATTTCCGCTCACATCTGCACGTGTCGCTGTCACCCGATGCGCGGCCGGTCGTGCTGTATGGTCCCAATGGCGCGGGCAAGACCAACCTGATCGAAGCGGTGTCGCTGTTCTCCCCCGGTCGCGGGATGCGTCGCGCCTCCGCTCAGGACATGACACGCCGGCCAGAAGCGCTCGGCTGGAAGGTAAGCGGCGTCGTGCAAAGCCCCGAGGGGGTGCAGGACATCGCGTTCCAGTCCGAACAGGGCGCGCCGCGTCAGGTCAGGATAAATGACAAACCCGCGCCGCAGTCCCGCCTTGGCGAACTGGTGCGCTTGTTGTGGCTGTTGCCATCGATGGACCGGCTCTGGATCGAAGGGGCCGAAGGGCGTCGCCGCTTTCTGGACCGCATGACGCTCAGCTTTTTTCCCGATCATGGCGAACTGTCACTGACCTATGAAAAGGCGATGCGCGAGCGCAATCGCTTGCTCAAGGACCAGGTGCGCGACCCGATGTGGTACAAGGCGCTGGAATCCCAGATGGCTGTGTCCGGCGCGCAAATACACGCCAACCGGCATCGCGCGCTGGACCGGATCGCCAGCGCGCAGGATCAGGCCAGCACGCAATTCCCCGCTGCCCAGCTCGACCTTGTGCAGACCGAGGGCGAAATGCCCGAAACCGAAAACGATTTGCGCGACGCGTTCGAGGAAAGCCGATATCGGGATCTGGCCGCCGGGCGCACTTTGGTCGGGCCGCACCGCGCCGATCTCTATGGTGTATTCGCCGCCAAGGGAGTGCCCGCCGCGGACAGCTCCACCGGAGAACAGAAAGCCCTTTTGATTTCTCTCGTCCTGTCAAACGCGCGCGCTCTGGTGGATGAATTTGGCGCGCCACCCATTGTTCTGCTGGACGAGGTGGCGGCGCATCTCGATGCAGGCCGCCGCGCCGCCCTCTACGACGAGATATCGGCCCTTGGCGCACAGGCATGGATGACCGGAACCGGACGGGAGCTGTTCATCGAACTGAAAGATCGGGCCCAATATTACGAGGTGACCGAGACCGGTTCAGGTACGGTGCTCACCCCTCGGGACAAGGCCTGACAACCTGTCGGCAAGGCAATTCCAAGGACCCCCAAATCTTGTGTCAGTTGCGTGACAAGCCTTTGGGTTTCGGGTATAAAACAGGCACATTAACAAAGGGCACGTTCATGTCAGACCCCGCACAGGCACGCGAAGACTACGGCGCAGATTCCATTAAGGTTCTCAAGGGCTTGGAAGCTGTCCGCAAGCGTCCGGGTATGTATATCGGTGATACCGACGATGGTTCGGGCCTGCACCACATGGTGTACGAGGTTGTCGATAATGGCATTGACGAGGCGTTGGCCGGTCATGCCGACTTTGTGCGCGTGAAAATCCATGCCGACAACAGCGTTTCGGTGCGCGACAACGGACGCGGCATTCCGGTGGATATCCATGAGGGAGAGGGCGTCTCGGCGGCCGAGGTCATCATGACCCAGCTTCATGCGGGCGGCAAATTCGACCAGAACTCCTACAAGGTGTCCGGCGGCCTGCACGGCGTGGGTGTGTCGGTGGTCAACGCTCTGTCCGACTGGCTGGAACTGCGGGTCTGGCGCAATGGGAAAGAACACACCGCCCGGTTCGAAGGCGGCTTCACCACGCGCCATCTTGAGGCCGTGGGTGACGCGGGTGGCGAAAAGGGAACCGAAGTCCGCTTCCTCGCCTCGACCGAGACATTCTCCAACCTCGAATTCGACTTTCACACGCTGGAAAAGCGCCTGCGCGAACTTGCGTTCCTGAACTCTGGGGTGCGCATCATCCTCGAAGACGAACGCCCGGCAGAACCGCTTAAGTCAGAGCTCTTCTACGAAGGCGGCGTGCGCGAGTTCGTGAAGTACCTCGACCGCTCCAAATCATCCATCATGCCGGAACCGGTGTTCATGACCGGCGAAAAAGACGGCATCGGCGTCGAAGTCGCGATGTGGTGGAACGACAGCTATCACGAGACTGTCCTGCCCTTTACCAACAACATTCCTCAGCGCGATGGCGGCACGCATATGGCGGGCTTCCGCGCGGCGCTTACGCGAACGATCAACGGCTATGCGCAGGCCACCGGCATCGCCAAGAAAGAAAAGATCAGCTTTACCGGCGACGATGCACGCGAAGGGCTGACCTGCGTGCTATCGGTCAAAGTGCCAGACCCGAAATTCTCGAGCCAGACGAAAGACAAGCTGGTCTCCTCCGAAGTACGACCAGCGGTGGAAAGTCTCGTGAACGAAAAGCTGTCGGAATGGTTCGAGGAAAACCCGAGCGAGGCCAAGGTGATCGTCGGCAAGATCATCGAGGCCGCGCTGGCCCGCGAAGCCGCCCGCAAGGCCCGCGATCTGACGCGCCGCAAGACGGCGATGGATGTGAACTTCTTGGCGGGAAAGCTCAAGGATTGTTCCGAGAAAGACCCCTCCAAGACCGAGCTGTTCATCGTCGAGGGTGACAGCGCCGGCGGCTCTGCGCAGACGGGGCGCGATCGTGGCACGCAGGCGATCCTGCCGCTCAAGGGTAAAATCCTGAACGTGGAACGCGCCCGGTTTGACCGGATGCTCAGCAGTCAGGAAATCGGCAACCTTGTCATGGCATTGGGCACGGGGATCGGCCGCGACGAGTTCAATATCGGCAAGCTGCGCTATCACAAGATCATCCTGATGACGGATGCCGACGTCGACGGCGCGCATATTCGAACGCTGTTGCTGACCTTCTTCTACCGCCAGATGCCCGAACTCATCGAGGGCGGATATCTTTATATCGCGCAACCGCCGCTCTACAAGGTCGCGCGCGGCAAGTCCGAGGTTTACCTCAAGGACCAGGGCGCGCTGGACGATTACCTGATCCAGCAAGGGGTTGACGGCGCGCACCTGTTGCAGGGCAATGGCGAAGTGATCATCGGGCAGGACCTGACCCGTGTCGTGGACGAGGCGCGTCAGTTGAAGCGCGTGCTCGAAGCCTTCCCGACCCATTACCCGCGACACATTCTCGAACAAGCCGCGATTGCCGGTGCCTTCGTGCAGGGCGCGGTGGATGCCGACCTTCAGGGCGTGGCCGACCGGGTGGCGCAAAGGCTCGACCTGATCGCGCTCGAATACGAGCGCGGCTGGCAGGGCCGGATCACGCAGGATCGCGGTGTGCGGCTTGCCCGCATCCTGCGCGGCGTGGAAGAGGTACGCACACTGGACGGCCCGATGCTCCGCTCTGGCGAGGCGCGCAAGACCGGCAGCTTCACGCAAAGCCTTCAGGCGGTCTACAACACTCCAGCCACGCTGGAGCGCAAGGATCGGCGACAATTGATCCACGGCCCGCTCGATCTCTTGCAAGCGATCCTCGAGGAAGGCGAAAAGGGCCTCACGCTGCAACGCTACAAGGGTCTGGGCGAAATGAACCCGGACCAGCTTTGGGAAACCACGCTGGACCCGGATGCGAGGACGCTCTTGCAGGTCAAGGTCGATGACATTGCCGAGGCCGATGACCTGTTCACCAAACTGATGGGCGACGTGGTCGAACCGCGCCGGGATTTCATCCAGCAGAACGCGCTGAGTGTCGAGAACCTGGATTTTTGATCCCGGGTTTCGAATTGGCTGCGCCAATCCGACAGGTGCGAGGGGCCAGCCCCTCGCGCTCCCCGGGATATTTTTGAAACAAAGAAGAATGAACGGGATCTGGTTGTTCCCGAAAACTCATCCTACCATGCGAAAGACATGCGGCGGGGAGGATCAGAATGGATTTAGGGCTGTCAGATCGCGTACTGGCATTGGTCGATCAGGTGCGCGACATGGTCGAGGCCGAGATCGCGCCGCTTGATGCGGAATATCACGCAGAGATTGGCAAGCACCCGTCTGGCGATCGATTTCAACTGACCGTCCGACAGATCGCGATCCTCGATGAACTCAAGGACAAGGCCAAGGAGCGTGGTCTCTGGAATTTCTGGCTGACCGACAGCGACAAGGGCCACGGCCTGACCACGGTTGAATACGCCTATCTCGCCGAGGAAATGGGCAAGGTCCATCTGGCGGCCGAGGTGTTCAATTGCAACGCGCCCGATACCGGCAACATGGAAGTTCTGGAACGCTATGGCGCAGGTTGGATGAAGGAACGGTGGCTGGCGCGGCTCCTGGCGGGGGAGATACGCTCTGCCTATGTTATGACAGAGCCGGATGTCGCTTCATCGGATGCCGCGCAACTGGCTTTCGAAGCCAGGAAAGACGGCGACGCATACATCCTGAACGGCGAAAAATACTGGATTTCCGGCGCCGGTGATCCGCGCTGCGCGCTCTACATCCTGATGGCCTGTACCGATCCGGATGCACCCAAGCACAAACGCCACACGATGTTCGTGATGGACGCCGATACACCCGGTATCGATATCCTGCGGCCGATGCATGTGTTCGGACAGGACGACGCACCCCATGGGCACATGCACCTGAAATTTACAGATGTGCGCATTTCGTCAAAGAACATCGTGCTGGGGGAAGGGCGCGGGTTCGAGGTGGCGCAAGGGCGGCTTGGGCCGGGGCGCATCCACCACTGCATGCGCTCCATCGGGTTGGCGGAAAAGGCGCTGGAACTGCTCTGCCGGCGAGGTCTGGATCGCGAGGCGTTCGGCAAGCCTCTGGTCGAACTGGGCGCGAATCATGACATCATCGCCAACGCGCGCATGGAGATCGAACAGGCGCGCCTTTTGTGCCTCAAGGCGGCATGGGTGATGGACACGCAGGGCACGCGCGCCGCGCAACCGTGGATCAGCCAGATCAAGGTTGTCGCCCCCTTGATGGCACTCAATGTCGTGGATGAGGCGATGCAGCTTTTCGGTGGTACGGGGATCAGCCAGGACACACCGCTGTGGCGGATGTGGACCCATCTGCGCACCTTGCGGTTTGCCGATGGCCCGGACGCGGTCCACCGCCGTCAGGTCGCGCGCGCGGAACTGCGCAAATACATCAACGCATGAACACAGCTCCTTTCGATCCCGCCGCTGTCGAAGCATGGATGGGCGCGAATGTGCCCGGGTTCCGCGGCCCGATCACGGTCGACAAATTCGCAACCGGGCAATCCAACCCGACTTATCGGCTGAAGGCCGCCTCCGGGGACTACGTCCTGCGGTGCAAACCGCCAGGCCAGTTGCTCAAATCCGCGCATGCCGTGGATCGTGAATTCCGGGTCCAGCGCGCACTGGACGCGACGGACGTTCCGGTCGCACGGATGCACGCGCTATGCGAAGATGACAGCATCATCGGGTCGATGTTTTACGTGATGGATCATGTGCCGGGCCGGAATTTTCTTGATCCGCGGCTGCCGGGTCTGTCCACCGACCAAAGAGCTGCGCTGATCGATGACATGAATCGCGGTCTGGCGGCGATCCATTCGGTCGATCTGGTGGCGACGGGCCTGACCGATTACGGCCCCCACGGCAATTACTATCGACGCCAAGTCGGCCGCTGGACCAAGCAATATCGCGCGACCGAAACCGAAACGATCCCGGACATGGACGCGCTTGTCGACTGGCTCGATGCCAACATGCCGCCGGATGACGGGTGGGTGACGCTTGTCCACGGGGACTACCGGATCGACAACCTGCTCTTTGCGGAGAATGATCCGCGGTGTGTTGCTGTTCTGGATTGGGAATTGTCCACGCTGGGCCATCCGTTCGCCGACCTCGCTGCGGTGATCATGCAATGGTCCCTGCCCCCCGGTGAGGCGGGGCGCGGATTGGACGGCGTGGACCGGCGCGCTCTCGGCATTCCCGAAGATCAGGCGTTTCTGGATGCCTATTGCGCGCGCATGGGTCTGCCCGGTATCACGCGGTTCGGCTTTTACCTTGCCTTCAGCTTTTTCCGGATGGCCGCGATCCTGCAGGGGGTCAAGCGCCGTGCACTGGACGGCAACGCGTCGAACCCGGACAAGGCGCTGGCGCTTGGGGCTTATGTTCCGATGTTCGCGTCCAGGGGCGTGGCAGCCGCCAAAGCGGATTGATCCATGCCGCGCCATCGTCGTGATGGGCGAACTGGTTGGAACCCCGAACCCGCACAGTTCAAACTTTTTGAAGTTGGTCGGGCTGAGAGGATTCGAACCTCCGACCCCCTGCTCCCGAAGCAGGTGCGCTACCAGGCTGCGCTACAGCCCGACCGTGCAGGGGGACCTACTTCTCGTCAGACGATTTGACAAGCCTTCATTTGGCGAAAGTCGGGATGCGCGCGTTCAGGACGGCTCTTGTCGCGCCTTTATCTTGTCGCGAAAGCGTCCGGAGGTCATCAATCCGCTCAGGCGGAGGGTCGATGGTGTTCCGATCCGGCTGCGCGTCCGCAGAACCGGTGTCGTCTTGGACCCGCCTCCCCGGCTTTCGCGGAACACGATAAAGATGCCCGACGCAATGATGATTGTCGCGCCGATGGCCGTGTAGGGATCCGTTGTCTCGCCAAAAAAGATCAGGCCATAGCCGGTCGCCCAGAGGATCTGTGAATACTGCATCGGGGCGACGATGGCCGCCTCACCGGTCTGGTAGGCCGCGATGATGACACGCCCCGCGGTCCAGGCCATCAGCGATATGACCGCCAGAAGCCCGAGATGTTCGATCGGCATTGGCTTGTAGACAAAGGCCAATGCCGCACCCATGATCACGAAATTCGCGACCATCGGGTAGAGCAGCATCACCACGGTGCGTTCATCGGCCCCGATCTTGCGTACGACGATGGAGGCGAAGGCGCCGCCGAAGGCCGCGAAAATTGCTGCGACATGCCCGAGAGACAGTCCGGTTGTACCGGGCCGCAGGACAACCATCACACCCACAAGCCCAACGATCACCGCCATCCACCTGGGCAGGCGGACGGTTTCTCCCAGGATCGGGATCGACAGCACGGTGATCAGGAGCGGCGTCGCGAAAAGGATCGCGTAGGTTTGTGTCAACGGAAGGTTCGAGAAGGCATAGAATGCCGATACACCGGTCACAACCGCACCGGTGGTCCGAACCGCCATCCACCATGGGTGTACAGGCAGCAAGGTGCCGGGTTTTCCGTCGCGCATCAGCATGAGCGTCGCCAGTGGAAAGCTGAGCAGGACGCTGAAGAACACGATCTGGATCGGCGAATAGGTGGCGCCCAGCGTCTTGATAAAGACATCATGGGTGGCAAACAGCCCAAAGGCGATCAGGGCCAGCACTGCGCCTTTGACATTCGAAGACATGGCTGGCCCTTTCCCTTGGTTCACAAGCTGGCGTTTAGGGCCGCAACAACCGCATCGCCCATTTCGGAGGTCGACATCGGCGTGCCGCCATCCGGTCCCATCAGGTCGGCAGTCCGCGCGCCATCGGCAAGAACGGATTCGACGGCGGACTCGAGACGGGTGGCCTCGTCGCCCTGATCAAAGCTGTAGCGCAGCGCCATCGCAAAGCTGAGGATACAGGCGATCGGGTTTGCCTTGCCCTGACCGGCAATGTCCGGGGCCGAGCCGTGCACCGGTTCATAAAGCGCCTTCGGGCGGCCGTTGGACATGGGTGCACCAAGGCTTGCCGACGGAAGCATCCCGAGGCTTCCGGTGAGCATCGCGGCCGCATCGGACAGAAGATCCCCGAAAAGGTTGTCGGTCACGATCACATCGAACTGCTTGGGCCAGCGGCAGAGCTGCATCGCACCGGCGTCCGCATACATATGCGACAGCTCGACATCCGCGTAATCCTCGTCATGCACCCGTTGCACGACTTCGCGCCAGAGGACGCCGGATTCCATGACATTGGCCTTTTCCATCGAACAGACCTTGTTGCCCCGCTTGCGGGCCAGCTCGAACGCAGAGCGCGCGACGCGGTCGATCTCGCTCTCGGTGTAGCGCTGTGTATTGATGCCGACGCGCTCATTGCCCTCTTCGATGATGCCGCGCGGCTCCCCGAAATAGATACCCGACGTCAGCTCGCGCACGATCATGATGTCGAGGCCAGCGACCACGTCCTTTTTCAGGGATGAAAAATCGGCCAGGGCATCGAAGCATTGCGCCGGTCGCAAATTGGCGAACAGGTCCATCTCCTTGCGCAGGCGCAAAAGGCCCCGTTCGGGTTTCACGCTGAAATCGAGTACGTCGTATTTCGGTCCCCCCACGGCCCCCAACAGGACGGCATCCACGTCTTGCGCCTTGGCCATCGTATCATCATGCAGCGGCGTGCCGTGCGTGTCATAGGCTGCGCCACCGACAAGGTCTTCGCTGACATCGAAGGTCAGGCCACGCTTGGCACCATACCAATCGATGATCTTGCGTACCTCTGTCATCACCTCGGGGCCGATCCCGTCACCGGGCAATATCAAAAGCGAAGCGTTGCTCATCATCAGGGTCCTTTGATCAATTGGGTTATGCTTCGCTACTGCCGCAGCCCCCTAGGGTCAAGGTGACGGCAAGCTGGAGAGGGTGATGTCCACGGTTATCAGCCGATGCTGCTCCTCGGGCAGCGACGGCCAGACGGCGGCAGCACGGACACGCACGCCGGAGGACGGCAAGAGATAGGACACCCGCATCGGCCCTGGCCTGTCCCATTCAGCCGTAATTTGGCCAGGTAACGGATCCTGAACACGGGGATCAGCCAGGAAGTCCGCCATGGCAGCGCGGTAGCCTTCGCCCCGCTCGGGATCGAGGTTGGTGTTGGCCATGAAGGCAAATGGTGGCTCGGGCGCTGGGCCCTGCGCTCCGTGCATGATGTGTTGCCAGAGCCGCAGCTCATCAAGATTGCGGCGCCCGTTTCGATCCTCCGGCCCGTCGAATACCGGCGGTCCAGCGTGCCCGATCAACAGGGTCAATACCCGATCGCTACCGTCATCTGTCGGGACCCGAATGGGAACGACCCAATGTCCGCCACTCGACAGACGCTGCACGTCCAGCGCGGCATCCGTTTTCTCAGCATGGTTGCCGGGAACGTCGCGCCACAGAAGCCCATTGAAGGACCGCATTTCGTTCCGCAAAATCGAAAATCGCGACAACACGGCCAAGGCTTCCTGACCCGGGAACCAACCGAATGCCTGCGCATCCTCTGGCTCACCCAGGCGTCCATCGCCGTCCAAGTCCAGCCCGGTCGGCAGGCCCGCATTGGACCGCAATGGCAGGATGTCGGTATGCCCGGCATCCACCAGATCCGAAAGTTCGGCCAGGGCCGCGCCGGTTGCGTCATAATCCATCTTTGTCAGGACAATGATATCTGCATCCGCTGACCGGAGCGCCTGGGCAATGGCCATCAGCGAAGGGTCCCGCCGTTGCAGATCACGCAGCAGAAGCCCCGGACCTTTGCGCGACAGCGGAACATGCCACAAGGCCAGCCGCAGGTCTTGCGCCGCCACCGAGTTCGCGAAAATGGACAGAGCCAACAGCCCTGCTGTCACACCAATTGCAAATCGTCGTCCTGGGCATAGGCGCGGCGGCGTTTTTCTTCGATCAGCGCCGCCACCCGGAAAAGGGCGACCCCGCGCATCATCAGTGTCAGTGGCAAAAACGCCCAAGCGCACAGCACCCAGATCAAGGTTTCGGACGTGGCCAGCAGCGAGGCATCGAATGTCTTGATCCAGAAGCGCAACAAGGCCGGGATCAGGAATGGCAGCAAAAATCCTAAGGCAAGGTTAAAATGTGCGTCCCTTTTGAGTCGATAGAGCACATCGCGCCCCGAGGTCGGATCGAAAAGCGGCAGGTTGATCCAGAAATTGAACGCCCGCTTGCGGATCGGCCAAAAGATGAACCGCGCCTGTATCCAGAACAGCAAGAACGCAATCATGGTCACCATCAACAGCAGGCTGGCAATCCGGGTTGCAGCTGCCGGGTCAAACCAGTCCGGCGCTTCGGCGAGCGCGATCGACATCAGCCGCACGGGAGAAAACGGAAAGTCCAGCGCGGCATTTGCTCCGGCTGCCAGGCGTTCGAGCAAAATGGGCGGCAGATCCGCATCGCGCGTCTCCGAGGCAATCAGAATCGAGGCGAACAGGAGACAAAAGAACAGCGCCAGGAACCGCAGGCGGTTGAACGGCGGCGCGTTGCGAAATTCAAGGAAGGTGGGGTATCCGCTGAAATATTCAGAGAAGGTGACCACGGCCGCGACCAGCGCAACAAGTGCGGCCAATTGCGCGGCATCGCTGGACGTATCCGGCAATACGAGTGACGGTATCGCCATCATAATCGCCATCAACAGGGCGCGCGCAGCTGATCCCATGATCCGCTTGACCACTCTGGTTTCCCTTCAAACCGGACGGACCCGATACGATGCCGCGACCTTGTTCCGTATTTGTGCCGTCAGGAGGTGACGGCCTGCCTCATTATCGCCCAAGTTTTGCCCAAATTCGGACCGCCGCTCAACTGCGGTTCTGCCTTATCTCCGTGAAATCATTGGATTGCCGGAAACACTGGTGCGCGATTACATCAGACCGCGCGCATAAATGTGGCAGTGCAAAATCACACCACAACATTTGGTAGAGCAGGATTCCAATACACCAAGCGTGAAAAAGGCCACCCCGACGGATGGCCTTTGCCAATCGCTGATCCAAGGGCTCAAACCCAGGGGCGGGCCTGCGTTGCCTTCGCCTCGAAACTGTCGATCGACGCCGCTTTTTCCAGAGTCAGCCCGATATCGTCCAGACCGTTCATCAGGCAATGCTTACGAAAACTGTCCACCTCGAAGGGAAAAGCTTCACCATCAGAGCTGGTCACGACCTGGTTTTCCAGATCGATGGTCATCCGCGCGTTCGATCCCTTTTCGGCATCCTTCATCAGAACATCCACCGCCTCTTGCGGCAGAACGATGGGCAGGATGCCGTTCTTGAAGCAGTTGTTGTAGAAAATGTCGGCGAATGACGTCGAAACGACCGCGCGGATACCAAAATCCTTAAGTGCCCAGGGCGCGTGCTCGCGAGACGATCCGCAACCGAAGTTGTCGCCCGCGATCAGGATCTCGGCTTCACGATATTGCGGTTTGTTCAGAACGAAATCCGGAATCTCGTTTCCATTATCGTCATACCGCATCTCGTCAAAGAGATTCACGCCCAGCCCAGACCGTTTGATCGTTTTCAGAAACTGCTTCGGAATGATCATATCAGTGTCGATATTCACAAGCGGCATGGGGGCAGCGATCCCCGTGACTTTCTCGAATTTTTCCATGTTCGTGTCCTTTTGTGGCGTCAGCGCGCGCCGATATGTCCCCTGCCGTTGGGCAAGGCTGAATTACGCGAAACGACCCCCGCGCAACGGGGGCCGTGTTTCATTTTCTGGATGTTGGCGTGCCGACGCAAACGGTCGTATACGTTCAGACCGATTGCTCCGCAGGGGACGCATCGCCCGTGGACATCCGGTCCGAACGCGGCTTCAGGAGCAGCAACGCCACGCCTGTGGAGATCAGTTCGACGGCCAGAACGATGCCTGGGACCGTCACCGAAGCGGTGAAGAGGTTGAACGCGATCACGAGCGCCAAGGCCACCGAAACGATGCCGGACAGGCCAAGCATCCAGACCGAATCCGTCGCGCGCCGCCTCCAGGCAAGATAAAGCTGCATGAGGCCATATGCCAAGAAGGCCGCGCCCAGCACGATCGTCAGCGATATCATGCCGCCGAGCGGATTGAAGATGAACGAAGCCCCCAGCAGCAACCCCAGCAGGCCGAACCCCGCGTTCCACCACCTGTCTTCGCCGGACCGAAAGGCCTGGACGATGTGCAGCGCCCCGGCAAAGACAAAGGTCCAGCCAACGATGAGCGTTGCCGTCAGCGACGCCAGAACAGGGGCCAGCAGCGCGAACACACCCCCGGCGATGAGGATGATGCCGGAAATGATCATCAGAATCCGATTGGCCATGCCAAAGCTCCTTTTGCAAACAAGGTTCGCAAGAGAAACGCGCGCCGCCCGGGTCCGGTTGCATCGCCATCGTTACATCATGTCCCGCACATCGGTCAGCTTTCCGGTCACCGCCGCCGCCGCCGCCATCGCCGGCGACATCAGATGCGTGCGGCCACCCCGGCCCTGACGCCCTTCGAAATTGCGGTTTGACGTAGCGGCACAGCGTTCACCGGGCGCAAGCTGATCGGGGTTCATGGCGAGGCACATGGAACATCCCGCAAGGCGCCATTCGAAACCCGCTTCCAAAAAGATATCTGCCAGACCTTCTTCCTCGGCCTGCGCCCTTACAAGGCCGGAGCCCGGCACGACCATCGCCCGTTTCACGGCGATCTTCTTGCCCTTGAGGACTTCGGCCGCGGCGCGCAAATCCTCGATCCGGCCATTGGTGCAGGATCCGATAAAGACGGTGTCGATCTCGATATCCGACAATTTCTGGCCCGGTGTCAGGTCCATGTACTCCAAGGCCCTTTGGGCTGCCCCGACCTTGCCGCCATCAAAGCTGTCAGCGGCAGGCACGTCAGCGGTAATCGGCAAAACATCTTCGGGTGACGTTCCCCATGTCACGACAGGGGCGATATCCTCACCCTTGATCGTGATCACCTTGTCCCAATGCGCGTCCTCGTCCGAGTGAAGGGTTTTCCACCACGCCATCGCGGCCTCCCACTGCGCCCCTTTCGGAGCATGCGGGCGGCCCTCGACATATGCGAAGGTCTTGTCGTCCGGTGCGATCAAACCGGCGCGGGCGCCGCCTTCGATGGCCATGTTGCAGACCGTCATGCGCCCTTCCATCGACAGATCGCGGATCGCTTCACCGCAATACTCGATCACATAGCCGGTGCCACCGGCTGTCCCGGTCTCGCCGATCACGGACAATGTGATGTCCTTGGCAGTCACACCCGGGGCAAGCTTGCCGGTGATCTCCACCTTCATGTTTTTCGACTTCTTCTGGATCAGCGTCTGCGTCGCCAGCACATGCTCGACCTCGGACGTGCCGATTCCATGCGCCAACGCGCCGAAGGCACCATGGGTTGCAGTGTGGCTGTCACCGCAGACCACTGTCATGCCGGGAAGCGTCCACCCCTGTTCGGGGCCGACGATATGCACGATGCCCTGACGGACATCCGAAACCGGGTAGTAGTGGATTCCGAAATCCATGGCATTCTTGTCCAGCGCCGCGACCTGTATGGCGCTGTCCTCGGTCATGTTCTTGGGGTCCTCGCGACCGGGCGTCGTGGGCACGTTGTGGTCGGGCACGGCAATCGTCTTGTCCGGTGCGCGCACTGTCCTTTTCGCCAGGCGCAGCCCTTCGAACGCCTGTGGGCTGGTCACTTCGTGAACGAGGTGACGGTCAATATACAAAAGGCAGGTGCCGTCCTCGGCTTCGTGGGCAAGATGGGCGTCCCAGATCTTGTCATAGAGCGTTTTGGGGGACATGTGTCCTCTCCCTGAACTGTGGTGATGTAATGGTGGTGACGGTCGGGCTCAGGCGCACCCGTTTAGCCGCGCGAGCACGGTGTGTGTCACGCCGAAAAAGCGTTCCCGCAAGCGGGCGCGATCATCGAGATCAAAAACCATTTTCATAGCATAGCCATACATCATTGCTTGGTCCCGTCGCAAGGCCAACACGCCTTGGCGAAACACCATGTGATCCAAACCGGGATCTGCCGCGAGATGGAACCCCCGGGCAAAATCGTTCGGGTATGGGCCTGATCGCAATTCTGTTCGACGGCATGATCGTGCAGATTTCGAGTGCCGACACCAGCATGGGCCAGCGCAAGTGGTCCTGCCTTTCACCGGTTCGCAAACGGTTGCACTGGCAGCGGCGGGATGTAACGCTGCCACAAAGCACTCGGTTGGACGCAAGATGGATCCAGACGTCGTTTCTCCCGAAACCGTGGCACAGGTTGCCGACAGTTTTCTGGTTTGGGCGCAGGCCTTTCTCGACACCCTGGTAAGGCCATGGAATGTCTATCAGGTCCTGATCGCTTTGGGCCTTTTCATCACCGCACACCTGGTTGCGGCAATCGCCAAGCCACGCATGCACAACTGGATGCACACCCGAAAAGGGTGGGTGAAATGGCGGATGCGCGTGCTGGTGATGCTGCACCGCCGATTGCGCATGGTGCTGTATGTCGGGCTGATCTGGACCGTTGTCATCGTGATGAACGAGATAACATGGCCATCCCGGTCCTACCTGCTGTCGATCATCGCGAACCTTGCCACCGCATGGCTGCTGATCGCCTTCGCCACGCGGCTGATCCAGAACACGCTTCTGCGCGGCATCGTGCGATACGGCGCCTGGATCTGGGTCACGCTGTCGATCACGGGGCTGGCGGAACAGAGTCGCGTGATTCTCGACAGGGCCGCCATCACCATCGGAGAAACGCGCCTGTCGCTTTGGCTTTTGATCCAGGCCGTCGTGATTGTCGCGGTGCTGCTGACCCTTGCACGGTTGGTCACCGCAACAACCGCCGCCACGATTCGCCAGAACAAAGACATCTCGCCCTCGATGCAAGTACTGGCGATCAAGTTCCTGCAAGTCACTTTGTTCGGAACGGCTTTCTTTCTTGGCTTGCGCCTTGTCGGTGTGGACCTGACCGGGCTGGCCGTTCTGTCCGGCGCCATCGGCGTGGGCCTTGGGTTCGGGCTTCAGAAAGTGGTGTCGAACCTCGTGTCCGGGATCATAATCCTGCTCGACAAGTCGATCAAACCCGGCGACGTGATCTCTTTGGGCGACACGTTCGGCTGGATCAATTCGCTGGGCGCGCGCTATGTCAGCGTCGTCACACGCGACGGGAAGGAATACCTGATCCCAAACGAGGACCTGATCACCGGGCAGGTGGTGAACTGGTCCCATTCCAACGAATTCGTGCGGCTCGATATCTTTTTCGGCACGGCCTATGGCGATGATCCGCACAAGGTCCGGAAAATCGCCATAGACGCGGCATCATCGGTGGACCGCGTACTGAGCTTCAAGGAACCCGTGTGCCATATCGTCGGCTTCGGCGACAGCTCGGTCGACTATATCCTGCGCTTCTGGATCCGCGACCCTTCCGGCGGTCTCACCAATATTCGGGGCAATGTGTACCTCGCCCTGTGGGATGCGTTCCAGGACAACGGCATCTCGATCCCGTTCCCCCAGCGCGAGGTCAAGGTTCTCGAAGGTTCGAAACTGACGACAAACGGCCTTCCCGACTGACGACACGTTGCGGCTGACAGCGCAGGTTCGGTCCCGCATACTGCGGGCACCACAGAAAGGGAGTCCCACATGGCAGACGACATAGTCCTTCTTGGCGGTGCGCGCACCGCAATCGGCACATTCGGCGGATCGCTTGCCGCGACACCGCCCATAGACCTCGGCACAGAGGTTGCCAAGGCAGCGCTGGAGCGTTCAGGCGTGGAGGGCGGCCAGATCGGCCATGTCGTCTTTGGCCATGTCATCAACACGGAACCGCGCGATATGTACCTGTCGCGCGTCGCGGCGATTCAGGCCGGGATCCCGGACAGCACGCCAGCGATGAACGTGAATCGCCTTTGCGGATCGGGCGCACAGGCCATCGTGTCGGCGATCCAGTCCCTGATGCTGGGTGATGCCGAATACGCACTGGCCGGCGGCGCCGAATCCATGAGCCGCTCGCCCTTCATCGTCCCGGATCAACGCTGGGGCGCCAAGATGGGCGATGTCCGCACTCTGGACATGATGCTGGGCGCGCTGAATTGCCCGTTCGGCACTGGGCATATGGGTGTGACCGCGGAAAACGTCGCGACCGAGCATGAGATCAGCCGCGATGCGCAGGATGCCTTCGCCCTGGAAAGCCAGACCCGCGCCGCCAAGGCCATCGAGGAGGGGCGTTTCAAAAGCCAGATTGTGCCGATCGAGGTCAGGAAAAAGCGCGACATGGTCGCGTTCGACACGGATGAACATGCAAAGGCAACGACGATCGAGGTGCTGGGCGGGCTGAAAACGGTGTTCCAGAAGGACGGCACTGTCACGGCAGGCAATGCGTCCGGCATCAATGACGGGGCTGCGGCCATGGTGCTGTCCACAGCCTCGGCCGCCCAGAAGGCCGGGCTGACGCCCAAGGCGCGCATCCTGGGCTATGCCCATGCCGGCGTCCGCCCCGAAGTCATGGGGATCGGCCCGGTTCCGGCGGTCGAAAACCTGCTTGCCCGAACCGGGCTGTCGATCGGCGATTTCGACGTGGTCGAATCCAACGAGGCCTTCGCGGCGCAGGCTGTTGCCGTGAACAAGGGTCTTGGTCTCGACCCGGCCAAGGTAAACCCGAACGGCGGCGCCATCGCGCTGGGCCATCCGGTTGGCGCGACCGGCGCCATCATCACCATCAAGGCGCTCTACGAGCTTGAGCGGGTTGGCGGGTCCAAAGCGCTGATCACCATGTGTATCGGCGGCGGTCAGGGCATCGCATTGGCAATCGAACGGCTCTGACGCCACACAAAACCCGGCCACGCTTGCATGGCCGGGTTAATCCCTTCTTCACCATGATCCTCGACAGTCCCCGTCATGAACGACGGAGGTCTGGATGAGTCTCGCCAACAAGATGGCCGAGGAACGCCGCGCACGGCTGGCGGCGGAACGTCTGCTGGAACTCAAAAAGGCAGAGCTGTTTGCCGCCAATCGCAAACTGGGCACACATGCCCAGCAACTCAGCAATGAAATCGTTGAAACCCGTGCCGAGGTGGCGATGGTGCGGGGCGAAAACCAGCGGGTGAAAACCGAACTGGGTGTTGCCAACGAAAAGATCCAGATTGCCGAACGCCGCCTGTGGCATTCCATCGAAACGATACAGGACGGTTTTGCCTTTTTTGACAGCGACAACCGCATGATCGTGGCGAACCGGGCCTATCTGGCCGTGTTCGAAGATCTGGAAGAGGTGCAGCCGGGCATCACCTATCCCCGCATCCTGCAACTCCTGACCGAAGAAGGCATCGTCGATATCGGGTCCGAAGCGCCCGCAAAGTGGCGCGCACGAATGCAGAACCGTTGGCAACAGGATCACCCCGACCCGGTCGAGATCGCGCTCTGGAATGGCGAACATATCCGCATCATCGACAGGCGTGGCCCGTCCGGCGACGTGGTCAGCCTTGCGCTGAACATCACAGAAAGCGTGCGCTACGCGGAAAAGCTGCATGATGCTCGGGAACGGGCCGAGGCCGCAAACCGCGCCAAATCCGCCTTTCTTGCCAACATGAGTCACGAAATCCGAACGCCCATGAACGGTGTGGTCGGCATGGCCGACCTGCTGACCGAAACCGAATTGGACAGCGAACAGCGGCTGTTTGTCGAGACGATCAAACACTCGGGCGAGGCGCTCCTGGTGATCATCAACGACGTTCTGGACTATTCGAAGATCGACGCGGACAAGCTGGTCCTGCACCCCGAACCGTTCGACCTTGAGAAATCCCTGCACGAGGTGGTCCTGCTCTTGCAGCCCTCCGCGCGCGCCAAAGGGCTGGCACTGCGGATCGACTACGACATTCTGCAGCCCACCCGTTTCGTGGCGGACCCCGGCCGGATCCGCCAGATCGTGACGAACCTGATGGGAAACGCGGTCAAGTTCACCCTGGAGGGACAGGTCCTCCTGCGCGTGATCGGGACCGAGATCGACAAGGACAACGTCAGGCTGAGAATCACGGTCGAAGACACCGGGATCGGCATCGCGGCGGACAAGGTCGATCACGTGTTCGGCGAATTCAATCAGGTCGAGGATGACCGCAACCGCCAGTTCGAGGGAACCGGCCTGGGCCTCGCCATCACCAAGCGGTTGGTCGAGATGATGGACGGCACTGTCTGGGTCGACTCAGAAGAGGGTGTCGGAAGCTGTTTCGGCTTCACCATCACCTTGCCTGTGGACCAGAGTGAGAACGAGGCGGCACCAAGGCTCGATCCCGAGCTTCAGAATGTGCTTGTGATCGACACCTGCGATAATTCCGACACCACACCGCTCCGCAACCAGATCAGTGCGCTTGGCGGAAAACCGGTGCTCTGCACGGATCCGTGCACCCTCACCTCCGAACAGGTCGCGTCCTACAACCTGATCGTTCTGGGCCCCGAACCCGGCAGCCAATTGTTCGAATTGGCCACAGCCGCCTTGACATCGATCGCGCCATCCGCGCCCATCCTGTCCCTGTCCCACGATCCGAACCGCGTGGCGAAATCGGGGCTGGCCAATCTTCAGACGGCGCAACGCCCTTGTACGCGCTCCGCGCTGCACGAGGCGATCACCACAACCGCCATCCGGCGCGCGGCGGGCCATGCGGCCGCCCCGGCGCAAACATCAACATCACCAAAGATCCTTCTGGCCGAGGATAATCGCACCAACCAGCTCGTGTTTCGCAAGATGGTTGGGAAACTCGACATCGATCTGCGTGTCGCCAATGACGGGCTCGAAGCAGTAGAAGCGTTCGAAGCCGATCGCCCCGATGTGATTTTCATGGATATTTCCATGCCCGGTATGGACGGGAAAGAAGCCACCGCGCGCATCCGGGCCTTGGAATCCCAAGGCCCGCCGGTTCCCATTATCGCCGTCACAGCCCACGCGATGGATGGCGATCGCGACACGATCCTGCACGCCGGGTTGACGGATTACCTGACCAAACCCTTGCGCAAGGACGCGTTGCTGGAAAAGCTGGAGCTGTATTGCCCGCGCTGTCAGTTGGCGTCTTAGGACCGCACGAACACGGGTTTTTGCGGCTCCGAAAGGTCTTCACGATAGGCATATCCGCCAAGATCGAATTCCACGATCCCCTCTGGATCGGTCAACCGCTTCTGCACCACGAACCGGGCCATCGCGCCACGTGCCTTCTTGGCGTAGAAGCTGACGATCTTTGGCCCCTTGCCATCGCCCTTGTCCTCCATGAAGACCGGGGTGACGATCCGCAGGCCCAGCGCCTTGGGCGGCACCGCGCCGAAATATTCCTGGCTGGCGCAGTTGATCAGGGTGTCGGTGTTCACCGCCTCGGCTTGATCGCGCAATTCCTTGGCAATCTGGTCCCGCCAGTAGTCGTAGAGGGTCCCACCGCGGCGCGTTTTCAACCGGCTGCCCATCTCCAGCCGATACGCCTGGATCCCGTCCAGCGGCCGCAGCACACCGTAAAGCCCGGACAGAATACGCAGATGGTCCTGCGCCCAGCGCATTTCGTCCGCATCCAGCGTTTCGGCTTCGAGGCCCTGGTAGGTGTCGCCGGCAAAGGCCAGCGCTGCCGGGCGCAGATCTTCTTCGCCTGGCGTATCGTCAAAGTCGCGGAACCTGTCGCGGTTCAGCTTGGCAAGATCGTCGCTGAGCCCCATCAGAGCCTTGAGATCGCCGAGCGTCAGGTTTCGCGCGGTCGTGGCCAGACGATTGGCCTCGTCCTGGAATACAGGTTGCGTCATCGTCACATCGCGCTCTGACCAGTCGAGGCGTTTGGCCGGGGAAATCACGACAAGCATGGCAGCACCTTTGGTTATTGGCGGTGGCGTTTGATTTAGTCCGCGCTGCGCAAAACGTCCAGAAACCTCTCGGCAAACCGTTCGGCCCGGCGGTCGCCGATGATCCGCGCAACCCCGGTTTCGTCGTTCGGTCTCGTCTGGGCCAGTTTCGCCAGTTGCCCCGCCTCGCAGGACATCGGTTTGAGGGTTCCGCAATTCCCCCGCACCAAGTCCGCCTGCGACGCCAGGAGCGCATCGTAAAGCCCGCCCGACTGGCCGGCGGCCAGTTTGCGCCGCGCAGGGTGCGTGTCGGGCACATCCCCTGAGATCACTTCAAGGAAGGCGCGGCCATAGCGTTCGAGCTTCTTGGCCCCCACTCCGTTGACCCGTGCAAGATCATCGAGTGTCCTGGGACGCGTTTCGGCCATTTCGATCAGCGTGCGATCCGGGAAGATGACATAGGCCGGAACCGATTGCTCCTCTGCCAATGCGCGCCGCTTCGCCTTCAGCGCCGACATGAGTGGCGCGTCCTCGTCATTCACCAAGGCGCGGACTTTCGGTCGCCGCTCTGCCGCCGCCTCGATACTGTCGCGGCGCAAAGATATCGTCGCTTCACCCCGCAGGATGGGCCGCGCCGCTTCGGTCATCACCAGCGCGCCATGCCGTTCGGCATCGGGGCGCAACAGATCGAACCCCATCATCTGGCGAAACACCGCCTGCCATTCACCGCGCTTAAGATCTTTGCCCACACCGAAGGTCGGCAGGGAATCGTGGCGGCGTTGCAGGATCTTTTCGGTTTTCGTGCCCAGCAGAATGTCGATCAGATGCCCGGCGCCAAAGCTCTCACCGGTGCGCAGCGCGGCAGACAACGCCTTGCGTACAGCCTCGGTGCCGTCAAAGACCTTTGCCGGGGTGTCGCACAGATCGCAATTGCCGCATGTGGTGTCAGACTCCCCGAAATAGCCAAGCAGCGTCCTGCGGCGGCACTCCTGCGCCTCGGCCAGACCCAGCAGGGCATTCAGGCGTCCATGATCCGCCTGCCTGCGTTCAGGTGGGGCCAGACCTTCATCTATCTGTGTTCGGCGCAGGCGGATGTCGTCCGGCCCGTAGAGCGTCAGCGTTTCGGCCGGCGCACCATCGCGCCCGGCGCGGCCGATCTCCTGGTAGTAGGCTTCGATAGATTTGGGCAGGTCGGCATGGGCAACCCAGCGGATATCGGGCTTGTCCACTCCCATGCCAAAGGCGACGGTCGCAACCACGATCAGCCCGTCTTCGGTGGCAAAGCGGGATTCGACTTGGCGGCGCTCTTCGGCGTCCATGCCGCCGTGATAGAAACAGGTGGTATGTCCTTCGCCATTGAGCGCGCGGGACAGCGTTTCCGTCTTGGCGCGGGTGCCGCAATAGACGATCCCGGACTGCCCCTTGCGCGACCCGGCAAACTGCATGATCTGGTCGCGCGGCTTGTTCTTGGGTGCAAACATGAGGTGGATGTTGGGCCGGTCGAACCCCCGCAAGAATGCGCGCGGCGGAGCACCATCGAACAGCCGCGTGACGATTTCCTCCTGCGTTTCGGCATCCGCCGTCGCGGTAAAGGCCGCCAAGGGCACATCCAGCGCGCGCCGCAATTCACCGATGCGCAAATAGTCGGGGCGGAAATCATGGCCCCACTGGCTGACGCAATGCGCCTCGTCTACCGCGATGAGCGACACGCCCGCCTGCTGCAGCATCCGCTGCGTGCCGCCAGAGGCAAGCCGTTCCGGCGCGAGGTACAATAGCTTCAATTCGCCGGAATGGAGCATGTCCCAGACCGCGTCGTTTTCTGCGTCGGTATTGGCCGAGGTCAGCGCCCCCGCAGCCACACCTGCCTCACGCAAACCGCGCACCTGGTCCCGCATGAGGGCGATAAGCGGCGATATCACCACCGTCACACCATGACGCACCAGCGCCGGAAGCTGGAAACACAGCGATTTGCCGCCACCTGTCGGCATGATCGCCAGCACGTTTTCACCCTGTGCCACGGCCTCCACGATCTCGGACTGGCCGGGGCGGAAACTGTCGAATCCAAAGACATCCCGCAGAATCGTGTCTGCGTCGGGCATATCGCGCGGCATGGGACCCCTGTCAGGTTTTTGACTATATCTGCTCTTGGCTTGACAGTCTCATACTAAGGATGCGTGAACAAGATTGTATTGGTCCATCTCCGACACAGATGGCGCATATGTGCCGTGCCAAAGTCACGACAGATCAGAAGCCGTAGAAGAACCCGGCGTTGTTCGACAGGATGATGCGCAGGATGTACACGCCGATCAGCGCCACCAGCGGCGCAAGATCGATCCCCGACATCGGCGGAATGATCCGGCGCAACTGTGAATACAGCGGCTCGAGGATCCGGTTGAGAGCATCCCAGATCTGCGACACCAGGGGCTGCCGCAGATTGAGCACCTGGAAATTGATCAACCAGCTCATGATGACGTGGGCAATGATAAAGAACCATACCACGTCGAGAAGCAGCATGAGGATCTGGTAGAGCGATTGCATCGGCAGGACTTTCCAATTTCGTTTCTCGCAACGAATTAGGCGCTATTGCGTCCGAGAACAAGGTGCCGCGCCTTCCGTGAGGTCGGGGTTGACGCAACAAGCGCGCAGGTCAACTTAGCCGCATGTAGGAGACACGTCATGTACCCTTTTTTCCGAATGGGCCTTGGACTGTGGAAAGCCCGTTCTGCCCCGAAGCTTGGACCGTTCGACACCTTCGTGACCCAGCACCGGTGCTGGCCGTGGGACATCGACATCTGGTTGGAGCTGAACAACGGACGCACCCTGACGCTCTACGATCTGGGACGCATCCCCCTGGCGTATGTCAACGGCATGCTTGCCATGATCCGAAAGGAACGCTGGGGCCTGACAATGGCGGGGGTTGTTGTACGGTACAGGCGCCGCATCCGTACGTTCGAGCCGTTCGAGATGCGCAGCAGGCTGATTTGCTGGGACGACAGGTTCCTCTATATCGAACAGTCGATGTGGAAGCGGTCCGGAGACTGTGCCAATCACGCGGTCTATCGGTCGGCTGTCACCGACAAGAACGGGATTGTGCCAACAGAAAAGGTGATCGCCGCGATGGGGATGGATGGCAGGTCATCGCCCGAGATGCCCGATTGGGTGGCACTCTGGCTCGAGGCCGAAGCCGCGCGTCCATGGCCGCCGATGCAGGATGACATCTAGCGGTTCAACCGCTTGCCACCGGGCCGCTTTGCCGGTCTTATCGCGCCGACGGTTGCAGGGGGCATCATGGCGGACATCACATTGCGCAAGCGCATCTGGGGATGGTTCTTTTTCGACTGGGCCAGCCAACCCTACAACACGCTGCTGATCACCTTCATCTTTGCGCCATACGTCAAGGAACTGATGGGTGACGGCACGGCGGCGCAATCCGCCTGGGGTTTCGGGATTGGTGCGGCCGGAGTCGTTATCGCGCTTCTGGCTCCTGTTCTGGGGGCGCTGGCGGATACAGGCGGCAATCGTCTGCGGTGGATATGGCTGTTTTCCCTGATGTACGTGGTGGGATCGGCCGGGCTTTGGTTCGCCATCCCCGGCGACTTCAACCTGATCGTGATCCTGACCTTCTTTGCCATCGGGATGATCGGGATGGAGTTCGCAACGACCTTTACCAATTCCATGCTCCCGGATCTCGGGACCCCCAACGAGATCGGCCGCATTTCCGGCAACGGATGGGCCTTTGGCTATGCCGGCGGTCTCGTTGCACTGGTGATCATGCTGATCGTCTTTGCCGACAACGCCGAAACCGGGCGCACCCTCGCAGGGCTGAAGCCTGCCTTTGGCCTGCTCGATGCCGAGGCGCGGGAAGGCACCCGCTTCGTCGGGCCCCTGACCGCGATCTGGTATGTGCTGTTCATGGTGCCGTTCTTTCTGTTCGTACGGGATCCCAAAACGCACAAGGCGCCGAAAGGCGCTGTCAAGCTTGCCCTGATCGGGCTCAAAACCACGCTGCGCCATCTGCCAAGCGACCGGTCGCTTTTTGCCTATCTTGGCTCTGCGATGTTCTACCGCGACGCGCTCAACGGCATGTACGCCTTTGGCGGCATATACGCGGCCGGCGTTCTTGGTTGGGATGTGCAAAATGTCGGCATTTTCGGCATCATTGCAATAATCGCGGGTGCCTTGGCGGCGTGGTTCGGCGGGATGGCAGATTCGCGGTTCGGGTCAAAGCCCGTGATCGTGACCTGTATCGTTGTTCTGACACTTGTGGGTGTCGCGATTGTCCTGATCTCGCGCGAGACGATGTTTGGAGTGCCATTGGCACCGGAGTCGGCCCTGCCGGATATTGCGTTCTATCTCATCGGTGCGCTGATCGGTGCGGCCGGCGGTGTTCTGCAATCGGCCAGCCGGACCATGATGGTGCGTCAGGCCAATCCCGCCCGCATGACCGAAGCCTTCGGTCTTTATGCGTTGTCGGGCAAGGCGACGAGTTTCCTCGCACCTTTGCTCATCGGAGTGACAACCTACCTGACCGGGTCACAACAGTTGGGGGTAAGCCCTGTTATTGGCCTTTTCCTGATCGGCCTTGTGTTGTTACTCTGGGTAAAACCAAACGGGCAGCGGGCAGCGGTATGAAACGGTTTTCTCTGGGCATGGCAGTCGCGCTTTTCTTGGGTGCTTGCAGCGGGGCTGACGGCCCGGGCAACAGCGACGCCGCGGCAACCAGCCCGCGTGTGACGGGGGTACTGAGCACGAAGCAAGCGAAACAGCTATTCGGTGCCGTGCAGGCCGGATCGCGCCAGTCCCCGTCGGCCTATGGTGGGTATGCCAAGGGGTGTACCGCTGGTTCCGTGCAATTGGAGGAAACAGGTCCGACATGGCAGGCGATGCGCCTGTCGCGAAACCGCAACTGGGCCTTGCCGGTCACAATCGATTACCTCAAGGACCTGTCGCGCGCCGCCGCACGCGAGCCCGGTTGGGACGGGATCTATATCGGGGATCTGAGCCAACCACGCGGCGGGCCCATGCTGACCGGCCACCGCAGCCATCAAAACGGTCTGGATGCCGATATCTGGATGCGTCCCGCGGATCGGCTGAACCTGACCCGGACAGAGCGCGAGAACATTTCCTCGATCTCGATGCGCCGGTCGAATGGGGCATTTGTGAACAGCAAATGGACCCAGGCCCACCGCAATATCCTCAAGGCGGCTGCAAGTGACCCTCGGGTGGCCCGTATCTTTGTCTTTCCGGGGGCCAAGGTGGATATGTGCAATGCGGAAACCGGAGATCGAAGCTATTTGCGGAAACTTCGGCCGTGGTGGGGACACCACTATCATTTCCACGTCCGTCTGAACTGCCCGAACGGGATGCGCGGATGCGTCAATCAGGATCCCCCACCGCGCGGAGATGGGTGTGACGATGCACAGGCCTGGGTGAACAAAATCCTTGACCCACCACCGCCCGACCCGAATGCGCCACCGCCGAAGCCGCGGCCCGAATTGACGATGGGCGATCTTCCGGCACAATGCGCCGCTGTGCTGGCGTCGAATTGACCCGGCTTGAGCACTGATCCTGACGTGGTCCCGACGGCAACAGACACCCGGTTCCTGTCCGCCTACCACT
Organism: Marivita sp.; assembly: GCA_041685125.1. GTDB lineage: Bacteria > Pseudomonadota > Alphaproteobacteria > Rhodobacterales > Rhodobacteraceae > Marivita. The sequence continues at coordinate 126,053 of JAWLGI010000001.1, read as the reverse complement.
GGACAAGCGACAGGGACGGGTTTGGCGGCTATTCCGCCATTGTCCTGACGCCGGATGGCACCGGCTTCCTGATGATGAGCGATCGGACCCATCTGATCGAAGGGACGATCCACCGGCACGAAGGGCGGATCATCGGCATCCGCAGCGGCGAAATTCAGCCCATCCGCATTCCGGACGAACTGCTTGGCCGACAGTCGCAGGGCGATACCGAAGGACTGGCCCGAGGCGCGGATGGGCGGATTTACATTTCGCTGGAATCCGACAACCGGATCATTTCCCGAACGAAAAAGGGCGATTGGTCGATCCTCCCATCCTATCCCGCGATAGACGCTCTGCCACCGAACAAGGGGCTTGAAGCGCTCGCCATCGCTCCGGACGAAACGATCTATGCCCTTCCCGAATCGTCCGACGGATTGCGGGATCCATTTCCGGTGTTTCGCTATCGGTCAGGTGCGGGCTGGGACCAACCGATGTCGATCACACGAAGCCGCGGTCACGTGCCGGTCGGCGCCGATGTGGGGCCGGATGGCCGGCTCTATGTCCTTGAACGCGGCTTTGCCGGATTCGGGTTCTATAGCCGGGTCAGGCGCTTTGACCTGACGGGCAAGGGTGCCGTAGCGGGTGAAACGCTTCTGACAACCGACATCCTGCGGCACGACAACCTCGAAGGGATCTCTGTTTGGCAGGCCGAGGACGGGACATTGCGCCTGACGATGGTGTCCGACGACAATTTCCTCTTTTTCCAGCGTACCGAGATCGTGGAGTACGCGGTGGGCATTTGACTTGCCTGTTTCCGGGCAGCGCTATATCCGTCGCGCCATTCCCGAAGATCGGGAATCAAGTCCCCGCAACCTTGGCAAAACGGGAGTCTTCATGACCCGCGCACATATTCCTGGCATTATCGCCATGGCCATCATTGTTTTGGCCTCCAACATCCTCGTCCAGTTCCTGTTCGGCAATTGGCTGACCTGGGGGGCGTTCACCTATCCGTTCGCCTTCCTTGTCACCGACCTCATGAACAGGCTTTATGGCCCCGGCCCAGCGCGAAAAGTGGTTTTCGCCGGGTTCATCGTCGGCGTGATCTGCTCCTTGATCGGCACACAGATCCAAGGTGACTTCGGTCCTCTGGTCACGGTCCGCATTGCAATGGCCTCTGGTACGGCGTTCCTTGTGGCACAGCTTCTGGACGTGGCGATCTTTGACAAGCTGCGCGATGGTCGTTGGTGGCGCGCGCCGCTGGCCTCGACGTTGATCGGCGCTTCGGTGGACACTGCACTTTTCTTCACCATCGCATTTTCCGGCGCGCTGACCTTTCTTGAGCCCGGAAACGACGTGTCCTGGGCCGGCGAGATGCTGCCACTTCTGGGCGCGGGTCCGATATCGCCGCTTTGGATCTCCTTGGCCGTGGCGGATTGGATGGTCAAGATCACGCTCGCCTTGATCGCACTGCTGCCCTTTCGACTCATCGTGCTGCGATTTCGCGAAAAAGCGGCGTTGACGTAAGAAAAGAGTTGCCTCCTGCGCTCAGCGTGTCACGCTGGAGATGCGTTTTTAACAGCTGAAAGGAGGTGATCCAGTGTCGAGAGAGGTATTGGAGAGAGGTGTCGGAACAGTTCGAGAGGCGCACATCTAGGGCAGTCCCTGGGTGGTGAACCCATTGAATTGGTGTGGAACCTAACCGGACCCCACCTCCGTAAGTCTCGAAGGGTCGCCCATGAGGCGACCCTTTTTGTATTCGGGCTGCGGCGCTATCGTGTTGGGTATGATAAAGATCACGGATAGCATCACAATCGAGGACTGGGAACTGACAGAACAGTTCATCCGGGCCTCCGGCCCCGGCGGGCAGAACGTCAACAAGGTGTCGTCGGCCGTGGAACTCCGATTCGAGGCGGATCGTTCGCCCAACCTGCCCGATCCGGTCAAGACCCGTCTTCGAAAGATCGCGGGGCGGAAATGGACAAAGGACGGTGCGGTTGTCCTGCAAGTTGACGAAACGCGCTCACAAGCCCGCAACCGCGATATCGCGCAGGACAGGCTGAAAGCGTTGATCGTTCAGGCGCTGTCACCGCGCAAACGGCGTGTCCCGACAAAACCCACTCTTGGGTCCAAGAAGCGCCGCTTGAAGGCCAAGAAGGTCCGTGGCGAGGTGAAATCGCTCCGCGGGAAAGTCGATCCCGGCACCTGACTGGGGCGCTGCGTCCCGATATGTGTATCGTCCGCTCAGAATCGATCCAGCAAGCGTTCGAGATATTCCAGCTCTTCTTCGGGGCGTTCCCCCTCACCCGAACGACGCCGGATCTCATCCAGAAGCTCGCGCGCGCGGCGGTATACATCTTCGCCCTGCAGCAAGTCCTCGTTCGAGCCGATCTGACCATTGGAGCCAGCGCTGCGGCCCAAGGGATCACGTTGCTGGCCGGGATCGGCGCCTTCGGCCAAGCCTTGCTGACCCTGGCCGTCTTGCTGCTGCTGCGCCATCGCCTCACCAAGGTTGCGCATGCCTTCCCGCAGGGCCTCCATTGCCTCTGACTGGTTATCGATCGCCCCGGCAAGATCGTCCTCCCGCAGCGACTGTTCAGCCCCTTCCATGGACTCTTCCGCTCGGTCCAGTGAGTCGCGAGCCGCGTCTCCGCCCTCGGTTCCGGCGCCGGGCAGGTTCTGTGACTGCCGGTTCAATTCCTGCCGCAACGCGCGCTGGCGATCCGCAAGACTGTCCTCAAGGTTTTGCCCTTGCCCCTCCTGGCCCTGACCAGGTTGTTGGCCTTGGCCCTGTTGCCCCTGACCTTGCCCTTGCTCCTGGCCTTGGCCCTGCTGACCCTGGCCTTGTTGGCCCGGTTGCTGACCGGGCTGCTGGCCTTGCTGGCCCTGTTGTCCGGGATTGAACTGTTCCTGCAAATCGCGGAACGCCTGATCCGACAAACCCTGCTGGTCCCGCAACGTTTCGGCCAGCCCTTCCATCGCTTGTTCGCCGGGCGATTGGCCCTGCTGGCCCTGCCCTTCCGTCACCTGCATGTTTTCCATCATCTGACGCAGTTGCTCCAGGGCTTCCTCCGCCTCGGCCATGCGCCCGTCTTCCATCAACTCCTGGATCCGGTCCATCATCTGTTGGAGATCGTTCTGGCTCATCTCCATCATGTTCTGGTTCTGGCTCATCTCCTGATCCGGGTTCTGCTCCGACTCCTGCTGCGCCTGGCGGGACAGCTGGCGTAGGTAGTCATCCGTCGCCTCGCGCAACTCCTGCATCAACTCCGCGATCTCCTGATCCGACGCACCGTTGCGCATTGCCTCGGACAAACGGTCCTGCGCCCGTTGCAACCTCTCGCGCGCGTCGTCCAGGTCGCCTTCCTCGAACCGGATCGCGAGATCCCACATGGCTTGCGCAATCTCGGCCTGTTGGTCATCGGTCATTGTCACTTGGGACAAAGCTTCAACCCGCCGCATGATGGTGCGTATGCGCAGGTAATCGGTGCTGGACCGGAACACGTCATCCGGGCGGTGCGAGACCGCACGCAACAAAAGCGCGATATCCGCGGCGTTCTCCCTGTTCCACAAGAGCGACCGTCGCAGATCGATCAGGGCAGACGCCATTGGATCGAAGAACCGCCGACCGGGAAGATTGATACTTTCAACCGGTGCTTCACCTGTCTGGTCCGCCGCGTCCGTCACGGAGAGACGGAGGGTGACGGGCAAATTGGCCCACGGATGTTGCGAGAAATTGTCGATCAGCGTTTCGGTAAATTCAGCCCGGTCGCCCGCGATCGGCATGGGCAAAGGAAGCTCGATCGCCGGGCGCGGTTCAGGGTCCATCCGAAGCCCGTAGCGCCGATCCACGTCATCCAGATCGAGACTGAGTCTCGCAGTGCCGCTTTCCACCCCGTAATCATCCTGGGCGTTGAAGGGAATCTGCGCTTCCCCGTCATAACTCACTTCGATCTCGCCATCACGCGCCACCTCCGGCGCGCGATCCGGTGTCGCGACGATTTCCCATGCACGACCGCCCGGCCCGTCGACTTCCAACCGCCCGGATTGCGTGACAACGAATTCCTGCGCCGTGCTTGTCGATACCGCAACAAGATCGTCCGGCTCATCCTCCAAGGGCGCGGTGCCCGAGACAGTTTCGGTCACGCCCAAGGCCCCGACCTCGCCATAAAACCGCAGGGTAACCCGGCTGCCTTCGGGCGCTTCGAGACGCGCGCTCTTGATGTCGTTGAGGTAGATGGCCGGAAGCCCCGTGTAATACGGCGGCTCGAGCCATCCTTCCCATGCCGGCCCAGAGGCCAGGTCCGACCCGCTCGGCCCCATAGCTGATACCGTCTGGACGCGCACAACCGATCCGAACACAACGGCGACAAGCAGAGCCAGAACAGCAACATATCGAAGTGCAAAGGGATCCGCGCGCGACACCCGCAAGTCAGGCTCCGCCGCCTTGGCCTCTTTCAACCGTGCGACCATCCGCGCCTGGTGTGCGGCCCACACCGCAGAGGATGCCTCATCACCGGCCCCGGTGGCTTGCCGGTCCATCGATGCCATGATCGGGTTGCCAGGCAGCGTCGCATCCAGCCGTGCCATCGCGCCAGCCCGGGTGGGCCATGAAAACAGCCTTGTTCCGCGGAAAAGCGCCCAAAGGCCGCCAGAAATGGCAACGGCGGCAATCGCCCAGACGACTTCGACGCGCAGAAAGTCGTGAAGCCCGAGCATCAAGAACGCCAGAGACGCAAAAACAATCGACCAAAGCGGCCAGAACGCACGCACCACTGCCTCTGCCCCCATCCCCAAACGGGTCAGAAAGAGCGGCCAGCGCAGCGCAGTGTCGATGTCTTGGGGCAGGTCATCCCGTGCGGTCATTCCAGTCTCCCGATTGTCTGACCATAAGGAAACGCCTCACAGCCATGGGGGGATGGTATCGCGGTTTATGATTTCGTCAAAGTCGGGTCGGCGGCGGATGACAGCGAATTGATCGCCCTTTGCCAAAACTTCGGGCACCAACGGGCGTGTGTTGTATTCGCTGGCCATGACAGCACCATATGCCCCAGCCGAACGGAACGCCACAAGCTCACCTGCCTCGACCGGCGGCATCATGCGCGCTTTGGCAAAGGTGTCACCCGATTCGCAGACCGGCCCGACAACATCAAATTTCTGCTGCTCGGCACCGGCGTCAGGTTCGATCACGGGCACGATATCGTGATACGCGTCGTACATCGCTGGACGGATCAAATCGTTCATCGCCCCATCAAGGATCAGGAACTGCCGTCCCTCCCCCTGTTTCACATAGATCACGCGGCTCACCAGAAGACCCGCGTTGCCGACGATCAAGCGCCCCGGCTCGATTTCGATCTCGCATCCCAGGTGCCCCACGGTCCGCTTGATCAGCGCACCATACTCCGACGGCAGCGGCGGCGCCTCGTTCGACGGGGCATAGGGAATGCCGAGACCGCCACCCAGATCAAGCCGGGTGATGGTATGCCCGTCCGCGCGCAATTGCTCTGTCAATTCCGCGACTTTGCGATAGGCCGTTTCATAAGGTTCCAGATCGGTCAGCTGCGATCCAATATGCACATCGATCCCGATCACCTTGATCCCCGGCAGGGCGGCCGCCTCGGCGTAAACCTCGCGCGCCTTGCCGATCGGAATGCCGAACTTGTTCTCTGACTTGCCTGTTGCGATCTTGACATGGGTCTTGGCATCCACGTCCGGGTTCACCCGGACCGTGATCGGCGCCACGGTGCCAAGCGACATCGCGATCTCCGAAATCACCCGCATTTCCGGCTCGCTCTCGACATTGAACTGCCGAATCCCGCCTTCAAGCGCCATTCGAATTTCCGCACCGGTTTTTCCGACACCCGCAAACACGATCCGCTCGCCCGGCACGCCCGCTGCCTTGGCCCGCGCGTATTCGCCACCAGACACGACATCCATCCCAGCACCCAGATCGGCCAGCGTCTTCAGGATCGCCTGGTTCGACGCGGCCTTCATCGCATAGCAGACCAGGTGGTCCATACCCTCGAGCGCCTCGTCGAACAGCTGGAAATGCCGCGTCAGGGTCGCTGTGGAATACAGGTAAAACGGTGTGCCGACCGAGGCCGCGATATCTGCAACCGGCACATCCTCGGCGTAAAGCGCGCCATCACGATACAAGAAATGGTCCAAGACAGCCTCCAAACCAGACCGCGCCGCAGTAGCGTAGCATCAGGGTATGTGCCACCCCCCGGCTTCTTCTCTTTGCAAATATGCCAAGACGTCCCGCCGCGCTGCGCGCACCGCTCGGTCCATGTCCCGCGTCTGCCCAATGACCACTCCCGAGGCGCAGCCGAGATATCCGGCGTGGGCGACAAGCCCACTCCGCGTGATCAGGTAATCGGTTTGGACCGCAGGAACAGATAGAGTGGCAAACCGCAGCTGACTCCAATGCAATAGGTGGCCGGAATGGCAACCAGCGCAAGCCAATTGCGCCGTACAAAAACCTCGGCAAGGATCCAGATCGTCAACGACACCGCCGCAATGGTCAGATCCCATGTCAGGCCCGTGGTCGCATCGTTCACGTACCATGCGTCGATCATCGCACCCAGGTTCCAGCCGTTTTCCTGGAACCAGGACACGAAATAATACATCGGATGGACAGCGCCCCAGACCGCGAGCGCAAGGTAGATCCAGCGCATGACCGACATCAGAATCTCGCTCCAACCGTTACGGGACCGGTGCTTGCCGAAACTCCGGTCGAGCTGCGAAACCCATCTTTTCCAACCGACACGGTACTGTTGACCGACGGCGTGACCGGCGGTCCGTCCACGCCGCACCCTGCCAGCGTGGACAGCCCCATTATCACCACGAAACGTATCATCCGATAACCTTTTTCCAACGGGCGACCTGTTCGCGCACGCGCTGCGGAGCCGTTCCTCCATAGCTTGTCCGGCTGGCCACCGAATTGTGCACACCGAGCACGTCAAACACGTCTTCGGTGATATCCGCGTGCACCGATTGCATGTCTTCCAAGCTCAGGTCCGGCAAATCGCATTTCTTTTCTTCTGCCAACGCCACCAGTGACCCCGTCACGTGATGCGCGTCCCGAAAAGGTAGGTCGAGCGTCCGCACAAGCCAGTCCGCCAGATCGGTCGCGGTCGAAAATCCGGCGGATGCCGCAGCCTCGAGGTTTTCGCTGTTCGCCGTCATATCCTTGACCATACCCTCCATCGCCGCGAGCGAGAGGATCCAGTTGTCCGCCGCATCGAAGACCTGTTCCTTGTCCTCCTGCATGTCCTTGGAATAGGCCAGAGGCAGGCCCTTCATGACCATCATCAACGCGACCTGTGCCCCGAAAATCCGCCCGATCTTTGCACGGATCAGCTCTGCCGCGTCCGGGTTTTTCTTTTGCGGCATGATGCTCGACCCGGTCGAGAACCGGTCCGACAGTGTGACAAAGCGGAACTGCGCTGAAGACCAGATCACCAACTCTTCAGCCATCCGCGACAGATGCATCGCGCTGATGCTGGCGACGCTCAGGAATTCGAGAGCAAAGTCCCGGTCGCTCACAGCATCAAGGCTGTTTGCCATTGGCCGTGCAAATCCAAGAGCCTCAGCCGTCATCTCCCGGTCGATCGGGAAGGACGTTCCGGCAAGGGCCGCAGCGCCCAAGGGCGCTTCGTTCATGCGTTTGCGCGCGTCTTCAACCCGGCTCAGGTCGCGGGCGAACATTTCGACATAGGCCATCATGTGATGGCCCCATGTGACCGGCTGCGCCGTTTGCAGATGGGTAAAGCCCGGCATGACCCAATCCGCGCCCGCCTCGGCCTGCGTCAGCAGCGCCCGGATGAGGGCTGTGAGACCCGAAGACGCCGCGTCCAATTGATCCCTGACCCAAAGGCGGAAATCCGTGGCAACCTGATCGTTGCGCGACCGGCCCGTGTGCAAACGACCGGCGGGCTCTCCGATCACCTCTTTCAGACGCGCTTCCACGTTCATGTGGATGTCTTCCAGCGCCGTTGAAAACGCGAACTCGCCTGTTTCAATCTCTGACAATACGGTGAGCAAGCCTTCCCGCATCGCCTCGGCATCGCTAGGTGTAACAATGCCTTGCGCGGCCAGCATCGCGGCGTGGGCCCTTGAACCGGCGATATCCTGTGCCGCCATGCGCTTGTCGAACCCGATCGAGGCGTTGATCGCCTCCATGATCGAATCGGGTCCGGCGGCAAAGCGGCCGCCCCACATCTGGTTCGAGGATTTGTCGGACATGGTCATAGCCCTTCGGAGGGAAAATGAAGAATACACTTGCCGCCATCCTCTATACGGGCCTCGTTGCGCTTGCAAACCCGGCATTCGCCGATCTTGCCAAGGCCGAGGCGATGCGCGACGGGGACATGAAAAAGCTGACGTTCCACAGCGCCCCCAAACCCGCCGGCACAGAAGACTTCATCACGTTCGACGGCGCGCCGCTGTCGCTCGGTGACTACGAGGGCAAATGGGTGCTGTTGAATTTCTGGGCCACATGGTGCGCGCCCTGTCGCAAGGAAATGCCGATGCTGTCCGAATTGCAGACAGAATTTGGCGGTCCGGAGTTTGACGTTGTCACCATTGCTGCCGGTCGGAACCCACCACCGGCGATGGAGACCTTCTTTGATGAGATCGGCGTCGACAACCTGCCGCTCCACCGAGACCCGAAATCCGGGCTTGCGCGGGAAATGGGTGTGCTGGGCCTCCCGATCACCGTGATACTCAATCCAGAGGGGAATGAAGTGGCCCGCATGCGGGGAGACGCGAACTGGGCCTCGGACAATGCCAAGGCCATTCTTCGCACGATCCTTGAACAGGACACCGCCGGTTGAGGACGGCCTCAGCGCCCAGACCTCACAGCAGGCAGGAGTTTCGAACGCGTCCCCGACGCTCACACGGCACTCAGAGCTTCACCTCCTGGATTGGTTGTAGCTGCCAATCAGCGCCGAAGCGCATGCCGAAATGTGACTAGGTCCGAAGCTCCTGCGCTGCAAGGATGCGGTCGCCATGCGTCATGAACCCGCAAGACGCGGTGCCCGTGAGCAAGAAGAGAGAGTGGACAGTGTCAGAGACCTGACGCATGGACGCACCTGTGATCGAGCCCCCGCCCGACAGGTTTGGTTTTGGCAGAAATGTGGCGGCACGCAAAGCGCTTTGCCATATTTCCTCGATATGACCTCTTCTCGCGAACAATCCGCACGATGACCGGGGATTCTGCGGCAATTTCCGTCCAATTCTTGCCGCATTTCCGCCGCAAACGCGTGGCGCACGGGCCGCTTTGACAGAATCAGGAATACCCGTTTCGCCCAACGCTTTCATACGCGACGAAACCGGCCTCTCGTACCGCGTCGGTGTTGTAGATGTTGCGCAAATCCGCCATGGCAGGGCGCGCCATGCTGCCTGCGATTTGTGACAAGTCCAGCGCGCGGAATTCGTTCCATTCTGTCAGCAGCACCAAAAGATCCGCCTCCTTGACGGCAACATAAGGATCTTCCTGCCATTCAACGCCGGGCAGCAACGCCTCGCCTTCGTGGCGACCCTGAGGATCGCAAACACGTACCTTGGCCCCACCGCCTACAAGCGCGGGCACAATTGTCAAGGAGGGCGCATCGCGCATGTCATCCGTGTTGGGTTTGAACGTGACACCCAGAACAGCCACCGTCTTTCCGTTGAATGAGCCATCACAAAGATCGAGCAGCTTGTTGACCATGCGCCGCTTGGTGTCTTCGTTCACCGCGATCACGGCTTCGGTTATGTGCATGGGGCTGGCATGTTCCTGTCCAATCCGTGCCAGCGCCTTTGTGTCCTTGGGAAAGCACGATCCCCCATAACCCGGCCCGGCATGCAGGAACTTGTTCCCGATCCGGTTGTCCATGCCCATGCCCTTGGACACCTGCTTCACATCCGCGCCAACCTTTTCGCACAGCGCCGCGATCTCGTTGATGAATGTGATCTTGGTCGCCAGGAACGCATTGGCAGCGTATTTGATCATCTCGGCGGATTCGAGGTCGGTCGTGACAACCGGAAAATCCCGAAGGTAGAGGGGACGATATATGTCGGACATCACCGCTGCTGCGCGGTCGGTCTCGACCCCGACAATGACGCGGTCGGGTTTCATGAAATCGTCGATCGCTGCGCCTTCGCGCAAAAACTCAGGGTTTGACGACACGTCGAAATCCAAATCTGGATTCGCCGCCGCAACCACCTCCCGTACCTTTCGATTGGTCCCCACGGGCACGGTCGATTTGGTCACGATGACGACATATTCCCTGGACGCCTTCGCAATTCCTTCGGCGGCAGCCATCACATACGTCAGATCGGCATGGCCATCGCCCCGACGCGTCGGTGTGCCCACGGCGATGAACACCGCCTCGGCCCCATCAATCGCCGCCTGCAGATCACGGGTGAACTCGAGCCGCCCGGCCTCGACATTCTTTGACATCAGAACATCAAGACCCGGCTCGAAAATCGGCACCTCGCCGCGTTCCAGCATATCGATCTTGCGCTGGTCCTTGTCGACGCACACGACGTGATGACCGAAGTCGGAAAAACACACTCCAGACACAAGACCCACATACCCGGTCCCGATCATTGCAATCTTCATAATGCTGCCCCTTCGGCTATGCCGATCTTTTGCGTGAGCGAACCGGGACGGTCAACTCTTCAGCTTGGGGTCCACAAAAGAAAAGGGCACGCCGTTACGGCGCGCCCTGTTCTTGTCTGATGATTGTCGTCTTTGGCGATCAGGAGTCCGCTTCGGAATGTGCCTCGGCATCCGGGCTTACCGTTACGAGATAGGCATAGACGTCTTCCATGCCATTGCGCAGGCGATACGACATCTTGGATCGTGCACCGCTGTCATCCAGGTACTCGGCAAGAAATCCCTTGGGGTCCTGAACATACGCCACGAAGGATTCCTCGTCCCAGACCAGGCCCGCTTCACCGGCCTCGACCAAGCTGTCGCCATAGCGAAAATCTTCGACCGACCCGGCTTGACGTCCGATGATGTTATAGAGGTTTGGACCCGTGCGGCCGCCCCGGACAATCGTCGTGTCGTCATCTGCCACGATCATGTGGCAGGATTTACACTTGTTGAATTCTCTTTCACCGGCTTCGGCATCACCGCCACCATCGCTTTGGGCCAGCGCGGCGCCGCTGAATGTCAGTGTCATGGCCGCGGTTGCGAACATCAACTTCATTATCGAACTCCTCTATCGTGTTCATAGAAACACTATCTTTCTTTTGACAGGCGAGCCAATCAAAAGACCACATTGTTTCAGCGGAACGTAACGGCGTTTGCCTTCAAGTCAAGCGACCTGATGGGCAATGGCACATTGTTTCCAGAGGGTCGCAAGTGCTTGAACAAGATGTTCGATATCACCATCGGAATGAAACGGCCCCGGCGTAAAGCGCAGGCGCTCCGTTCCCTTGGGCACCGTCGGATAGTTGATGGGCTGTACGTAAATTCCGTAATCCTGCATCAGGATGTCCGCCAGCATACGGCATTTGACCGGGTCCTTTATCATCACCGGGATGATGTGGCTGGGATTTTCCAGATGCGGGATCCCGAAATCATCCAGCCGCTTGCGCAGGCGCTCGACCTGAATCCGCTGGTTCACGCGCTCTTGATCACTTTGCTTGAGATGCGCAACCGAGGTGCGGGCCGCCGCTGCAACCGCAGGGGGCAAGGCGGTGGTGAAGATGAAACCACTGGAAAACGACCGGATAAAATCACACATCGGCTCGGACCCGGTGATGTAGCCACCCATCACCCCGAAGGCCTTGCCCAGTGTGCCCTCGATCAGGGTGATGCGATCGGCCAGCCCCTCGCGTTCCGACACGCCACCACCGCGCGGGCCATACATACCAACAGCATGAACCTCGTCCAGATAGGTCATCGCGCCGTGCTTTTCGGCCACCTCGACGATTTCTTTCATCGGGCAGATATCGCCGTCCATCGAATAGACCGACTCGAAGGCGACGATCTTGGTCGCATTCGATGGCAGAGCGGCCAGCTTGCGGTCCAGGTCCTCGGGATCGTTGTGCTTCCAGATCACCTTGTTGCACCGCGCGTGGCGGATGCCCTCGATCATCGAGGCGTGGTTCAACTCGTCCGACAGGATCACCGCATCGGGCAGACGCGATCCCAGCGTCGACAGCGCCGCCCAATTCGACACGTATCCAGAGGTGAAAAGCAGGGCACTTTCTTTGCCATGCAAGTCGGCCAGCTCAGCCTCGAGCAGCTTGTGCTGGTGGTTGGTCCCGGAAATATTCCGCGTCCCACCTGCACCACAGCCGTTTTCGGCCACGGCATCCTGCATGGACCTGATCACCTTGGGGTGCTGGCCCATGCCAAGATAGTCGTTTGAGCACCAGACGGTGACCTCTTCCGGGCAGTCCTCATCGTGGCTTTTGGCCTTCGGAAACGCGCCACACTTGCGCTCCAACTCGGCAAAAATACGATAATTACCCTCATCTTTCAGGGTATCGAGCTGGGCATTGAACAAGCTGTCAAAGTCCATGGGCGTCCTCCGTTCGTATCGTCTTGTCTTGTTTTTCTGGTTTGGGCGCGGGCAACATCCAGCGCCATAGTTTTTCATCGGGCAATGGCAGGACCATGAACCAATGCTCCAGCAGGGCAAGGGCGGTCATGGCCGCCAGTAAGGCAAATCCCACAAGCTCCCCTGGTGTGCCGGCGGCATAAATCCGCTCCAGCCAGCACGCGACGGCAAAGGTCAGCGCCGAGATCGACCCCGGGAAAAGCCAGTTCATCTTGGCGATGCGAAAATGACTGGGCAGATGCGCAAGGGGACGCGGCAGGAATTCCGTGTTGATCTTCGGCACGCCCAGAAACAGGTTCAGCTTGGCCGAGACACGGGCAAAGAAAAGAATGGCAAAGGTCCAGAACCCGAACATGTTCTCTGCCGCAAAGGTATACATCCAGATCCCGATCAATGTGCCTGCCAAGAGTATCTCGTGATAGGCGATCGTGCCCCAGGCGCGGATGAACCGCTCCCATTCTGGAATGCCCTCGCGACAGACGAGCCGGTTCGGTCCGGTGATCGTTCCTGTCAGAAACGCCAGTTCGATCCAGCCCCACAGCGCCAGGGCCGCAAGAAACGCAAAATACGCGGAGCGGACATCCGTGCCACCCGCGCTGGCCCAGATGCCATATGCTCCCACAAGGAAAACCGGAAAAGTCGCGAGCGTCAGGATCTGCCCACACCGCAGTCCACGACGGTCCGCGTGTTTTACCACCATCAGGATAACCCCGGTGGAAAACCACCAGAGAAAAAGCGCCACAAGGGCAGCGATCCAAGGGTCATTCAACACGCGGGGTTTGTCCTTCTTCTCTTTCCAAATAATCAGCGCAGCTTGGGGGATTGTCCCCCAAACGGGCGCCATCCCTAGTACGACGGCACCAGACGGGTCACGGCGGGCACCTCATGTTTTTTCACCGGGATCGTGTAGAGCGACGCGAAACAAAGCGCCGCCTTGGCGCTCCCGGCCCACTCCTTCAACTTGCCGCCGATCCCGCCCTCTGCCTTGGCATCGGCGATCTGGACATTGGCACGCTGCAGGCGCTCAAGCGTCGATTGCCAGCGCGGGTGATCGATATCCAGCGTGATCGGGAAGATCTGCTTGGTCAGTTCGGATGTCTTGGTGAAGACCTCATGCGCGTACCAATCGGGATCAACAGCCAGCGCCTTGTGGAAGGCAGGTCGCTGGTGGTCGCGCACATACATCGTCGCAAAAACGGCGGTCAGGAAGAACTTGATCCAGTAGACGTTCTTGCCGGATGTCAACTTCGGGTCGGTCTTCATCAAAAGCGCGAACGCCTCACCATGGCTGAATTCGTCGTTGCACCATTCGTGAAACCATTTGAAAATTGGGTGAAAGCGGTGTTCCGGATGCGCCTCAAGGTGCCGGAAGATCGTGATATAACGCGCATAGCCGATCTTTTCAGACAGGTACGTTGCGTAATAGATGAACTTCGGCCGGAAATAGGTGTATTTCTTCTTCTGCGTCAGAAAGCCAAGGTTCACCGCCACACCCGCTTCGCGCAGCGCATCGTTGATGAACCCGGCATGACGCGCCTCGTCCCGCGCCATCAACTGGAACAGCTGGGTGATGTCCTTGTTGTTGCCGCGCCGTTTCATTTCCTTGTAAAGCACGCAGCCCGAGAATTCGGCGGTACAGCTCGAAATCAGGAAGTCGATAAATTCCTTCTTCAGCTCCGGGTCCATGTTCTCCCAATCGACATGATCCCAGTCTTCGTTCTTCTTGAAATGACCCTTGTTCGGGTCGGCAACCATCTGGGCGATCAGTTGGTCCCATTCCTCGCGAATGCCATCGACATTGATCGCATCAAGCTCGTCGAAATCCGTGGTGTAAAATCGTGGCGTCAGCAGTGTGTTCTGCATCGCCAGATCGGTTGCGGCCTTGCTGTCGAACTTTGCCTGCTCCTCTTGGATTGCAAAGCTCTCCTCTGCGGTGGTCGCATCGGCGGTGTGTTTGGTCTGAACGTTCATAGCGTCACCTCCTCGGAGAACGAAAACTCACACAGCTCCATCACTTCGAAATCCCCGGTCATGCGGGTCCAGATCTGTTCGAGCTTGGAGGCGCGCACGATCACGGCCTCGCGGTCTTCGGTGACAATCTCTCCAAACGGGGCCATGATCTCGGGCCCTTCAACCTTCACTTCGTCGCCGGGATAGATCACCGCGCCGTTGTTGAAGCGCACATGCGCATGCAGGCTCTCGAAACGGTGACTGATCTCCACCGTGCAAGGCGCCCTTTCGATATCCTTGGTCAACAAACCCATAGTCCGATTCCCTCTCGGTTATTTCAGCAGCTTGGCGAAAGCTGCCGAGTTGTCGGCGCCGAACCCCATGAGGTCGGCCCCCCATCCCGTGCTGGGATCAAAGATCTCAAAACGGTTGTTTTCACGCGCGCGGATGATAACCGGACCATCCAGATCAACACGCGCCTTGGTGCGTTCCCGTTGCAGGACGCGCCACATGCCGGAGAGGAACCCGCCCTCTTCCGGCGTGTACTCAGCGATCAGCGTACGATCCGCGTCATAGACGGAGGCCGCGCCGCTCATTGCGCCTTCGAGAAACAGCGTCCGCTCTGTGACAACAGGTGATTCGGGCGCGGTGTATTGCACCGGGCCATCCATCCAGCGGTAGGCGCTGACCATCGCAAGGCAGATCATCACCATGCCGAACATGGCCCGCACGAAGATGCGCGGCACCAGTTCGCGTTCGGTGGCGTGGATGCGCGCCTTGTCTGCGGTTTGCATTTGCATCTCGACCCCTCCCTATTCCGCGGCGACAGCCGTGGGCGCAGCGCCCTGGCGTTCGACCTGTGGCATGGACACACGCGCTTCGGCGGCATCCGAAATCATTGCTGCGATCTTTTCAGCTTCCGGGATACAGCGCAACGCCGGTTGCGTCGGCGAGATTTTCCAGGGGCGCACATGTGGCCAGCAAACAAGATAGCTGATCCGCGTGTCCCCGAGCAGGTCAAATGCGATTGTCCCCGTGCCGCCCTTGCGCAGATCGAGATTGGCAGACCCGATCTGAGTGTAGGGCAGGTTGAGCGTCACGGTCAGGGCCGCACCGATCCGCATCGCAACACGGCGGTTGGTAACCGTGTAGACGGTGTAATGCGCCTGCGCCCAAGCAATCGCCACGAGAAGAAGACACACAATGGCACCAAGGAACAGGAACGGCACCGAGGCCCAGATGGCCTGTCCCAAAGGCATCAGGTCCACCACGGCCACGAAGCGCCAACCGGCGAGGAAAACGAAGTACCCCGCGACCCAAAGCAGGTTCAGCGATTCTTTCGACAAGGCCCACCAATCGGGTTTCCCTTGCCAGAGGATCTCTTCTCCATCTGGCGGTGTCTCTGGCAATCCCTTGACCGGCTCTACCTGAAAATCGTCATGTGGCATTGTGGTTCCCCTTATCGTTCTGGCTGGTCGGATCAGAGCTGCGGCTCCAGACGGGCCTGGCTCGCATAAAGCGTTCCGCCGCCATAATAGGCACTGATCTTGTCTTCCTCGAGCTTGGTGATCTGCTGCGCCGCCGCGAGCTTTGGCACACCGGCGAAATGTTCGCCAAAGATCGACCGGATCTTTACCCGGTTGCCCCAGATACGCGTGAAGGTGATCGGGACAAGCCTTGATCCGCCGCCATATTCCGCGTCCAGCTCGATCTCGAGATACCGGACAAGCTGTTCGGGCTCGTCGATCCACATATCTGTGATCTTGCCAACGATTGCACCGTCGCCGGCGACAACAGGCAGACCGCGGGGGTCACGCCCGGCCGAGACACGAAAGCTCTCGCTGCCCGACATCGGGATGATCTTGGGATGACCGTGCCCGTCCAGCTCCGGCTCATCACGGCGCGGGGCCCAGCTTCCCGGTCCGACACCATCGGCCAGCGGATCGCCCTTCGGATCGAACGGGAAACCGCCCGATTCGAACGCCTTGGTCAGCTTGCCATCGATATCCGTGCGTTCGGGTGTCTGGCCAGAAGGCACGGTATATTCGCCACGGCCATGCGGCAGCTTGAACGTCTTGTCGGACGGGTTCGGGAACACGCTGCCGGCATCTGCCTGGCTGCCGTCCTCGTCCACGAGAGGATAGCCTTCACGCTGGTTCTCGCGCTGAATCCAGATCACGAGACCTACGAAAAAGATGAAAAACAACCAAAGCGAAATGCTCGCCAGGTCTAGGTTTCCAAGGATATAGTCTTCGGTCATCTTTAGTTCTCCTTGATGGATGGGCCTTGGTCAGGTCGGGAAATCGGCAAGGCCCAGCCCTGTCGGTTTCTGGTTAAGTGTTGGTGCGCTCCGGCTTTGGCTAACGAGACGGCCCAAGACGATGAGCGTCGCAAACAAAAGCGCGATTTCGAAATGGTAAACGACGGAATACCCGGTGGCGGGCGTCTGCAAGGCTTCGCCCCACGCGCCGGACATGGCGATCATGTTGACGCTGTCGCGTGTTGCACCGCCGATCAGCGTGGACAGACCCGCCGCGGTGGCTTGTGCGGCACCCCACGCGCCAAGCGCGAGGCCGCGACCGGCAAGCCCTTCGGCAGGCAATGTCATTGCGGCAGTCAGGGTCGATATGGCGAAATACCCGCTCCCGAACCCGATCATCCCGGCCCCTGCGAAGAACAGCGCGGTGCTGTTCATCGGCGCTGCAAAGATCACGATGCAGAACGCGGCGATCCCGGCCAGAAGGCCAACGGACGCCATGCGATAGGTGTTGCCGCCCTTGGCCAACACACGCGCGGCAATAGCAAATCCGACCAGCGCGCCGACTGCCCAAGTCGCGGTCAACAGCGTCGTGGCCGACACGCTGAGCCCGAGGATTTCGCCCCCGTAGGGCTCCAGAAGAATATCCTGCATGTTGAACGCCATCGTTCCGAGGAACACGACAGCGAGCAGGCGACCCGCGGTCCCGCCCTTGGTCAGGTCCGCCCAGGCATCCTTGAACGACGGTTGCGGGGCATCGTGATCCTTCTTGGATTGCGGCTTCACCTGCTCCTGCTTCCACAGCGCCACGGTGTTCAGAACGATGGTGACCACCGCCGTGCCCTGCACCACCTGAATGAGAAGCAGCGGCGTAAAATCGCGCAGGAGCCAGCCAATCGCGATCGCCGACAGCCCGATACCAATCAGGAACATCACGTAAAGCAGCGCCACGACACGAGGGCGCGTTTCGTCTGTCGCACGGTCGGCAGCCAGGGCCAGCCCGGCTGTCTGGGTCATGTGCATGCCAAGACCGGTCATGATGAATGCCAGAGCGGCCAGAACCTCGCCGGCGAACGGAACCTCATGCGTGACATCGCCCCCCAGCACCAGCAGGCAAGCGGGCATGATCGCCAGGCCACCGAACTGCCACAGCGTACCGAACCAGAGATAGGGAATGCGCTTCCATCCGATCGCAGAGCGGTAATTGTCGGACTTGAAGCCGAGAAGCGCCCGGAAAGGCGCGATGAGGACCGGCAGTGCGACCATGATCGCGACCAACGTGGCCGGCACGCTGAGTTCAACGATCATCACGCGGTTCAGCGTGCCCAGAAGCATGACACCCGCCATACCCACCGACACCTGGAACAGAGCCAGTCGAAGCAATTGGCCCAAAGGCAAATCGTCCGACGCGGCGTCCGAGAACGGAAGCAGCCGTGTGCCGAGCGATTTGACCTGAGAGCGCGTCACGATCATGGGCGGAACTCCAGTGCCTGGCTGATATAGAAGCCCGAAGTCACACGTCCCAAATCGGTCAATTGACCGATATCAGAGACCGTTTTTGACAAGCGCGACGGTCCATGCGGGATCATCGTGGGCGACCGATCCGACTTCGGGAAGGCTTTTCCCGCGTACCACATGCCCATGAGCATCGGTGTACGGGGGGCAACGGTGAAAACCACCGAACCACCGGTACGCCCGCCAAAGTTGTCCAGCGCACGGCGAATGTCGGCTTCGGTGTAGTAGATCAGGCTGTCCATCGCGATCACGTGGTCAAACGCGCCGAGATGCGCTGACAACATGTCGCCACTGGCAAAGGTAACGCGCGAATGCAGCGCGCTCGGCAAACGGTCTTCCGCAATCTGCACCAGCGATGGTGATATATCGACAGCCACCACCTCCGCGCCACGCTGGGCCAGTTCTTGCGTCATCTGCCCCGCGCCGCAGCCGGCATCCAGAATGCGCGCGCCCCTCAAATCTGCCGGCAGAGCCGACAACAGCGTATCCCGCATCCTGTCCCGGCCCTTGCGCACGGTTTCACGAATACGGCTCACCGGCGCATCAGAGGTCAGCCGTTCCCACACCTTGGTGGCGGTGCGGTCGAAATAATGTTCGACCCGATCGCGGGTGAGTTCGTAGGTCACTTAATCAAACCCCAGGAGTTCAAAGATATCGCGGTCTTCCAGCGGCTTCGGCGTCATCGCCTCGGTTCCGTTGAACATTGCCTCGGCCAAGCGGACGTATTCCTTGCGCGCCATGACGATGTCTTCTTCGTCCGGCATCTCGAACAGTGTCTTTTTCTTGAGCCGGGACCGGCGGATGGCATCGTAATCCGGCATATGCGCGATCCGCTTGAAGCCAACCTCATCACAGAAGCGATCCACCTCGTCGGTGTCCTTGGACCGGTTCGCAACACACCCGGCCAGGCGCACCTTGTAGTTGGCCGACTTCGCCTGAACGGCGGCGATGATGCGATTCATCGCATAGATGCTGTCGAAATCATTGGCTGTCACGATCACTGCACGATCCGCATGTTGCAGCGGCGCGGCAAAACCACCGCACACCACGTCGCCCAGCACGTCGAACAGAACCACATCGGTATCTTCGAGCAGATGATGCTGCTTGAGCAGTTTCACGGTCTGGCCAACCACGTAGCCGCCGCAGCCGGTCCCGGCGGGCGGCCCGCCGGCTTCGATACATTTCACGCCGTTAAAGCCTTCGGCCACGAAATCCTCCGGGCGCAGTTCCTCGGCGTGGAAATCGACATCCTTGAGAATATCGATAACCGTCGGCTGAAGCTGCCCTGTCAGAGTGAACGTACTGTCATGCTTCGGGTCACAGCCGATCTGCAAAACGCGCTTGCCCAGCTTGGAAAACGCGGCGGACAGGTTGGAAGAGGTGGTCGATTTTCCGATACCGCCCTTGCCATATACGGCGAACACCTTGGCTCCCTCGATTTTCATCGAATTGTCCTGATGCACCTGCACCGAGCCTTCGCCGTCCTGTCCTTTCAGGACGGGCGGCGCGCCGAGGCCTCGTTTTTCCAATCCGGCGGCTTCGCGCAATGATGCGCGGGCGGCGGGTGGGCTTTTTGCGTCCAGTGGGCTCATGTCAGGCTCCAATCCATGTGTTGCGCGCTCATTCGGCTGCGATCCCCTCAAGGCGATCTTCGAGCGTGTCCGCCGCGTCTTGCAACGCGGCCAGAGTGTCTTCGTCGGGGTGCCAGTAGTTACGGTCGTGTGCTTCCAGCAGGCGGTTGGCCATCCGGCTGGAGGCGGTCGGGTTCAGATCCGCCAGCCGAGCGCGCATGTCGTCATCCAGGACAAATGTTTCGCTCAGGCGCTGATAGACCCAAGGCTCGACCTTGCCGGTTGTCGCGGACCAGCCCATCGTGTTGGTCACTTGAGCCTCGATCTGGCGCACACCTTCGGCCCCGTGCTTGAGCATGCCTTCGAACCACTTGGGGTTCAGACTGCGCGACCGGGTTTCCAGGGCGACCTGGTCCTGCAAGGTGCGGATCTTGCCGTTGCCGCGCGTGGTGTCGGAGATGTAAATCGCCGCCTCCTGGCCACCGCGGGCGCGTTTCACGGCGCGGGAGATCCCGCCCAGCGTATCAAAGTAGTGATCGACCGTCGTGACACCCAACTCGACAGATTCGAGGTTCTGATAGGCGACATCGACAGTCTTGAGCGTCTCTTGCAGCAGCCCGGGGTTCGCGGCGGCCTTGCCATTCACGCCGTAGGCAAAGGACTTGCGCGTCTCGTAGGCATCGGCGAGTTCGTCTTCGTCCCCGAAAGCAGAGCTATCGACCAACGCATTGACGTTCGACCCATACGCACCTTCGGCGTTGGAAAAGACGCGCAATGCAGCGGTTTCGAGGTCAACGCCGTTTTCCTGCGCATAGACCCAGGCATGGGCGCGGATGTAATTGAGCTCCAGCGGCTCATCAGCCTCGGCGGCTTTCTTCGCCGCTTCGGCCAGCATGCGGGTCTGCAGCGGCAGGAGATCGCGGAAGATACCCGAGAGCGTCATCACAACGTCCACACGCGGACGGCCCAGTTGTTCGAGCGGGATCAGGTCCGCGCCAGAAATCCGGCCGAAACTGTCAAAGCGCGGTTTCGCGCCGATCAGGGCCAAAGCCTGCGCCAGTGGCGCACCGTCGGATTTGATGTTGTCGGACCCCCACAGAACCAGCGCAACTGTGCGCGGCAGGGTGTCATGCGTGGCCAGCAGCAGATCGGCCTGTTTCGCACCATCGCGGCAGGCGTATTCGGTCGGCATCCGGAACGGATCGAACGCGTGGATATTCCGTCCTGTCGGCAAAACGTCGGTCGAGCGGATCAAGTCACCACCCGGCACTGGCGGGGTGTAGCGGCCTTGCAACGCCCGCATCAGCCCGTCCAACTCGGTCTCTTGCTGCAAGAGCGCGTCGACCTTGGCGCGCGTTTCGTCATCCGCGTCCTCGATGAGGTTGAGGTAGTCGGCACGCGCATCGTCGCTGAACGTCTTGCCGACAATATGCAAGCCATCGGGGATCAGCGCATCTTCGGTCTCGAGCAGCTTGAGCCAGAGCGCGTCGGGTGGGTGTCCCCCCATGTCCACAGCCTCGGCCTGTTCTGCGATAAGCGTCTCCAACTCGGCGCATTTGTCGCTTTGCGGATCGAGAGACCGCCAGCGCGTGAGGCTGTCTTTCAGCTCTTGCAGACCCTTGTAGAGACCCGATTGCGCGAGCGGCGGCGTCAAATGCGTGACCGTCACCGCGCCGGAGCGCCGCTTGGCCAATGTCGCTTCGGACGGGTTGTTCGACGCGTAGAGATAGACGTTCGGCATCTCGCCGATAAGACGGTCCGGCCAATCGCGGGCGCCCAGCCCAGCCTGTTTGCCCGGCATGAATTCGAGCGCGCCATGCATGCCGAAATGCAACACGACATCGGCTTTGAACATGTTGCGCATCCAAAGGTAGAATGTCGAAAACGCGTGCGTCGGCGCAAAGCCCTTTTCGAACAAGAGCCGCATCGGGTCGCCTTCGTAGCCAAAGGTTGGCTGCACGCCGACAAACACCTTGCCGAACTGCGCACCGAGTACGAAGACACCGCGGCCGTCGGATTGAATCTTGCCGGGGGCCGGTCCCCAAACCGCCTCGATTGCCTTGAGAGGCGGTGTGTTGCGCACGATTTCGTCGGCGCTCACATGGGCAGCGACATTGGCCTCTTGGCCGTATTGCTTGGCATTGCCCTCGAGAACGGCGGCGCGGAGGGCGTCGACGGTCTCGGGTGGCTCCAGATCGTACCCATCCGCCTTCATCTGGTGCAGCGTGTTAAACAGCGATTCAAAGACGTTCAGATACGCGGCCGTGCCGACCGCACCCGCATTGGGCGGGAAACCGAACAGGACGATCCCGACATTCTTGTCCGCGTTTTCCGTCCGCCGCAGGGTCGCTTGGCGGAGGGTTTTTTCAGCCAGGCTATCGATCCGTTCGCGGCACGGGGACATCGCCTTGGTTTGCGTGTCACACGCGCATTGGTGCTGGCATCCGTTGCATCCCTCAGGCCCATGGCGGCCGCCGAACACGGTTGGGCAGGTCGCGCCATCCAGTTCCGGCAACGCGATGAGCATGGTGGTTTCGATCGGTCCAAGACCCTGATCGCCATCGGCCCACTGGCCCAAGGTCTGAAATTCGAGCGGATGCGCGGCGATGTAAGGCACATCGAGGTCTTGCAGGACATGAACCGCCGCATCGCTGTCGTTATAGGCAGGACCGCCCACAAGGCTGAAGCCGGTCAGGGACACCATCGCATCAATGGTCGTACCGTCGTTTTCACGAAAGAAAGCGTCGATTGCAGGGCGGCCATCAAGACCACCGGCAAACGCGGGACGGACCGCCAGGCCCTTGGCCTCGAACGCGCGGATTACTGCATCATAATGCGCTGTGTCATTCGCAAGAACATAGGATCGCATCATCAACAGGCCCACGGTGGCCTTCGCCTCTGCCGGGCGGGGCATATCGGCGATGTCGGTCGTGATGCGTTGGGGCAGGTCAGGATGATACAGAGCCACATCCGGGTATTCGATGGGCGCTTGTGCCTCGGCCCCCAGCCATTCTTCACGGCCCTTGGCGTACTTGCCCAGGAGATAACGCACCATCTGTTCGATGTTGTCATCGGACCCGCCCAGCCAGTACTGCATGACAAGGAACCAAGACCGCAGGTCCTGGGCCTTGCCCGGCACCATCTTGAGCAGTTTGGGCAAGCGGCGCAGTTGCTGCATCCGCTTTTCGCCCTTCTCGACCTCGGATTCGTCGGACTTTGGCTTGAGCGACTTGAGAATCTTCATCAGGCCCGATGCGGGCTTGGACATATCGAGCTTGCCCAGCTTGGTCAGCTTGATGATCTCGGCATCGGCGATAACCCCGATCATTCCGTCAACCCGATCACGGGCGGCGCGCAGGTCATCCATGACCGGTTGAATATGCTCTTCAAGAAAGAGCAGGTTCGCCACGATCATGTCCGCATCGGCAATCGCCTGTTTCGCCTCGACCAGCGATTCAGGCGTCTCGGCCCATTCGGCAGCGGCGTGGACCGTTACGTTGAGACCCGGAAAGTCCTTGGCCAGGTTCAGCGAGGCCCGCGCGACTGGACCGGCCGCGTGGCTGTCCAGCGTGATGATGGCGATGTTATACGCCCGCGTTTCGTCGAAATTATCGCGCATAATGTGCCTTCGCTTCGTAAAGCGTATCGACGCTTATTTCAGAGACACCCCGTTCGGATGCAAAGGTTTCGGTGTTGCGTTTGGCCTTGCCGCGCACGAAGAACGGGATTTTCTTGAGTTCCTTTTCCGCAGCGGGCAGCCAGACAATCTCGACGGGTCCAGTCCTGGCCTGCACCGCGTCCGGCTCGGCGGTCTCTGTTTCAGACCCATCGTCCTGGCGCAGCTTGGCCTTGTGACCATGGTGGCTGGCACCGGCATCGTCGTGGAATTCGAAATCCTCGCGGAACATGGTCAAGAGATGTTCTTCCAGCCCCATGACCAGCGGATGAACCCATGTGTCAAAGATGACGTTCGCGCCTTCGATGCCCATCTGCGGGCTGTAGCGCGCCGGGAAATCCTGCACATGCACGGGCGCGGAAATCACCGCGCAGGGAATGCCCAGACGCTTGCCGATATGCCGCTCCATCTGGGTGCCGAGGATCATCTCGGGGGCCAGTTCCTCGATCCGGCGTTCGACCTCGAGGTAATCGTCGGTAATCAGTGCCTCGACGCCATAGTCCTTGGCGACGCCGCGCAGCATCCGGGCCTGTTCGCGGTTGTAGCAGCCCAGACCGACCACCTCGAACCCCATCTCGTCCCGTGCGATACGGGCACAGGCCGCGACATGCGTGCCATCGCCGAACAGGAAGACGCGCTTGCCGGTCAGATAGGTGCTGTCGACGCTGGCCGAATACCAGGGCAAACGCAGGCGGCTGTCGTCCAGAACAGGCTCTATACCGGCGATCTCGGCCACTTCATTGACGAAATCACGCGTTGCCCCGACACCTATCGGAACGGTTTTCGTATAGGGCTGGTCAAACTCGCGCTCCATGTAGCGCGCGGCGGTCTCCGCGGTTTCGGGATACATCAGAACGTTGAAATGCGCCTGCCCCATTTTCGCGATATCAGACGGAGCCGCAGGCATGGGGGCCACGACATTCACCTCGATACCCATCTCCATCAGAAGACCGGTGACCTCGACGATGTCATCGCGATGCCGGAAGCCAAGCCCGGTGGGGCCGATCAGGTTCGCGGTCACCCGCGCGGTCTTTTCCATTGGCTTGGCCAAAGCCCGCACGATCTGGAAAAAGGTCTCGTCCGCACCGAAGTTTTCCTTGCGCTGATAGCTGGGCAGTTCCAGCGGGATCGCCGGAACAGGCAGGCCCAGCGTTTCGGCAAGACCGGCTGGATCGTCCTGGATGAGCTCGGCCGTGCAGGACGCGCCAACGATCATCGCTTCCGGCTTGAACCGCTCATAGGCGGCAATCGCGGCATCCTTGAACAAATACGCGGTGTCCGCGCCAAGGTCGCGGGCCTGGAACGTGGTGTAGGTCACCGGCGGGCGATGGTTGCGCCGCTCGATCATGGTAAACAACAGGTCTGCGTAGGTGTCGCCTTGTGGCGCATGCAGCACGTAATGCAAATCCGTCATGCCGGTGGCGACACGCATCGCGCCGACATGCGGCGGGCCTTCATATGTCCAGACAGTGAGCTTCATTCGGCTGCCTCCAGCTTCAGAAGGTCACGGCGCCGCACGGGGCGCGAGAACAGCCCGGCAAGATCGCCCGCCTGTTCGTAAAAATGCACAGGGGTGAAGACCAGTTCGATGGCCCATTTGGTCGTCAAACCCTCGGCCTCAAGCGGATTGGCAAGACCAAGTCCGCAAACCGTCAGGTCGGGGCGCGCGGCGCGGCAGCGGTCAAGCTGCTTGTCCACGTCCTGCCCTTCAGCGATGGTCGGACCCTCTGCCAAGAGGTCCAGATCTGGCGACATGACCGCTTTGTGAATGAACGGCGCGCCGACTTCGACCGCGTCCATGCCGCATTCGCGGGTCAGGAAGCGCGCGAGCGGGATTTCCAATTGGCTGTCGGGGAAGAAGAACACCGATTTATCGCGCAGCGCCTCGGACGCTTGCGCAACCGCCTTGCGGGCACGGGCGCGAGGCGCCTCGGTGACTTCGGCGAATGTTGCATCCGACACGCCAAACTGGTCAGCGACCGCACGCAGCCATTGGGTGGTGCCCTCTTCGCCAAGCGGGAAGGGAGCCGCAATATGGTTGGCGCCGCGCCGTTGCAGCGCTTCGTGGGTGTCGCTCAGGAAAGGCTGGGTCAATGCGTACTGGGTGTTTGGCCCGATGCCGTATTCGTCACTGACGCGCGACGCTGGCAATATACGAATCGGTCCGATGCCCATCGCCTCCAACAGTCCAATGGCCTGCTCCTCCACCACGTCGGGCAGCGCGCCGACCAAAAGCAGTTCGCGCGCGTCCGTCTGCGGAAGCACGGGCACCATTGCGGCAAGGCAGGCATCCTCGCCCTGGGTGAAAGTCGTTTCGATCCCCGAGCCGGAATAGCTGAGCACGCGCACGTTCGGCGCGAATTGCGCGCTCATCCGTTCGGCGGCAGTCGCGAGATCCAGCTTGATGACTTCGGACGGGCAGGACCCGACAAGGAAGAGCTGCTTGATGTCCGGGCGACGGGTGAGCAGTTCGCTGACCACGCGATCCAGCTCCTGCTGCGCGTCGGCCATGCCCGCCAGATCGGTTTCTTCAAGGATCGCGGTCGCAAAACGCGGTTCGGCAAAGATCATGACGCCGGCCGCGGATTGCAGAAGATGGGCACAGGTGCGGCTGCCCACGACAAGAAAGAATGCATCCTGCATCTTGCGGTGCAGCCAGATGATCCCGGTCAGTCCGCAGAACACCTCGTGCTGTCCGCGCTCCTTGAGGACAGGTGTCTTGGAGCACCCATGCGCGGGCGGCGGCGCGAAACGTTCGGTCATGCCGGCACCTCATCGATCATCGAAGACGTCGCTGATTGCAGCCGCGCGGCGCGCAGTTTCCAGATGAACTGCCCGGCGTTCACGACGTAGGCAGCATAGGCCGCAAGCGCGAGCCACATTTCCTGCACCGGGGTCAGGGCACCGGTCCAAAGCGTCCAGACATAGGCAAGATGAAGCGCGATCACGAGAAAAGAGAACACGTCCTCCCAGAAGAACGCCGGCGCAAACAGGTATTGTCCGAACACGACTTTTTCCCAGATTGCGCCTGTCACCATGATGGCAAGCAAGAACAAGGTCTTGACCAGGATCGACAGCGTCGCCGCATCATAGCCAACCCCGGTCCAGAGATACCGCAGCACAAGACCCAGCGAGACGAGAAAGACAAGAAACTGCAACGGCGCCAGCACGCCTTGAATAATCGTCCAGATACTGTTGTCCCGGCGCGCGCGCTGTTCATCTGTATAGAGAAACACAGGCGTCTTGGGGGCGTGTTGCGTCTTTGCCATGTCCACGATTCCGTTGGTTGCTGGTAAAAAAATAGACGCTGGTCAGGCGAAGTGTCAACTAAAACTTACACTTTCAACATGACAATCGGCAAGCACCGGCAAACCTCCCCGATTCTTCTGAATCCTCAAGAAACGTCTATTTCCTCTGGATTTGTCCTGCACTAGCGTGTTGAAAGGAAAGCTGAACAGGAGCTACTGTCAATTATCTTTGACAATATGCGCTAAGAATCGGACACTAAGGTTGTCTGATATGTCTGACATCTGTCGGTCAGAATCGGAAGTGAGGGTAAGATATGGCGAATGACCTTACAAAAGACCGGATTTTAACCGAAAGGGAGCGCCCGGAAGTATCGGTCCTGGCGTCCACGGTTTTGTCGTTTCTCAGCGACAAAGGGGAGGAGGGCGCACAGACGATCCGCACCAGTGTGGTCGAGAAACTCGTCGAGGCTGTCCTGAAGCCCGGTACGTTTGACCCGGAAGCGCTGCTGGACAGCCTCCGTGACCGACGCATCAATTCCGAACAGGTGGTCGACATCTATATCCCTCAAGCTGCCCACGATCTGGGCCAGATGTGGATCGACGACACGATCAGCTTTGCCAGTGTCACGATCGCCAGCGCGCGGCTACAAGGCCTGCTGACCTTCCTGGTTCCACCGTGGTCCGCAGCTCTGTCGGATATTGATTATGGACCCAATGTGCTGCTCGTCCTGCAAGGGAATGACAGCCACACCTTGGGTCCGCATGTCGCCACGGCACAGTTGCGCAGGGCCGGCGCATCGGTTCGGATCCTCTTCGGGGCCCGCGATGAGACGGTCCTGAGAGCAGTGTCCGAAGACGACTACGACATGGTGTTGTTTTCAGGGTCACGTCCGGATGCGCTTGCATCCATCGCAAAATTGGTCATACGCATCAGGAAAGGTATCTCAACACCACCTTCCCTCGTTCTCGGGGGGATCGTCCTCGAGCTTGAAGACCACGTCAAGGAAAAGACCGATGTCGACCTGGTGACAAACGATGTGAAGATTGCACTCAAGCTGTGCGAAAAGGGCAAGTCAAAGGGCAGGTCATCGGCAACGTGAAGAATAGTAGGGGTTCCAGTTTCTGGAGCAGTGGCTCCGTTCCGCTTATCGACGCTGAAGTTCTGTCGAGCATCATCGCGGTCGCCTCGGATATTGCCTTGGTCGTGTCACGGCAAGGCAAGGTTCTTTCCGTTCTCGTGAACCCGAATGAAACCTCCTTTGGCAAGTTGGACCATTGGGAGGGCCGACCTCTCATGGATTTCCTGACGCGCGAAAGCCGCCCGAAGATCGAGGCCGCGATGGCCTCGATGGCGCAGGGCGATCTGCCAAAGCGGTCCATCGAGCTGAACCATTCCGACAATGCGGTCTGGGAATTTCCCGTTCGCTACAGCTTTCATCCGTTTGGCTCGGACGGGTCTTTCCTGATGCTGGGGCGCGATCTGCGCCCCGTTGCCGAAACCCAGCAGCAGCTGGTTCAGGCGCAAATGTCGCTGGAACAGGGATACGAGGCGCGTCGTGAATTCGATGCACGCTATCGCCTGCTTTTGCGCACGGTGCGCGACTCGGTCGTTTTCATTTCGGTCAACGATGGCAAGATCAAGGACCTGAACGATCCCGCGGCCGCCTTGCTGCATTCGTCGAGGGAGGACCTGATAGGGGCATCTTTCGCACAGGAATTCCGCGAAAAGCGCCGCGATGAATTCATCGAGGCTATGATCAACGCCGCGATTTCGGAAAACAACACCGGCGTAGAGGTCCAGCCACGCCGCGCGCGCCAGCGCATCATGATCTATCCGCAAGTGTTCCGAGCCGGCGGTGAGCGCATCCTGATCTGTCGCATGACCACCGCCGAGGACAGCACGGCCCATGGCGACGCCCTGAGCCACAACCTCGCAGCAATGTTCGAACGCGGATCCGATGCAATCGTTTTCACCTCGGTCACCGGTGTGATCGAGGTTTGCAACGATGCCTTCCTTGATCTGGTCGACGCGGCCCATGCGGTTGACGTCCGCGGGCGCAACCTGTCGGATTTTCTGGGCCGGGGCCAGATTGACATGAGCGTGCTGGTCGAAAACGCGCGCCGCACTGGACAGATGCGCATGTATTCGACCAAGCTGTTGAACGATTACGGGGCCAAGACCCCGGTGGAAATGTCGGCCACCTTTCTTGACGATCAAAGCGAGCCGACAATGGGGTTTGTCATCCGCGACATCAGCCGTGCCGACGCCATGCGCAAGGCGCCGGTTCAGACGACCGAGGACTCGGCTCGCAACGTGATGGAGCTTGTCGGGTCCGCCACGCTCAAGGAGATCGTGGCGGAAACCACGGATGTGGTCGAAAAGATGTGCATCGAAACCGCGGTGGACCTGACCGGGAACAACCGCGTTGCGGCAGCCGAGATGCTGGGGCTCTCGCGTCAGAGCCTTTACGTCAAGCTTCGCAAATACGGGCTTCTCAGCAAGGACACCGATGCGGATTGAACCGCTCTGCCATGATCGGGGGCGCCCCGCGACAATGACACTCCGCCCTGCCTCTTTCACTTGATATGAATCGAGTTGTCGTGTTTAGTTGACACATGACTGTCAGCGCAAGTTTACACACCAACCGCTACCCCGCCCCTTCGGCCATGCTGGAGCTGATCAAGCCCGTCACATGGTTTCCGCCGATGTGGGCCTATGCCTGCGGCGCTGTCGCGTCGGGTGTGGCGATCAACGACCATCTCGGGCTTCTGATTGTCGGCGTGATTCTTGCCGGGCCGGTGGTCTGCGGC
Organism: Marivita sp.; assembly: GCA_041685125.1. Lineage (GTDB taxonomy): Bacteria > Pseudomonadota > Alphaproteobacteria > Rhodobacterales > Rhodobacteraceae > Marivita. Next base: position 96,483 of record JAWLGI010000001.1, on the reverse strand, counting down.
ATGAGTCAGGCGGCCAACGACTGGTGCGACCGCCATGTGGACGCGATCAACGAACCGAACCGCCCGATCCCGTCGGGGCGCATCCCGGGCAAATGGGGATTGTGGATCGCGCTGGCCATGTCGGTCCTGTCACTGGGGCTTGGCGCGCTGCTGGGCCTGTGGGGGTTCATTGCGACGGTGATCGGCGTGATTGCCGCCTGGGCCTATTCGGCTGAACCGATTCGCCTGAAACGGTCAGGCTGGCTTGGACCGGGCCTTGTCGGTCTCTCCTATGAATCCCTGCCGTGGTTCACGGGGGCCGCTGTTCTGAGCCAGACCTTGCCCTCCGGACCCATTATCCTGATTGCGCTGCTCTATGGCATTGGTGCGCACGGGATCATGACGCTCAACGATTTCAAGGCGCTGGAAGGCGATGCCCAGATGGGAGTGAACTCTCTGCCTGTGACGCTTGGCCCCGAGACGGCGGCCAAGGTGGCCTGTATCGTGATGATCGTGCCGCAGATATTCGTTCTGCTTGCCTTGGCGCACTGGGGTCAGTCGACCCACGCCGCCCTTATCCTTGCACTGGTTCTGGGACAGATTTGGGCCATGTCCGTCCTGTTGCGCGACCCCAAGGCCAAGGCCCCCTGGTACAACGCCACGGGTGTCCTGATGTATGTCTCCGGCATGATGGTGTCGGCCTTTGCACTCCGTTCGGTAGAGGTGTTCTGATGGGACTCGGCTGGCTTTCCATTGTCCGTCTCGGACTGGTCCAGATGGCGCTTGGCGCGATCGTTGTGCTGACCACGTCTACCCTGAATCGCCTTATGGTCGTCGAACTTTCGCTGCCGGCAATTCTGCCCGGCCTTCTGGTCGGGCTGCATTACGGAATTCAGATCACGCGCCCGAACTGGGGGTTCCTGTCCGACAAGGGTGGAAACCGCACGCGCTGGATCCTGCGCGGGATGGTGATCCTTGCCGCCGGTGGCGTGCTGGCCGCTCTTGGCGTGGTCCAGCTTGCAACAAGCTATTGGCTCGGACTGCTCATGTCCGTGGCCGCCTATGCGCTGATCGGTGTTGGCGCGGGCGCGGCGGGCACCTCCGTTCTTGCACTTCTGGCGACGGCAACGGCCCCGCATCGCAGGGCAGCGGCGGCAACAATCACCTGGCTGATGATGATCTTCGGTATCGCCATGACAGCCGGTGTCGTGGGACAACTCCTTGATCCCTATACACCGGCGGTTCTGATCCGGGTCGTGTCGGGCGTCGCTCTGGCGGCGCTGGCGATCACGGTTCTGGCCACCTGGCGCATCGAGCGTGGCGTCGAGGCCGCACCGGAACCCGATCCGGTCCCGTTTCGCGAAGGCCTGGCCGAAGTATGGGCCGAGCCGAAGGCGCGGATGTTCACCATATTCGTGTTCCTGTCGATGACCGCCTATTTCATGCAGGAGCTGATCCTTGAGCCTTATGCGGGTCTCGTCTTTGGTTACACCCCGGGCGAAAGCACCACGTTGTCGGGCATCCAGAATGGAGGCGTATTCATTGGCATGCTGACCGTTGGCATCGCCGCTACCGCGCTAAGGTTCGGCAGTTTGCGCAATTGGGTCATCGGCGGGTGCCTAGGCTCTGCGGCCAGCCTTTGCATGATCGCCATGCTGGGCGGTGCCGCCCTGCCCCAGACATTGTTGCCTGCCGTATTCGCTCTTGGCTTTTTCAACGGCACATTCGCGGTGGCGGCCATCGGCTCGATGATGGCGCTGGCCGGGGATGGTCGGGAAAAACGTGAAGGCACGAGAATGGGTCTTTGGGGCGCCGCTCAGGCGATTGCCGCCGGGTTCGGCGGGCTGATCGGCGCAGGCGCCGTGGATATCATGCGCAGCCTGACCGCCGACGCCCCCGCCTTCGGGGCCGTGTTCATCTTTGAAGCCGGGCTCTTCCTCTGTGCCGCCTACATGGCGCTGCGAATCATGGAAGGCCGGACACCGCGCCATGCGCAACTGATCGCAGGAGAATAACCATGTATGACGTCGTTGTTGTGGGCGGTGGCCCATCCGGTGCAACCGCTGCCGAGGATCTGGCCCGCTCCGGCCATACTGTGGCACTTCTGGATCGCGAAGGTCGGATCAAACCCTGCGGCGGGGCCATCCCGCCACGGCTGATGCAGGATTTCGACATTGGTGACGACCAGCTTGTTGCCAAGGTCAACACCGCGCGGATGATCTCTCCGACTGGACGTCATGTCGACATTCCCATCGAAAACGGCTTTGTCGGCATGGTCGATCGCAAGGATTTCGACCCGTTCCTGCGCAACCGGGCCGAGGCGGCGGGGGCTGATCGCTTCACCGGGACCTATGTCCGGATCGATCGCGACAAGACCGCCAAAACGCGGTCAGTGATCTACCGGGACAAGGAAACCGGCGAAGAACGCGCGCTGCCCACCAAGCTGATCATCGGTGCGGACGGGGCCAATTCCCGCGTGGCCCGCGACGAGATACCGGGCGGCGACAAGGTGCCGTTGGTTTTTGCCTATCACGAGATCATCGCCGCGCCGGAAAAGACGGACGTTTATGACCCGATGCGCTGCGACGTGATCTATGACGGCGCCATCAGCCCGGATTTCTATGGCTGGGTGTTCCCACATGGCGGCACGACCTCCGTCGGGATGGGCACGTATATCCAAAGCGTGAACCTGAAGGAGGCAACCGCCGCGCTGCGTCAGGCGTCCGGCCTCGGGGAGTGTGAAACCCTCCGCCGCGAAGGCGCGCCGATCCCGCTGAAACCGCTGCGCTTCTGGGACAATGCGCGTGACGTGGTGCTGGCCGGCGATGCTGCCGGTGTTGTTGCACCATCCAGCGGTGAAGGCATCTACTATGCAATGATCTGCGGCCGCTTTGCCGCCACGGCCTGTGCCGCGACACTCAAAACCGGACGGATCACCGATCTGGCGCTCGCACGGCGGCTCTTCATGCGCGAACACAAGACGGTTTTCCGCGTGCTCGGCCAGATGCAGGATGCCTATTACAAAAGCGATTCCCGGCGCGAGCGCTTCGTCTCCCTGTGTCACGATGTCGATGTTCAAAAACTCACCTTCGAAGCATATATGAACAAGAAGCTCGTCAAGGCCCGACCCATGGCGCATATGAAGATCGGGTTCAAAAACGCGCGCCACCTTCTGGGCCTGGTAAGAGAGACGCATGTATGACCGAAACGCTTATCCCTGCATGGCGCGGCGACACGCTCGAGCCGGTCGAAAAACTCGAGGCGCATATACGCGGCTTGAAGCACAAGGCGATTTCGGTCTTCGTCTTGCGCGGGGATGACGTCCTGATCCAGCAGCGCGCGATGGGAAAATACCACACGCCGGGCCTTTGGGCGAACACCTGCTGCACGCATCCGAACTGGGGCGAGGCCAGTCTCGACTGCGCAGAACGGCGCTTGAACGAGGAACTGGGACTGTCCGGGCTGACTCTTGATTACCGTGACCGTGTGGAATACCGGGCGAATGTCGGTGGCGGGTTGATCGAACACGAGGTGGTCGACATCTTCGTGTCGAACGTCGAGCGGACACCGGACATCACGTTGAACCCGGACGAGGTGATGGCGACCCGCTGGGTGCGATTTGGCGATTTGGTCAAAGAGGTCGAAAACGACTCGACCCGCTTTACACCATGGCTGCGTATTTATCTCGACACGTATGCGCCGCAAATCTTCGGCGCGTTGGCGCAGTCCTGAAGCGCGTCTTGGCGCGAATTAGCTAAATTTAGACACAATCACTCCTGTATCTTGCCCCAGTTCCCTTCTAGCTTCTACGTGGGGCTCGAACTGGGGAGTTTGAGATGTCTGCTGCCACCGCCAGTGATCTGGAACGGTACATGTTGGATCTTGTGAACGAAGAACGTACGAGCCGCGGCTTGGATGTTCTCGTACTCGACAAGGTGCTGAATGCATCTGCCGATGCTCATTCGGACTGGATGCTGGACTCCAATGTCTTCAGCCATACAGGGGTGGACGGTTCCACACCGACAGAACGTATGGAAGCCCAAGGGTTTGATCTGTCAGGGTCTTGGCGCACCGCAGAAAACATTGCCGCCCAGAGCGAGCGAGGCGACGAAGGTCTTTTTGACGATGTGTATGAACTGCACGTCGCACTGATGAACAGCGATGGCCACCGGGAAAATATCCTGATGCCGGAGCTGGAGGTCGTGGGAATCGGCATCCAGACGGGCACCTTTACATATGACTCAGGCACGTACTTTTCCGTCATGGTCACGCAGAATTTCGCGATGACCGGCGGGCAGACAACACCGGATGTGCCACTTCAACAAGATCGCGCGCCGGATACCACCGCGGTACAGACGGACGCGCCCGCGCTTTTGGTGGGAACAGCAACAGCGGAGAACCTTGTCGGTACGATGGGGGATGATACGATCACCGGTTCAGGCGGGAATGACATCATTTCCGGCGGCGAAGGGATCGATACCGCCGTCTACATGAACGAGATGTCGAACTATGCCCTGACCATCAGCGATGGGTCCATAATGATCGAGGACCGCAGCGGCGCCCATGGCATTGACACGCTGAACAGTATCGAAAACCTGGAATTCAATGGGTCCTTGTTCGAGCTGCACAGATTCATCAATGTCAGCACGCTGACCGAGCCCGACATGCTGGCGTTTTGCGAATTATACGTCGCGTATTTCAACCGAGCGCCGGATGCCACAGGACTTCTGTTCTGGGGGTCCGAGCTGGCAAAAGGCATGTCCATGATCGACATCGCCCGCCAGTTCTACACCTCGTCCGAAACCAGATCGCTCTATGATGAGCTTGAAAATTCCAGAGATTTCGTCACCGCCGTGTACTCGAACGTTCTGGGTCGCGACCCGGATACGGACGGGATGGAGTATTGGGTCAACGCGCTGGAGACCGGGACGGTGGATCAGGCCTCATTCATCCTGTCCATGATCGATGGAGCCAAGGCCGCGACAGGCAGCGAAGTTGATGCACAATACCTGGAAACCAAGGCAGAGATCGGTGCCTATTACGCCGTGGTTCATGGTCTGAACAATGGATCGGTGGCCAAGACCGCGATGCAGACATACAACGGGACAGAGGACTCGGTCGCTGAGGCCAAACAGATCATCGACGATCATGTTTCGATCGTGACCACGTCTGACGACGACTTGGAATTCACGATCAGCGTGACTGGACTTGCCGACACAGCACTGGACTGGGTCTAACCCTCACGCGCCTCGCGTCAGGGGCACAACCTTTCCCGCCTCGGAAGTGAGGGACACAGCCATCTTGTAAAGATCAAAGCGGGTCATGCCGGCGTCGGCATACATCTCGTCGGGCGACGCCTGATCGATGAAACGGTCCGGCAATGTCACCGCCCGCACCTTGACACCGCCGTCGAGCGCACCGTGGTCAGCCAATTCATGCAGGACCATGGAGCCGAACCCGCCGCGGGCTCCCTGTTCGACAGTGATCAGCGCGTCATGATCGCGGGCCAGCTTCAGGATCAGGTCAATATCCAGCGGCTTGGCGAAACGTGCGTCGGCGATGGTGACGCTGATCCCGTCTTTTTCAAGCAGGCGTGCCGCGGCCTCCACCTCGGCCAGATGCGCTCCGAAGCTTAACAACGCGACATCACTGCCCTCTTGCAGGACACGGCCCTTGCCAATCTCCAAAACCTCGCCGCGTTCCGGCATCTGCACACCGTTGCCGGAGCCCCGCGGATAACGGAAGGCGATCGGCCCCTGGTCATGCGAAACAGCGGTGGCCACCATATGCATCAATTCAGCCTCATCCGCAGCCGCCATCACGGTCATGTTCGGCAACGCCGTAAGGTATCCGACATCGAACGCACCCGCATGGGTTGCCCCATCGGCACCGACAAGCCCGGCGCGGTCGATGGCAAAGCGTACCGGCAGATTTTGCAGCGCAACGTCATGCACGACCTGATCGTAGCCGCGCTGCAGGAAAGTCGAATAGATCGCGCAAAACGGCTTGAGACCCGATGCCGCCATACCGGCGGCAAAGGTCACGGCATGTTGTTCGGCAATACCAACGTCAAACACGCGGGACGGAAAGCGTTTCGCCAGAATGTCGATCCCGGTTCCGCCGGGCATCGCGGCGGTTACGCCAACGATGTTGGGATCGCGCGCTGCTTCAGCGGTCAGCGTTTCGCCGAACACCTTGGTGTAGCTGGGTGCGTTGGGCTTCGATTTGGCCTGCGTGCCCGATTCCACATCGAATTTCGACACGCCATGGTATTTGTCTGAACTGTTTTCGGCATGGGAATATCCCTTGCCCTTGACCGTGCAGCAATGAATCAGCACCGGCCCGGTCGCCCGCGCCCGTGCGGCGCGCAGGACCGGCAAAAGCTGTGCCATGTCATGGCCGTTGATCGGGCCGATATACTCGAAGCCCAATTCCTCGAACAAGGTGCCGGATCCTTGCAGGTTTCCGGTCACCAACTGCCGCGCGCGTTTCGCGCCTTCCCGCATCGGTGGTGGGAGCGCGGATTCGAACCCTTCGGCCAGGGACGCCATCTTGGCCAAGGGCTCATTGGCGTACATCCGGCTCAAGTAAGAGGACATGGCCCCAACCGGTGGGGCGATGCTCATTTCGTTGTCGTTCAGGATCACGAACATGCGGCGACCTTCGTGACCGGCGTTGTTCATCGCTTCATAGGCCATGCCGGCGCTGATTGCGCCATCGCCGATCACGGCAATCGAATCGCCAGTCGGACGGCCCATGTCACGGCCCACGGCAAAGCCCAGCGCCGCGCTGATCGAGGTGGAGGAATGGGCCGCACCGAACGGGTCATACTCGGACTCGCTGCGCTTGGTGAAACCTGAAAGCCCGTCCTTCTGGCGTAGCGTTGACATGCGCTCGCGACGGCCCGTCAAAATCTTGTGTGGATAACATTGATGGCCCACGTCCCACACCAGTTTGTCCATCGGAGTGTTGAAAACCGCGTGCAGTGCCACCGCCAATTCGACAACCCCGAGGCTGGACCCCAAATGGCCCCCCGTTTTCGATACGGAGCTTATCACCTCGGTTCGGACGTCATCGGCAAGGCTGGTCAGCGTGTCGTCGTCCATCGATCTTAGATCCGCCGGTCCGGCGACCCGATCCAGGTGGGGAGTTGTGGAATGTCTCATGTGGCCGTCTCCTCGAAACCAGAGGTAAGAGAGGCGCCACGCAAGCAAGATGTCTTGATGACGTGGCGCCAGTTCCTGTAGCCAACAGGAAGGGAACCGGGGTGTTGGGCCCCGTATCCGGTTTCTCGCTTTGGGAACCTGTGAGCAACCGGATCTGGCGACCCGAGCGGCGTTCGTGCCGCTCGGGCTATTCATTAAAGGTCAGTCAGACTCGACCAGGGCGAGTTCGGGCCATTCACCAATGACATTCAGGCCCTGAAGCGGTTGCTGATAGCCCTTGTGGCAGGTCTTGCACGCCGCTTTCGGCGCATCGGCAAAGACCGGACCAAGACGTTCGGGCGGATACAGCCCTTCGAGCGGAACCAACCAATCGTTGTTGATTTCCTGAACCATCGAAATGCCCAGCATTTCTGTCGCCCATTGCGGCGTCACTTGGGCCGGATCATAAAATGCCCGACTGTTGTGACAGAACACGCAGTTCACGCCCAGCGAGTTGGACACATAGTTCATCAGGCTGTAGGTGCGCTCCGCGTCTTGCCATGTCTGGATGCCCTCGGACGGATATTCCGCAACATGGCTTTCAAGGTCATGCACCCCGATCTGGCCATAGTTCAACAGATACTCTTCGAGAGCGTCGGATGGCAGAGACGTGTACTGCGATTGCGTCGTGACGCGGTTCTGCACCGCTGCCCAGCCTTCGGCCGCTTCGTTGACCGGGCCAAGCCGGAACCAGATTTCGCTCGGCACAGGCTGGCCCCGGTGACAGGTGTAACAGGTCACACCCACTTCGGCGTTGGACTGCACGTGTCCGATCCAGTTTTCGTTCACGCTCTGGGTCATGCCGACCATCGTGTAGGCGATCTGCGTCTGGTAGTTGTCCGGATCTTCCATGAGATCCGGGATTCCCGTCCAGGCACGCATCGCCACGACCAACTCCGCATATTGCTCGTCGGAGATATCGCCGAGCCCCGGCGGCACGTTTTGCAGAGCCTCATCGCTGATGGATGCAATCGCGTCGTCCGAGATCTGCGCGCGGGTCAGGTAGCCGGCGATGGTCGGGTCCGCCTCGCTCAGGTCGCTTTCGAACTCCGGCACCGACATGCCCGTTCCGCGTGGACCGGTCTGAAGGCTGTCGGTCGCGTAGGGCTGGCCCACCACCACCACGAAGGCGGCGACTGTGACGGCCAGACCTGCGGCCCCGACGAGGATAGCCGGACCGTAGATGTTGGTCGGGTTATCCCTGTTCCATGTATTGAACCACTTGGGAAGCATCAGTTCGACTCCTGTCCAATAAACTCTTGATAGGTCGTGCCATAGGCCTCGTACCCATAAGAGCCGTCATACATCGGAGCGAAGTGATGCTCCTGTGCCCAGATGAACCAGTTGTCCACGACAGTGCCCGTCAGAAGAATACCGATGCCACCTGTTATCGGGGTCAGAACCGCGAACCACCAGGCCCAGCGGTGGATACCTTCCATCGTGGCGTTGAAGCCCATGGTCCAGCGCCAGAAGAGAGCGGCCCGCTCGGTTGCCGTGCCACGGTCGACAATCTGTTCCAGTTCGCGGTCGCCGCCATAACGGGTCACCGCAAGAATGGTCGCGCCGTGCATCGCAAAAAGCAGGACCGAGCCGTAGAGGAACACGATCGAAAGCGCGTGGAACGGGTTGTAATAGAGGTTGCCGTAGCGGATCGAGAATGCGGTGGTCCAGTCAAGGTGCGGGAATATCCCGTAAGGCACCGCTTCCGACCAGGACCCCATGAGGATCGGGCGGAACAGGCCCAACACGAGGAACAACCATATGGCAGACCCAAACGCCCAGAAGACGTGTTTGCCCATCTTGTGTTCCATGGCGAGGATATATGTCCGCGCCCACCAGCTCATGACCGATACAAGAAGGAAAAAGCTGGCGATGATATACCAGCCGCCATCCTGCAGCGGCGGGATCGATAGGCCATATTCCGGGCTTGGCGGCTCAAGCGCGAGCCAGAACAATTGCCGGATGAATTCCGGGATCGACCAGCCGACCTGCGCCAGCATGTTGAACCCGATGATGTTGAGCGCGAGGATACCCGTCGCAAGCGATACCATCCCGGTCCAACCCAGCCAGATCGGGCCCAACTGCGCGTTGCCAAGCCAACCGACCAGGGTCGAAAAGCCCGGTTTGCCGATCCGTTCGCGGCCAGAGCTCTCGGTTTCAAGACCCCATTCCGGGGTGCCCTGCACCTGGACCTGTGTGAAAATGTTTTGATACTCAGCCATGGTTACATCCCCACATTGGCGCCCCAGATGGGCAGTTCGAGCCACCAGTTCCACCATTCAGGCCAGCCCTTGGTCCAGACCGGGCCGGAGATGATGATACAGATCGCAGACCAGAAACCGGCGTTCAGCGCGAGCAGCAGACCCACACGGTGAATACCGAGCGTGCCGACCGAGTAACCGATGAAATCCCGGAAGAAGGTGTCTTCATGATCCGGCGTCTTCATGTCCTCGCCCTTTTCAGGGTTGGCTGCCGACAGGATCAGACCGCCATGCAACGCCAGGGCCAGCGTGGTGGTAAAGAAGAACGTCACCGCCAGCATATGCGCCGGGTTGTAGTGGAAGTGCAGATAGGCATAGCCCGTGTTCGACACCCAGTCGAGGTGACTGAAGATTCCGTATGGAAAGCCATGCCCCCACGCACCCATCAGAAGCGGGCGGAATATGACCAGCGTCACATATGCGAAAATCGCGACACCGAAGGCGAACGGGACGTGATACCCGATGCCCAGCTTGCGGCAGATTTCCACTTCGCGCAGCGCCCAGCTGAGGAACGCGCCGGTGGCGCAGATCGTGATGATCTGCCACAAACCGCCTTCCATCAGCGGTGCCATGCCCAGACCGTAACTCAGGTCGGGCGGCGCGATGTTAATGAGCCATGGATTGAATGTGCCTTGGTCGGCCGCTCCCCATAGAATGAGGATCGTGCCGAGCAGAGCGAAAAAGGCGGTCGTGACCCCGAAGAAGCCTACGTAAAAAGGCCCAACCCAGAAGTCGAACAGATCGCCGCCGATCAGCGTCCCTCCGCGGACGCGATACTTTTTTTCGAAGCTGAGCAGCGCCATCTTCTTGATCTCCGCGTTTGGCGGCATGTCCCGTAAAGGGCGACGCCGTCATGTTTCGTTTGGTTTTGCCGCGGGCGGGACACGAAGACCCGCGCCGCCCGCGGCGATGTCATATGCTCATCCGAGCCGGGCGGCGGTTACCCGCCACCGCCAGCTGCGGCTGCGGTTTCGAACCAGTTGATGCCGTTGGACAGCACCACCAGGTGAATCATTGCAGCCAGCAGGAAAAGGAAGACGCCCTGCGCGACAAACACGCGACGGGGATCAAAGATGAGCCAGATCTTGTAGAACTTTGCCATGATATTGATCCTTCCTTAGAACCAGGGGCGCCAGATGAAGGTTGCCAAGTGTGCAACCACTGCAACCGCCGAGAACAGCCAAAGGCCGCTCATGTAGACGGAATGCAGTTCCTGTGCCTGCTCGTCTGTAAGACCTGTGAATGACAGGTCGGTATTATCAGCCATGAACTTTCCTCCGGAATGTTATGCTGACGCCGCATTCCCTGCGGCCGGGTCCCTTGGAGCCGAAGCTCCTCAGGTCCTGTCCGCCCGGCTGGGCAAACAGTCTTGGATTCCCAGCCATGTCAGGCCGAGAAAATGAGGGGCGTGATCCGATCCGCTTCGCACCATGCGCGGGCCAATGGGCCGGGCATGTTGAGCGTCTGCTTCTGGAACACTTCGAGCATCCAGATCACGAAGGCGAACGGGATCGCCACGATGAAGATAATGCTGAAATAAACCAGGAACTCGGTTCCGCGTTTTGTGTGACCGTGCTTGTGACCGCGCGTGTCAGAAGAGGTGAAATCTGTCATGTGGTCGGTCCTCCTTGGGTTTTGGCCAAAGCCTGAACAGTCTCGAAGACAACGCGTTCAGCGCCTTGTTTCAATGCTGCCGCCTCTGCGGCATCGCGCAGGTTCTTGGCGGCAGAAATTCGGGTGAGTACGGGATGCTGGGCGACGATCCGGTCCAGCTCGGCCTGCGCATCGGCATCCCAAGGGAAGTCGCGGCGCAGCGGAGTCAAGGTGGCATCCGCTTCGTCCATTTCGGTGCCCAGCGGCAGGATGTGGAACAGCGCGTCGAACAGACCGTTGCACACCTCCTGCAACAGGTATGTTGCCCCGGCGTATCCCATCATGGGCGTACCGGTATGGCGCCGGATCGCGGCACCGGGGAACGACGCCGGTATGAATGTCGGCTGCGGGCCATGCCCGGCCTTCATCTCGGCCAGGTACATCTTTTCGTTGATCGATCCCATCAGGACAAGCGGTCGCTTGTTATGCACAAAGGACCGGACTTCTTCGTTGTTGGTCTTCGACCCCGCAACGCGCGCCACGGCAAAGGCGCATGGCAAGCCCAGATCACCTTCGAGGTAGTTGCGGATGCCACGTGCGTAGGTTTCATTGGCAACGATCCCGAAAGACGCGGTTGCAAAGAAATCCTGTGTGACGGAGCGCCACAAATCCCAGACAGGCTTCAACGTGGAATGCTTTTCCTGTTCGATGAACGGTTCCGGGTCCAGGCCCAAAAGTTCGCCCAGTTTGCGCAGGAACTTTGTTGTCGACTCCATGCCGATCGGCGCTTGCAGGTACGGTTTGCCCAGCACTTCGCACAACCCGCGGCCAAACTCGCGATACATGCAGATGTTGACATCCGCATTCACGAGGTTCCGCATTTCGGCAAGATGTGCGCCCAGCGGCATGACCATGTTGACCTCGGCTCCCATGCCTTCGACCAGGCGCCGGATTTCGGCCAGGTCGGACGGCATGTTGAACGTGCCATACATCGGCCCAAGGATGTTCACGCGCGGTTTGGCGTCCTCCTCGCGCTTCTTCTCGGGCGGCATACGACCCTTGGTCATGCCGAACTCGGTGAAGATCCAGGTCATCGCACGGTCGGCGCTTTCCCACTGATCCTCATCGATCGTGCGTGGCAGGAAACGCTGGATGTTGGTGCCTTGCGGCGTGACACCGCCACCGATCATCTCGGCGATCGACCCGGTCACGACGACCGCTGGCAGCGCGGGATCGAGCACTTTCCACGCCCGTTCCATCGCCTCTTCGGTGCCCTTGCCCATCTCGTCCTCACCGAGGCCGGTTACAACGATAGGAAGTTCATGCGGCGGAAGCGCATCTGTGTAGTGCAGGACCGACGTGACCGGCAGGTTTTCGCAGCCGACAGGCCCGTCGATAACAACTTGCAGGCCTTTCACGGCGGTAAACGCATACACGGCGCCCCAATACCCGCCTGCGCGATCATGATCCTGGATCAGCATCAGATCATCTCCTGGGCTTTGGCGGCGCGCGCCTGCTTGTCGAGCTTTTTCTGATGTTGCGCACGGAAGTCGGGCCGCAGGTTTGGCGAGCCTTCCCAAACACCAGCGGTATCGCCGTGCCCGACACCTTCGAAGAAGGCTTTCATGTCGTCCATCCGCGACTTGCCCGCGATGGCCGCGTTGACAACTTCAGCAAGGGACCCGGCCCCGGCCGGACCCATCAAGGGCCGCGCGGAAATCAGGTTGGTGTAATACAGGCCCGGAATCCCCATTTCCTTCGCCTTTTGCACAACGGGTGTCGTGCCGATGGCGAGGTCCGGATTGATCGCCTCCATCGCCGCGCAATCGTCTTCGAGCGAGGCGCGATAGGTGACCTTGATTCCCTTGGATTCGAGCCACTCGCGATCCGGATCGGACCACGCCGTTTGCGGGCACGCAGTCCCGACATAGCGCAGATCCGCACCGCTTTCGACCAGCAGGCGCGCAACCAGAAGCTCGGAACCTTCATACCCCGAAAGCGTGATCGTTCCGTTGATCGGCGCAGCGGCCAAAGCCTCCTTGATGGAGGGCAGGAACGCGTTTTGCGCCGCGGCAATCTGGTCTTTCGGGATGTCGAACGCTTCGCCAATATTGGCAAGCCATGCGGCGGTGCCATCATGGCCGACCGGGGCAGAGCCGACAATCGGGCGTCCCGCCGCTTCGAATTCACGGATGGCCGCAGTGTAGAAGGGATGGATGGCCGCGACCACGCCACAATCGAGCGCGGCGTAAAGTTCGCGCCATTCACGGCACGGCACCACAGGCCCGGCAGCCAGCCCCATCGGGGCCAGCAAGGCGCCGATCGTCATCGGATCGGCCGGGAACATCTCACCCAGAAGGGCAACAGACGGACGATCCGCCTTGCCGTTTTCGGGCGCTTGCACCGGACCGGCCTTAACCTCTTCGCGGGCATAATTCAGCATCGCGCCGGCCAGAACATCCTTGGCCTCGGCATGGGTCGGGATTCCGAATCCCGGCACATCGATACCGACGATCCGCACGCCATTGATTTCTTTCGGCAAGAGCCGCAACGGCACACCCGAGGCGGTCGGCACGCACAGATTGGTCACGACGATCGCATCGAACCGATCCGGATCGGCCATCTCGTGGACGCTGTCGCGGATGTCCTCGTAGAGCTTGCCCGTCACCAGGGATTCGGAATTGAACGGCACATAGCCGACAGACCGCCGCGCACCGTAAAAATGCGACACGAATGTAAGCCCGTAAACGCAGCACGCAGAGCCAGAAAGGATCGTCGCCGTGCGCTTCATCCGCAATCCGACGCGCAGTGACCCGAAGGCGGGACACATGCTTTGTGGTTGGTCATGCGGGCCAGTGGGATAATCCTTGGCGAACTGGTCGAGCATTTCGGAATTGCCCGCCATGCGTGCGGCCTTTTCCATCTCGGACCCCGAATGGCATCCCAGCCCATCGGCAATCACAGGCGCGGCGGTGTCGTTGGGTTCACCCCGAACAACCTCGACCTCGGCTGTGTCATCATATGTGGTTTCCTTGGTCATACTTCGTCGTAAACCACTTCAAGAGACTCTTGCGGCGCCGCGTTCTTGCCGCGCATGTCGATGTCAGTCGCCGGTTCCAGCACCACGTCAGCGCCGGTTTCCGATCCATCGAACAAGTCAAGCAATCCATCCTGGGTCAGGGGTGTCGGTCGCACCGGGGGCGCGACGGCGACATTCATACCCAGCTCTGCAAAGAGCGCGCCCCACTGAGAGGCATCGGTCCCGACTATTTGGTAGTTCGCCGATTTCTTGCGCAGGTCGTCATCCTGCGGGATCGACGCCAGGATCGGGATATCGACGGCCTCGGCAAAGGCCTGAGCCTCGCCGGACTGGTCGTCCTTGTTCACCACAAGACCGGCCACACCGACATTTCCGCCGAGCCTGCGGAAGTATTCGACCGCTGAACAAACATTGTTGGCGACGTAAAGACTTTGCAGGTCGTTGGAGGCGACAAGGATCACCTTCTGCGCCATGTCCCGCGCGATCGGCAGACCGAAGCCGCCGCAGACCACGTCGCCCAGGAAATCGAGCAGAACGTAATCGAAATCCCAATCATGGAAGCCCAGCTTTTCAAGCAATTCGAACCCGTGGATGATACCCCGACCGCCACAGCCGCGGCCCACTTCCGGGCCGCCCAGTTCCATGGCGAACACGCCGCCCCGCTTGAAGCAGACGTCGCCGATCTTGACCTCTTCACCGGCCAGTTTCTTCTTCGTCGAAGTTTCGATGATCGTCGGGCAGGCCTTGCCGCCGAACAGAAGGCTGGTCGTGTCGGATTTCGGATCGCACCCGATCAGAAGAACGCGTTTGCCCTGTTCGGCCATCATGTGGCTCAGGTTGGCCAGCGTGAAGGATTTTCCGATCCCGCCCTTGCCATAGATGGCGATGATCTGGGTTTTCTTCGTTGCCTCGTCCGGAATGACATCGGCCAAATCCTCATTGGCCTCGTCCCGCAAACGCTTGTCGAAGTCTTTCAAATTTGGAACGTCATCTTTCACGAAGCAGTCTCCCAGTTGAGGATCATTTTCAGGCAGCTCGAATCTTCGAACGCCCTGCGATAGGCATTCGGTGCGTCCGTAGCTGGCGCTTTATGCGTGATGAGCCCATCAAGGCTCAGCGCGCCGTTCTCGACGAGTGTGCGCGTGGCTGTCAGGTCGTCGCGCGCCCATTCGGCGGCGACGCGGAACCGCGCCTCTTTCATGAAAGCAGGGGGAAAGGCGAATTGCAGCGGCTGGGTATAAAAGCCCGCCAACACGATCTCGCCACCCTTGGCGATACGCCCCACAAGGTCGTTCAGAAGGTCACCGTTGCCGCTGGCATCGTAGATCGACTGATAATCGCGACGCTCATCGCTGTCAGGATGCACCACCTCGTACCCGTCCGCGCCCGATATCCGGTCCGGGTTGATTTCCCAAACTGTTGGGGCTGGTGCGCCGGCGGCGATTGTCAGACGCGCCAAAAGACGGCCCAGAACACCATGACCCACGATCAGATCGGGAACGGCCTTGTCCAGACCGGCCATCGCGTGCCTGGCTGTTGCCGCCAAGGCGAGCAAAGCGCCTTGGGCGCCAAGCATCGGGTCGATCCGGGTAACGCGCTCCTGCGCAGTTACCAACCGATGGGTCGCTCCGCCGAACAGGCCAAATACGCCGTCGTAACAATTGGCACCGGGAACGAACACATGATCACCGGGCTTGTAGCTTGTGTTTGACCCGGCCTCGACCACCTCTCCGGACGCCTCGTAGCCGGGTATCAGGGGATAGCCCATGCCGGGAAACGGCGGCATGTCGCCTGTCCAGAACAGCTTTTCGGTCCCGGTCGAAATTCCCGAATGGGTGATATCGACAACCAGGTCGTCTGCACCGGGATCGGAAAGTTGCACGGTCTCAAGGCCAAGGGTCTTCGGCGCGTTCAGCACGACGGCGTTCGTTTGCATCCTAACCTCCCATGGCTTGGTGACATCAACCTTGGGAATCGATTCCCGTGTGTCACGCTTTGGCTAACTTGAGTGTCAGTTTATTCTTACACATCGATCTGTCAACCAAAATGGACACATTGATGTGTAAACTTGCGAAGTCTCATCAATTTTTTGGTTTCACGGCTGTCAGAGCGGTCGTGACAAAGGGACGCCGCGACGGAAAATCGCGAATCTCGGCGAATCCGGCTGCTTGGCACAGGTCCCTGATACGCGCAGGGCCGCGCACCGTGCCGGTTTTCATGGCGAGGCAATAGAAGCTGAAATAGACATCACCCGCGATTTCAGGCCGGTCTCCACCTGACATTGGCTCCGAGATGACCAGTCGTCCTCCCTCGGGCAAGGCATCAAACACCTGCCGCAAAAGATCGGCGACAGTGTCATCTTCGTGATCATATAGAACGCGGATCAGGGAAACCGTGTCCGCGCCATCAGGCAGTGGATCATCCCGGAACGATCCTGGCACAAAGGCCAGCCGGTTACTGGCCTTGGAGGCGCCCATTCTCTCGCTTGCCTGTTCTTGAACTGCTGGAAGATCGAACACGGTCGCGCGCAGGTCGGGGTGTTTCTGCGCCGCAGCTTCGGCAAAGACGCCATAGCCCCCGCCGACATCCAAAAGATGCTTCGTGTGGCGCAAATTCACCGCGGATAGTGTATCCGCAGCAACCATCTCCTGCGACCGCGCCATCAGGTCTGAATACCGGTTGGATGTTTCCACATCCTTGGCCCGATCTGCGCCAAACACATAGGGCCAGAACGCCGCCAGTTCGGTATCGACCTCGTCCCGCAAAAGAGCGACCGGATCCGACAGGTCACGGTAAAACGCAGCGTGGTGGCGAATCATGTCCTCCAGCCCCGGCACTCCGATCAGTGCAGCGCCTTTGCGGGCAAGGCTGTAGCGCCCTTTACGGTCCAGCCTGATCAGCTTCATCGCGGTTGCCGCCCTTAGCAATCGGTCCATCCGGTCAATGGTCAGATCGGAAACAACCGCGAGGCTCTCCACCGTTTGCGGTCCGTCCATCAGCCGATGCAGAACGCGCAGCTCGACCAGCGCAAAAAGAACCTGCGATTTGACAAAGCCTTGAACGATATCGAAAAGTTCGGCCCCGTCCTTGGCCGCTGTTCCACGGGTCAGCGCAAATGCGGACGCCCAGCGCTGAAAGCCGGGCCGGGCGATCAGGCGCATTAAACGCGTGTGTAGATTGAAAGACGGACGGGACCGAACCGGCGTATCCGAGGCCAGGGCCATTTTACCCTGCTCGGGCCGCGCTGTGGGCTGGAACCGGTGTCAGGCGTTCAGCCTGGAGCCGCACCATCTCGGCCAGCTGCGCTTCACCGGGGCAGGATGGAATGGATGAAATCGCCCCTGACAGAACATCCCGCAGACGCGATTGCGCCCCGTCGACGCCAAGAACGGCAACCGCATTGGGCCTGCCATGCAGATCATCCTGTCCAACGGGCTTGCCCAGCGCCGCGCTATCATAAAGCGCATCCCGCAAATCATCAGCGACTTGGAAAGCCTCGCCAATGCGTGCGCCCAGTTCGAACCACGGCTCCTCATCCTGACCAGCCGCGATCGCCCCCATCTGCGTCGCTGCGATGAACAGCGCGCCGGTCTTGGACCGGTGATAGGCCGACAGGTCGATCTTGCTTTCGCTTTCCCAACCCTGGCCGGCGCAAATGCCATGCGGCATTCCGGACTGGCGGGTCAGCGTTCGGATCAAACGCACAGCCCGGTCCGGCGCATCCCCAGCCGCCATGGCCAGAACCTCGAACGCCAGGATGATGAGCGAATCGCCCGTCAGGACCGCAAGCGGTTCGGAATAGGCCCGATGCACAGACGGTTTGCCCCGACGGATTTCCGCATCGTCGAAACAGGGAAGATCATCATGCACAAGGCTTGCGCAATGGATCAATTCGAGCGCGGCAGCAGCTGCATCTGTCACCTTGGGATTGTCATCCCCGCAAGCCATTGCAACCGACATCAGGATTGTCGGGCGAATCCGCGCGCCACCGGGGGTGCAGGCATAGTATAATGCGTCCGAGAGTTGCTCGGGAGGTGTTCCATCCTGTCCGATGCGAATAGCCGCTTCGACTGCGGCATTGATGCGGGTCTGTAGGTTCATCGAACACTCCCAAAAAACAGTGTATTGTCATCTTGGACTTACACATTAGTGTAAATCATACTGGACACTTGGCCAAAGCGAGTCAACAATTCGATGATGAAAAAGCCGGATCACAGCTCTGCCCGCGTCATTGTCATTGGCGCAGGGATCGGTGGATTGGCCGCCGCGCTGCCACTTGTTCATCGCGGGTTCGATGTGACGGTGCTGGAACAGCACGGTGCGCCGGGCGGCAAGATGCGACAGGTGAACGGCGTGGATGCCGGGCCAACCGTTCTGACAATGCTTGATGTTTTCGAAGCCTTGTTTAACGAGGTTGGCGAGGCGCTCGAAGACCATGTGAGCCTGATCCCGCAACCGATCCTCGCCCGCCATTGGTGGCCCGATAGCGGCCCGCTGGACCTCTTTGCGAACCAAACCCAAAGCGCCGATGCGATAGAGGCCTTCGCGGGGGCAACGGCCCGCACAGAGTTCACCAACTTCGCGCAACGCGCCGGGCGGTTGTTCGACGGGTTCCGTGACCCAATGATGCTGCGGCCGGAACCCGGCCTGGGCGCGTTGACCCTGCATGTCTTGCGGAACCCAACGCTGATCCGGGATATGGGAGTGGGACAGACACTCAGACATCTCCTGAAAAACAGCTTCACCGATCCACGCTTGCGACAGCTTTTCGGACGCTACGCCACCTATGTCGGCGGGTCACCGGATCGGTCTCCTGCACTGCTTTCGCTGATTTGGGACGCCGAAGCCCGGGGCGTCTGGTGCGTCAAAGGCGGGATGAGCGCGCTTGCCCGCGCCATTTCTGATTTGATCACGGCACGCGGCGGCACCCTCCGAACCAATGTCGAAGTTCAAAGGATCGACGCCCGCTTCGGTGCCGTGTCCGGCGTGACGCTGGCATCGGGCGAAACGCTTTCTGCCGATCATGTCGTCTTCAACGGAGATCCCCGCGCGCTTGCGACGGGACTGCTGGGCACCAAAACGAGCCATACCGCCCAGATCACCACCAAACGCGCGCGTAGCCATTCTGCAAATGTCTGGAGCTTTCACGCGATCCCGTCCGACATTGATCTTACCCATCACAACGTGTTCTTCAGTGACCCGTCCAAGAACGAGTTCGCGGAAATCGAAAAAGGTCAAATCCCGTCCGATCCCAGCCTCTACATTTGCGCCGAGGATCGTGGCCAGAACACAGCACTGCCCGATACCGAACGGTTCGAGATCATCATGAACACCCCGCCGCTGACCCAGCGCGCGGCACAACCCGAGGACTACGAGATATGTCACAGTCGGACCTTCCCGCGTCTGCGCCGCTTCGGGCTGAGCTTCTCACCGGAGCCGGGGCCAGAGGCGCTGACGACGGCCAAGGGGTTCGATACTCTGTTTCCCGGCAGCAGCGGATCCCTCTACGGGCAGACCCCACATGGAATGACCGCAGCGCTGGAGCGGCCGACGGCACGGACGCGGATCACGGGTCTATACCTGGCGGGGGGCGGGACACATCCGGGGGCCGGCGTTCCCATGGCGGCGCTCTCCGGCAGGCACGCGGCCGCGGCGATCGTCACGGACCGAACTTCAACCTCGCGGTCCCGGAAAACGGATACGCGTGGTGGTATATCGACGGGATCAGCAACGACGGCACACGGGCTGTCTCGGTCATCGGGTTCATAGGGTCGGTCTTTTCACCGTGGTACAGATGGTCTGGCCGCAAGAACCCCGAAGACCATGTCTGCATCAACGTCGCGACCTATGGACCCGGCGGACGCTTTACCATGACGGATCGCGGCACCCCTGCCCTGCGGCAATCTGAAACCGCGCTGACCGTCGGACCCTCTTCGATGACCTGGGAAAACGACAGGCTGGTGATCGACGTGAACGAGGTGTCCGGTCCCCCGATCGTCAGCCGCGTGCGTGGCACGATCACCGTCACGCCCAGCGCGATCACCGATGTCGAACTCGCCCTGACAGATGACGGCGCGCATATCTGGCGGCCATTCGGTCCGGTCTCGGAAATCTCGGTCGATCTGGATGCACCGGGATGGAGATGGGACGGGCACGGATATTTCGACGCGAATTTCGGCACACGCGCGCTTGAGGAGGACTTCACCTACTGGACATGGGGCCGTTACCCGGCGCGGGGCGGAAGCACCTGTTTTTACGATGCGACACGGGTGGATGGATCGACGCTTGGTGCCGGCTTTCACTTTGACAGCGACGGCACAGCGTCTGAACCCGATTTGCCGCCGAAGACACGGTTCAACCGGTCGCTTTGGGCGGTGGAACGGGAAACGCGAGGCGATCCTGGGTATCAGCCACGGCAGGTGATGAACATGCTCGATGCGCCGTTCTATTCCCGGTCGATGGTAGAAACCAAACTTGATGGCGAAATATCGGTCGGGGTACACGAAGCGCTGGACCTGAAACGGTTTCGCTCCCCCTTGTTGAAACCGATGCTCGCGCTGCGTGTCCCGCGCCGCCGAAACTGGAGCTTTGATTAGCGCGTCATGTGACTGCACATTGCCGCAACACATGTTTGGGTCCAGACCCTAAGAGGCAGCCGCTCCGCCTTCTTTGGCCTCGTCCGGGTTGAGCCGCCAGACGCTGGCATTCAATGCGGCGGCAATCGTGACCCAGACCAGATATGGTATGAACAAGAATCCCGCGATCAGATCGACCTGGAACAGCGCCCAGATGGTCGCCGCCACCGACAGCCACAGTGCGGACAGCACGACCATCCCCAGCTTGATCCGCTTCAATCCGAAAAAAACCGGCGTCCAAAGCCCGTTGAGCGCGATCTGCAACGCCCAGAACGCCATCGCCAGGCCGTTATCCGGCGAAAGTGCAACCCGTGCCCCAGCCACTGCCATGCACAGATAAAGCGTCGTCCAGGTCACGGGAAAGACCCAGTCGGGTGGTGTCCATGCGGGTTTGTTCAGGTTGCGATACCACGAGCCGGGCGAAAACAGGGCCCCAGTGGACCCCGCAGCAAGGCAGGCAACGAGAAAAATGAAGAACAGGACCCAGAACATTCAGTTCACGTAAACCGACCCTCGGCGCCTTGCAAGGCGTCGCGCTGATCTCTTTCCCGCTGAGCCACTTGGGAAAGCGCCTCGAAAACCGCATCGGACCTGGATCTGCGCTCGGTGCATTGCCCCGCTGCGTGCACCAGAAACTCGGTCTCCGGCAAGCTACGAGCATAAAGGACGGCGGATCGCGGCATTATCATGGTTGTTGCCGCCTTCGCGGCAGACGCTGCAACCCAACCGAGCTTCTGGGCTTTCGATGTGTGCGCCCGCGCCGAGATCGAATCGTAGCCGCCGCGTTGTACCTGCCCGCCAATACCGGCATAGATGAATCGCGCCGCGTAGATGCCGGTGCGCGAGGACACCGGGAGCGCCGCGACCCCGGCCTCGGAGCGCATGTAAAGACGGTTCGCCTGCATCACGAGCCGGCGTGTCATCTGGCGGATCGCCTTTGTCGGTTTCGGGTCGGCAAGAAACGCATCCACGCCAATCCCCGCTTCGTCGAGCCATTCGAGCGGCAGATAAATCCGCCCCTCGAGTGCATCTTCGCCGATGTCGCGCGCTATATTGGTCAGCTGCATCGCCACACCCAGATCAGCCGCGCGGGCCAGGGCGTTCGGATCACGGACGCGCATCAGGACGCACATCATCACGCCAACGGCAGATGCCACACGCGCCGAATAATCAAAGAGTCCGGACAGCGTATCGTAACGCCGTCCCATCGCGTCCCAGGCAAGGCCTTCCAAAAGCGCGTCGGGCAAGGCGCGCGGCATTTCGAACTCGTCCACGACGCGGGCAAAGGCCCGGTCCGGAGCGGCATTGTCCGGACGTCCGTCATAAATTCGCTCCAGACGGTCCTGAAGTCGCAGGACCGCCGCGGCCTTCTGCTGTTGCAGATCAACCGCATCATCCGCCAATCGACAGAACGCATAAAGCGCCAGTGAGGGGTCCCGCACCTTGGGTGGCAACAGGCGCGACGCCATGTGAAATGACAACGATCCATGCCGGATCGCCTCGCGGCAGTCGTCCATGTCGGATTGGTAGCAGGTCATCCCCGCACCAGTGCCGGGTCCGGAACAAGCTGCTCCAGAACCTCGGCCGATGAAATGACACCGGGCAAACCCGCTCCGGGATGGGTGCCCGCACCGGTCAGGAAAAGACCCTTCAGCTCTTCACTGACATTGTGCGGCCGGAACCACGCGCTTTGCAGAATACGGGGCTCGATGGAAAAGCCGGTGCCATGCGGCGACATATACCTGTCCTTGAAGGTCTCTGGCGTGAATACCTCGCTTGCGGTGACACGGCTTGCAAATCCGGGAAGCAATTGGTCTTCCAGCGTCTTGGTCAGGCGCACACGATATTCGCGCTCCAGCTCCTCCCAATTCGCGGCGTCCTCATGACCCAGATGCGGAACCGGGCTGAGGATGTAGAACGTGTCGTCCCCGTCAGGCGCCGCGCTCGGGTCGGTCACAGTGGGCCGATGGACATAGAGGGAATAATCTTCGGGCACAGCGCCCTTCTTGAATATATCCTGCACAAGACCGCGATAGCGTGGACCATTCAGGATGGTGTGGTGGCCCACATCCTTCCACATGTCACGGGTGCCCTTGGTGCCGAAATACCAGACATAAAGCCCCATCGACCAACGCCGGGACTTGAGCTTCTTCGGGGTCCAGCGCTTGCGCTTCTGGTTGCGCAGCAGATGGTCATAGGTGAACCCGGCATCTGCGTTAGAGACAACGATATCGGCGGTCAGGACATCGCCCGACGCAAGTTTGACACCCCGTGCCCGCCGGTTCTTTACAAGGATCTCATCGACCTCGGTCTCCATCCGCAGAGTGCCGCCCTGATCGGTGATGATCTTGGCCATGTTTTCGGCAATCGCAGCAACACCGCCCATTGCGTAATGGACCCCGAATTCCTTTTCGAGATGCGACACGAGAATATACATCGAGGTCACGTTGAACGGATCGCCGCCGATGAACAGCGGATGAAACGACAGCGCCATGCGCAGGCGCTCATCCTTTACGCGTTTCGCGGCATGGGCATAGACCGACCGATCCGCACGCAGCATGGCAAAGCGCGGCAAAACGCGAATCAGATCGATCAGCTTGTGCATCGAGCGCCGGCCCAGATCCTCGAATCCGAACCAATAGCGTTCCTCGCTGTCGCGCAGGAACCTGTCATACCCATCGACATCGTCGGGGGACAAGCGCCGCACCTCTTCGCGCATCGCAGTGGTGTCCTGTCGCGCGGTAAATTTCGATCCATCAGGCCACCGGATTTCATAGAAGGGATCAAGCGGACGCAGATCCACTTCCTTGTGGAAATCGCGCCCACAGGCGGCCCATAACTCCTTGAAAATCTGCGGAACAGTGACGATCGTCGGCCCCAGATCGAAGCGATGGCCATCCTTCCAGATGCACGATCCGCGCCCACCCGGCACGTCCAGCTTGTCGATCACCGTCACGCGGTAACCAAGCGCGCCCAATCGCATGGCCGAGGCAAGGCCTCCCAAACCGGCGCCAATCACGATAGCATGGGCCGATGTCAGCTTGTCAGAATGCGCCGCGAGGGCGGTATCGAGTTTTGTCATCATAGGTCCATGATATACTGTCAACTTTACTTTACAATATTAGCCAGCCAAATGTATCAAAAAATTATGATCTTCCCTCATTCTGCTAAATGTGTCAGACTAAGTTGACACTATGGGAACCGAAATGCAGACCGTGAGCCTGAGCTTTTACCGCTTTGCCGCACCGCTATCGCGGATATGGGCGCTCGGCATGATGGGCGCGGCGCGTCTGTCCTTGCCACGAATCGACGGGATTCGATTCTGGAAGCTGTGCGGGTCCGGCACTGGAGAAGGTTTCACACCCGTTCCCAATACCTCCGTTTATGCAATCCTCACGGTTTGGCCCGATCTTGCCCGCGCGCGCGAGGCGATAGTCAACGAACCCCTGTTCACCCGATACCGCGCCAAGGCGGACGAGCATTGGACCGTGTTTCTCACACCCTATTCGGCGCGCGGTGCGTGGTCCGGGCAAAGCCCGTTTATCGAGGAATCGCCCGTGCCAACCGGCCCCATCGCTGCGCTGACCCGCGCGACCGTACGTCCCGGCGTTGCCGCGCAATTCTGGAAGCGCGTGCCGGACATCAGCGGCGTGATCGGCTCGGATCCCAACGTCCTGTTCAAGATCGGCATCGGCGAGGTGCCGCTTCTGCAACAGATCACCTTTTCCATCTGGCCGGATTCCCGCTCCATGGCGCAATTCGCCCGCGACAACGGCCCCCATGCCAACGCCATTCGCGCCGTGCGAGATGGCAAATGGTTCCGCGAAGAGCTTTATGCCCGCTTCCGCGTTGCCGATGAGCTTGGCAGCTGGGACGGCCAATCCCCCCGCATTCTCAAGGATATCGCTGCATGAGACATTCCTTTCCCTTCTCGGCCATCGTCGGACAGGACCAGATGAAGCTGGCCATGATCCTCACCGCCATCGACCCCGGCATCGGCGGTGTTCTGGTGTTTGGTGACCGAGGCACCGGGAAATCCACCGCGGTGCGCGCGCTCGCGGCGCTGCTTCCGCCGATCACCAAGCTGGAAGGCAGCGTCACCAATGCCGAAACACAGGACGACATGCCTGCCTGGGCAGAGCCTGTTTCCGGCACCTCGATCAGCGCACCGACGCCGGTGGTCGACCTGCCCTTGGGCACAACCGAGGATCGCCTGGTCGGCGCGCTGGATATCGAACGCGCGCTCAGCCGAGGGGAGAAGGCGTTTGAACCCGGTCTGCTGGCCAAGGCCAATCGTGGCTATCTTTATATCGACGAGGTGAACCTCCTCGAAGATCATCTGGTCGATTTGCTGCTCGACGTGGCGCAATCCGGCGAGAACGTGATCGAACGCGAAGGTCTGTCCGTGCGCCACGACGCGCGCTTCGTGCTGGTTGGCTCTGGCAACCCCGAAGAGGGCGAATTGCGTCCGCAACTCTTGGACCGTTTTGGCCTTTCGGTCGAGGTGCGGTCACCGAATGACATTGATGAACGGGTCGAGGTGATCCGCCGCCGTGCGGCGTTCGACACCAATCCCGATGCCTTTGTCGAAAAATGGTCGGTCGAAGATACCAAGATCCGCGATGCGATTCTGTCCGCCCGCGCCGTGTTGAGTTCCACCGACGCCCCCGACGACACGTTGCGCGATTGCGCCGGTCTGTGTGTTGCCATCGGATCCGACGGCTTGCGCGGCGAGCTGACACTGCTTCGCGCCGCCCGCGCGCTGGCCGCGTACCACGGAAGCGACAAGGTCACACGAGAGCATCTGCGCGCAGTCGCCTCGATGGCCCTCAGTCACCGCTTGCGGCGCGATCCGCTCGACGATGCAGGATCGTCCACCCGTGTTGACCGAACGGTCGAGGAAGTCTTTGCATGAAGCAAGACCCGGCTGCCATCCAGGTGCAGGGCCAATTGGCGCTGACACTCTTGGCGGTTGATCCGGCCGGGTTGGGCGGACTTCACCTGCGCGCGCGGGCAGGGCCGGTCCGGGACCAGTTTTGTGCGCCGATCAAGACGTTATTTCCCAATTCGCGCCGCATCGCACCGTCGATTTCCGATCTTCAGCTTTTCGGTGGTGTCGATATCGGCGAAACCCTGACACGGGGCAGGCTGGTGCACGCCAAGGGTCTGCTTGACACGCCAACGCCGCTCGTCTTCACGATGGCGGAACGCTGCGAATCCGGGCTTGCAGCGCGGCTGGCACAGGGGCTCGATTCCGGCGTCGGGCATGCGCTGATCCTGCTGGACGAAGGGGCGGAGGAGGATGAAATCGCCCCGACCACGCTCACCGAACGGCTGGCCTTTCGTGTCGATCTCGACGGTTTGCGGCATGCAGACCTGCCCAGCCTCGTGATCCCCGATGCCGATGTGGACCGGGCACGCGAAACCCTGGCCAACGTGAATGTCCCCGATGATGTGCCAACGGCGCTTGCCGTCACGGCAGTCCGGTTTGGCATCGACTCCCTGCGCGCGCCCCTTCTGGCACTGGCGGCTGCGCGTGCGAATGCCGCTCTGAATGACCGGGACGCGGTCAATCAGGACGATCTTCAGATCGCGGTTCAGCTGGTTTTCGCCCACCGCGCCACGCAAATGCCAGCCGAGGAGGAGGAAGAAGAAGACCCTCAGGACGACAGCCAACCGGACGAGACGCCCGACGATCAGGCACCCGATCAGGACGACAATGATCTGACCGTACCGGACGAGCTCTTGATCGAGGCAGTGACGGCGATGTTGCCCTACGATGTGCTGTCCATGCTCGAAGGATCGGGCCGCACCAAAACCGGTGGCGGAAGCGGCGGTGCAGGGCAGAAGAAACGCGGCAATCGCCGCGGTCGGCCTTTGCCCTCGCGGCGCGGACGGCTGGATGGGGGCAACCGGATCGATCTTGTCGCCACCCTGCGTGCCGCGGTTCCGTGGCAAACGATCCGCCGCAAGCAAAATCCCGAACGCTCCGGCGTGCTGATCCTGCCATCGGATATCCATGTGAAGGTGTACCAGGAAGTGTCCGACCGTCTTCTGATCTTCGCCGTGGATGCCTCGGGCTCGTCCGCCGTGGCCCGCCTGGCCGAGGCAAAAGGCGCGGTCGAACTCATGTTGGCCGACGCTTATGCCCGCCGCGACCATGTTTCACTTGTTGCCTTTCGCGGCGAAAGTGCCGATCTGATCCTGCCGCCTACGCGGTCTCTGGTGCAAACCAAGCGCCGTCTCGCCGGTCTGCCCGGCGGCGGCGGTACACCCTTGGCCGCCGGTCTCAAGGCAGCGGCAGACCTGGCGCAGCGCGCCCGCGCGCAAGGGATGTCGCCGTCGGTTGCCGTGCTGACGGATGGGCGTGCCAATGTCCCACTGCCGGGAAAATCGGGGCGCGCTGCCGCGCAGATCGATGCACAGGCAATGGCGCGGCATATCCGGTCGCTCAATATCCCGAGCGCGATGATCGACACGTCCGTACGGCCACACCGCGATCTTCGTACGCTTTGCGGTGTGATGGGTGCAGAATACATCCCGCTTCCCCGTGCCGATGCCAAAGGCCTGAGCCGAGCCATCGACACCGCTTTGGGTGAGGGCTGATATGGGCGCGGTTGACCTGTCGATGGACTGGCCGCACGCGGAACACTCGCGGATTGTGCAGGTACGCCCCCATCGCTGGCATGTTCAGGAAATGGGGCAGGGCGAAACCGTCCTGCTGCTGCATGGCGCCAGCGGCTCTACCCATTCGTGGCGTGATGTAATGACAGATCTGGCCCGGGATCATCATGTCGTGGCGATTGATCTTCCTGGCCACGGTCAGACAAAGCTGGGCTCGCGCCACCGGTCATCCTTGCCTCTCATGGCGCAGGATCTGCAGAGCTTGATCGACCACGAAGGCTGGACGCCAAAGGCGATCATTGCGCATTCGGCAGGCGCGGCCCTCGGGCTGCGTCTCTTGCAGGTCGCGAAAAATGACATCCCGCTTGTCGCGGTCAATCCTGCCCTGACGCCCTTCAAGGGGTTGGCGGGTGTGCTCTTTCCGATCGCGGCGCGACTGGTCGCGCTCAGCCCGGCGATGGCCAAACTTATCAAGCGCCGCATGGCGGGACCCGGGCAGGTGGTGTCCCTGATGGAAACCACCGGCTCCAAGATCTCGCCCGAAGGTCTGAACCTCTATGCCAAGCTCTTTCGCAGCGAGTCGCATCTGGATGGCGCATTGCTGATGATGGCGCAGTGGAAACTGGACGGGCTGGTAGCAGATCTACCCAAGATCACCGCGCCATGCACCTTCATCGTCGGGATGAATGACAAGGCGGTGCCACCTTCGTCTGTCTTCGACAGTGCACGGAAAATGCCGAACGCAGAGGTTATTCCGTATGACGGCTACGGGCATCTTCTGCACGAGGAAGCGCCCAGCCTGGTCGCTGATCAGCTGCGCGCGGACCTGCGCAAGTAAACATAGAACGCCCCGCCGCCGCCGTGTCGGATATGCGCCTCTGACACATCGAGAACCGCCGTCTGCAGCGGTGCCATCCTGAGCCAAATCGGCACCTGCCTCTTCAACACACCGCGCTGCCGCGGCATCGGATCATGTGGATCCTCCTGCTGGCCCTTGCCGGTGATGACAAGAACAAGACGCAACCCGCGGGAATACGAGGTCAGGATAAAGCGCGACAGTGCCGGATGCGCCTGATCCAGCGTCATGCCATGCAGGTCGATCCGGGCCTCGGGTGCAAGTTTGCCGCGCCGCATCTTGCCAAAGGTCTTGTTGTCCATCGCCGGCTTGGCCCGCGTCGATGGCTGCGGCGTGCTGATCTGGCTTTGTGGCCGTGGCGCCTTGGTGCCGACACCGAACGCCTTGTGCAGGTCGTTCATCGGCGCAGGATCGCGTGTCTTCTCGGGGCTTGGTTTCGGCGCGGCTTTCTCGCGGCGCAGTGCTTCGGGCAGCGGGGTCGTCGAATGAGCGACTTTTTGCCACAGCTCCCGTTCTTCCGGGCGGAGCTTGCGGCGGGTCATTGCAAGGTCTCCGGCAGGAACGCGTAGGCGCGCTGAATCGGCATCAGGACGACCATGCGGCCGGGATCCTTGATCCGTCCAGCCTTTTGCCCGGCCTCATCGCCAGTGCCAAAAAACACGTCCGCGCGCTGCGCGCCCTTGATCGCCGACCCGGTGTCCTGCGCCACCATCAGCCTGCGCAACGGATCGCGCCCCTCTTTTTCGATCCAGACCGGCGCACCCAGAGGCGTCGTGGCCGGATCGACAGCGATCGAGCGCAAAGGCGTAATGGACCGGTTCATCGCCCCCAATGGCCCCATGTCGGCAGGTACCTGGCTCACCTCGCGGAAAAAGACATAAGAATCGTTGTGAAACAGCAGGGACTCACCATCCAGCGGGTTACGTCGTACCCAGTTTTTGATGACCTCTGCAGAGACCTGATGCGCTTCATACATGCCGCGCCGGACCAGCTCCTGTCCGATCGATCGATATGTGTGCCCGTTCGCGCCGCCATACCCGACGCGGATCATGCGCCCGTCGGGGTAGCGGATGCGGCCCGACCCCTGCACCTGCAGGAAGAAAAGCTCCACAGGGTCATCGACCCAGGCGATCTCGAGCCCTCGGTTGTCCATGACACCGCTAGTTAGGATGTCACGGCGGGTCAGCCACGGACGTTGGTTGTCCGCTTCCGGCGGCATCTGGTAGACGGGATAGCGGTAGGTCGGCGTTCGCACCGGGGAGCCGGACAATTCAGGCTCGAAATAGCCGGTGAATAACGGCTCCTGGCCATCGGTAATCAGCATGGGCCGAAAAAACAGTTCGAAAAATTGCCGTGCATCGGTGGCATCAAACGCAAGCGCGCACAGCGCTTCCCAATCAGGTTCATCCAGGTCGATGCACGTATTCTTGAACACCGTCAGGGCCGCCTCGTGGTCGTCATCGGCCCACCCGTTCAGATCCTCGAAGCCAAGGATCGCATATCGGGTTTCCGGCTCATCCGGCACAGCGGCTCCTGTCATCAGAACGCTTACGCTCAGGGCTGCGCCGAGCCGCCGGATCATTCGCCCGTGGCGACAAGCTGCCAGTTCGGATCATCTTCACCCATACGGCGGGCGAAGGTCCAAACGTCTTTTTGCCGCTTCACCTGTGTCGGTGATCCCTCGATCACCTCACCCGAGCTGTCGCGAACGACATATGTCAACTCGCCGATATACTTTACCGTGATTTCCGCCGTACTCGACGTTTCGTCAAAGCTGGCATCAGAAAGCGACAATTCCCGCACACCGATGAACTCGGCCTCGACAGTCAGCCCTTGCTCTTCCCGCGCCTGCAGCACTTCGGCGAAGGTGTCCGCGACATCTGGTGCAAGATATGGTCTGATCTCGTCCATTTCGCCGCGTTCGAACCCCATCAGGATCATCTCGTAAGCGCCGCGCGCACCGCCAAGGAAATCGCCGACACCAAAGGACGGCTCGACCCGCTTCATCCGGGCCAGAGCATCGGCGGCATCGCTGTTCGCATCGACATGGTCGACGATGTCGTGATCCGGCCCGCCTTCGATCACCTCGAAGTCGCGTCGTGACGATGGGCCAGACTCCTCCCGGGGGGCGGATGGCTTTTCAAATCCTTCTCGCGTGCCAAGCACACTCTTCAAACGAAGGATCAAGAATACGGCGATGCCGGCAAGCACCAAAAGCTGTAGCAGCGGAGAATTCATCAGGACCTCGCCCAGACCAAAGTGGAAACGTCGTTCTTCGATCCCTATGTAGGTGTTGGGCGCGACTTAGTCCACCGCGCGCCCGGTGAAAGGAGTGCCTTGCCATGTGGCTATTTGTGCCTTTTGTAGTTGTTCCCCTGGTTGAGATCGGTCTGTTCATCCAGGTTGGTGGGTGGATCGGGCTTTGGCCCACGCTCCTGATTGTCGTTCTCACTGCGCTCCTTGGCACGTATCTGGTGCGATCGCAGGGGATCATGGCAATGAATAACCTGCGGGGCTCGCTCTCTCGGCTGGACGACCCGTCGGAACCCTTGGCCCACGGCGCGATGATCCTGGTCGCAGGCGCATTGTTGCTCACTCCGGGATTTTTCACCGACGCGGTCGGTTTTTCCCTCCTTGCGCCCCCAATTCGGGCTGCGCTGATCAGCTACGCGCGCAAGCACATCACAGTGAAGCGGTTTGATATGGGACCGGATCAACCGCCACATGGTCCAGGCCCCCGCCGGCCTCCACGTGACGCGGTCATTGATGGAGATTTCCATGATGTGACGGAGTCCAAAACGCCCAACCACGATGGTTCCGGCTGGACAAAGCATTGAGGCTTGCAAAAACCACTGGTAAGCCGCAATCAACTTTCACAACTGCGTGACCCGAGGGAGATACACATGGCTGATACGCCTGAAACCACTGGAAACGGCGCCGCTGAACAGCAGGCCGCTCCTGTCAAGATGAATGTCATGGCACAATTCGTGCGGGATTTGTCGTTTGAAAACATCCTGGCACAAAAAGGCGTGCAGGGCGACGTGCAGCCTGATGTGCAGGTGCAGGTGAACCTGGATGCCAAGAAACGGACCGCCGATCATCAATACGAGGTGATCATGAAGCTTCAGGTCACGTCAAAGGCCAAGGAAAGCGGCGACACACTGTTCGTCCTCGAGTTGGAGTATGCCGGTGTTTTCCACGTCGAAAACGTACCTGACGAACAACTGCACCCATTCCTTCTGATCGAATGCCCGCGGATGATCTTCCCGTTCGTGCGCCGCATCGTCAGCGATGTGACCCGCGACGGTGGCTTCCCGCCGCTTAACCTGGAAACGATTGATTTCCTCCAGCTTTATCGCACCGAACTGGCCCGTCGCAACAGCGAGCAGCAATCGCAAAAAGCCGACGCGTAACCGATCAGAGCCGCTTCCACAAAGCGGCGTCCCCAAGCGTTTCGACAAAGGCGGCATGTGCCGCCTTTTCGCTATCCGACACTCGGGATGGCAAGGGGGTCGGCCGCGGTCTCGGGCGCCAATCGTCCATGTCCCCGCCCTGGTTCATCGCACCTTGCGATACGTTGAGCGCAAAATCCGGTTGTTTGCCGCCGATCAGTTCAAGATATACCTCGGCCAGAATTTCGGAATCGAGAAGCGCGCCGTGCAATGTCCTCGACGAATTGTCGATCCCGAACCGGCGGCACAGCGCATCGAGCGATGCGGGCGAACCGGGAAATCTGCGACGTGCAATCGCCAGCGTGTCTATCGCCTGATCCATCGGGATCGCAGCCCGTCTGACCCAGGACAGCTCTGCATTCAGGAATTTCATGTCGAAGGCCGCATTGTGAATCACCAGCTTCGCGTCTCCGATGAAATCGACAAAGGCCTGCGCGACACTGGAAAACACGGGCTTGTCACGCAGGAAATCGTCACCCAGCCCATGCACCTCGAACGCCTCTTGCGGCATGCCGCGTTCGGGGTTGATATATTGGTGATAGGTGTTTCCCGTTGGCACATGATTGAAGAGCTCGACAGCCCCGATCTCGACGATCCTGTCACCCTGATCCGGCTCGAACCCGGTTGTTTCTGTATCAAGAACAATCTCACGCATCGGTCATCTGTCTCCTGATATCTGACACCACATCGTGAACCTGCTGGCGCGCGTGTT
Source organism: Marivita sp. (assembly GCA_041685125.1). Taxonomy (GTDB): domain Bacteria; phylum Pseudomonadota; class Alphaproteobacteria; order Rhodobacterales; family Rhodobacteraceae; genus Marivita. The sequence continues at coordinate 64,126 of JAWLGI010000001.1, read as the reverse complement.
CAAGCGTATCGGTTTCGATCACGTAATCCGACCGGCGGCATTTCTCTGCATTTGACATCTGTTTGTCGCGAATCGACAGAAATTGATCGCGCGTCATCGTCTGCCGCGCCATGACCCGATCTTCCTGTATTTCCGGCGAAACAGTGACACATGTCACCGCATCCATCTCTGTCTCCGACCCGGTTTCGAAGAGCAGGGGAATGTCGAACACGATAATCTCTGCCTCGGCCTCATCGGCAAAGCGCTCTCGATCCGCGCGTACCAGGGGATGGACCATATTTTCGATCTCGCGAAGCGCATCCGGGTTGGCGTCAATGACCCGCCGCAACGCCGCGCGATCCACCTCACCCGCTACGATCGCATCGGGGAAAACGTCACCGATAGGCGCCACCGCAGAGCCGCCTTTGGAATAAAGACGATGCACCGCGGCATCCGCATCCCAGACTGCGCATCCAGCATCGGCAAACATCTGGGCAGTGGTCGATTTGCCCATACCGATAGATCCGGTGAGCCCCAGCCTGAATGTCACCGCAACACCGCGTTGCGGACGTTTTCATCGACTTCGGGCCGTTTTCCGAACCACCGTTCGAACCCCGGCACGGCCTGATGCAACAACATGCCCAATCCGTCGACCACGCGGCATCCTTTTTCCTCGGCCGTCGCAAGCAATCCTGTCCTCAGGGGGCTATAAACCAGGTCGTTCACGATCGTGCCCGGCTTCAATCCATCCAGCGGAATACGCATCTCCCTATGTCCAGTCATGCCAAGCGATGTCGTGTTCACCACCAGTTTCGCGTCGTCAAGAATATTCCCGGCGTGGACCCAGTCCACAACCTCGATCCGATTTCCAAAATCGGCCCGTAGGTTTTCGGCACGCTCTCGGGTCCGATTCGTCAACATGATCCGCGGCACGCCAACATCCAGCAAGGAGGCCAGAACCGCACGCGCCGCGCCACCAGCCCCAAACACCACTGCCGGCCCGGATTTCGGGTTCCAGTTCGGGACAGTTTGGCGAATGTTCTCGATGAACCCGTATCCATCGGTGTTATCCGCGACGATCCGCCCATTCCTTCCAAAGATCAGCGTATTCGCGGCGCCGATCAGCGTGGCGCGATCGGTGATCTTGTCGGCGATATTCATCACGGTTTCCTTGTGCGGGATCGTGACATTGGCCCCAACAAAACCAAGGTCCGGCAAACGCGGCAACAGTTCGGTCAGTTTATCCGGTGCGATATCCAGCGGGATATAGTGCCCCGCTATCCCGTATTTACGGAGCCAGTAGCCATGCACGTCCGGGCTCTTGGAATGGGCAATCGGGTGGCCGATCACGGCGGCCAAGGGAATTTTCACGTCACTCATCCGTCGATCCGTCCAGTCAATACGAGGTGGTTGAGAAGCTCCAGCAGCGGAAGTCCAAGCACGGTAAAATAGTCCCCCTGAACCTGTGTAAAGAGACGCGCGCCCTCTTCTTCCAGCTTGTAGGCCCCAACCGAATGGCGCACGCTGTCCCAGTTCCGCTCTATATAACTGTCGAGAAAGGCATCGGAAAAGTCCCGCATCCGCAGCCGCACCACACCGACATGACGCCATGTCGGCTCGCCATTTTCGTACAGGACCGCCGCCGATAGAAGCGTGTGCGACGTTTTCCGCAAAAGACGCAATTGATCGCGCGCCTCGTCCGGGCTTTTCGGTTTCGCCAGCACCGCCTTGCCCACCGACAGGACCTGGTCGCAGCCCAGAACCAGCGTCCCGGGCGATTTTTCCGACACCTTGCGTGCCTTCATCTCGGCCAGCGTATCCGCGATATCTCTGGGCGCGGCCTCTTCGGCTTCAAGTGCCTGCCGGACCGACTCCTCATCGATTCGTGCAGGCTGGACATCTATCCTAAGTCCCGCATTCCGCAGCAGGTCTGCACGGATCTGCGAGCCGGATGCGAGGATCAGATCAAAATTCATGGGGACAACTCTTCGGACAAGCTGGGTTTGTTTACCGGAGTGTTTTGAGGAAAACCGGCCCGAACGGCAAGGACGAACACATCTCGGCAAGTTGCCCTGCCAGTCAAACCCGGTTCTACCCCATGTGGAAAGGATAAGTCAGTTACCCACGCCCACTCCTCCAGACCCTGTCCGAGCAAATTAGTCCCAATTTTATCCACATGTTATCTTTCGAGATAAACCAATTATTTCAGATGTTTACCTTGTTTTTTGGCATATAGCTTCAAACCTGTCCACAAATATCCACGGCTGTCATGCTTTGGGATAAGTCTTGGATAGAATGCCAATCCACAGGCAAGGGGCTTCACTACTGACAACCAAAACCTTACTTTTTTCTTTATTATTTTAAAGTAAGTCGGATGTTTGACAGCGTGCCAATGCTCGACTAAGAGCGACATAGTCCTGTTCTGGACCTTACTTTCCTGAGACAACGTAGATACGACTGCCGACAAGCGCAGTCCGGGATATTTCATGACCGAAAAACTGGACCTTGCCGACCTTAAGGCAACAAGCCCCAAAGACCTTCTTTCGATGGCCGAGGAGTTGGAGATCGAGAACGCATCGACGATGCGAAAAGGCGAGATCATGTTCCAGATCCTCCGCGAACGGGCGGATGAAGGATGGACGATTTTCGGTGATGGTGTGCTCGAAGTGCTGCAGGATGGCTTCGGCTTTCTTCGCTCGCCCGAGGCAAACTATCTTCCGGGTCCCGACGATATCTACGTCTCACCGGAAATGATCCGCAAATTCTCGCTTCGCACCGGCGATACGATCGACGGCGAGATGAAGGCGCCCGAGGACAATGAGCGGTACTTCGCGCTGCTGAATTGCACCCAGATCAATTTCCAGGAACCCGAACGGGCCCGTCACAAGATCGCCTTCGACAACCTGACACCGCTCTATCCTGACGAGCGGTTGAACATGGAAGTCGAGGATCCAACGATCAAGGATCGGTCCGCCCGGATCATCGATCTGGTGGCACCCATCGGGAAAGGTCAAAGATCACTGATCGTCGCGCCACCGCGGACAGGCAAGACTGTTCTGCTCCAAAACATCGCAAACTCCATCGAACGCAACCACCCGGAGTGCTATCTGATCGTGCTTCTGATCGATGAACGGCCGGAAGAAGTCACCGACATGCAGCGTTCGGTCAAGGGAGAGGTCGTGTCCTCCACCTTTGATGAACCGGCGACGCGCCACGTTGCTGTGTCTGAAATGGTGATCGAAAAAGCCAAGCGGCTTGTGGAGCATAAACGAGATGTAGTGATTCTATTGGATTCGATAACGAGACTTGGTAGAGCCTTCAACACCGTGGTGCCCTCGTCCGGGAAAGTTCTGACCGGGGGTGTTGACGCGAATGCATTGCAACGGCCCAAGCGTTTCTTTGGCGCAGCTCGGAATATCGAAGAAGGTGGGTCGCTCACGATCATCGCGACGGCACTGATCGATACCGGCAGCCGGATGGATGAAGTCATCTTCGAAGAATTCAAAGGTACGGGCAACTCGGAAATCGTGCTGGACCGCAAGGTTGCAGATAAGCGCGTGTTCCCATCCATGGACATTCTGAAATCCGGCACGCGTAAAGAAGAATTGCTGGTCGACAAGGTCGATCTTCAGAAAACCTTTGTCCTGCGCCGTATCCTGAACCCGATGGGCACAACCGACGCGATCGAATTCCTGATTTCCAAGCTTAAGCAAACAAAGACAAACTCGGAATTCTTCGACTCCATGAATTCGTAGATCAAGCCACGTGAGAGGTCATGGACACTATCTTTGCCTTGGCCACAGTGCCGGGAAAATCAGGCGTTGCTGTTGTCCGTGTCTCTGGTCCGGATGCGTTCGAGTGCTGTCGGACCTTTGGTTTTGAACCACCTTTGGCGCGAAAATCCGCGCTGCGACAGTTGGTACATGCCGACGAGGGCGTTCTCGATGAAGCGCTGGTCCTGACTTTCGAAGACGGCGCAAGCTTTACCGGCGAGAAGGTGGTCGAGTTTCATCTGCATGGCAGCCTTGCGATCATCAATTCCGTGCTGGACTGCTTGGGCAGATTGCCACATTGCCGCGCCGCTTTGGCCGGGGAATTTACACGCCGGGCATTGGCCAACGGTCGGCTTGATTTGACGCAGGTCGAGGCTTTGTCGGATTTGATCGACGCCGAGACCGAAATGCAAAGAAAGCAGGCGTTGAAAGGATTTACTGGCCGTCTGCGTGATCAGGCGGAAACTTGGCGAACGGATCTGATCCACGCAGTGTCACTTCTTGAAGCGACGATTGATTTCGCGGATGAAGAGGTACCAGTGGACGTATCGCCAGAGGTCAATCGTCTGCTATCTGGGGTTATTGCGACCATTGAAAGGGAAGTCAACGGCTTCGGTGTCGCCGAGCGTGTGCGAACCGGATTTGAGGTTGCAATCATTGGTCCCCCGAATGCCGGGAAATCGACATTGCTCAACGCGCTTGCAGGACGCGACGCGGCGATCACGTCCGAGATTGCCGGAACGACGCGCGATGTAATTGAAGTCCGCATGGATCTGGACAGCCTGCCTGTTACTTTCCTAGATACGGCAGGTCTGAGGGAGACCGATGACACTGTTGAATCAATCGGGATTCAACGGTCAATGGGACGTGCCAGAGCTGCTGATCTTCGTGTTTTCCTCAGAGGTGACGGTGACTTTGGTGACCTGAACCCTTTGGCGGAAGATATCGTCGTGCAAGGGAAGTCTGACCTGGTCGAAGATGGTAAGGGCGTATCCGGGGTCACGGGGCAGGGCATCAAGGATTTGATTGACCAAGTCAAAGGCCTGCTGGTCGAGAGATCGACTTCTGCTGGACTGGTTTCGCATCAACGCCAGCGCGATGTCTTGAAACAAGGGCTAAGCTCCTTGTTGACGGCCCAGGGGTTTGTTTTCGATGGGCCAGAGCGTTATGATCTGGCATCTGAAGAAATCCGTGCGGCAATCGTCACGCTCGAGCGGCTCGTTGGGCGGGTTGATGTAGAAGATGTGCTTGATAAGATCTTCTCCAGTTTTTGCATCGGAAAGTAGGGAGTGTTTCACGTGAAACAATTTGATTTCGATGTCATCGTTGTTGGTGGCGGCCATGCGGGGTGCGAAGCCGCATACGCAGCTGCGCGGATGGGCGCTCGAACTGCGCTTGTCACGCTGACGGAAGAGGGCATTGGTGTCATGTCGTGTAATCCTGCGATTGGTGGCCTTGGCAAAGGCCATCTTGTCCGGGAGATTGACGCGTTTGACGGTATTATGGGCCGCGTCGCTGACAAGGCCGGGATCCAATTCCGACTTCTGAACCGCCGCAAGGGACCCGCGGTACAAGGGCCACGTGCGCAAGCCGATCGCAGAATTTACCAAACAGAAATGCTTGCTGCGACGAAAGCTCAAGACAATCTGGAAATTGTTCTGGGGGAGGTGACCGACCTTTGGAAAACCGGATCAACAATCGAAGGCGTGATTATCAACGGGGATGAGAAGATTACGGCACCATCCGTTGTTCTGACAACGGGAACCTTTCTGCGCGGCGTAATCCATATCGGAGACCGACAGATTTCCGGTGGACGTATGGGCGAGCGTCCGTCGAACGATCTCGCGAAAACACTTGAATCCTTTGATCTGCCTTTGGGCCGGTTAAAAACAGGAACGCCACCACGGCTTGATGGCCGGACAATCAACTGGGAAGACCTGGACAAGCAGCCTGGCGATGATAGTCCGGTGATGTTTTCCTTCATGTCAAAAGGTCCAACAGCACCGCAAGTCGCTTGCGCCATTACGCATACGAATGAACGGACACACGAAATTATCCGTACAAACCTGCATCGGTCCGCGATGTATGGCGGCAATATCGAAGGCGTGGGCCCGCGGTATTGTCCATCGATCGAAGACAAGGTTGTGCGGTTCGCAGACAAGACGTCTCACCAGATTTTTCTGGAACCGGAGGGCATCGACGATGATACCGTCTATCCGAATGGTATTTCGACATCGCTTCCTGAAGAAGTTCAGCTCGAATATGTCCGGTCGATCAAAGGACTGGAGCGCGCAGAAATACTGCAACCCGGATATGCAATTGAATATGACTATGTTGATCCACGCGCGTTGAGCTTGGACCTGGCTGTGAAAACGGGGTCGGGATTGTACTTGGCAGGCCAGATCAATGGAACCACAGGTTATGAAGAGGCGGCCGCTCAAGGCCTGGTCGCCGGCCTCAACGCAGCGCGTCGGTCCATGGATAAGGACGGTGTAACCTTTAGCCGGGCTGACAGTTATATCGGCGTGATGATTGACGATCTTACGGCCAGAGGTGTGTCCGAACCATATCGGATGTTCACATCGCGGGCAGAATACCGGTTGTCTTTGCGGGCTGATAACGCTGACCAGAGATTGACACCGAAGGCGATCGATTTGGGTTGCGTTTCGGAGGAGCGCAAGACAGCGTTCTTGTCAAAAATGGACGTGATCGAGGCAGGGAGGTGCATGTTGGACAAGCTGACCGTCACCTCGAAGCAACTTGTCGAATCCGGTGTGCCGATTTCACAGGATGGGACAAAGAGAACAGGATTCGAGTGCTTGGCGATTGAAGCTGTAACGTGGGCAGCCCTAGAGGTGATTTCGCCTGACTTGGCCAAAATCGATGAGACGACTCGCGCGCAGCTTTCGAAGGATGCGTTGTACGCAAATTACATCGAGCGGCAGCAGAGAGACATCGAGTCGTTACGCCGAGACGAGGCACAGGCGATACCTGCTGATTTTGATTTCACGCAGATTGACGGTTTGTCGAACGAGCTAAAATCGAAGCTGGGCACTCAAAAGCCTGCAAATATTGCACAGGCGTCTCGGCTTGATGGGATGACTCCCTCTGGACTTCTTTTGTTGCTGTCAAAGATACGTAGCGGCTCTGGCAAAAAACGGGCTGCGGGATGAATGTTTCACGTGAAACAACGGATCAACTTAAAATATACCTAGACCTGCTTCGGAAATGGTCACCAAGAATCAATCTTGTCTCAAAGGCGTCCCTGGACGTAGCGGCCGAGCGGCACTTCTCGGACTCACTGCAGCTGGTTGAGTTGTGTCCATCGGCCGCGAGACATTGGGTAGACCTTGGGTCTGGCGGTGGCTTCCCTGGCGCTGTTGTTGCCATTGCTTTGGCGGAGTCCGAGACCAGGGTAACATTGGTCGAAAGCGATCAGCGTAAGGCGGCGTTCCTTCGCACTGTTTCACGTGAAACAAATGTCCCGTTTAATGTGGTTGCGGAGCGCATTGAGAGCCTGGAACCCCTGGAAGCAGATGTTCTCAGTGCCCGAGCGCTTGCCCCGGTTGATGTCCTTTTGCAATTCACGAACCGACACATGAAAAAGTCTGGAACCGCCTTTTTCCCCAAGGGAGAGAGGTGGAAAAACGAAATAGCACATGCCGAAAAACAGTGGCGATTCTCCTTGGAAATCCATAAAAGTAAAACAAGCGCTAACGCGGCAATCCTACAGATCGGAGACCTATCCCGTGTATGATCCGACACGCCCCGCTGGACCGAAGATAATAGCAATCGCAAACCAGAAAGGTGGGGTGGGCAAGACCACAACCGCGATAAATTTCGCGTCCGCGCTGGCCGAGATTGGCCAAACTGTTCTTGTCGTTGATCTTGATCCACAGGGGAATGCGTCTACTGGTCTGGGCCTGATGCCTGAAAGCCGTCGTGCAACGACATATGATCTCTTGTTGGATGATTATCCGTTGCGCGACATCATCTGCGAGACCACGCAAAAGGGACTGAGCATTGTCCCGTCCACAACCGATCTCAGCTCTGCAGACATCGAATTGATTGCCAATGAAAAGCGCAGTTTCCTTTTGCACGACGCCCTGCGACAACCGGACATGGATACATTTGGTTTCAACTTTATCCTGATCGACTGTCCACCGTCTCTTAACCTTTTGACGGTAAACGCCATGGTGGCGGCGCATTCGGTTCTTGTCCCTTTGCAAAGCGAGTTCTTTGCATTGGAAGGGTTGAGCCAATTGATGCTGACGATCCGGGAGGTGCGCCAATCCGCCAATCCGAAACTTCGGATAGAAGGGGTGGTCCTGACGATGTATGACGCACGCAACAATTTATCTCAGCAGGTTGAAAACGACGCGCGCGATAATCTTGGGGAATTGGTGTTCGAGACGGTGATCCCACGAAATGTGAGGGTGAGTGAGGCACCGTCCTATGCGATGCCGGTTCTAGAATACGATACGAACTCCAAGGGTGCGGCGGCGTATCGCGCGCTAGCGCGGGAGTTTCTGACCAAAAATGAAACGATGACAGCAGCGTAGAGGCGGATCATGTCAGAGAAAAAAGAGCAGCGCAGAGGGCTGGGACGGGGGCTTTCCGCCTTGATGGCGGATATCGAGCCCGAGACCGAAAGCGCCAGTGAACCCGCGCAACGTCCCACACAGGTTTTGCCAGTGGATCAGCTGTTTCCCAACCCGAACCAGCCGCGGCGTTCGTTTGATACCGAAGCGCTGGAAGAGCTGACAAATTCTGTCCGCAGCAAAGGCGTCATCCAGCCATTGATCGTCCGCCAACGCGGAGAATCCGGGTCGGAATTCGAGATTGTCGCTGGAGAACGTCGTTGGCGGGCGGCTCAGGCGGCCGGAGTACACGAAGTTCCGGTGGTTTTGCGGGATTTTTCCGATGAGGATGTCCTCGAGATCGCGATTATCGAAAACATCCAGCGCGCCGATTTGAATCCGATCGAAGAGGCGGCGGGATACGAGCAATTGATGAATCGCTTTGGCCATACGCAGGAAAAACTGGCCAAGGCACTGGGAAAGAGTCGCAGCCACATTGCCAATCTGTTGCGCCTTCTCAATCTGCCGGATGTTGTGAAAACCGCCGTGACGGATGGAAAGCTGTCCGCAGGACACGCGCGTGCACTGGTGACTGCGCCTGATCCCACTCACCTGGCTGGGCGGATCGTGCGAAATGGTCTGTCTGTGCGCGAGACGGAGCGCTTGGTCAAAGAAGCCCTGAATCCTCCTGCAGAGGCAAAACCCAAGGCCGGATCCAAATCCCCCAACACGTCGAAGGATGCGGATACCAAGGCGCTTGAGGCGGACCTGTCAGCAGCCTTGGATATGAAAGTGTCTATTGCGCATCACGCGGGCAAAGAGTCGGGCACAGTGACGATCGGGTACGAGTCGCTCGAAGACCTGGACGCCTTGTGCATGGTCCTGAGTGCGACCAAATAGTCAGGCTTTGGCAAGCTGAGAGATAAGATAATTCAGAACAGGGCGGCCTTTCTTGGTCGCCCCGATTTTTGTGTCTGACTGCCAAACCAGGCCGTCTGACTCAAAGTTCTTGAATTTCGGCCAATCAATTAGATGAGTTAAATCCTCGATATATAGGCCCTCGAGAAGACGAAGCCCCATTATGAGGCGTTCATCCGCAATATCTAGTTTGGACAAAGGGGTTTCCGTCCGGATCCCATTTGTTGCTTGCGCCGCGCGCAGCCATGCTTCTGGTTGTTTCCAGCACTCGGTTGCAATGCGCTGGCCGTCGATGGTCAACCTCCCGTGCGCACCGGGCCCGATTCCGGCGTAATCGCCGCCACGCCAGTAGAGACGGTTGTGTTGCGACTCTGCCCCGGCGCGCGCATGGTTGGACACCTCGTAGGCGAGGAAGCCCGCATCCTCGCACATTGTTTGGGTCACATCGTAAAGGTCCGCGCCCAGATCATCGGTGGGCAAGCCGCGCAAGTGACCGCGTTCTGCGCGATCCCAGAAGGCTGTCCCTTCCTCGATCGTCAATTGATAGAGCGACAAGTGGTCGACCGCCATGTCCAGAGCCTGGCCCAGCTCTTTCCGCCAGTCAGCGAGGGTTTGGTTCTGCCGTGCATAGATCAGATCGAAGCTCACACGCTCAAAGATCTGGCGGGCAATGGCAAACGCCTCCTGCGCTTCTTCAACGGAATGCAATCGGCCAAGTTTGCGCAGATCCGGGTTGTTTAGCGCTTGCACACCCAGCGAAACCCGATTGACTCCGTGCTTGGCGTAGCCCTCAAAACGGTGTGCCTCGACCGACGTTGGATTGGCTTCCAACGTGATCTCGATATCGTTGGCAAAGCTCCAGACGTCGCGGGCCACTGACAGGATGGTGGCAACGGTTTGCGGCTCCATAAGGCTCGGGGTGCCACCACCGAAGAAGACTGAGGACAAAACCCGCGGACCTGTGCGTTCGCCGGTCCTTCGGATTTCGAGAGCCAAGGCGTCGGCCCATTGGGCCTGATCCACAGCAGACCGAACATGGCTGTTGAAATCGCAATAGGGACATTTCGCGGCGCAAAACGGCCAGTGGACGTAAAGGCCGAAGCCGCGCTCCTGCCACAGTTCAGCCAAAGCAGCCGGCCACGAACTTGCGGAACGCATCAGCGCGGTGGCTGATCTTGTTCTTTTCCCAGCGATCCATTTCCCCAAAGGTCACGGAATACCCGTCCGGTTGGAACATGGGGTCATATCCATGCCCCTGATTGCCGCGCATTGGCCAAGTGATCTGGCCGTCCATCTTGCCCGGGAACACCTCGTCATGGCCATCGGGCCAGGCAAGGACAAGCGTGCAGCAAAACCGTCCGGTCCATGGTGGCGAGATCCCCGTGGCCAGAATGGCGGCATGTGCCTTTTCCATAGCCATGACAAAGTCGCGACCCGTCTCTGTTTCGGCCCAATCGGCGGTGTAAACCCCCGGCGCGCCATTTAAAGCGTCGATCTCTAGCCCACTATCGTCCGAAAGGGCCGGCAGGCCGGTCGCCTTGGCTGCCGCATGTGCCTTGATCCGGGCGTTCTCGACGAAACTGGTCCCGTCCTCGACCGGTTCGGCCACGCTCATGTCTGCGGCGCCAACGACCGTCACGCCGAACTCCTTGAGCAGGTCGGCGATCTCTTCAAGCTTTCCCTGGTTGTGGGTTGCCACAAGAAGCCGATCGCCGTCGAACTTGCGTGTCATTCCGCTGCCTTCAGTTGCATCGTGACCAGTTCCTGAACACCGGCATCTGCCAGATCGAGCAGTTGGGTCATTTGATCGCGGGAAAAGGTCGCGCCCTCGGCGGACATCTGCACTTCGATCAACTGGCCATCGCCGCGCAGAATGAAATTGCCATCCACACCGGCCTCGGAATCCTCGGGGTAATCGAGGTCGAGCACGGGTTGGCCCGCGTAGATGCCACAGCTCACGGCCGCGACGGGGGAAATAAGCGGATCGCTGGTCACGTCACCGGCTTTCATCAGCTTGTTCACCGCAAGGCGCAGCGCGACCCAACCGCCGGTGATGGAGGCACACCGGGTTCCGCCATCGGCCTGGATCACGTCGCAATCGACGGTGATCTGCCGTTCTCCCATTGCGACACGGTCCACGCCGGCCCGCAAGCTGCGCCCGATCAGCCGTTGGATCTCGACCGTGCGGCCCTGTTGTTTGCCAGCCGAACTTTCACGCCGCATCCGGCTTGTCGTGGAGCGCGGGAGCATCCCGTATTCCGCCGTGACCCAGCCAAGACCCGAGCCCTTGATGAAAGGCGGCACCCGGTCTTCGATCGTGGCGGTACACAGGACATGGGTGTCGCCGACGCGGATCATGCAGGATCCTTCTGCGTGCTTGCTGATACCGGTTTCGATTGAAACCGCGCGCATTTCGCTTAGTTTTCGTCCTGATGGTCGCATGGGATGTCCTTTTGATTGCTGTGTACGGATACAAGCAGGCTTTCCGGTTCCGCAAGCCGATAAGTCCAGCTGACAGGCGTGGGCCAAAGCGCAATGAGGTGAGTGATTGACCGACGGATCAAAAGTTCTTGAAGAAATGAACGACCGCTCCCGCGAGGTGTTTCGCAAGGTGGTCGAAGGTTATCTGTCCAGCGGGGAACCCGTGGGATCGCGCACGCTGACACGGTCACTGGATGAAAAAGTGTCCGCGGCGACGATCCGCAACGTGATGCAGGACCTTGAGTTTCTTGGCCTGCTGGACAGCCCGCATATCAGCGCGGGGCGTGTGCCGACACAGCTTGGTCTGCGCATGTTTGTCGATGGTCTTCTCGAAGTGCGGGATCTCGATCTCGATGATCGGCAAAAGATCGATGCGACGGTGACAAGCAACAGTCAAGACGTGGGATCCATCCTTGATCGGGTCGGGTCGGCCCTGTCGGGTGTCACCCATGGCGCATCGCTTGTCTTGACGCCAAAACATGAGGCGGCGATCAAGCATATCGAATTTGTGCCCGTTGGTGGTGATCAGGCATTGGTGGTCCTGGTATTTGCCGACGGGCATGTGGAGAACCGCCTTTTCACGCCGCCACCGGGGCAGACACCCAGCTCCATGCGCGAGGCCGCGAATTTTCTCAATGCGCTGGTCGAAGGCAAAACGCTGTCGGAGCTGCAACGAACAATCAAGGACGACATGGCGGACAAACGGCGCGAGCTTGATGCGCTGGCCGCGACGCTGGTTGAGCAGGGGCTTGCCGTCTGGGATGATACTGCCGATATGTCAGGGCGTTTGATCGTGCGCGGGCGATCGAACCTGCTTGCCGAAGAAACTCACGCCGAAGAACTGGAGCGCATTCGCGAGTTGTTCGACGATCTTGAACGCAAGCGGGACATCGCCGAATTTCTCGAATTGACCGAAGAAGGGGACGGTGTGCGCATTTTTATCGGTTCCGAGAACAAACTTTTCTCACTTTCGGGTTCCTCTTTGGTCGTCTCTCCTTATATGAACGCTGACCGTAAGATTATCGGTGCGGTTGGGGTCATTGGCCCGACACGTCTGAATTATGGGCGGATCGTACCGATCGTAGACTACACCGCGCAGCTCGTCGGGAAATTGCTCGGCGACCGCAACCAAGGGTAACAAGATGGCCGATACGGATCACACAAAGGATTTCCTCGACAGCCTGGCAGACGCCGAGGCCGAGGAAAACGAAGCACTGGAAGAAGAGATCAGCGAAGACGCGGCTGATCTTGATGCCTTGCGTGCTGAACGGGATGATCTGAAAGACAAGTTCATGCGCGCGCTGGCCGATGCAGAAAACGCACGCAAACGGTCCGAAAAGGATCGCCGCGAAGCACAGCAATATGGTGGATCGCGCCTCGCTCGGGATTTGCTTCCCGTGTATGACAACCTGTGCCGCGCGCTCGAATCGATATCAGATGAACAACGCGAATCGTCCGAGGCTCTGATCGAGGGGCTGGAGCTGACGCTGCGGGAATTGCGGAGCGTTTTCAGCAAACATGGTGTGCAGCCGATAAAGCCGGAAGTGGGGGACAAGTTTGATCCCCAGCACCATGAAGCCATGTTCGAAGCACCCGTGCCCGGCACAACGGCAGGCGACATCATTCAGGTCTCTGCCGAAGGGTTCATGCTCTATGACAGGCTTCTGCGCCCGGCGCAGGTGGGCGTCAGCTCAACACCGAAATCCTAGTCGCTGTCTTCCTGTACCAGCGTTTTGAGCTGGTACAGAGCCTGTAACGCCTCCATCGGTGTCATCGTGTCGGGGTGCAGATCCTTGATCTGTGCCTCTATCTTGTTTTCAGACTTGGGGGCTGCAGGCTGTGGTGCACTGGCGACAGCGGAAAACAGTGGAAGATCGTCGATCAGTGCCTTGGGCGAGGTGTTTTCCCGTTCGCCTTTTTCCAGGGCATCCAGAACGGACCGCGCCCGAGTGATCACCGCCGGTGGCAGCCCGGCCAGTTGCGCGACTTGCACACCATAGGACCGATCCGCCGCGCCATCCCGCACCTCGTGCAGGAAGATCACGTCGCCCTCCCACTCCCGTACCGTGACTGTCGCATTCGTGACCCCCTCGAGCGTTGCTGCCAGCGCCGTCAGCTCGTGGTAATGCGTTGCAAAAAGCGCGCGCACCCGGTTCTGTGATTGCAGGTGTTCCAAGGTTGCCCAGGCGATCGAGAGCCCGTCATAGGTCGCGGTGCCCCGTCCGATCTCGTCCAGGATGACAAGGGACCGATCATCCGCTTGATTCAAAATCGCGGCGGTTTCGACCATTTCCACCATGAAAGTCGATCGCCCGCGCGCAAGATCGTCGGACGCGCCAACGCGGCTGAAAACCTGGCTGACCAGCCCGATATGCGCCGATTGCGCCGGAACGTAGGATCCGACCTGTGCCAACAGAGCAATCAGCGCGTTCTGCCGCAGGTAGGTGGATTTGCCGGCCATGTTCGGACCCGTCAGCAGCTTTATCGCGGCGGCGTCTCCTTCCGCGTTCAAGTGGCAGTCATTGGCGACAAACCCTGTATCGCTGCCGCTTTTCAATGCGCGTTCCACGACCGGGTGGCGGCCTGCGGTGATCTCGAACGCGCGACTGTTATCGACCGTCGGGCGGCACCAGTCGAGATCGGTTGCAAGGTCTGCCAAGGCCGTTGCGAGATCCAACTCGGCGAGCCCGGTGGCAAGTGTATTGAGCGCCGTCTGCCGGTCCAGAATGGCGGCTTTCAATCTTTCATAGAGCCGCTTTTCAATCTCGATCGCTTCGGTTCCGGCCGTCATGATGCGGCGTTCAAGTTCGGAGAGCTCGACCGTGGTGAACCGGATCTGGTTGGCTGTCGTTTGCCGGTGAATAAAGGTTTCGTTCAGCGGTGGCGCCATCATCTTTTGCGCATGCGTGGCGGTGGTTTCTATGAAATAGCCCAAAACGTTGTTGTGCTTGATCTTCAGCGACGACACGCCCGCCATGTCGGCATACTTGGCCTGAAGGCCTGCGATTACGCCGCGCCCTTCGTCACGCAGCGTGCGGGCCTCGTCCAGGTCCGCGGCGTAGCCCTGGGCGATGAATCCACCATCCCGCGCCAGAAGCGGAGGATCGGCCACGAGCGCGCCATCCAGAAGATCGAGAAGATCGTCATGTCCGGTGCAGGCGGCAACTGCGGCTTGCAACAGATCGGGCAGGTTATGTGGCTCTAACGCAGCGTAAATTGCGTTTGCCTGGTCCAGAGCATTGCGCATTGCCGTCATGTCCCGGGGGCCGCCGCGATCCAGCCCAAGCCGTGACAGTGCCCGGTCGAGATCGGCCACGCGTTTCAAGGCTTCCCGCACTTGTGTGGCCACGGGAACGTTCGACATCGCCCAATGGAGTGCGTCTTGCCGGTCTCGGATCGTGGCAAGATCGCAGGAGGGGGTGGACAGGCGTCGTTCCAACAGGCGCGCACCGCTGGCCGTTGCGGTGCGGTCGATGACCGACAACAAGGATCCGGCGCGACCTCCGTTGAGGCTGTGGGTCAGCTCGAGATTTCGGCGCGTCGCGGCGTCGATAAGCATCGCGTGACCCAGCTTTTCCTGCTGCGGCGGACGCAAGAGCGGCAAGCGCCCCTTTTGCGTGAGATCGAGATATTCGAGCAATGCACCCATCGCGGACAATTCAGGCCGCGAAAATTGCCCATAGGCCTCCAGCGATGAGACACCGAAATGTCGTTCCAGCCGTGTCTGCGCACTGGTGGAATCGAAGCTGGATTTGCCCAGCGATGTTGGCTCGATGCCAAGATCTTTCAGCACTTCGGAGACAACCGTATCCACCCCGTCGGCCATCAAGACCTCGGCCGGGGACAGTTGGGCCAATTCCGGTCCGACGCGGGCAAGGGGCAGCGGCAAGACATGCAGTGCACCGGTTGAAATATCTGTCCAGGCCAGCGCCCATTCGTCTCTGACACAGGCCAAAGCGGCCAGGAAATTGTGCCGCCGGGCTTCGAGAAGCGTGTCTTCTGTCAGGGTGCCGGGCGTGACGAGGCGCACGACGTCCCGCTTGACCACGGATTTGTGCCCACGCTTTTTCGCTTCGGAGGGGCTTTCCATTTGTTCGCAGACGGCCACCCGAAACCCCTTGCGGATCAGCGTCAACAAATAGCCTTCGGCACTATGAACCGGCACGCCGCACATCGGGATGTCATCGCCATCATGTTTGCCCCGCTTGGTCAGGGCGATGTCGAGCGCCTCAGCAGCGGCGACAGCGTCATCAAAGAACAATTCGTAAAAGTCACCCATGCGATAGAACAACAATGCGTCCATATACTGGGATTTTATTTCCAGATATTGCGCCATCATGGGTGTGACGGGTGATTTATTCGCGTTCACAATCTTCCCCTTGGTGCTTTGGCATGACATTAAGACGAGCGACGCGGGTGGAAAACCCGATTTTGACCAATGAGGCCCTGACTGCATGTCCAATCCAAAGTTCACCCGCGAGGAGGCCCTTGCCTTTCACCTCGAACCGACCCCTGGCAAGTGGGAGGTGCAGGCAACCGTTCCCATGACAACACAACGGGATCTGTCTCTTGCCTATTCGCCCGGCGTTGCCGTCCCGTGCGAGGATATCGCAAAGGACCCCGGACTTGCCTATGATTACACCAACAAGGGCAACCTTGTTGCCGTGATCTCGAACGGAACGGCGGTTCTGGGTCTGGGCAATCTTGGTGCGCTTGGGTCCAAACCAGTGATGGAGGGCAAATCGGTTCTCTTCAAGCGGTTCGCGGATGTGAATTCCATCGACATCGAACTCGACACCGAGGACCCCGAGGCGTTCTGCCAAGCCGTGCGCCTGATGGGCCCGACCTTTGGCGGCATCAACCTGGAAGACATCAAGGCGCCCGAGTGCTTCATCATCGAGCAGCGGCTCAAGGACGAAATGGACATCCCCGTCTTCCATGATGACCAGCACGGGACAGCCGTGATCTGTGCCGCAGGGTTGATCAATGCGCTGCACCTGTCGGGCAAGAAGATCGAGGATGTGAAGATCGTGCTGAACGGGGCAGGGGCGGCGGGCATTGCCTGTATCGAATTGCTCAAGCGGATGGGCGCGCGACATGACAATTGCATCGTGGCCGATACCAAGGGTGTGATCTACCAGGGCCGCACCGAGGGTATGAACCAGTGGAAATCCGCCCATGCGGTCCAGACCGACGCGCGCACGCTGGAAGAGGCGATGGTCGGGGCCGACGTGTTCCTCGGGGTCAGCGTCAAGGGGGCCGTGACGCAGGACATGGTGCGCTCGATGGCCGACAACCCGGTGATCTTTGCCATGGCGAACCCCGATCCCGAGATCACGCCCGAAGAGGCGCACGAGGTGCGTGTCGATGCTATCGTCGCCACCGGGCGCAGCGATTATCCGAACCAGGTGAACAACGTCCTGGGCTTTCCCTACCTGTTCCGGGGGGCCTTGGACATTCACGCACGCGCCATCAACGACGAGATGAAGATCGCCTGCGCGCAAGCGCTGGCAGAGCTTGCGCGCGAAGACGTGCCCGACGAGGTGGCGCTGGCCTATGGCAAAAGCCTGACCTTTGGGCGCGACTACATCATTCCCACGCCCTTTGATCCGCGTCTGATCCACCGGATTCCGCCTGCCGTGGCCAAGGCGGGCATGGACACAGGTGCGGCGCGGCGGCCGATCATCGATCTGGATGCCTATGAAGACTCGCTGAAATCCCGGATGGATCCGACCGCCAGCATTCTGCGCAGCATAAACGCGCGGGCGCGGTCCGCGCAGGCGCGCATGATCTTTGCCGAAGGAGACGATCCGCGCGTGTTGCGCGCCGCGGTGATGTATCAGCGCAATGGCTTTGGCAAGGCGCTGGTTGTCGGGCGGGAATCGGATGTGAAGGCCAAGCTCGAAGAGGCCGGTCTGGCCGATGCCGTGCGCGAGATCGACGTCGTGAACGCCGCCAAAACCCAGCATCTGGAGCGCTACAAGCAGTTCCTCTACGGCCGGCTTCAGCGCAAGGGGCATGACCGGCAGGATATCCACCGGCTTGCCGCCCGGGACCGGCACGTGTTCGCGGCGCTCATGCTGCAACAGGGGCATGGCGATGCGCTTGTCACCGGAGCCACGCGGAAATCAGCGCATGTGATGGAGTTGATCAACCATGTTTTCGATGCCGACGCGTCGCATGGGGCGGCCGGCGTCACCGCGCTTTTGGTCAAGGGGCGCATCGTCCTGATCGCCGACACACTGGTGCACGAATGGCCGGACGAGGAAGATCTTGCCAATATCGCGGAGCAGGGCGCCGATGTGGCCCGCCTTCTGGGCCTGGAGCCGCGCGTGGCCTTCGTGTCGTTCTCGACCTTCGGATACCCGGTGTCCGAACGCGCCGAGAAGATGCATATCGCGCCTCGGGTGCTGGACAAGCGCGGCGTGAATTTCGAGTACGAGGGCGAGATGACAGTCGATGTCGCGCTGAACCGCACCGCGCAAAAGTATTATCCGTTCCAGAGGCTGACCGGTCCCGCGAATGTCCTTGTCGTTCCCGCGCGCCATTCCGCGTCAATATCGGTGAAGCTGATGCAGGAAATGGCCGGCGCGACGGTGATCGGACCGATCTTGGCCGGTGTGGACAAGTCCATCCAGATTTGCTCCACCGCCAGTACAGCGAGCGACATCCTGAACATGGCGGTTCTGGCAGCCTGCAAGGGGGGCTGAGCGTGGCGGTCTATAACCTCGGGTCCATCAACGCCGATCTGTTCTACCGTGTGCCGCATCTTCTTGCGCCGGGGGAAACATTGGCCGCGACCTGGCACAGCCGGGGCCTGGGCGGCAAGGGGGCGAACATGTCGGTCGCTGTCGCCCGGGCCGCGGCGCGGGTGACGCATGTTGGCGCGGTCGGGCCGGATGGGCGCTGGGCCGTCGAAAGGTTGCTGGAATACGGGGTCGATACCCGCGCGATCATCGAGGTCGCCGCCCCGACGGGCCATGCTGTCATCATGATCGACGACCAGGGCGAAAACGCGATCCTGATCCATCCCGGAGCAAATCACGCCTTGTCAGAGACGGATATACAGCAGGCGTTGACGGGCGCGACAGAGGTGGACACGTTTCTGTTCCAGAACGAAACCTCGTGCCAGGTGATCGGCGCCACGCAGGCTTCGGCCAGAGGAATGCGTGTGATTTACGCGGCCGCGCCGTTTGATGCCGAGTCGGTGAAAACCGTGATGCCGCTGCTTGATATCCTGGTGATGAATGCGGTCGAGGCGCAGCAACTGGCAGAGTCAACGGGCACCGATCTGGCCGACCTGCCGGTGCGTGACATTGTCGTGACACTGGGCGGTGAGGGCTGCCGATGGTTGAACACCGATGACGGTTCCGATCAGAGCTTTCCAGCCATTCCCGTCGATCCGGTCGATACCACCGGCGCGGGGGACACGTTCACCGGTTTCCTCGTGGCTGGTCTGGATCGTGGATTGCCGATGGCGCAGGCGATTTCGTTGGGCCAACAAGCGGCCGCGATCATGGTCACGCGCCAAGGCACGGCGGATGTGATCCCCGATCTGAAAGATGTGGAGGACGCACGTTTGGATTAATTCGGCAGGAATGGCGCGTCGGCACCCCACAGCGCTTCGATCCGGTCATCCCGGCCGCAGCCTTCGCGGTACCGCTTGTAGGCATCCGCCTGTTTGATGACGCCAAAGCGGGTCAGCACGCGATCTGTGCCCTTGTAGTAGTCCTGGTGATAGTCTTCGGCGACGTAAAACGGTTCCGCATCAAGGATTGGGGTCACGATCTTTTGCCCCAATTCCGCTTCGGCCTCGGTCTTTGCCGTTTCCGCAGCAGCGCGTTCCGCTGCGTTAGAGACGAATATCGCAGTGGCATAGCTTTGCCCGCGATCGCAGAACTGGCCACCTGCGTCGGTTGGGTCGATCGACCGGAAGAAGAGGTCATACAGCCTTGATCGATTGATGACGCCGCTGTCATAGGTGATCTTCACTGCCTCGTAATGCCCGGTGCCGCCACCTGTCACCTGCTTGTAAGTCGGGTCGGCGACGGAGCCGCCGGTGTAACCGGACACGGCTTTGTCGACGCCCTCAACCCGCTCGAAATCCGCTTCCACGCACCAGAAGCAGCCCCCCGCCACAACGATATCGCGGGTCTCTCCCGCGGAAGACGGCTGCGTCTGGAGGCAGATACCGGCCAGAATGGCAAGTGTCAGCAGGACGGGCCGGGATTGGCGAAGCGGTCGCATTGCGTGTCTCCTTCTGTTCACGTCCAGTCTGCGATGAAAGCGGTGCGGCGTGCAAAGTCTCAGCTGCGACCTCACTTGAAGGTGACCGACAGTTACCGCTTGCGAAACGCGTTTGGCGGGGTACCGTTCCGCTGATTCCAGGTCAGAGGAGGCGCGGATGCGACTGGCGATGTGGAGCGGTCCCCGCAACCTGTCGACCGCAATGATGTACGCCTTTGCACAGCGCGCTGATTTCACGGTCTGGGACGAACCGTTTTATGGCCCATATCTTCGGCTGACCGGGCTGAACCATCCGATGCGCGACGCGATCCTGGACTCGCGTCCCCTGGACGCGGTTCAGGTCCAGGACGCCCTGGTCAGCGACGGTTCCGGCAGCGCACCACATGTCTATCACAAGCATATGTGCCAACACATGATCGCCGGTATCCCGCGCGATTTCATGGCCGAGTGCACAAACGTGTTCCTGATCCGGCATCCCGCGCATGTCGTGGCAAGTTTTTCCAGGGGGTATCCAGACCTGACAGCGAACGATATCGGATTCGTGGCGCAGGCAGAGCTGTTCGGTCATGTTCTGTCCTTGGGCCAAACGCCTGTCGTGATCGATTCCGCCGATATTCGCGACGCGCCACGCCGTATGCTCGAAAAGCTCTGCGCTGCGCTGGGTTTGTCCTTTGATCCGGCAATGCTCGGCTGGCCTGCCGGACCCAAGCCCTATGACGGCGTCTGGGCCTCTCATTGGTACGGATCGTTGCATGAAAGCCGCGGCTTTGCCGGCGCAGATGGACCACTGCCAAAGCTGTCAGGCGGGTTGGCGGATCTGGTGGACCGGACACTTCCAACCTATCACCAGCTCGAAGCGATCAAGCTCGCGCCCTGAGCCGTCGTGGTTGGGATGGCTGTGGGGCCCGTCAAAGCTCGACGGGCTGTCTCACGTTCACTTGTCAGCCAGGCGCCGATTCCGTGCCGCCAGGAGTTTCAGGCGCAGCGCGTTGAGCTGGATGAACCCTTGCGCGTCCTTCTGATCGTAGGCGCCGGCGTCCTCCTCGAAGGTCACATGTGCCTCGGAATAAAGGGAATGGTCGGACCAGCGGGCGACCGTGTTGACCGATCCTTTGTAGAGCTTCACGCGAACCGTGCCGGTGACATGCTCCTGGCTCTTGTCGATCAGGGCCTGCATCATCTCTCGCTCGGGCGAATACCAGAAGCCGTTATAGATCAATTCCGCATAGCGCGGCATGATCGAATCCTTCAGGTGGCCCGCACCGCTGTCGAGCGTGATCTGTTCGATCCCGCGATGCGCCTCGAGCAGGACCGTGCCGCCCGGTGTCTCATAAATGCCACGCGACTTCATCCCGACAAAGCGGTTCTCCACGAGGTCGAGCCGGCCGATCCCATGCTTTCCGCCCAGCTCGTTCAGCTTGGTCAGGATCGTGGCAGGGCTCATCGCTTTACCATTGATCGCAACCGCATCGCCCTTTTCAAAACTGATCTCGACCATCTCCGGTGTATCGGGCGCCTCTTCCGGATGCGCGGTGCGCTGGTAGACGTAGTCGGGTGCTTCCTGCGCCGGGTCTTCGAGCACCTTGCCCTCGGAGGATGTGTGCAGAAGGTTCGCGTCGACCGAAAACGGCGCTTCGCCACGTTTGTCCTTTGCAATCGGAATCTGGTTCTTCTCTGCAAAGTCCAGCAGCTTGGTGCGCGAGGACAGGTCCCATTCCCGCCATGGCGCGATGACCTTGATATCCGGGTTGAGCGCATAGGCAGCCAGTTCGAACCGTACCTGGTCGTTGCCTTTGCCGGTTGCCCCGTGACTGACCGCATCGGCCCCGGTATCCGCCGCGATCTCGACCAGGCGCTTGGAAATCAACGGCCGGGCGATCGATGTGCCGAGCAGGTACAAACCCTCGTAAAGCGCGTTCGCGCGGAACATCGGGAAGACGAAATCGCGCACGAATTCTTCGCGGATATCCTCGATATAGATGTTCGCGGGATCAATCCCCAGCATGACCGCCTTTTCGCGCGCCGGTTCAAGCTCTTCTCCCTGGCCCAGATCGGCGGTGAAGGTGACCACTTCGCAGCCATACTCGGTTTGCAACCACTTGAGGATGATCGAGGTATCGAGGCCACCGGAATAGGCCAGCACAACTTTTTTGGGCGCAGACATGGGTTTTCCTTTAACGGGTTTGCCGGGGCGATTACTTGTTTTTCCGGACAGGGGCAAGAAGTGGCTGCTTGGCAGGCTTCACAAGGGCAGGATGATACGCATGGCGCAGGGTTGGCTGATTTTCCGACATTCCTTCAACCTGTTTATGGAAAATCTCGAACAGGCGTTCCGCCTGTCATTCTTGCTGTACCTGGTTCAGAGTTCGTATGTGATCTACGTTTTTTTCAACCCGCCGCAAACGACCGAGATGGAAGGCATGCAGGTCATGGTGACAGCGCCCGAAGACATGCTGCCAACCGTTTTCTTCGGCTTTGCCGCCATTGTCGGAAGCGTCTGGATCGCCGTCGCATGGCACCGTTTCGCATTGAACGGCGAAGTGACGCACGGGTGGCTTCCGGAGTTTCGAGGATCCTTGATCCTCGGGTATCTGGGGCGGTCGATCCTGATCGGAGCCTTGGTGATTTTTGGCGTCATTGTCCTGTCGATCCCGATCAGCATCATCGCGATCGGGCTACCGGGATTGGCCGGGCTGATGACATTGGTCATGATAGGGGCAGGGGCCTATTTCTTTTTCCGGCTCGGGATCATGTTGCCGGCAGCTGCGCTGGGCGAGAAACTTACATTGGCGGATGCATGGGATGCGACCAGCGGAAAGAGCGACACGATCCTGACACTGGCCTTGATCGTGGTCGGTGGCAGTGTCCTGATCCAGCTTCCCTCGCAATTCAACGATGCGCCCGACTCGACCATCACGCTTGTTTACACGCTGGTCGTGAACTGGTTCGCCACGATCATCGGAATTTCTGTTCTGACGACGCTTTATGGACACTACGTCGAAGAGCGGCCCATCAAATGATCTCTGTTTCCCTGAAGGGGGATGAATGACCGACTTTGCTCAATCAGCGCGTGATGCGACCAAGGCGATGCGCGACGTGTTTCCGCAGACGCCTCTTCTTCGGAATGCGCATCTGTCCGATCTTTACGATGCCAACATCTATCTCAAACGCGAGGATCTCTCGCCGGTGCGCAGCTACAAACTGCGCGGTGCATTCAATGCGATGCGCAAACGGCCCGAAGCCAGTCTCTTTGTGTGTGCCAGTGCCGGAAACCATGCGCAGGGCGTTGCCTACATGTGCCGACATTTCGGCAAGACCGGTGTGATCTTCATGCCGGTGACAACGCCGCAGCAGAAGATCCAGAAAACCGCGATGTTCGGCGGTGACAGCATCGAGATCCGCCTGACCGGGGATTTCTTCGACGACACATTGGCCGCGGCACAGGCGTTTTGCGCCGAAGCGGGGGGGCACTTCCTGTCACCCTTCGACGACGAGGATGTCATCGAAGGACAGGGCAGCGTCGGTGTCGAAATCCTCGCACAACTGGGCGGGATGCCCGACCATATCGTGCTGCCCGTGGGTGGTGGCGGCTTGTCGGCAGGAATGCTCAGCTATCTTGGCACCGGGTGCCAATACACCTTCGTCGAACCGGCAGGCGGGGCCAGTTTGCATGCGGCGCTCGAGGCCGGCCGGCCGGTCCGCCTGCCCCATGTGGACACGTTTGCCGATGGTGCCGCCGTCGGGCAGATCGGGCAACGCACATTCGCACGGTTGAAGGGGGTCGGATTGGCGAACACCCTGACAATTCGCGAGGACCGGCTGTGTACGACGATCCTCGAGATGCTGAATGTCGAAGGGATCGTGCTGGAACCTGCCGGCGCGCTGTCTGTCGATGCTTTGAAGGATTTGGGCCAGTCGATTCGCGGGCGTACCGTTGTCTGCGTGACCACCGGCGGAAATTTCGATTTCGAACGCCTGCCCGAGGTGAAGGAGCGGTCCCAGAAATACCTTGGTTTGAAGAAATACTTCATCCTTCGCCTGCCGCAGCGACCGGGGGCCCTCAAGGATTTCCTGAACTTTCTTGGACCGGATGATGATATCTCGCGGTTCGAGTACCTGAAGAAATCGGCGCGCAATTACGGCTCCGTTCTGATCGGAATCGAGACGCGTGACGCGGCGAATTTCGGTTTGTTGTTCTCGCAGTTGGAGGAATCGGGGTTCACCTATCAGGATATCACCCATGACGATCTGCTGTCGCAGTTCGTGATCTGAGACGCGTCAGGCCGCGAATCGTTGGGCATACCCGGCCTCGAAAAAACTGCGCGACCGGGCGTAAAGATCCTTGAGCGTTGCAATATCCACCCCTGCGCTGTTCGCTTCGCCCCGGCTGCATACCGCCGAAAGGTCGGAAAAGCCGAGATTCAGGGCCGATCCCTTCAGAAAATGCAACAATTCCCGCATCTCTTCGGGGTTACCAGCCGCACCATCGAGGCGGAACAGAGTGTCCTCAACCTCCAGCAGGAACAGCTCCGCCACCTCGGCAAAATCCTCAGCGCCGATTTCGTCCCGCAATTGTGCCACGCGAATCCAGTCTATCATGGATGCCTCCATCCTCAGGGATGCGAAGCAGGAAAGCATGACGACCCCTTGATAGGCAAAGCTCGAATAGGCCGAATTTTAACATTCACCCGCGCTTAACTTCTGGGGCCTAGACCGGATGCGGGGGCCGGCGCACTGGTTGGTGAAATGGTTATGGTACAGGACGCGGAATGTGCGTTCCCTGATGTTCAGGATGCTGAATTCCGCCGCGTTCTGGTGGTGGATGACAGTCTTGTGCAGCGTCGGATCCTCACCCTCATGCTGGACCGATGGGGGTTTGATGTGATCGCGGCTGAAAATGCCGAACGCGGTCTGGCCCTGTGTGATGGCTTTCAGCCGGATTTCATCATTTCCGACTGGATGATGCCGGGGATGAGCGGGCTTGATTTCTGCACCGCCTTCCGGGCCGCACCGCGTGACAGCTATGGCTACTTCATTCTTCTGACCTCGAAATCCGACAAAGCCGCCGTCGCCTCGGGCCTGGAATCGGGGGCGGATGATTTCCTGACCAAGCCCGTGAACGGGGACGAACTGCGCGCCCGAATCAATGCCGGGGCACGCATCCTGTCGATGGAGCGGGAATTGAAGGCAAAGACCCGCGTGATCGCCGACACCCTGTCCCAGCTTCAGACGATTCACGCGTCCATCGACAAGGATCTGCAACAGGCACGCGTTCTGCAGCAATCGCTGATGCCGCTGCGCTCTGCCACTTTCGGCCAAAACCGGGTGAGTGTGCTGTTGCGTTCCTGTGGTCATGTCGGCGGTGATCTTGCCGGTATGTTTGGCGCAGAGTCCGGCGATTTCGGCCTGTTCAGTCTCGATGTGTCCGGACATGGTATCACGTCCGCCATGATGACCGCACATGTCGCGGGCTATCTGAGCGCGGAATATCCGGGCGAAAACCTGGCGCTGACACGGCAGGGGGAAGAGCTTGTTTTCTTGCCGCCGCACCGCGTGGCGGCACGGCTCAACGCGCGGGTCGCGGGCCAGCAAGGGGTCACTGAATACCTGACACTGGCCTATGTCCATGTCTGCCCGTCAACCGGGATCGCCCGGTTCGTGCAGGCGGGGCATCCGCCGCCGCTCCTGCTGCGCCGGAACGGCGAGGCGTCGTTCATCGGCACCGGCGGTCTGCCGATCGGCCTGATCAAGGAAGCTACGTTCGAGGATCACGCGATCCAGCTGGCACCCGGGGATCGTTTGCTGCTCTATTCCGACGGCTTCACCGAGGCGCGGATGCCAGATCGGACCCTGCTTGAGGAAGACGGGCTGTTGCGGCTTGTTCAATCGCTCCCGCCCGACAAGACCGGGCCGGATTTCCTCGATGCGCTTTACGATGCGCTTTCGGTCGCTGCACGCGGGGCCAATGAATTTGCCGATGATATCTCAGCCGCGCTTCTGGAATACAGTGGCGCGTGACGCAAATCGCGAAACGAACGCGCGGTCGCCGGAATTGGCAAGCTCTGTCAATGCATCGTTCATGCTCATCCAAAGCGCGGTGTGGCCAGGCTCTGTCGGACCGCCATACTGCAGCACCGGCAAGGCCATGTAGATCAGGCACATCTTTTCCGCCCAAAGATCGTATTCCGGCATATAGGTGAACCGGCGATACGCGCCCAGCCGGTGCGGTCGTGCGATGCGCCAGCCGGTTTCTTCGTACACTTCCCGAATCAAGGCCTGCACGGGCGATTCACCGGGGTCGATGCCGCCGCCGGGCAATTGAACCTCAGGCTCTGGCGCGTCTTGATGCGTGAGCAGAAGCCCGTCACCCACGGGCAGGATCGCGTAAGCGCCCATGCGCTGGATATAGGATCGCCCGTTTTCCGGCGGGTCGCCAAACCTGCGCATCATGCCAATCCCCGTTCGCCCCTTGGACCTGTGACTGTGTCGCTTATATAGTTCCGAACATGCCCGAAGACGGCAAGCAAGGAAATTTCATGACACTTGGTTCGAAACTCGCATGGGACGATACTGTCCTGCCATTCCAACTTGACCATTCGGACACGCGGGGTCGTGTGGCGCGGCTGGACGGTGTGCTGAGTGGCATTCTGAAGCAGCACGATTATCCCCCGGCGGTCGAAGCGTTGGTGGCCGAGATGGCGCTGCTGACCGCGCTTATCGGCCAGACGATCAAGCTGCGCTGGAAGCTGTCGCTTCAGGTGCAGTCCAAAGGTGCCGTGCGCATGATCGCCACCGATTTCTACGCCCCGGAGGCCGAGGGCGATCCCGCCCTTATCCGTGCCTATGCCAGCTTTGATCCTGACAAGGTGACGGATGGCCCCGCGATGGAACAGATCGGAGACGGCTATTTCGCGATACTGATGGACCAGGGCCAAGGGATGCAGCCCTACCAGGGCATCACCCCAATCTCTGGCGACTCGCTGGCCAGCTGTGCAGAGGCGTATTTTGCGCAATCCGAACAATTGCCGACCAAGTTCGCGCTCAGCTTTGGACAATCCCAAGAGCCGGGCGTCGCGCAACACTGGCGTGCGGGTGGCATCATGATCCAGCACATGCCCAAAGCGTCGCCCTTCGCCTCCGAAGAGGGCGGATCCGGTGAGGAAGGGTTGCTGTTGCCCAATGATCTTTTGGACGCGGAGGAGGGCGAGAACTGGAACCGCGTCAATATCCATCTCGCCACGGTTGACGATATGGAGTTGATCGGACCCGCGCTGCCAGCGACGGACCTGCTCTTTCGACTTTTTCACGAGGAAAAGCCGCGGGTTTTCGATGCCATGCCTGTGCGCTTTGGCTGCACCTGTTCCGAAGACCGCGTGCGGCAGAGCCTGTCGATCTATTCCGCCAAGGATATCGAGAAGATGACAACCGACGAAGGCCGGGTCACGGCTGACTGCCAATTCTGCGGCGCACATTACGACCTGGACCCGGCCACTGTCGGGTTCGAGGCTGACGATGTGTCGGGTGAATGACCGGTCCCGGCTTGTGGCCGCGTTGGAGCAGAACACGGTCGCGTCATCCGATTTCGATCTGAACGCGGACATTGACTTGCCGGTGGGGCGCAAACTGCGTCCCGCGGGTGTTCTGGTGCCGGTCCTGCCCACGTCGAAGGGCGCTGATGTGTTGCTGACCAAGCGGTCGTCGCGGCTCAAGCATCATCCGGGGCAAATCGCCTTTCCGGGCGGCAAGCAGGACGAGGGCGATTCGAGTGTGATCGACGCGGCCCTGCGCGAGGCGGAAGAAGAGGTCGGCCTGCCGCGCGATCACGTCGCGCGCCTTGGCACGCTGCCGCCACATGAAACGGTGACGGGGTTCCTTGTCACACCTGTTCTGGGGTGGATCGACCGCCCCTTCGACATCGTGCCCGAGCTCGGCGAGGTCGCCGAAGTATTTCGCGTGCCGCTGGCGCATGTGACCGAAACGCGTCTCTATTCCGTCCAGTCTCGGCGTTGGCGCGGCACCCTGCGCCATTATTATACAGTTCCCTTTGGACCCTATTACATCTGGGGTGCCACCGCGCGTATCCTGCGCGGGCTGGCGGAGCGGATGGAGAAGATATGAAGGTTACAGGCGACTGGCTGACGCGGGACAGTACGCAGGCGGTGTTTGCGGCGCTACAGGCTCAAGGGCATGTCGCGCTGGCCGTGGGCGGGTGCGTGCGCAACGCGCTGATGCAGGTGCCGGTTACCGATGTGGATATTGCCACCGACGCCACGCCCGAGCAGGTTCAGGAATTGGCCAGGGCCGCCAACCTGAAATCTGTCCCGACCGGCATTGACCACGGCACCGTCACCGTGGTGGCAGACAAGGTCGGATACGAGGTCACGACGTTTCGCGCGGACACCGAAACCGACGGACGGCACGCCATCGTGCGCTTTTCAACCGATATCACAGAGGATGCAAAGCGGCGCGATTTCACCATGAACGCCCTTTATGCCCATGCGGACGGCACGGTGATTGACCCGCTGACCGGGCTTGCGGACCTCAAGGCGCGGCGCGTGCGTTTCATCGGGGACGCGCATGCACGGATCACCGAGGATTACCTGCGAATCCTGCGGTTTTTCCGGTTTTCGGCGTGGTACGGCAACACGGATCACGGGTTCGATGCCGATGCTCTTGCCGCCATTGCCGAGACACGTGATGGCTTGTCGGGCCTGTCCCGTGAACGCGTCGGCGCCGAAATGATCAAGCTTCTGTCAGCCCCGGACCCGTCACCGGCGATTGCATCCATGGCGCAGGTCGGCGTGCTGCACGCAACGCTTCCCGGCAGTCAATCGCGCGCGCTCGGCCCGCTGGTGCATCTGGAACAGAGCGTGGGCCGCGCGCCCGATCCACTGGTGCGACTTGCGGCGCTGGGCGTTTTCGACGGCACCGCCCTGCGCCTGTCGAAGAAGGATCAAAAGCGACTTGCGCTGTATCAGAGCCTGATACCGGCGGCCACGCCCCCGGCGGAACTGGGCTATCGGTACGGGAAGCGCATTGCACAGGATGTGCTTCTGCTTCGCGCGGCGATGCTTGAGAGTCACCTCGATCAAGCAGAACTGGTCACGGCTGAAAAGGCCGCGACGCAGACGCTTCCCGTGAAGCCCGGAGACTTGATGCCCGCCTATTCGGGCGCGGCGCTGGGCCAAAAGCTGCGAGAGCTCGAGGACCGGTGGATCGCGTCCGGGTTCGCGTTGTCGCGGGATGAGCTTCTCGACTGAGCCGGGTCGCTTTCGCAAAAAAACCCGCGCTAGACTTTCGCCGCGATACAGACAACACCGGGGATTGCATTATCTGTTGTCACGGCGTGGCCGGAGATGGCGGCGTTGGCATCAATCCAAGCTTCAGGAGACCGTTGGGTGTTCCGTTTTTTTGAAAATCTGGTGGACCCCTACGTGTCCTACGATGAAAAGGATACGCCGCCGACGCAGCTTCTGCCCTTCATGCTGGACTACGCGCGTCCGTTCCGGCGCATCTTTGCCTATACCGCCATGATGTCCGTGGTGATCGCCGCGATCGAGATCGGACTGATCTGGGCAATGGGCTGGGTCGTCGACATCCTCGCGGGCGATCCTGCACAGGTATGGGAGGCGCATGGAAGCACATTGATTGCCCTGGCGGTGTTCATCCTGTTGATCCGCCCTTTGCTGCAGGCGTTGGACGTGCTGCTTTTGAACAATACGATCCTGCCGAATTTCGGCACCCTGATCCGGTGGCGCGCGCATAAACACGTGTTGCGCCAATCGATCGGGTGGTTCGAAAACGATTTCGCCGGGCGCATTGCAAACCGGATCATGCAAACACCCCCCGCCGCCGGCGAAGCGGTGTTCCAGGTCTTCGATGCGATCACATACGCGCTGGCCTATGTTGTCGGCGCGCTGGTGCTGCTGGGGCAAGCCGATCCCCGCCTTGCCATCCCGCTGGTCGGCTGGCTGGTGTTCTATGGCGCGCTTGTGCGCTGGACCGTCAAACGTATCGGTCCGGCAAGTCAGGCCGCGTCCGACGCCCGGTCCGAAGTGACGGGCCGCGTGGTGGACAGCTACACCAACATCCATTCGGTCAAGATGTTCGCCCATAGCGATAGCGAATTGACCTATGCCAAGGATGCGATCGAAAACACGCGCCGCACCTTCCAGAAGGAAATGCGGCTCTTCACCATCATGGATGTCGTGCTTGTCACGCTGAATGGCCTTCTGATCGTGGCCGTTGTCGGCTGGGCGTTCTGGCTCTGGATGCAGGGTCAGGCGAGCGTGGGGGTGGTTGCGGCCGCCACCACGCTGACGCTGCGGCTCAACTCCATGACCGGGTGGATCATGTGGGCGCTGACATCGTTCTTTCGCCAGCTTGGCATCGTTCGCGAAGGGATGCAGACCATCGCGCAACCGATCACGCTGGTCGACGATGCGGATGCGCAACCGCTCACACTTGATCGGGGCCGGATCGAGATCCAGTCCCTGACACACCATTACGGGCGGGACGCGGGTGGTCTGGATAATATGAGCCTGACCATCGAACCGGGTGAAAAGGTGGGTCTGATCGGGCGGTCCGGCGCCGGGAAATCGACCTTGGTCAAACTCCTCTTGCGGTTTTATGACCCAGAAGGCGGGCGCATCCTGATCGACGGTCAGGATATCACCATGGTCAACCAAGACAGTCTGCGTCTGGCCATCGGCATGGTGCAGCAGGACAGCTCCCTTCTGCACCGCTCGGTGCGAGACAACATCCTCTATGGTCGTCCCGACGCCACCGAAGCCGAGCTGATCGCCGCCATCCGGCAAGCGCAGGCGGATGAGTTCATTCACACGCTCCAGGACCCACAGGGCCGCACGGGATTGGACGCCCAAGTCGGCGAGCGCGGCGTGAAACTGTCCGGCGGACAGCGCCAACGCGTGAGCCTTGCCCGCGTGATCCTGAAGAATGCGCCGATCCTGCTTCTGGACGAAGCGACAAGCGCGCTCGATTCCGAGGTCGAGGCGGCGATACAGGACACGCTGTATGGCATGATGGAAGGCAAAACGGTTATCGCCATCGCGCACCGCCTGTCGACCATTGCCCATATGGACCGTATATTGGTCATGGATCAGGGACGGATCGTCGAACAAGGTGCACATGACGCGCTCTTGGCGCAAGGCGGGCTCTATGCGGCGTTCTGGGCGCGGCAATCGGGCGGATTTATCGACCCGGACACGAAAGCGGCGGAATGATGCGAAATTTCTACCATGACCTGATTCTGCGGGCGGGCAACCTGATCAACCCGAAATCGCCGGCGCTCGGTGTGCCGCCGCGCCAGCTTCGGGCGTTCATGGCTTGGTGCCTGCGCGGCGGGTGGCGTATCGTCTGGCTGGGTGTCTTGATCTCGGTTCTGGCGGGCATCACGGAAGTCGTCTCGATGCGGCTCCTTGGGACGGTTGTCGATGCCGTTGCTGCCACACCCTCGAGCGATTTTCTCGGTGAACATGGCTGGCTGGTGTTGGCCTGCATCCTTGTCCTGCTGGTTGCGCGGCCCCTGCTGTTCGGTGGTCTGGCGCTGACGCAATCGGTGATGATCGGTCCGAATATCGGCATGCAGACGATGGCCCGCATGTTCCGCTGGACGCTGGGCCAGTCGGTGACATTCTTCGACAATGATTTTGCCGGTCGGCTGGCGCAGAAAAAGATGCAGGCCTCGACGTCGCTGACGGAAATCGTGATCGAAACGGTGAACGCCGTGACCTTCGGTCTGGCCACGGTTCTGGGCACCGCGGTTCTGGTGGGGGCGGTCAATCTCTGGATGGTGCTGGCCCTCGTGGTCTGGTTCATGGTTTATGTCCTGTTCCTGCGGGTCATGCTGCCGATCATCCGCACCCGCTCTGCCGCGCGGGCCGAGGCGAAGGCGCAGGTCACCGGGCAGGTCGTGGACACGATCAGCAACATCAAGACGGTCAAGCTGTTTGCCGGGGACCGTCACGAGGACAGCAAGGCGCTGGGCGCAATGGAGGACCTGCGCCACACCGCCTTGCGCTTTGGCGAGGCGCAGACCCTGTTCCGGCTTGGCCTGATGTTCATCGCCGGTATCCTGCCCGTCGTTTTGGTGGCGATGGCCATTGCCCTGCGCGGCACCGGTGTCACACCGGGTGACGTGGCCGCGGTCGGCGCGGTTGGGATTCGGCTGTCACAGATGACCGGCTGGATCAGCTATACGATGATGGTGATCTACAGCCATTTGGGAGAGGTCGAGGATGGCATGAACACCCTCGCCCGACCTGACCGGATCGAAGATACGGCAGAGGCCCGCGATCTGGATGTGACGGATGGGGCGATCCGCTTTGACGCCGTGTCCTTTGCCTATGGCCAGCGCGATGGCGGGATCGAGACTGTCACGCTCGACATTCACCCGGGCGAAAAGCTCGCCATTGTCGGCGCGTCGGGTGCCGGCAAATCGACCCTCGTGTCCTTGCTTTTGCGGCTCTATGACACCGAAAAAGGCGCGATCAGCATCGACGGGCAGAACCTGTCGCATGTCACACAGGAAAGCCTGCGGCGCCAGATCGGCATGGTCACGCAGGAAACCGCGATGTTCAATCGCTCCGCGCTCGACAATATCCGCTATGGACGGCCCGATGCCTCTGCCGAAGAGGTCTATGCCGCTGCCCGCAAAGCCGAGGCGCATGAGTTCATTCAGGACTTGTCCGACCATCGCGGCCGCAAGGGGTACGGCGCGCATCTGGGTGAACGTGGCGTCAAGCTGTCCGGCGGTCAGCGGCAGCGCATCGCGCTCGCCCGTGCCATTCTCAAGGATGCGCCGATCCTCGTTCTGGACGAAGCGACGAGCGCGCTTGATTCCGAGGTCGAGGCCCAGATCCAGTCGGCGCTGGAGCGGGTGATGGAGGGCAAGACCGTGCTTGCCATCGCGCACCGTTTGTCGACCATCGCCAGCATGGACCGGATCATCGTCATGGATCAGGGCCATATCGCCGAGATGGGCACACATGACGACCTGTTGTCCAAGAACGGCCTCTATGCACGCTATTGGGACAGGCAGTCGGGCGGCTTCATCGGGGCGAAGGCGGCAGAATAGATCTCGACCCGCGCCCTGCGCTGAGGCACAAGCCGCATCATGACAACGGTAACGATAAAGCGCTTGGGCCATCTGGGTGACGGCATAGCCGACGGCCCGGTCTATGTGCCTGCCGCGCTTCCCGGTGAAGTGGTGAGCGGGACCCTCGAGGGCGATCACCTGCGCGATCCCAAGATCGACACGCCGTCGGCGCACCGGGTCAAACCGCCCTGCCAACATGCCAAATCCTGTGGCGGGTGCCAGTTGCAGCACGCGGCGGATGCGTTCGTGTCCGACTGGAAGCGAGACGTTGTGCGACAGGCCCTCGCCGCGCATGGCATCGCGATTGACCTGCCGGCTCCGATCACCTCGCCACCGCAGTCGCGCCGCCGCGCCACCTTTTCGGTCCGCCGGACCAAGAAAGGCGCGCTGGCCGGGTTTCACATGAAAGCGTCGGACACGGTCATCGCGGTGACGAATTGCCAATTGGTGCATCCCGATTTGACAGCCGCCCTGCCGATGGTGGAGGCGCTGGGCATGGTGGGCGCGTCACGGAAAGGCGAAATGTCGGTGCGTCTCACGCGGACGGATACCGGGCTGGACGTCGCGGTCTCTGGTGGCAAACCGATGGATATCGATCTGCATCAGACGCTCGCCGGCCTTGCGCGCGAATACGATCTGGCCCGCATCTCGTGGGAGGGCGAGATTGCCCTGCAACGCCGCGCGCCGGTTCTGCGGATTGGTCCGGCGGATGTCACATTGCCGCCCGGTGCGTTCCTGCAAGCCACGAAACACGGCGAAACCGCGCTGATCACCGCGGTGGTTCAGTCTCTGACAGGGGCAAAACGCATCGTGGATCTGTTTTCGGGCTGTGGCACATTTGCCCTGCCACTCGCGCAAAACGCCATGGTGCATGCTGTCGAAGGCGACCGCGACATGACCAATGCGCTGGACCAGGCATGGCGCAACACAGCCGGTCTCAAGCGCATCACCCACGAGGCGCGCGACCTGTTTCGCAATCCTGTTCTGGCCGAGGACCTGGTGCGGTTCGACGCAGCCGTGATCGATCCGCCACGGGCCGGGGCCGCCGCCCAAGTGGCAGAGCTGGCACAGGCGCGGATTCCGCGGATTGCCCATGTGTCCTGCAACCCGGCGACCTTTGCGCGGGATTGTGCGACCCTGATCCGCGCGGGATACAGCCTCGACTGGGTAAGAGTGGTTGACCAGTTCCGATGGTCCACCCATGTGGAACTCGTGGCGCTGTTGCGTCTGGACGGATAAGAGGCAACGCAATGCGCAGCAAGATGGCGGAATTTCTTGAACAAGGCTGGGTCACGAATTTCATCATCGGCGTGATCCTGTTCAACGCCGTTCTTCTGGGACTTGAAACATCGGATCAGGCGATGGCGGCGGCGGGACCGCTGATCCTCGCCCTGGATTCCCTGTGCCTGTTCATCTTCGTCGTCGAAATCGCGCTCAAGATATATGCGTATGGCTGGCGCTTTTTCCGCAGCGGCTGGAACCTGTTCGATTTCTTCATCGTCGGCATTGCGCTTGTGCCCGCAACCGAGGGGTTCTCGGTGTTGCGGGCGCTGCGAATCCTGCGTGTGCTGCGCGTGATCTCGGCTGCACCGCGGCTGAGACGGGTGGTGGAAGGATTTGTCACTGCCCTTCCGGGCATGGGCAGCGTGTTTCTCCTCATGGCGCTGATCTTCTATATCGCGTCGGTGATGGCGACCAAGCTGTTCGGCGATGCCTTTCCCGCATGGTTCGGGGATCTTGGCAAGTCCGGCTATTCCCTGTTCCAGATCATGACGCTGGAATCCTGGTCCATGGGAATCGTCCGACCGGTGATGGAGGTATTCCCCTGGGCATGGGCGTTCTTTGTGCCGTTCATCATGGTCACGACCTTTGCTGTGGTGAACCTTCTGGTCGGCCTGATCGTGAACTCGATGCAGGATGCGCATGCCGAGGAATCGAACGAGCGCACGGATGCCTACCGCGACGAGGTGCTGGCCCGGCTCGAGGCGATTGAAAAACGCATGAACGAGCGATGACATCACGCTTTTGTTTTTCGCCTCTCGAACAATTCGTGTAGCGTGAGGCAAAACAAACGAGCAGCTTTTTTCATGTTACGAATTCTGTGTCTCCTGGCGCTGATGCTTGGGCTCACCGCCTGTGGCAAGTTTCCGACCTATGACGGTCCCGAAGTGACCCGCGTGATCGTGCAAAAAGCGGATCGCAAGATGTACCTGCTGCATCACAACGCGATCCTGAAGACCTATGACATCGGACTCGGCTTTGCCCCCGAAGGCCACAAGGAATTCGAAGGGGACGGTAAAACCCCCGAAGGGGACTACCTGATCGACCGCCGCAACCCGAACAGCAGTTTCTACCTGTCGATCGGGATCGACTATCCGCGCCCCCGCGACATCGAACATGCCCGGTCCATGGGCAAATCACCGGGCGGTGATATCTTCGTTCATGGACGACCGTGGAAATACCGCAAGGGTGGACGTGATTGGACATGGGGGTGCATTGCCGTGACCAATCGGGAGATGCGCGAGATTTACGCGATGGTGAAAAACGGCACGCCGATCACGATCAATCCGTGGGGTCCCGGGTCCTGACCCCAGGTCAGGATGGCGCGTTCACGGGTGTGAACCCGCTCTCGTCCGGGGACCCAAGCACGAGGTTCCACCAAATCTTGCCGTTGGATTCCTGGAACCAGGCAAAGCCCATGTCCCGCGCCGATGGATCGAGTATCACGGTGCGCGTGTTGTTGGCTTCCATCCACGCGCCCAATGTCTCAAGCTCGGTCTCATAGGTTTCCGAGAGCGCTTCGCCGACAAGACGGCCCGTGTACCCGGCGCGTTGAACGCGGTCGATCGGCGACGACCCGTCCGATCCGAAATGCCACGGGCGGTTCTGCACGCTCATGTCACGGGCATGGGTGGCGGCGGCGGCTGTCAGCCGGGCATTCAACTCAAGCGCCGGTGCGCCGGACGCCTGCCGCAGCGCGTTGACCGCGTCGAGCATGCGGAACTGGACCCGCGCAGTATCGCCCGAGCCGATTCGATAGACCTTGGGCAGCGGCTTTCCGTCGGCACCAAGCTGTGGGGGCGCTGGTGCGCTTGCGCACGCGGTCAAGGCAAATCCCGCAATCCCCAACAAGAATGTCGAACGCTTCATCATCAGCCACCCAATTTTGGTCCTGCACGGGCTTATCCGCAGAGATGGGTGGGATCAAACACACAAAACCGCGATCTGCCGAAATGACATTCCTTTGAATTGCGACTGAGGCATTCACGCCATATGATACACAAGTTAAATCATGTCATTCCAATACGAGGGGCCATAGAAATGGCAAATTCACCGCGCTTTCCCGTGAATCGTCGCAGCTTTCTTGCTGGATCGGCAGCGATGATCGCAACGCCCGCGATTGCGCAGGATGTCAATGACGGGTCCACGGTCGAGATGGAGCGCGATATCACCTCGAACGTGCGCCGCAATATTTCGAGCTTCCGCACGCTGGATTGGCGTCCGTATTTCAGCGACCTCAACAAAGGCGCGATCCTGGTCGATATCGATTCGCGCGCCCTGCATTACTGGCAGGAAAACGGGGATTACCGGCTTTACCCGTCCTCTGTCCCGCTGACAGACGATCTGACACGCCGCGGCCGCACCAAGGTCACGTTCAAGGATCCCGAACCCGACTGGCGCCCAACGCCGTCGATGAAAGAGCGGAATCCCGAATGGCCGGACTACGTCCCTCCCGGTCCGGACAACCCGTTGGGCACCCGCGCGCTACACCTGAGCTGGACCTATTATCGCATCCACGGCACGCATGACACGCGCAAGATCGGACGGCGGTCGTCCAATGGCTGCATCGGTTTGTACAACGAACATATCGAGGAACTTTACGCGCTGGCAGAGGTGGGCACTCAGGTGTTGCTAATTTGACGACATGGTGTCGAGGTTGGAAAGTCGTGCAAGAAGATAGATTTGCATTTACCGTGATAAGCTGGTTAGACAGTTTTACGAGGTAAGTCTTGGGTGCTTGTCGCGTGTAACATCCATGTGCACCGACTTGCGAATATCTGGAGGTTAATATGAAGAAACTCGTTCTCGCCGCTGCGTTTGCCGGTGCTGCTTCGACAGCAATGGCCGGTTCTTACGCAAAAGACGACGTGGAAATGGAGCCGGTTGTTGTTGTTGAAGAAGCACAGCAAACCTCTTCGTCCGCTGGTCTCATCATCCCGCTGGTCGTGATCGCCCTGCTGGCTGCTGCAGCTTCCGACTAATCCACATCGGATGAACAGAATAGAAAAAGGCGGTGCGCAAGCACCGCCTTTTTTCGTTCAGGGGTCAATCTGGCGCTGGACCTTCAGTCAAGCCAGCCGGTCATGTTCTCTTCGACAACCGCCGCGAGTGCCGCGATATGGGCGTCGTCGTCATTGAGGCACGGAATATAGGTGAAATGCTCGCCGCCCGCCTCTTCGAAACTCTCCTTGATCTCTTCGTTGATCTCTTCGAGCGTTTCGATGCAATCGGCGGAAAACGCGGGCGCGCAGACGGCGATGTTCTTTTTCCCGTCCTCCTCGGCCAGCCGCGCCACTTCTTCCACCGTATAAGGCTTGAGCCACTCTTCCGGGCCAAATTTCGACTGGAATGTCGTCGTGATTTCCGTGTCCTCCCAGCCCAACCGTTCCTTCAACAGGCGCGTCGTTTTCTGGCACTGACAATGATAGGGGTCGCCTTCCATCAGGTAGCGCTTGGGCACGCCATGATAGGAGCAGACAAGGATATCGGGCCGCGTGTCGAGCTTGCCATAGGCCCGTTCGATGGATTGCGCGAGCGCTTCGATATATTTGGGGTGCTGGAAATACGGTTCGACAGTGCGCACCGTGGGTTGCCATTTTTCTTCCATCAATACGCGGAAAAACTGGTCATTCGCGGTCGCGGACGTCGCCCCCGCGTAATGCGGGTAGAGCGGGAAAAACAGGATTTTCCGGCACCCCGCGTCAATCATGTTGCGGACCTTTGATTTCGTCGATGGATTGCCGTAGCGCATGCAGTAATCCACCATGACCTGATCGCCATAGCGGTCTTGCATCGCCTTGGTCATCTTGGCGGTCTGGTCCTTGGTGATTGTCATAAGCGGGCTTTCGCCCTGCTCTTCGTTCCAGATCGACTTGTACGCCTCACCCGAGCTGAAAGGACGCTTGGTCAGGATGATCAACTGCAAGAGCGGCTGCCAAAGCCAGGGGCTGTAGTCGATCACACGACGATCCGACAGGAATTCATTCAGATACCGCCGCATCGACCAGTAGTCATAGTTATCCGGCGTGCCAAGATTGGCCAGGAGCACACCCACTTTCTCGGCCGGGATCTTGGGGTGGTCCGCCGGGGCGTGGGTGGGGCGTTGTGCTGTTTTCGTTGCATCCAACATCGGGCCTGAATCCTTGAACAGTTTAGCGGGCTAACTAACCTCTCCAGAGGTCAGGTCAATCTTTCACCGGTGTTTCCACCACGTTGAGCGCATCGGCGAGCCGTTGTGACGCAGATCCAGGGCGCAAAGGCTGTGGTTGCGACGCATCCGGTGCCCAACCCGTCAGGGTGATGATCTCGAACGTGGCGCTCACCCGCCCGGCCTGATCGGAATATGCATCGGTATAAAGCGCCATCGCTTTGGCGAGCACGTCCCGCCTCGTGAAATTCCGGACGCGCGCGGCCAGCGCGTTGCTTTCCCCCATCGCGCGCAGATCGCGCATCAGGTGCATCGGCGTCTCATAGCTCGTGGTCAGAACCGCGCTGTCCGCGACGGGCAGGGCAAACCCGGCGCGCTGCAACAAGGCCCCCAGATCGCGGATATCCGCCATCGGTGCGATGCGGGGCGACAAACCGCCCTTCACTGCGATTTCGGCCTGCCCCAGCGCCGCGCGCAATTCCCAAAGCGTCTGCCCACCCAGCGCCAGGACCAGCATCAGACCATCGGGTTGAAGCGCCCGCCGACACTGGATCAACTGCCCGACCGGATCGTTGGCCCAGTGCAGCGCCATGGCATGGATCACAAGGTCATGCGCCCCCTGTTCCAGGTCGAGGACCTCGGTATCCGCCACCAGCCGCGCCTCGGGAAAGCTTTCCTGCCAGATGTGGGGAAATGGCGTGATGATCGCAGGTGATTGAAAGGATTTGTTAACGAAGGACAGGCGATCCTGCACATCGGCCCGCGCCTCTTCGTGCAGGAACAGCGCGGCGTCGGCGCGCGCCCGCGCCCGGTATCGGGCCAGCGCGCCGCGGTCTGTCAGGA
The DNA here is from genome assembly GCA_041685125.1 of Marivita sp. Classification (GTDB taxonomy): domain Bacteria; phylum Pseudomonadota; class Alphaproteobacteria; order Rhodobacterales; family Rhodobacteraceae; genus Marivita. Next base: position 24,760 of record JAWLGI010000001.1, on the reverse strand, counting down.
TGGGAGTCTCGGACATGGGTGGCAGATAGGATGCTGCGGACCGGATTGCAAATCGCGCTGCGCATGGTTTATCCGCCGCGCTGCCTTGCCTGTGGCGGGCTGGTGGAACAGGATAACGGCCTGTGCGCATCCTGTTTCGCAGAAACACCCTTCATCACAGGGCTGGTCTGCGATCTGTGCGGTATTCCCCTGCCCGGCCAATCGGACGCGGCGGTTCACTGCGATTCCTGCCTGTCGGCGGCCCGTCCATGGACACAGGGTCGCGCCGCGCTCAGGTATGAAAGCGTTGGCCGCCGTCTGGTTCTCGCCCTCAAACACGGTGACCGGCATGATATCGTCGTCACGGCCGCCGACTGGATGGCGCAGTCCTTGCCGCGATCCTTGCCCGATGACACCGTGGTGGTGCCCGTGCCTTTGCACCTGACCCGTCTCTTGCGCAGGCGGTTCAACCAATCCGCGCTGCTGGCGCAGGCGGTCGCGCGACGGCTCGGCCTCGACTACATGCCTGACGCCCTGAACCGCACCCGGCGCACCGAATCGCTGAACGGCAAATCCCGCGATGCGCGATATTCCGAACTGTCGGAGTCGATCACGCCCAATCCGCGCCGACTGCAGAAGCTGTGCGGCAGGCCGGTTCTGCTGGTCGATGATGTGATGACCTCGGGGGCCACAGTTTCGGCCTGCGCCACCGCGTGCCACGCGGCACAGAGCGGGGACATCACCGTTCTGGTTCTCGCCCGCGTCTAGAACACACAGGCTTTCGGCCCACGGCCCTCTGGCACGCGTTGCAAAGGGTGCTTAAATCCCTGACAACAGCAAAAAGAGGACCCAAAATGCCGAATATCGAAATCTATACATCACCGCTCTGTGGATTCTGCCATGCTGCCAAACGGCTGCTCAGCCAGAAAGGCGCGTCTTTCAACGAGATCGACGTTCTGTCCGATCCCAACCGCAAGCCCGAGATGATCGAGCGCGCCAATGGGGGCCGCACCGTGCCGCAGATTTTCATCGGAGAGACCCATGTGGGCGGATGCGACGAACTTTTCGCGCTGGACCGCGCGGGCAAGCTCGATCCGATGCTCGCGGCTTGATCCCGATGCGGGCGGCGCTGCTTCAGCTCACCTCGTCCGATGATCCGCACAGCAACCTGCGGATCACCTCGGACCTCGTGCGCATGGCCGCCTCCGATGGGGCCGAGCTTGTCCTCACACCCGAGGTGACGAATTGCGTCAGTAACAGCCGCACCCATCAGCGCCATGTCCTTTGCCAGCAAGCGGATGATCCGACTCTCGACGCGCTGCGCAATGACGCGGCCCGGCTCGGTGTCTGGCTGTCGATCGGTTCACTGGCGCTCAAGGCCGAACCACCCGAGGAACGGTTCCTGAACCGCGGATTCCTGATCGGCCCTGACGGCGCGATCGCCGCGCGGTATGACAAGCTTCACATGTTCGACGTGCAGGTCACAGAGACCGAAACCTACCGCGAATCGGACGGGTTCAAACCCGGCCAAACCGCCGTGACCCGCGAAACACCCTTCGGCGTGATCGGGATGAGCATCTGCTACGACCTGCGCTTTCCCTATCTCTACCGTGCTCTGGCACAGGCCGGGGCCGAGATCATGATCGTGCCCGCAGCCTTTTCGCCTGCCACGGGACCAATGCATTGGAACCCTCTGCTGCGCGCCCGCGCCATCGAGACCGGGTCCTATGTCCTCGCCGCTGCGCAATGCGGGCAGCATACCGCCACCAAAGGACGCCCCCGCACGACCCACGGACATTCTCTGGCCGTGTCGCCCTGGGGGGAAATCCTGCTTGATGCCGGGCAGACCCCTGGCGTTCACTTTGTCGATGTCGACAGGACCAAGGTGGCAAGCGCCCGGCACAAGGTTCCGTCGCTACAGCACGACATGTCGTTCACCGGCCCGGCATGAGCGACAGCAGCGCTCTTGCCATATCGCTGTTCAGCGAATTGCTGACGGCCGACCAATTGCTGCGCAACCGCCTGACACGGGTTTTGCCGAACAAGATGGAAATCTCCCATTTCTCGGTACTCAATCAACTCGCTCGTGGCGGGTCCGAGAAAACCCCGGCCCAATTGGCCAAGGCGTTCCACGTCACCCGTGGCGCGATGACCAACACCTTGAGCAAGCTGGAAGCGGCGGGATATGTGCATATTCGCCCGGATTGGGACGATGCCCGCCGCAAACAGGTGTCGATCAGCCCTGCCGGTCTGGCGGCGCGGGATGCGGCTCTGGCAGCGATCACACCGCTGATCACTGAAATGGTCCAAGAGCTGGGCGACACCAAGGTGCGCGCCGCGATCCCGGTCCTGCGCGAATTGCGGGTCAAGCTGGAAGGCCCGGGCACACGGACCTGACGCGTGCTACCCCGGCTTCACGGCAGCCGTGATATAGTTCACGCTCAGGTCCCGGTCCGACAGCCGCCATTGCCCCGACAGCGGGTTGTACTGAAACCCCTTGCGATCGACCGGCGTCAGCCCCGCCTTGCCGATCAGGTCATAAAGCTCGTCCGGGGTGACGAACTTGGACCAGTCATGCGTGCCTGTCGGCAACCAGCGCATGACAAACTCGGCCCCGACAATGGCGGCGGCAAAGCTCTTGGTGGTGCGATTGAGCGTGGAACACAGGTGCAGCCCGCCGGGCGCCAGACACCGCGCGCCCGTGTCCAGAAGGGCAAGCGGGTCGGCCACGTGTTCGATCACTTCCAGCGTCAGAACCACGTCGAACACCTCGCCCGCCTGTACAAGGCTTTCGGCGCTCGTGTGGCGATAGTCGATCTGGAGGCCCGATTGTTCCGCATGGGTCCGCGCGACCGGGATCGCAGCACCACCGGCGTCGATCCCGACAACATCTGCCCCCAACCGCGCAAGCGGTTCACACAGCAATCCGCCGCCACAGCCGATATCCAGCACGCGCAGACCGTCAAACGGGCGCGGCGCACCCAGGTCGCGGTCGAACTCGGCCGCGATCTGCGTGGTGATGTAATCCAGCCGAACCGGGTTCATCATGTGCAGCGGTTTGAACGTGCCATTCGGATCCCACCATTCGGCGGAGATTGATTCGAACTTGGCAATTTCGGCAGGATCGACGGTTGTCGCTTCTGTCACAGGATAATTCCCCATGGTCTTTTGGTGTATGCTGACAATATAGGTGATGTATGGATAAATTCCCGAGCCAAAAGCGCGCAGTGCAGTTTCTTTATCCCCCCATCGACCCCTTCGATCAGCGCATGCTGTCCGTCGGGGACGGCCATACCGTCTATGTCGAACAATGCGGGGCGGAAAACGGTATACCCGTGATCGTTCTGCACGGCGGCCCCGGAGGCGGGTGCAGCCCGTCGATGCGGCGTTATTTCGATCCGCGCGTGTTCCGCGTGATTCTGTTCGACCAGCGCGGCTGCGGCCGGTCCCGCCCGCATGCAAGCGTGGTCAACAACACCACCTGGGACCTGGTCGCCGATATCGAGGCGATCCGCGAAACGCTTGGCATCGACTCGTTCATCGTCTTCGGCGGCAGCTGGGGGGCGACGCTTGCGCTGATCTACGGGATCACTCATCCGGACCGCGTGCGGCAGCTGGTGCTGCGCGGCGTGTTCACCATGACCAAGGCAGAACTGGATTGGTTCTACGGTGGCGGGGCCGGACAGTTCTGGCCGGAAACCTGGGCGCGTTTTGTCGACATGGTGCCCGAGGATGAACGCGACGACCTGATCAATGCCTACCACCGCCGCCTTTTTTGTGGCGACCTGCGCACCGAGACCCGCTTTGCCCGGGCGTGGTCGGCCTGGGAAAACGCGCTTGCCTCGGTTTACTCCAGTGGATCGGGCGGCGAAGCGCCGGGCGATTACGCCCGCGCTTTTGCGCGTCTGGAAAACCATTATTTCATCAATAGCGGATTTCTCGAAGAGGACGGATGGATTCTCAAGAACATGGATCGGCTGTCGGGAATTCCCGGCGCGATCGTGCAGGGCCGATACGACATGATCTGCCCGCCCGTGCGCGCGTGGGAACTGGCCCGCGCCTGGCCCGAATGCGATCTGAGGATGGTCCGAAATGCCGGCCATGCCTTGTCCGAACCCGGCATCAGCGCCGAGCTGGTTCGGGTCATGGACCAGATCTGCGAAAGCCAATCGTAAGATGCGACCCCCCGAATCGCATGACCCGGACCGCACCACGCCGATGCCAAGCGCCGTCTTGATCCACGACTCATGACAATACGTCATCGACGTCGCCGCTTTCCAAGATTGGCAGTTTTGGGTCCATGTTCGTTTTCGCAGTCGCCCTTCCGTGACTTCATGTTGCCAGCCCGCCTCTATGACCCCATGTTGATGTCATGACAAAGGCTCCATGCATCAGGCGCAGACGATTGTTGACCACGGGCGCTGCCGCGTCGGTCCTGGCCGCGTCCGGCCTGTCTCTACAGGCGTCTTCCCGGCGCGGCGGCGTCTTGCGCGTCGGATTGTCCGGGGCAAACACCTCGGACAGCTGGGACAGCCGCACGCATGCCGATACCTTCATGGCCGTGGCTGGTCATGGCGCGGTGTTCGACTGCCTGACCGAAGTGGCCGCGAATGGCGAACTCGTGGGCGAACTGGCCGAAAGCTGGGACGCGTCCTCGGATGCCGTCACCTGGACCTTCAAACTGCGCCAGGACGTGACCTTCCACAATGGCAAGCCGTTCGGTGCCGACGATGTGCTGGCATCGCTCAACATGCACATCGCCGAAGGCGCGCGATCCGCGGCCAAACCGATCGTTCAAAACATCGCCGGGATGAAAAAGATCAGCGACAGCGAGGTGGAATTCACCCTCAAGGCCGGCAATGCCGATTTCCCCTTCTTGCTGTCTGACTATCACCTTTGCATGTTCCCGGCCGGCCAGATCGAAGAGGCGATGGCCAAGGGCATCGGAACTGGTCTCTACAAGGTCGAAAGCTTCGATCCGGGTGTGCGCATCCGGCTCAGCCGCGTGGACAGCCACTACAAGGACGGCAAAGCCGGCTGGTTCGACCATGTCGAGGTGATCGCGATCAACGATGCCGCGGCCCGCATGAACGCTCTCATGACCGGTCAGGTCGATGCGGTGAACCAGATCGATTTCAAGATCGAACCGGTCATGCGCGAGAACCCGATGATCAATATCTTCGAGGTCACGGGCAACCAGCACGTCGCATTCCCGATACAGATGAACGCCGATCCGTTCACCAATCTCAAGCTGCGCCAGGCGCTCAAGCACGCGGTCGACCGTCAGGACATGGTCGACAAGGTCCTGCTCGGCCACGGCGCTGTCGCCAACGACCACCCGATCGGCCCGGCGAATCAGTATTACGCCGATGATCTTGAGCAGAACAGCTATGACCCGGACCGTGCCGCCCGGCTTCTCAGGGAGGCGGGCCTTGCAGGATCGTCCATCGACCTTTTCGCAGCCAACGCCGCCTTCACCGGCGCCGTGGACGCGGCCCGCCTCTACCAGGCTTCGGCCAGGGCGGCTGGCCTCGATATCAACCTGGTGCAGGAGCCGGATGACGGGTACTGGTCCAATGTCTGGCTGAAAAAGCCATGGCGCGCGTCTTGCTGGTCGGGCCGCGCGACCGAGGACTGGATGTTCTCGACCGCATACGAAACCGCGGCGCCGTGGAACGACACCAACTGGGAAAACGACCGCTTCCAGAACTTGCTCTTGACCGCGCGTGCCGAGCTGGACAGCGACAAACGCCGCGAGATGTACACCGAAATGCAGAGACTGCTCTCCAAAGAGGGCGGGTCGGTGATCCCGATATACGCCAATTTTGTCGATGCGCATTCGACCAGGCTGGCCAATTCAGGCACCATCGGCAACGTCTCTCAGATGGACAGCTCGCGCTTTATCGAACGCTGGTGGCGCGCGTAAACAAACGCGCCTAGGTCTCGATTTTCGCGAACTCGGCATAGAGTTGCAGCGCCAGATCTTGCGGCAGCGCGGCGGACCCCGCCGCATGCAGGCAATTGCAGAAAAGGCGATACCCCGTTGGCGTTCTGACAAGCTCGCGCGCCCTGTTGCGATGCCAGTCACACGCGTGGTCATGCAGGCCCGCCACGCCGGGCAGGCTGCGCAGCGCGGCGATCTCGGCGCCCAAGGCCGCGTCCCATCGCGACAGTCCAGTGTTCTCGACCGTGTTGAAATTGCGCTCGACCCAATAGCTCAGGTCAATGTCCTTGCCCCGCCGATTGGCCAATCCGCGCCATGCTTTCACAAGAAAGCTCTGTGCAGAGCGCAGCGAATAATGGTTCAGTTCTACCAGGTCTCGCCCGACCGACAGCGTCGGTATGGAAATACGTCCGTCATGTTCGGAAAACGCCTCGGCCATCGGCGCGCCGGACCCATCCACCCAGCGGGGCACGGGCAATGATGTGTCCCGCTTGGGACGGTGGATGCCCGGTTTCCCGAAACGGCCGGGTCGGAAGATCGTCTTGATGAACCGCCCCGCAACCGGGTGATACAAATCGCGTGGCGCGGACCGTGTGAATTGCCGCGTCACGGGTTGATCCTCGAACATCACCTTGCCGCCCGATCCGAACAGCCGCCACGGCAGTGCGACCGCATCGGTATCCCCGGCGATGCCGGCAAACAGGTCGTCCAGCCGCCCGTCACCTGCATGGATCACCGGAAACTCGTCGACATCGGTAAACATCGCCCAGTCGAAATCATGGCTCCAACGGTGCTTGTGGACGCGCTGCACGGCCTGCCACTGCACGCTTTTGTCGGTCTCGACCGTCTGTTCGATATGGCGAAGAACGCCTTGCTTTGCCAAGGCATCGAGCAACCGGTCGCTGCCATCGTCGCAATCGTTGGAAAAGACGATGAACTCCGTCACTCCGATCAAACGGTGATAGGCAATCCATTCCAACAGGAACGGGCCTTCGTTGCGCACGCAGGTCCAGGACAAGGTCTTCATCTGTGTTCCGTGCCGTCTTTCTGCCCGTCCCCGCATCGGCATTCGGCTCATTCGCGGCCCTGCCGGTCAAGGGTTTCGCAAGCCTAGTCGCGGCCCTCTTGATGGGCAAGCATGATGGCGACGCCGCGGCAAGGGACATCAGATTGCCAATCGGTCCAACTTTTGTTCCGGGTGTCTAAAGCCAACGGTCGTAATCCGACACCAGCAGGTGCACCGGCAGCGCATCTTCTTCGATCCGGGAAAAGCGTCCGATCGGATGTTCAAAAATATTGTCGGTCAGATCGTCATTGACGGTTGAAACCTCGCCGATCAAGACATCGCCCCCTTCCCCCCAGAAGGCGTGCCAATTGTGCGGGTAAAGCGTCACGGATTCGCCGGGTGCCAGCTTCAGATGTCCGCCTGCTGGCAGGGTCCGAAAAGTGCCGTCCACCTGCACGGTCACATCCCGCAAGCGGTCAATCTCACCGGCTGCATCCGCCTGGTAGAGTTCGATCACCAGCGTTCCGCCCCCTCGATTGATGATGTCCTCCACCTTGACGTCGTGTCGATGCATCGGGCTCAGCTGGTTTTCGCGCGAGATCATGATCTTTTCGGCGTAGAGCATCGCGCTTTTCCTGCCCAGGTCACTGTTCCGCCCGTTTCGGGTGGTGAACAGGACGAGGCCCATCTCGTCAAACCTGCCGGCCCCGTAATCGGTGATGTCCCATCCCATTCGCCGTGCCTTGATCTCGGCATGGTCGCTGGCCCTGAGCGCCTCTGGCGACCGGTAGGCAAAGGGCGGCAGGGCATAGCCGAAAGAGCGGATGAACGCGTCGCTTTCGCGCAGGATATCGTTGATCCGGGATCGTTTCATATGCGCCTCGCTGCCAGGGCCAGTTGGCTCGGCCCTGATCCTACCGGGTCACGCGCATATTGAAAGCATGTTGCGGGGCAAGGACTTACCAAATGGTAAATCCGCCCTCGCAAGTCATTGATTTTGTTGAGGCTGGTGCCCGTCCCACGCGTGGGACAGCGTCACAGAACGTAGCGGCTCAGATCGGTGGAGCGGGTCAGCTCACCCAGATGAGTCTCCACGAAATCGGCATCGACGGTCACGGTCTGCCCCGTCTTGTCCGGCGCGTCAAAACTCAGTTCCTCGAACACACGCTCCATCACGGTATAAAGCCGCCGCGCCCCGATATTCTCGATCGACTGGTTCACATCCGCCGCGATCTTGGCCAGTGCGGCGATCCCCTCCTCGGTGAAGGAAACCGTCACCTCCTCGGTTTTCATCAGGGCCGTATATTGCAGGGTCAGCGCATTGTCGGTCTCGGTCAGGATACGCACGAAATCCTCTTCCGTGAGCGCCCGCAGGTTCACCCGAATGGGCAGTCGCCCCTGAAGTTCCGGCAAAAGATCGGACGGCTTGGCGATATGAAACGCGCCCGAGGCGATGAACAGGATATGATCCGTCTTCACCGCCCCATGCTTGGTGCTGACCGTCGTCCCCTCGATCAGCGGCAGCAGGTCACGCTGCACGCCTTCGCGGCTCACATCACCGCCCCGCGTTTCCTGCCGCGCGGTGACCTTGTCGATCTCGTCCAGAAAGACGATGCCGTTCTGCTCGACCGCCTCGAGCGCCAGCTCCTTGACCTGATCGTCGTCCAGCAGCTTGTCCGCCTCCTCGGCGATCAGAATGTCATAACTTTCCGCAACGGTCATCCGCTTGCGCACGGTCCGACCCGAGAACGCCTTGCCGAACAGGTCGCCGAGATTCATCATCCCGGCCCCGCCGCCACCCATGCCGGGCTGGCCGGGGATATCCATCGCCGGGAACGGGCTGGACGTGTCCTGAAGGTCAAGCTCGATCATCGTGTCGTCCAGAAGCCCATCCTTGAGCTTCTTGCGGAACATGTCGCGCGTGCCGTCGCGGGCACCCTCGCCGGCGATTGCCTCGATCACCCGTTCCTCGGCCGCTTCATGCGCGCGGGACTTCACGTCTTCGCGCATCTGATCGCGGGTCATCGCAATGGCAGCGTCCACGAGATCGCGGACGATCTGCTCCACGTCGCGGCCAACATAGCCCACCTCGGTGAATTTCGTCGCCTCGACCTTGATGAACGGCGCGCGTGCGAGCTTGGCCAGACGGCGGCTGATCTCGGTTTTTCCCACGCCGGTCGGGCCGATCATCAGGATGTTCTTGGGGTACACTTCCTCGCGCAGATCATCACTCAACTGCTTGCGCCGCCAGCGGTTGCGCAGCGCCACGGCCACGGCCCGCTTGGCATCCTTCTGTCCGATGATGAAGCGGTCCAGCTCGGACACGATTTCGCGGGGGGTCAGATCGGTCATTGAGGTATCCTTTTCGGCGACAGGAGGCTGGGCCTAGGCCTGAATCGTCTCGATCGTCAGGTTGCCGTTGGTGTAGACGCAGATATCGGACGCGATCGCCATTGCGGCGCGGGCGATTTGTTCGGCATCCTTGT
>JAWLGI010000001.1:0-15245 GCA_041685125.1 Marivita sp. | reverse complement strand
AGGCCTGAATCGTCTCGATCGTCAGGTTGCCGTTGGTGTAGACGCAGATATCGGACGCGATCGCCATTGCGGCGCGGGCGATTTGTTCGGCATCCTTGTCGGTGTCCATCATCGCGCGGCCTGCGGCGAGGGCATAATTGCCGCCCGATCCAATCGCCGTCACGTCATGTTCGGGTTCAAGCACGTCGCCGGCGCCCGTGATGACATACAGGTCCTTGCCGTCCGACACGATCAGCATCGCTTCGAGCTTTTGCAGGTACTTGTCGGTGCGCCAATCCTTGGCCAGCTCCACGCTGGCGCGCTGCAACTGGCCCGGCGTGGCTTCCAGTTTCGTCTCCAGACGCTCCAACAAGGTAAATGCATCAGCCGTGGACCCGGCGAACCCAGCGACGATATCATACCCGCCGGGGGAAATGCGCCGCACCTTGCGTGCGGTTCCCTTGATGACGGTCTGACCCAGGCTCACCTGGCCATCACCGGCAATCACAACGGTTCCGCCCTTGCGTACGCCAATGATCGTGGTGCCGTGCCAGCCGGGAAATTCGGTGTCAGCCATGTGTCGTCCCTTTCACGTTTGTGACGATATGGGCCGAACGGCAGTGCCACACAAGCCCTGCAACGCACAACGCCCGGCGCTCGGGCCGGGCGTTTGTCTGAATCTCAATTGAAATCAGATGCTCTCGTCGATCCAACCCTTGAGCGCGGCCTTGGGTGCGGCGCCGGTTTTGTTCGACACGACTTTTCCATCCTTGAAGATGAAGAGCGACGGAATGCCCCGTACACCCATGGAGGCTGCCGTGTTGGGGTTGCTGTCGACATCGACTTTGGCAACCTTGATCGCGTCGCCATATTCGGCAGCAAGCTCTTCCAAAGCGGGGCCAATCTGCTTGCATGGGCCGCACCATTCGGCCCAGAAATCGACAACAACGGGAACATTGGAATTCTTCACTTCGGCATCGAAGGTATCATCGGTAACGGCAACTGTGGACATGTGAGCACTCCTTGCGGTTCGGGCGCGTGTTTCGGTCAGACCAGGAAGCTATGGAGCCTCGGTCGGGCCGTCAAGGTGCGCCGACCTCATGAGAGCTTGTGACACAAGGGTTTCCGGCAACGGCATATAGGTCGCGTTGCGGGTCCAGAGGATGCCTGTTTCGATCTCTCGATCCGGATAGATCGTCTGCAACATTGCCCGGTATGCCCCCATCTGGCGCAACAGGCCTTCCGGCGTCTGGTCGGCACTGTCGGGCACTGTGCGGTTGGTCTTGTAATCAACGGCCGTGACGCGTTTGTCCGTCACGATCAGGCGGTCGATCACGCCATGCATCGGCGTTTCGGGAAACGCGTCCAGCGAGGCGGTGATCGCCACCTCGGACAGCGCAGTATCATCGAAGAACAGGCCCAGGTCCGGTGCCCCCAGAACTCCGAGCGCTTCGGCAATCATTTCCTCGGCCAGAGGATGATCCGCCACGAGCCTGCGGGCGGCTGTGTCGCGATCTTGGTGCGCAAGGCCGGCCAGTGTTTCCAGCAAAAGGTGAATTTGCGTCCCGCGATCCTTGGCAGACTCGCTGAGGTCTCCATCCGCCCCCGGCAGCGCCTTGGCCCCGCCAAGATCCGATGGGCTGAGCGTTTCTGTCTGCATGGCCGGGACGGGTGGGGAGGTTTCGAACAATGCGGGCAGGTCAACCTTTGGCGCGGCCTCTACCGGGTCATCGGACGGGATGGGATCGGGCCATGCCATATGCGCCAGCCTTTGTCCCTGTTGCGGGCCGTCATCGGCAAAGTCAAAACCGAACGGTACAGCGCCAACAGTGTCTAACGCGGCTGAAACACGGTCATGCCAGCATTCGCCCGCCTTGTCCGCAGTGCCGGCTCCCGCGACGACGAGCCAACGTTCCGCCCGTGTCAGAGCGACATAGAGCAGGCGGTCGTTTTCCTCGTCCTCGGCCTGTCGAGCCTGATCCACTGCCGCGCGCTGAAAACCGGCGCGGGTCGTGTCAGACCCACGCCAATGCACCGCCCCGTCGGTGGTGACAAAACTCTCCTTAACCGATTGGGGCGGCTTCTTGTGGGTGTCGGGCAAGATCACGATAGGCGCCTCCAGCCCCTTGGCGCCGTGGATCGTCATGACGCGAATGCGCGACCCGGCGCTGTCCACGCTGCGCTTGATCTCGATATCGTCGGTTTCCATCCAATGCAGGAACCCTGTCAGGCTCGGGATATCGGTCTGTTCATAGGCCAGCGCCTGATTGAGAAGGGCATCGATACCGTCCTCGGCTTCCTCGCCCAGTCGTCCGATCAGCTTTTGTCGTCCCCGATGCCGGATCAGGATACGCTCCAGCATGTCGTAGGGTCGCAGGAAATCGAGCTGTCCGCGCAAATCGTCGAGGAGTGCCATGACCGATGGAAACTCTTCTCTCCGCTGGCGCAAAGCCTCCCACAGATGGGGCGAGTTCCTGCGGTGAGACAGATCGAACACCGCCTGTTCGTCCAACCCGAAAAGTGGGGACCGGAGCGCGGTGGCCAGAGACAGGCTGTCCTCGGGTGTCGCAAGGAAAGCCAACAGCGCGCGCAGGTCCTTGACCGCAAGCTCGGCCATGACCTTGAGCTTGTCCGCCCCCGCAATCGGCAGGCCTTGCGCCTTGCAGGCGCGCAGGATCTCGTGGAACAGCGCGCCGCGACTGCGGACGAGAACAAGGAAATCCCCGGCATGAATGTGCCGGTGCTTGACCGTGCCATCCGGCCCGGTTGCGGGGATCGCGGTGTGGTCGCGCAGGGTCTGGTCGATGAACCGCGCGATGCGCTGGGCAAGGGTGACGTTGTGATGCGTCGGGCTGACCCGGTCCACCGGCGTATCCCAAGGCAATTCGCTGTCTTCCTCCGCAGCCGGTTCGATCAATGGCCACAAATCAACCCGGCCGGGAAGCTGGTCGTGGAACGATATGTGGGTCTGACTCGGTAGAAACCCGGCCCTTTCGCGCCCTTTGAACACTTCGTCCACCAGCCGCAGGATCGGCACGGAGGAGCGGAAGGAATAGCTGAGTTGTCCATCGCGAAGCGGGGCATCCGTCGCGCGCATTTGCTCGCCGAAGGCGGCGCGCATCGTGTCGAACTCGCGCGGGTCGGCCCCCTGGAAGGAATAGATCGACTGCTTCTTGTCTCCCACGACAAAGATCGACCGTTGCACGTCCGACCGCGCTCCGGCGCCGGAGGTGAATTCCTGCGCAAGCTTGTTGATGACATCCCATTGCGCCGGGCTGGTGTCCTGCGCCTCGTCCACGAGGATATGGTCGATCCCGCCATCCAGCCGGTACAGGACCCAGTCCGCCTGTTGCCGGTCCGTCAGCAGGGCGCGGGTAAAGGCGATCAGGTCATCGAAATCCAGCCAACCGCGCGCCTGCTTGGTCGCCTCGTAGCGCCGCAGGAACGCACCTGCAAAGCGGTGAAGCACCTCGTCCCGTGCCACCGCATCGAGCGCAAGGCGTGTCTCGCGCGCGGCCTCGACCCGTTGGTACAGGTCTTCGAGCCGATTGACGCTGGCCGCCAGCGCCCCTTTGCGCAGTTTCGCAGATGGTGGGCGTTTCTTGCGCAGCTCACCTTTCTGGGTGAAGACCACCTCTTCGAGCGCCAGAAGCGCGTCCATCCCGCCAGCCTGTGCGACGCCGATGGCATCGGCCAAATCATTGTCGATCCCGACACCGGTGCGCAAATCGGGCACTATTCCGGCCAAAAACGCGGCTTCATTGCCGGGAAAGACTTTGGCGAGCATCATGTCCGCAGTCTCGTCCGGGGCAAGCCCGTACCGCTGCACCAGCACGGCGCGCTCCAGCGGTGGGTCGAACCCGTCGCGATGGCTGACGATCCGATCCGTCAATTCCCGGAGCGGGTTGTTCGATGCCACGCGCGAGATGTCGGCGATCAGCTCGGCGTCCGGTCCGCTGGCCATGTCGTCGAGGATCTGGTCCCGCAGCAACTGTGCGGCGCGGTCATCGATTTCCTGAAATTGCGGGCTGACCCCGGCCTCCAAGGGAAACCGTCGCAGGATCGACGCGCAAAAGGCGTGGATCGTCTGGATCCGCAGGCCTCCGGGCGTTTCGATCGCGCGGGCAAACAAGGTCCGTGCGCGGGCAAGAAAATCATCCGTGAGGCGATCTGTGTCCTCGCCAAGCTCGGTCAACTGCGCCCGCAGCGGCGCGTCATCCAGCATCGCCCACTCGCCAAGCCGCTTGAACAGACGGTTCTGCATCTCGCTCGCAGCGGCATTGGTGAAGGTGAGACACAGGATATGCTCGGGCCGCGCCTCGCCCAGCAAGAGCCGCGCCACCCGATCTGTCAGAACGCGGGTCTTGCCGGACCCGGCATTGGCGCCCAGCCATGTCGAGGCACCGGGATCGGCGGCGCGTACCTGCGCTTCGCTGGCTTCGTCGCGACTCATGTCAGGAACACCTTGGTCGGCGGATCGGACGCATCCCATTCGCCATAGCGGGACAGTTGATCGTAGTCGGACCCGAACACATCCTTGTGCATCTTGTTGCGTGCGGTGTAGCCCATATCAGGCTCTGAATAGGCGGCAAGCAGCGTTTTCAGCATCTCCCAAACCCGCTCCGGCGGAACTTCGTCCAGCGGTGCAGGCTCTTCCTTCGGATTGGGCCCCAGTGCGATATACCGGGCCCCGGCCACGCCGCGCGGCGCGATATCGGCAAACCCACCTTCACAGATGATGGCCGCGGTGACCAAAAGCTGGATATCGAAATGAAGCTGTCGGTTCCGGCTTGGGGCTGTCCCGGTCTTGTAGTCATAGACCAACGCCTGTCCGGATTCGTCCATGTCGATCCGGTCCGCCTTGGCCGTCACACGGAAGGGCGGGTCGGTCATGTCGACGCGGCCCGTGGTTTCCAACAGAACGGGACGCGCGCCAAGCCGCCGGCCGCGCTCGGCTTCGACGAACCACTGCGCCACCTTTTCGATCCGTATGCGCCACTGGATGCGATCGGCGGGCCAGGGTACATGCGCCTCGAGCACGTGACGCGCCGTCTCCATCAAACCTGCAACTTTTACAGCATCCAAATCCCGCGCCGTGTCGCGCACGAATGTCTCGAACACTTTATGGATCATCGTGCCCCGATGCAGCGCATCGGGCGCGTGCTGGATCGGGTTCAGTGGGCGCAGGCGCAGGATCCTGGACGCGTAGATTGCATAAGGATCGCGGATCAGCTTTTCGATATTTGTCACCGACAGAGTATCGGGTCGCGCGATCACCGGTGGCACCGGGGACGGTCGTGCAGCGCGCGGCGCCGGCAAAGGCGTTTCCAACGCATGTCCAAGCGCGAGCCAGTCCCGTCCCCGCTTTTGCATTGCCGCAAGGACCGCCGGCCCGTTCGTCTGCTCCAGCCCACGCAGCAGGTTGGTCAACCGGTTGAGCCACCGCGACGGGACGGTTTCCGCGTCCTCTGAGCGTTCGGCCCGGGTGAGCCAGACCTCTTTTGCCCCAATCGCCTGTTGAAAATCATGTGCCGAAAGCCCGATCCGCCGCTCTGGTAGCAATAGACCGACCTGTTGCCGCATCCGCCGGTTCAGCCACGGATCGGCAGGCGGTGCATCGGGCCATGAGTGTTCGTTCAACCCGCCGAGGATGACGAGGTCCGCGCCCATCACGCGTGCCTCGATGGTGCCCCAGATCAGGATGTCGGGGTGTGGCGCATCGCGGTCACGCACCTCTTCGGAGCGCAGAAGGCCGTCGACCAGATCTGCATAATCGCGTGGCGTCATGGACCCGGCAAAGCCTGCATTCTCTGTCAAATCGTCGAATGCCTTGCGGCAGGCCTCTCCTGCTTTCTTGGCCCAAAGTTCTGCTGCGTCGTCGCTTGCCGATCCAGCGCAGACCGCTTCTGCTTGCGCCAAGTGCCCTTCCACATGGCTGGCCAGGGGCAGCTGCCCTCGGACAGATGGTTGCAGAAAACACCGGTCAATCCAGGCAAGCCAGTCCTGTGCGGCCTCCGCATGTTTCCAGGCCGACAGCTGTGCCAGATCGGGATAGGGCACACCTTTGTGCCGGATGAACAGCTCCAGCTCCGAGGTCCAAAGCCGGTGCTGCCCCCGCTCTGCCCCGCTATGGCACAGCGGATGCTTGAGGATCGTCAGAAGCGCATCTGCTGTCGGACCGTTGACGCGCAATTGCGCCATGTGCCGCAAGAGCCGCCCCGGCGCCGTCAAATGCGCAGGTGTGCCGGCACTGTCATCCGGCAGGATGCCCCACCGGTCGAGCAGCGCCGTCACGCGTCGCGTCAGCATCCGGTCTGGCGTGATCAAGGCGGCGGTCGTCCCGTCCTCTGCGGCTTGCCGCAACCGCAAGGCAATCGCGCGCGCCTCGTCACGGGGTGAGGCCGCTTCAACCAGTGTCAGCGCCTGTGTCGCATCCTCCAGAGCGGGCAGGCGCGGCCCATCGGACAACCACTGGTCCGTGACCGGGGCGGGACGCAGCGCAAGCGAGACCAGCGCATTGCGCGCCGGGCTGGGCGGCGGTCTGCCTGTCCATTGCGCCACTGCATTGCGGCCCGTTTGCAGATGTTCCAGCAATCGGGCAAATCGGAATTGCGGGTGATCTTCACCCTGCATCGCCTCGGTATTGCGCACATCGTCGCGCAGGACATCCCAGACGCTTTCCGGCAAATCCATGTCGACACCGGGCAGGATCACCGCGCCTTGTGGAAGGCGCGCGGCGGCGGTCATCAATCGAAACGCCGACCCGCGCGATCCGGTCGAACCTGCGACGATCACTGGGTGTCGTGGCGGAATCTGCTGCCACCGGTGCAGTCTTTGATCCAGCGCCATCCGGTTCACCCCGGCGGCATCGGGCGTATCGGTCGCCGGGTCGAAATACTGCGTGACGATTTGCAAGAACCGCTGCGCGCGGTCCCAATGCCCGGACTGGTCGGTCACGTCGAGCGCAGAGATATCATCGGGCGTCACACCCTCGGCCTGCATTTCATCGAGCAGCGCAGTCAGGCTTTGGGCAAGATCATAGATCGCCGACCGGGGCGCGATGCCCGGATCCGCATCTATCAATCGACCCACCAGTTCCGACAATTCCAGCTGGCGCCGCAAAGCGGGCACCGGGCGGGGCAGGTGCGCGCTGTCCACCGGATCGGCCAGATCGGTAATCAGCCTGATACGCGGAAGGAACCCGGCCCCGGCCTGCGCGAACACCGCCTCGACCCGTCTCTGCATCCGCCGCGTGTTCAGAAAAAGCTCCACCCGCGCCATTGCCTCGGGCGGGTGCCCTGCCATGCGGGTTCTCAGGCCGTGCACCAATTCTTGCGCGAAATCCGCGCCAGGTGGCAGGCCAAAGAGGCGCGGTTTGTCGATTGGCTCAAACATCGGTGTGGCTCAGCATCTGCTCGGCCAGCAAAATTCCGTCTGCGTGGCCCACATCGCACCATTTGCCTGGATATGTGACAGCGTTCAACCGATCCTCGGCCGCCAAGCGTTCCCAGATCGTGCGTAGGGAAAACACATCCTCCGCCATGCCGGAGACAAGGTCGGTTCGGATCATCTGCACCCCGGTATATACCGCGTCGCTCCCCCAGCGGGCCCGTCCATCGCCGAGGTCGAAATCGCCGCGCCCGATACGGCCGATGGCGCGCGGCAGGGGCACACATAAAAGCAGCGCCTGCATATCCGCGCGCCATGCGTCTTGCAGAACTGCCAGCGGGTTCGGCCCGTCCCAGACCGCGTCGGTGTTCATGGTGAATACAACTTCGGCATCCAGCAGGGGGAGCGCGGCCTTCAACCCGCCGCCCGTGTCGAGGATTTTCGGATCTTCTACAATGACTTGAACATCGGAGCCTGCGAAGTGGTCCACGATCTGCTCTGCCTTGTAGTGCGCGTTCACCACGACGCGTGGCACCCCGGCATCCCGGACGATCTCCATCGCGTGGTCGATCAGCGGCCTTCCTGTTACAGGGACCAACGGCTTTGGCAAGGCCTTGGTCAGGGGGCCCATGCGCGTGCCGAACCCTGCGGCGAACAGCATCACCGCGTCCGTCATGGAACACGCACCGGTGTCAAACGATCCGGTGTCGGGTCGGGAAACACAGTGGTGACCAATGATCCGAGATCGCGCGCGACAGGATGGGCCAGGCTGGCACGAATATGCCCCCAGACGCGTGGAATCAAAGAAAGGTACCCCGGTTTGCGTCGGTCTTTTGCCAGGCGGGCAAAAACACCGAGGATGCGCAGGTTTCGCTGAATTCCCAGAAGATGGAACAGCGGCATCACTTCGGCGTGGGTCCGGCCGCTCGCGGTCACGTAATGGTGGAGTGTGGCATCGCGGCAGGCATCCGTCACATCCCGGCGTGCGTCCTGAAGGAGCGACACCAGATCGTAGATCGGTGGGCCGGCCAATGCGTCCTGAAAATCCAGCAAGCCGACCCGTTTTACGCCCTGTCTGTTCGGCAACCAGATCAGGTTTTCGGCGTGATAGTCGCGATGCACCAGCACGGTCTCCTTCGGCAAATGCCGGTGCAACAGCTCGGTCAGCCGCAGGGTGATCTGCTCTGTCTCGGGGCGCGCTGCGGCGCCGATCAAGGGAAGGTAGTGAGTGAAGGCCGGTTCGATCATCTGGCCCAATACCTCCGGTCTTGCGATGCTCAGGCCCGTTGGGACCGGTGTGCGCTCAAACGCGCAAAGGACATCTGTTGCCGCTTGGTAGAGGGGTGTCTCCATACCTGGCGTTGCCGCGATAACCTTGGCGAATTGTGCATCGCCGAAATCTTCCAGCAGCATCAGGCCGGGGTCTCGACCGTAGATGTCGGGTGCCGAAAGACCGACCTTGCCAAGATGTGTCGCCAGATCGGCAAAGCGGGCCGTGTCGTCCTGCGGGTCGATCATGAGAATCGCGCGGTCTGCGCCGGAACAGAGCCGCATGTAGCGCCGCGACGATGCGTCCCCGGCCAATGCGTCTCGCGTTGCATCACCCCACCCGTGAGCGCATAGGAATCCGTCCAAATCCATCACAGTGCTCCTTGCACGATGCTGGACCATCTCGGGGTTTGCCATGTCAGTGTTATCTCGCGCGTGTCGGTTTTTTCCGGGTCGGCCAGACGCAGCGTCAGGGCATCCTTCGGGGCGAGGTCTTCCAACCGGTCCGGCCATTCGACGAGGCAGATGGCGCTTTCGAATGCGTCGAGAAGACCCAGCTCGACGACCTGATCCGGGTCAGAAAGACGATAAAGGTCGGCATGCCAAAGCTCGCACTCCGGAAGGTCATAGGTCTGGACCAACGTAAAAGTGGGCGACGGCACATCCTCTGGAACACTCAATCGCGACAGGATCAGCGCGCGGGCGAAGTGGCTCTTCCCGGCGCCAATTCCGCCTTCCAGCAACAGGCAATCGCCGGGCTGCAAGGCGGCCCCCAGACGCGCCGCAAATCGCGCGGTCTCAAGCGGAGAGGTGGATGTGAAGGCCGCGCCGGTCTGGGACATGCGGGCATGTTTACCTGCCCTGCTTGCCGCTGCAAGATTGGAAAACCGTTCAGGCAGAGACGATCTGAAGTCCCTCGTCACCGGTGGAGGTTTCGGGGGGTCGTGCCCGCTGGCAAAAACGGATCAGCGTCGCGCCATAGCAGATCGGGTCGATACGGCAGATCACTTCGCGCCCGTCCCTTGAGCGCAATTCGGTGTCCCAGCTTGCGCGTTCGGTGTCGCTTGTCACGAAGTCCCGAAGTTCCGGCCAGACCGGCGACGGGTGAAAGGCAGATTTCCAGTCCTGTGTTGCCTCAAGGATCGTCGCATCGGTAATGCTGGTGTCGGGGTCGACCTGCCACATCCGCTTGTATGCGTCGTTGCACAGGGTCAGGATGCCGCGTTGATTGAACACGGCCACCGCGTCCTCCATCACATCGAGCGCGGATTGCATTGTTTCCAACTCGGTCCGGAATCCACGGGTCAGCGACACTTCGGCGGTGATATCGTTGAACAGGAACGCGATCGCCCCGTCCGGGTATGGGCGGCCAGTGACATCAAGGGTTTGGCCCCCGGCAAGGTTCCACGTCTCGCGAAAGCGGTCATCGCTGGCCGCTGCCACCAGCTTGGCCATCCGTTCTCTCCAATCGTCGTAATTCTTGGGCTCCGGCATGATCTGCTTTTCCCGCAGCTTGTCGAAGAAATCGAACAGCGCGGGACGGCTGCTCAGGAAATCGACGGAAACATCGCTCAGGTCGATCAGGGCCGGGTTGAACAATGCAAGCCGCCGGTCGCGATCGAATATCGCCAGGCCCGTTGTCAGGTTGGCAAAAGTTTTGGACAGGGTCTGCACGAAATTGCGTTGCGCCTCTTCGGCGCGGACCACGGCGTCGACGCTGGTGGCAAAGAACAGAGTTCCGATGTCGGTTTCCCGTGTGATGACCTCGAGCCAGCGCTTTTGCGATTGTCCATCAACCTCAAGCTCGATCCGTTTGGACCGCAGGTGATCAGGCTGGGACAGAAGCCCCGTGATATGTGCGGCAAAGGCGGCTGGTCCGCCATACGCCGTCGCATAAGCGGCAAAGGCATCGTTGCCCCATGCAAACTGCCCGTCGGCCGCAAGCGACCATATCGGGTGGGGAGCATGGACCAGTGCGGGCTGCATCCGCGCGAGCGCCACGCTTTGTGTTTTTGCCTCGAACCAGTCGATTTGTGCATCATCAGACGATCTGAAGCTAACCCGGTGACCGGCATGGGTGAGCTGGATCGACAAGGTCACGCCGTTGTCGGTCCTTGTAGATGGCACCACCGGCAACACCTTTGGCAAGGCGGCGAAATAGGGGAGGAGCGCGCTTCGCACCTCGTCCCAAGTCGGGGATGGGGCGGCGTCGGGTAAAAGCGTCCAGACCGCATCGTCTGCATCGACCAGCTGACCATCGTCGAACAACAGCGACACCGCGTCTTGTCTTGGTTCAGGAATGTCAGGGCCTGGCCTGCGCGCGACATACCAAAGGGCGACCGCCACGGTGACCGCACATGCAAACCCGATCAGGACCGACAGCCAGAGACTCGATTCCATATGGACACCTGTCATCAACTCCCGTGCCATTGAACGCCGAGAACCTTAACGGACTGTTAAGCAAAGACCGGAATCTACACCTGAAAGGACGGGTTTTCTCCGATCCCTTCGCCTTTGGCGCGTTCGGGCGGCACGATTGCAGTGCGGGGCCACACCACTTCGACGACCGCACCGCGCCTCTTGGACGACCCCCGCAGGGGTTTCGTTCCGTTGGCAAAGCTCAACTCGGCCCCGGCCCGCTCCAGCAGGGTTTTCGCGATGAACAGGCCCAGCCCCATGCCTTCGTATTCGGGACGCGCTGTGCGATCCCGCTCCAATCGGCGGTTGCGCACGAAAGGGTCCCCGATCCGGCCGAGCATGTTGGTCGGGTAGCCTGGACCGTCGTCCATGATCCGAACCGAGATCGATCGGTCGGTCCAGCGCGCCTCGATCCAGACCGTCGAGCGGGCAAAATCCACTGCGTTCTGGATCAGGTTGCGCAATCCGTGAATGACCTCGGGCCGGCGCATCGCCATAGGGGGATCGAACCCCTCTTCATCCTCGGCGATACCATTGATCAGGACATCCTTGCCACGGTTCAGATGCGGTTCCGCTGCCTCTCGGATGACCTCGACCAAGGGGGCCGAGCGAATCTGCAGGTCCTCTTTGCCCGCTCTGCCCATGGAGTGCAGGATGTCCCGGCAGCGATCAGCCTGTTGCCGTATCAGCTGCGCATCTTCCCGCAAATCCGGGTGGTCGTCCAAATCCTCGATCAGCTCTGCACTGGTCAGCTTGATCGTGGCCAGCGGCGTACCAAGCTCATGCGCCGCCGCGGCGACGACACCGCCAAGATTATTGAGCATCTGCGTCCGGCTCAACGCCATCTGGGTTGCCACGACAGCATCGCTCATCGAGTTCATCTCTTCGGTGATTTGCCGGGCATAGAGTGACAAAAAGATCACCGCGATGGTGATGGCGACCCATTGCCCGAACACGAAAACATCCGCGATACGCAGAATGAAGCCTTCCTCGGTGCGGAGCGGCAAATGAAAGAACACCATCAGTGTGACAAGTGCCAGCGCGGTTGCTCCGATAATGATTGTGGACCGCAGGGTCATGATCGTGGCCGACACGATAACTGGACCGAGAATCAGGATGGTAAACGGATTGTGCAATCCGCCAGTCAGGTAGATCAGGAAACAAAGCTGCAAGAGGTCGAACAGAACCATCAGGAAATTCTCCGCCTCGTTGAGGCGCTTGTTTTCCGGGAAGACAAAGATGGCGATCAGGTTGCCGACGATGGACACCCCTATCGCCAGGTAACAGAGACCAAGCTCAAGCTGGAGGTTGTACAGGTACTGTGCCAGCATGATGGCGGTCATTTGTCCCACGATGGCGCACCAGCGCAGCCAGATCATCGTGCGCAGCCTGATAAAGCTGCCCCGGTGCCGTTCGTTGAGAAGTCCGAAATCGGATTGCGTCATCTGCGCCCTTTCGCCACTTGTGCCTGTGGGTAAAATCCTTACCTCCAGTTCTATAGAGCATAGGCGAGGCTGTTCCGATGAGAAGGGGCGTCTTTCCAGGCAGGAGGCACGACGGCAAGATGGAAAAACGTGCGGCGATTGCAGCGGGTGTGGCGCTTGTGGGGCTGATAGGCGGTACCGGGTGGTACGCCTATGCCCAGCTCGGTTTGGATGGCGACACCTATGCAGAATGTCGCAACACCAAGGTGGCAGGTGGGTCCGACACCATAGGCGGTCCGTTCACACTGGTGAACGCAGAGGGCGAAACGGTCACCGATACCGATGTGATCACGCAACCGTCGCTGCTGTATTTCGGATACACGTTCTGCCCTGATGTCTGCCCGCTCGACACGGTCCGCAATGCAGAAGCGGTCGATATCCTGACCGACCGGGGCCATGACGTGACGCCGGTCTTCATCTCGGTCGATCCGGACCGCGACACGCCCGAGGCGGTTGGCGCATTTGCCCAGAACCTTCACGAGGACATGATCGGTCTTACCGGCAGCGAAGAACAGGTCAAGGCGGCGAGCGAGGCCTACCGCACCTATTACCGGAAGCAGGATGCGGAGGATGACTACTACCTCGTCGATCATTCGACCTTCACGTATCTCGTTATGCCTGAAGATGGATTTGTCGAATTCTTCCGGCGGGATTTGTCCCCCCAACAGGTCGCTGACCGTACGGCTTGCTTTCTTGACGCGGCGAATTAATGGGCCATTTGTTCGTTGATGTCGGAAAATTCGCCAGTAATATTGGTAGACGGACAAAACCCCACGGGAGGGACCCTCAGTGAGCGACCGGACATCGGACGACCTTGGCGAAGACAAGAGCCTCCTCCTTCTGGATGATGACGAATCCTTCCTGCGTCGATTGGCCAAGGCCATGGAGAAGCGTGGCTTCGAGGTGGAAACAGCCGGATCGGTCACGGCGGGGTCGACCATCGCCACTGCGCGCCCGCCAGCCTATGCTGTCGTGGACCTTCGGCTCGAAGATGGCAACGGCCTCGATGTTGTCGAGATAATCCGGGAAAAGCGCCCGGATAGCCGGGTGGTCGTTCTCACAGGCTACGGTGCAATTGCGACCGCGGTGGCGGCGGTCAAGATCGGGGCAAACGACTACCTGTCCAAACCCGCCGACGCGACGGATATCACCAACGCCTTGCTTGCGAAAGGTGAGGACCTGCCCCCGCCGCCGGAAAACCCGATGAGCGCGGATCGCGTGCGTTGGGAGCATATCCAGCGCGTTTACGAACTTTGTGATCGCAACGTGTCCGAAACAGCCCGCCGCCTGAACATGCACCGCCGGACATTGCAGCGGATATTGGCAAAGCGGTCTCCGCGGTAAGCCCGGATAGGGATTGCCCTATGTCAGATCATACCGTTTGCTGATCTTGTCGACGTACTGCCCATCGCTCAGTTCCTGGTCAGGGTGATGCGCATAGTTTTCGAAGCCACGACTTTGATAATAGGCCAATCCGCTCTTGTTGTCCGCACGGATCGTCGCGTTGATCCAGTCATATCCCAAGCGCCTTGCTGCCTGACGTGACGCCTCGAACAGCTTCGACCCGACGCCAAGACCCGTTTGCCCCAGCCGCACGAAGCTGGCGATATCGCAGGCTTCGCGAGGCAGATCGGGATGGGGCTGGAGAAACTGGAAGCCCAGTATCACACCGGTTTCATCTTCGGCGACGAGCCATGCCGATCGGTCAGGATCGCGCTGCATCCATTGCAGAATGGAGTCGCGGGACACAGGACCCTGATGCGCGGTTGTTCCACCCTTCCGGACGATCGCATCCAGAAGCTCCGCCATGTCTCGGGCATCCAGATCACCTGCGCGCCGAACTGTGATCACACCATGGCCTCCAGCAGCGTCGCATGGCGCGATGTGAAGTCGTTTCGCACCTCGACAGGCGGGCGCAGCACGATCGACAGGTCCGAGATGACATCCAGATCGGGGGTACCAAAGATCCTGCCCGCCTCGGTGCGCGTAAACCCGGCGATCTGGGTTGCTTCCATCCACGCGCTGATGCGGTCCGCCTTCTTGATCTGCTTCTTCAGTTTGGCCGGGGTGATTGCGGGCAACCCGAACCGGATATGAACCGCCGCCGTCAGCCTGTCATCCAATGCGCCGTAGCCGGGACCAACCGCCGCCTTTACCGGTGAGATCATGTCGCCGATCACGTATTCCGGGGCGTCGTGCAGAAGTGCGGTCAATCGCTGTGCGGACGACGCTCCGGGCCACAGGCGCGAAAACAGGGTTTCCACCAACAGCGAATGTTCGGCCACGGAATAGGGATAATCCCCGAAGGTCTGGCCGTTCCACCGCGCGACAAAGGCCAACCCATGAGCGATATCCTCGATCTCGATATCGACCGGGGTCGGATCCAGCAGATCGAGCCTGCGTCCCGACAGCATCCGCTGCCATGCGCGTGGGGATTTCGCCATGTCTCGCCTCTTTTTAGGTCTGGGTAGTCGCCTGTCTGACGCTTGTAAACACGCCTGCATTGCCGCGACACAAGGCGCATGCTAACCCGCCGGTCAAATCCGTATGACAATTGGAGCGCCGCACATGGCCAAGGACTATATCGTCAAAGACATCGCGCTGGCCGAGTTCGGCCGCAAGGAACTGGACATTGCCGAAACCGAGATGCCGGGGCTGATGGCGCTGCGCGAGGAATTTGGTGAGAGCAAGCCCTTGAAGGGCGCG
>JAWLGI010000077.1:0-9251 GCA_041685125.1 Marivita sp. | reverse complement strand
TGAGACACGAAGACGATGCGGACCCCGCGCTGTCGCGCCTCGGTGACGATCCGTTCGATGGCCAGGACCGACGCGGGATCAAGGCTTGCCGTGGGTTCATCGAGAAACAGGACTTCGGGATCGGTCGCAAGCGCGCGCGCCAGAGCGAGGCGCTGCGCCTCTCCGCCGGACAACCGGCGCGCGGGCTGACCGGCCTTGTGCGCCAGGCCGACATGGTCCAGCAGCGCATCGCGCCGGTCGGCGGGTTTGCCCCGCGCCTTGAGGACAAAGTCGAGATTGCCGGCAACCGACCGGCGCAACAGAACCGGCGTCTGGAACACCAGCGCCTGCCGGGCCGTCACCTGCCCGGGCGCCTGCCCGCCCCAAAGGACATGCCCGGCGGTGGGATCCACCAGGCCGTGCAACAGCTTCAAAAGCAGGCTTTTTCCCGACCCGTTCGGACCAAGAACCATCGTACAGCCCGAAGGCCCGAGATCCAGCGACACGCCGTCCAGGATTGTCGACCCGCCATAGCGCAACACGAGGTCGCGCACGCAAAGCGGCAGGAGCGGCCGGCGCTGTGCCTCGGCCCGGTCGGGCAGGCCTGTCATCGCCGCCGCGTCAGACATAGGCTTGGCGTGCGGCGGTTGTTCGGACAGATTGCACCGCCGCGTTCACACCCAGCGCGATCACCAACAGGATGATGCCCAGGGCCAGCGCCAGAGCCAGGTCCCCGCGCGAGGTTTCCAGCGCGATGGCCGTGGTCATCACGCGGGTCAGATGGTCGATATTGCCACCGACGATGATCACTGCGCCCACTTCCGCAACGGCCCTGCCAAACCCGGCCAGCCCGACGGTCAGCAGCGAATACCGCGCGTCCCACAGAAGTGCCTGGACCGTCTGCACCCGCGTCAGACACAGGGATCGGAATTGCTCGGCATATTCGGAGTGCAAATCCTCGAGCACCTGCTGCGACAGCGCGGCAATGATGGGGGCGATGAGGATGATCTGGGCAATGATCATGGCAGTCGGCGTATAGAGCAGACCAAGAAAGCCCAGCGGGCCGGAGCGGGACAGGTGCAGGTAGACCAGCAGCCCGACAACCACCGGCGGCAGCCCCATCAAGGCGTTCATCACGATCAGCACGGCATTGCGCCCGCGAAACCGGCTGATGGCCACCAGCGCCCCGATGGGAAAGCCAGCGAGGCAGGCGATGACCGTGGCGGTCAGGCTCACCTGCAAGGACAGCAGCACGATTTCGAACAGGTCCGGGTCGCCGGACAGCACCAGCTTTGCCGCAAGTCCCAAGGCGTCGGCAATGCTTTGCAAATTTTCCCTCGATTTGCATATGTTACCAATCCCCCGCATGAACGCAGGAGATGGCGCATATTTCAAGGCACATTTTCAGCGCCCTGCGCGTGCGCACATGGCCACGGCACCAAGCTTGGTCCGGGTGTTGGCAGATCGCCGGATGCACGGTTATGGCGGTCGCGGAACGCGTCGCGCATACCGCCCATCCCGGCGAGTCCAACCCGGATGTCAGGCGGCCTGGTCGCCCCCGAGGCCGGAGATCGCCGCGATAAGGTTTTCCTCGGTCACTTCTTCGGACGAGAACGTGCGCATGACCCGGCCCGAATACATCGCCACGATACGGTCGGCGACATGCAGGACCTCGGGCATTTCCGAGCTGATCACGATCACCGCGTACCCTTGGGCGGCCAAATCTCGCAGAAGGTTGTGGATCTCGGCCTTCGAGCCAACATCGATGCCGCGCGTGGGTTCATCCACGATCAGCACATTGGGGTGCATCGACAGCCATTTTCCGATCACGATCTTCTGCTGATTGCCGCCGGACAGATTGCCGACCGTCTGCTTCCAGCCCGGTGTGCGGATATCGAGCTTGTCGCGGTACTGGTCGAAGATCGCGATCTCCGCGCCGTCCGACACGAACGGTCCCGCCTTGAGATCATCAACCTGCGGCAGAGTCATGTTGTCACGGCAGTTCATCCCGAGAACGAGGCCCTGCGCCTTGCGATCCTCCGGAACCAGCGAGATCCCCCGTTCAATCGCATCATAGGGGGACTGGATTTTCACCTCTTGCCCATCAATGAGGATCGTCCCGGCGGATGGGTCGCGCAGACCGAAAAGCGTTTCTGCGATTTCGGTCCGGCCTGCGCCGACAAGACCGTAGAAACCGACCACCTCACCGCGCCGGACCTCGAAACTGACATCGGAATACAAATCGCCACAGCTCAAGCCCCGCACCTCGAGCGCGACATCGCCCAGTTCGTGATGCGACACGTTGCGGCTGAGATCGAGCTTGCGCCCGATCATCATCTGGGTGACGCCCTCTTCATCCGTTTCGGCCGTGTTGACGGTGCCCTGATACTGGCCGTCGCGCAGCACGCTGATACGGTCAGTGATCTTGAAAATTTCCTCCATCCGGTGGGAGATATAGGCGATGCCCACGCCTTGCGATTGCAGGTCCGCGATCACTTCGAACAGCACCACCTTTTCCGCATCCGTGAGCGAGGCAGTCGGTTCGTCGAAGATGACGGCCTTGGCATCCACGGTGAGCGCGCGGGCGATTTCGACCATCTGCTGGTTCGCGATGGACAGGTCGCCGACGCGGGTTCCGGCGTCGAATCCGACATTCAGCCTTTTGAGGATCGCATTGGTTTTTTCGGAGAGCGTGGTCCAATCCACGCGGCCAAAGCTCTTGCGCGGCAATTCTCCGAGGTAGATGTTCTCTGCCACGCTCAGTTCCTCGGCGAGGCTGAGTTCCTGGTGGATGAAGACGATGCCCTTGGCCTTGGCATCCAGCGGGCCGGACATGACGGTCGGTTCCTCTGCGACGATGATCTGGCCTTCATTGGGTTGGTGAATGCCGCCAAGCACCTTCATCAGCGTGGATTTCCCGGCGCCGTTTTCGCCCATCAGCGCGTGGACCTCGCCCGGCAGGATGGACAGCGAAACGCCATCAAGCGCACGCACACCGGGAAAGGTCTTGACGATGTTCTCAAGCCGCAGGACGGGGGTTTTCCCGGTCATACCTTCAACTCCTCTTTGCCTTTCACGTTCAATTGCCGATCAAGGAACAGCACGACGATCAGGATCAGGCCGATCACGAGGTTCACGGTCGATGTGTCGGCGCCGATATGGCCCAGCCCCTTGCGCAGAAGCTGGATCGCCAGCACGCCGCCGAAGGTCCCGATCACGTTTCCCGCGCCGCCGGTGATCTTGGTCCCGCCCAACACCACCGCCGTGATGACCCACAATTCGTACAGCATCCCGTCATTCGGGTTCACGCTGCCGCTTTCGGCATAGAACACCACTGCCGAAAGCGCGGCGAGAAAGCCGATGATCATGAAATTGATCAGCATGTGCGGGCCAACGCGGATCCCCGCGTTCACGGCCGCCTCGCGGTTGTTGCCGATGGCATAGGCGTTTCGCCCATGTACGGTTCTGGCCATCAGGAACCACATCGCCAGCGTCACGAGTAACAGCGCCCAGGACGCGGTGGCCAACCCGAGGAACTCGGCCTCGGCAAAATCCACCAGCGTCCAGTTGAGATGCGATGTCGGGTTTTCCCCGTTGAACATGAAGACGATTCCGCGAAAGCCCAGCATCGACCCCAGGGTGACGATGAAGGCATCCACGCCGGTCTTCCAGACAATAAGCCCGTTGATCGCCCCGAAGAAGACACCGGATGCCAGCGCCAGCAGGCAGGACACCGGGATCACCCAGTCGCCCAGCCCGGCAAAGATCGGCCAGGTCATGCTGTCCAGCAAAACGATGGCCGCGATGGCAAAGGTCGCCCCGACACTCAGGTCGATATTGCCGTTGACCATCACGATGGTCATGCCCATGGCGATGATGCCGATGGGCGCCGACTGCTTGAGCAGCAGCAGCATGTTGTCGATATCCATGAAGGCCTGATCGGTGATCGCCATGAACTCGCCGACGACCGAGAAGAAGATCAACTCTAGCACGATAAAGCCCCATATCGCGCCTTTTTTCAGTGCCTTGGAAACTGTGCCCTTGTCCATGCTGCGCCCCCTCAAGCGATCGGTGACCAGAGCTTGCCACGTTTGGCCGCGATATCGAGCCAGACAGCAAGGATGATGATGACCCACGTCACGACATACTGGACGTAGAACTCCAGCCCCATGATCAGCAGACCGTTTTGAATGAACCCGAGGATCAGCACGCCGATGACGGTCTTGAAGATCGTGCCTGACCCGCCCAGAAGCGATGCGCCGCCAAGAATGACCGCGGCCAGCACTTCAAGCTCCATCCCCTGTCCCACGGTAT
This sequence comes from Marivita sp., assembly GCA_041685125.1. Taxonomy (GTDB): domain Bacteria; phylum Pseudomonadota; class Alphaproteobacteria; order Rhodobacterales; family Rhodobacteraceae; genus Marivita. The sequence continues at coordinate 4,958 of JAWLGI010000077.1, read as the reverse complement.
TCTGCGACCCCAGCGACCGGCTGGCCTGGATCAGACCCGCGGTGGCCACGCAGAAGGCCGAAATCAGGTAACATGTGAACACGGTGCGCGCACGGCGGATGCCGGAAAAGGTGGCGGCGGTGCCATTCCCGCCGACTGCATAAATCTTGCGGCCAAACGGGGTCTTGGACAGTATGATCCCGAGAATTGCGGCAAGCCCGAGAAAAATCAGGATCGGCATCGGAATGCCCAACGCGCTGCCCTGACCAAAAATGCTGAACCAGGTGCCCTCCTTGTTGGCGATGTCCATGTTCTGCCCGCCGGAATAGGTGAGCGTCAGGCCGTGAATGGCCGACAGCATGCCCAAGGTCACGATAAGCGAGTTGAGCCTGAGATACCCCACCAGAAAGCCGATGAAGGCCCCCAGGCACAGCGTCATGCCGAACATCGCAGGAATAGCGAGGAACGGTCCAATCTTGTCGTGCAGGTCCAGCACCACGATGGTGGAAAAGGACATCATCGAACCGACCGACAGATCAAGGTTGCCGCTGATGACCACGAAGGTCACCCCAAGCGCCATGACCCCCAGAATGGCCGAGGACCGCACAACGCTGAACAGGTTGTCAACGGTGAGGAACTTCGGATTGGCGATGGTAAAGACGATCATGAAGATCACGAAAGCGATCAGGATGCCCTGTTTTGCCAGGACAGTCCCGATCTGTTGTTTAGTCACTGTGGCCATGAGCTCCTCCCAAAGATCGTTGGCATCCGGTCCATCGCAGTCAGACCAGGGTCATTCCCCCGTCGATCATCACGATCTGACCGGTCATGTAGTCGCTGTCCTTCGACGCGAGAAACGTTGTCGTCCCGGTAATATCCTCCGGCTTGGCCACGCGGCCCTTGAGGATTTCGGACGAGAACTCCTCCATCGCCTGTCCCGGACGTTCGGCGGCACCGATCTCCATCAGGTCCTGATCGACCTGTTCCCACATCTCGGTCGCGACGACCCCCGGCGCGAACCCTGTCACGGTGATACCATGCTTTGCCAGGTCGCGCGCCCCCGATTGGGTCAGCGCGACCACGGCGAATTTCGACGCGCAATACGGCGCGACATTGTCGAACCCCTGCCGGCTGGCGATGCTGGCGGTGTTGATGATCTTGCCCTGTCCACCTTGGGCGATCATCTGGCGGGCGGCTTCCTGCATTCCGATCATGCAGCCCAAGCCGTTGATGCCCATGATGAAATTCCAGTTTTCCTCTGTCACGTCGAGGAAATTCATCGGCTTGTTCACGCCGGCATTGTTGAACTTGACGTCAAGCCGGCCAAAGATGTCGACCGCGTGGGCGATCATCGCCCTGACCTGTTCACGGTTCGTCACATCGACAGCCGCATGAGCCACACGCGCATCCATGCGCGCCGCGCGCTCTGCGTTGGCCTCCGCGACCTCGGCAACCTTGTCGGCATTGATGTCCGCGAAACAGACATTCGCGCCTTCGTCCAGCAACGCCTCGCCAATGGCGCGGCCAATGCCTTGGGCCGCACCGGTCACGATGCAGGACCGTCCCGAGACTCCTGTCATCCCGTCCATCCATATGTCTGAGTGTAGAAGCAAAACACGCGAGGCGGACGGGCCGCCCCGCGCGTTCCGGGAGGAGATCAGAAGACGGGCTTGTCGAACTCGTCTTGATTTTCCTGAGTGATCTTCGGCGTGTCGAAATAGTTGAGGAACGGAACGTCCTCGCCATTGAGCACATCGACCGCAGTTTGCAGCGCGGCTTCTGCGTCGTCGACCGGCGACTGGTAGATCGAGCCCCAGTAATCGCCCTCCTGCATGGCTTCGTAGCCCACCGCAAAGTTGGTGGCACCGACAAAGATGATGCCGTCGCGACCCGCCGACTTGGCAGCATTCAAGGCGCCGACCCCCATGTTGTCATCGCCGGCATAGACGCCGTCGATGTCGTCATACTTGACGAGGAACGCCTCCATGACCTGCTGCGACTTCTCGCGGTTCCAGTCGCCCGGCTGCTTGTCGATCTGCTCAACGTTCGGGCAGACTTCCGGCAGGCGGTCATCAAAACCCTTGGCGCGTTCGATCGCTGTGGTGTAGCCCGGCTGACCGGTGATGTGCACGACCTGGGCCTCGTCCTCGATGCCCATGTCCTTGAACTTGTCGCACATGATCTCGGCCGAGCGCTTGCCCTGGGTGATGTTGTCCGGACCCGAGAAGCTGGACACGAAGTCAAAGCCCTGCTCGGCGATGTTCGAGTTGGTGACGATCACCGGGATATCGGCCTGATGCGCCTTGCGCACCGCCGGGATCACCGCTTCCCCGTTGGTTGGCCAAATGATGATGGCGTCGACCTCTTGCTGGATCAGGTCTTCCATCTGGGCGATCTGGCGGGCCACGTCACCGCCCGCATCCAGCACGACGGTCTCGACCATGTCGTTGGCCTCGGCCGCGGCGATGAAGGCTTGTTCGTACGTGGTTTGATAGCTGTCGACGCCGACATTGTTCTGCGTGATGCCGATGGTCATTGTGTCGCTGTGCGACCCGGCGATTGCCGCGCCGGTCAGCGTTGTCGATGCAACCAGCGCTGCCGTTAGTGTCGTTTTCATACTTGGTCCTCCCACGGATTTATTTCGAAACGATTGCGACCGTTCTCTCGGCCTGGTCCGTTGCCGGAGCAATCTGTGACCTATGGAGCGCCATTTCCCAAGCGGACGAACGCCCCTTTTTATCCATTTCAGATATATTTTTATCCATATTAGACTTTTAAGTGATATCCAATTTCCACCAGTCTGAACATTTTCAAGGAGCGGCGCCAGTGCCGACGCATGCAATTCCAAGATGCCGACCAAACCCAGAGAGACAATGCACGAAACCCTCGCAAATGATATCCAATATGGACAAACACCAATGACGCGCCCCGACTCCGCGCCGCGTCTTGTGGCGGGTCCCGAATTGGAAAGAGTTGTCGGGTTCCTGCAATCGCTGAATGTCGAGCTGGACAGTGCGATTGAGCCCAGCACGCCAAACCCGCACCTGAACATGATCCTGCACCTTCTGCACAGCCATTCCGAAGGGCGGCTGGTCTCGCCCTCGTCAATGGTCGCGGCGGCCGGGGTGCCTTATGCAACCGCGACGCGCAAACTGGCCGAGATCAAGCAGGCCGGGCTGATCGAACAGCGCCCCCGCACGCGGAGCGGAAAGAGCTTTTCCCTGCATCCAAGCCGCGAATTACTGGACAATTTCAGCCAGTTGGCCGACCGGATCGAACGCATCGCGCGAACTTCGTTCGGGACGGCAGACGCCACCGACAACTCGGCCAGTTATTACTACGGCGGCTCCTACCAGGCCGCGCGGGCAACGATCGCCCCGCCTCAGGCCCTGCCCCGGCCGCTCAAGCTGTCGGGCGGATTGCGCATCCTCGTGCATGGCGATCCGACATTCATGGTGATGGACAACCTCAAGCGGCAGTTCGAACAACTGGTCGGCACCGACATCCATCAACGGGCCTTCTCGATCGACCGCCTGCGCGAGGAGGCGCTGCGCAACGCCGAACGCAGCAAGAGCCGTTATGACATCATCGCTGTCGACCTGCCCTGGCTTGGCGAGTTCGTCGACAAGGAGATCATTTGCCCCCTGGATGAGGTGATGGACATCGCCCGCCTCGATCCGGCGGATTTTCACACCGCCGGGTGGCGCGCCGCGCATTGGGATGGGCGCCCCTTCGGCGTGCCGAGCCAGACAACGCCGGAACTGATGTTCTACCGCAAGGACTGGTTTGCCGCAGAGGGTCTGGAGCCGCCCATCACGACGCAGGCCGTGATCGACGCGGCAAGCCATTTCCATGCCCCCCGCCACGGGCGCTATGGCGTGGCATGGAACGCCGCCCGCGGGACGGCGCTGGGGCATACCTTCATGATGACCTGCGCCGCCTTTGGCCAGCCCATCGTGGACCTGCCCGGTATCGCCGGCGGGTATGATGCCGATAACCTGGGCGCTGGCGGGTTCCGGCCCATGCTGAACGGGGATCGTGCATTGGCCGCGGCGGATTACCTGATGCAACTGCTGGAATATTCGCCGCCCGATATCCTGTCGATGTCGTGGTACGAACGGGTCCGCCCCTATGCCTCCGGCAAGGTGGCAATGGCCTATGGCTATACCCTGCTGGCCCCGTATTTCGAACTGGATGACAGCTGCTCGGCGCATGACAACACCGGCTACCTGCCACACCCGCACGGCCCGGAGGGCGCGCCCATCGCGCCTGTGGGGGGCTATGTCTTCTGCATCCCGTCGAACCTTGCGCCGGACCGCCTTGAAGACGCTGTCGACGCGCTGGTCACCTTTACCTCGCCCGGCGCGCAAAAGCTCTATGCGCAAAGCGGCAGCCGCACCGCGCCGCGCTATTCGGTTGGCGCGGACCCGGAGGTGCGCCGCCTTTCACCGATCTTCGAGCTTGTCGACCAGATGTCGTGGCGCGACGAACTGCAATTCTGGCCGCGCCCGCCGATCCCGCAAATCTCGGACATCATCCGCATCTGCGGCCACGAACTTCACGACATGCTGCGCGGGATCGTCTCCCCGCGCGATGCGCTCGACCGCGCGCAGGCGCGGGCCGAGGACATAATGGCACAACAGGTCACTTAGGGAGGAAACCATGGACCCCAATCGCCTCAACGGCAAGAATATCCTGATCACGGGCGCGGCCCGCGGCATGGGTGCCGCCAATGCCGAAAGCTTTGCCGCGCAAGGCGCCAATGTGTGTCTTGGCGACCTCGATCAGGACGAAGCGCAAAAGCTCGCCGAGCAGATCAACGCGGCCGGAAACGGCAAGGCGATTGCCGTCAAGATGGATGTCACCAAGCGCGAAGACAACGCGGCCGCCGTCGCGGCCACGGTCGAGGCGTTCGGGTCGATCAATGTCGCGGTGTTCAACGCGGGCCTGAACAAGCCCCGGTTCTTCATGGATATCGA
>JAWLGI010000076.1:3418-9299 GCA_041685125.1 Marivita sp. | reverse complement strand
GCCAGGCGCGACATCGGCACCATCTCGAGGATCTTCTCGATCATCTCATCGGGCACCGCCTCGACCATCGCCGTGTCGGCATATCCAGGCGCAATCGCGTTGACGGTGATGCCCTTTGCTGCGGATTCGCGGGCCAGGGCGCGGGTGAAGCCTTCGACACCGGCCTTGGCCGCACAATAATTTGTCTGGCCCATCTGACCGCGCGCGGCATTGACCGAGGAAATGTTGATAATGCGTCCGAAGCCGCGTTCACGCATGCCGCCGATGACCTGTCGGGTGACATTGAACATCGAACCGAGATCGACGCCGATCACCGCGTCCCAGTCATCCCGGTCCATCTTGTGGAACATGCCGTCCCTGTTGACCCCGGCATTGTTCACCAGGATGTCGAGCGGCCCAACCGCCTCTTCCACATCTTTCAAACCCTGAACGCAGGCGGCGTAATCGCTCACATCCCATTCGAAGACCGGCATGCCGGTCTCATCGGCAAACGCCTTGGCCCGGTCGCCTGCGCCAAGGTGGGTTGCGGCCACGGTCACGCCGGCCTCGGCAAGGGCTTTCGCCGCCGCCGCGCCAAGGCCTTGAACACCGCCCGTTACAAGAGCGGATCGCTTCTGGTCGGTCATTGGCATTGTCCTTTCTATATGAATCCATTGCGATTTGAAGGGATCAGTCCGCACGTTCCAGCAGCAGGGCGATGCCCTGACCGCCACCGATGCAAAGCGTTACCAAGCCGCGCCGGATGTCGTCGCGCGCCATGGAGTGCAGCAGCCGGGTGGTCAAAACTGCCCCGGTCGCCCCGATCGGGTGGCCATGCGCTATGGCGCCGCCTTCGACATTGACGATGTCTTCGGACAGGTCCAATTCGTCGGATACCGCGATGGCGATGGCCGCAAACGCCTCGTTTATCTCGGCGCGTTCGACATCGCCTGCCGACCACCCGGCGCGGTCGAGCGCCTGATGAACCGCGGGCAAAGGTCCAAGGCCGAACATCCCCGGCGCGACCGCGCCGACGCCGCTGGCCACCAGCTTCGCGGCAACGTCAAGGCCGTGTTCGGCGGCAAAACGTGCCGTCGTGACAATCATCGCGGCCGCACCGGAGTTGAGCCCCGGTGCATTGCCTGGCGTGATCGTGCCGTCCTCGCGGAAGGCGGGGCGCAGCTTGGCAAGCCCCTCGGCGGTGGCGTCCGGGCGGTTCGATTCATCGTCCTTGAAGTCCGATTTGCCCGATTTCGACTTGACCTCGACGGGCAGGATTTCATCCGCGAAATGGCCGGCTGCCTGGGCCTTGGAAAACCTCTGATGCGACCGGGCTGCCCAGGCATCCTGTGCCTCACGTGAGATCTCGTGCTTGGAGACCAAATCCTCGGTGTGCCAGCCGGAATGCTTGTCGGAAAAGGCGTCGTTCAGACCGTCGCGCAACATCGCATCGTCAATCTTGCCCGGCCCCATCCGGTAGCCCCAGCGTGCCCGATCCAGCAGGTAAGGGGCCCGGTCCATGTTCTCCATGCCCCCCGCGACGACGCAGTCGGCCTCGCCCAGCCGCACGAGCCGGGCGGCAGAGGCGACCGCCTCGGCCCCCGAGCCGCAGACGCGGTTGACGGTCATCGCCGGCACATCCTCGGGAAGCCCGCCGTTCAGCGTGGCCTGCCGCGCCGGATTCATCCCGGTGCCTGCCTGGATCACGTTGCCGAATACGACCGAAGACACCTTGTCCGGCGCGATGCCGCTGCGCTCCAAGATGCCTTGGATCACCCGCGCGCCGAGGTCAGGTGCGGGGGTGTCCTTGAGGCTGCCACCGAACTTTCCGATCGCTGTGCGAAGGGGATGGCAAAGAACAATGTCGGTTTCTTTCATGATGCGCCGCCTTTCGGTCTCGAGTGGTCGATCAGGGCTTTCAAGAAGCCTGCAAGAGGTGAGGCAGACCTGACCGAATGGCCCTGGTTCCTCTTCGACCGGTCGGGGCTGCACACACATGATTTTCACAAACCCCGGCATGATGGCCATCAACGCAGAACCAAGCCATCGCGGGACTTGCCGGGCACACTGGGACGATATCGCCCCGGTCTCATTAACCCGCGTTAATGTTGGCGCGAGAAGAGATCGGTAATTTCAAAGTCAGAATAGATCTGCAGTCGGGTTGCCCGACATGCCGACGGTCTAGGGTGCGTGCGCGGCCGGCGTCATGCGACGGCGCAAGGCGAACATATCTCGCCCCGCTTTGGACCAGCGTCATGTCTTGTGGCAAGCGGCACCGAAGGGTCGTGATGGAGGTTATGGCATCATGGTTACGAAAAGTTTCGTGCTTCTCGACGACGAGGCTCCTGCACGACCGAGATCGGGGCTGACGGAACAGGAAGGCGCGACGGGACGGTATGAGTTTCGCGTATGGCCGCATGACTTGCCGCAGGCGGCGGCGTTGCTGCAGCAATCCTGGCCGCTCGTGGGCGCTGAACGGCGAACAGACCTCTATCTGCTGACAGAGAGCAGCCCCTTGAGACTGGTGAAACTGCGCGCCGGCATCCGACTCGAGGTGAAGTACCGGGACCATGACCTTGGCCCGCTACAGCATTGGACCCACCATGCCTATCCGCTGTTTCCGCTCCCTCTCAAAGCCCTGCGGGCCTTGGCAGAAGCGTTGGGCCTGACAGGCCTGACGGCTGACGCAGGGCGATCTCCCGGTCATCTCGTGGCCCGGTTGGGCAATACGGCTCCGGCAGTCCTGCCGATGGGGGTCAGCAAGTCGCGGCTCCTGTTCCGCAAGGGCAGCAGCCGGGCCGAGATATGCCGTGTCACCGTTTCCGGCTGGAGCCGGTTGACCCTGGCCCTCGAGGACCCCGATCCCGACAGCGCGCGCGCCGTGATCGATGCCCTGCGTCTGGGGCATATGCCAAATCGCTCTTACGGAGATGTGCTTTGCCGGCGACGGCTTGCCGCTGCACAGGCCCCCCTCACCTCACATCTGGCAAATTGAAAGGATCAGTCCATGGAACGTCTCGACGGGAAAACCTGCATCGTCACCGGTGGTGGCAATGGCATTGGCAAGGCTACCTGCCTGCGGCTCGCCAGCGAGGGCGCGAATGTCGCCGTCACCGACATCGATGGCGCTGATGCGAAATCGGTCTGCGAGGAGATCACGGCACAGGGCGGCACGGCCGACGCCTGGCCGCTTGACGTGGCCGATGCCGACGCGGTGCACCAGGTTTTCGATGCGGTCGCCGAAAGGTTCGGCCAGATCGACGTCGTGGTGAACAATGCCGGCATTTCCGGGGTCAACACGCCAACCCACGAGATCAGTGAGGAAGAGTGGCGCAAGGTCATCGATATCAACGTGAACGGCGTATTTTTCTGCACCAAGGCAGCTATACCCCACCTGAAAAAGGCGAATGGCGGCAACATCGTCAACCTTTCGTCGATCTACGGCCTTGTCGGCGCGCCGGACCTCCCGCCGTACCACGCCTCCAAGGGCGCCGTCCGGCTTATGACCAAGACCGACGCGCTGCTCTATGCCAAGGAAGGGATCCGCGTGAACTCGGTTCATCCCGGGTTTATCTGGACTCCGCTTGTCGAAGGGCTGGCAAAAAGCTCCGAAGAGGGGGTCGAGGCGTTCCGCCAGGCGCTCGACGACCTGCACCCCATCGGCCATGTCGGTGCGCCCGAGGATATCGCGGCGGGCGTTGCCTATCTTGCCTCCGACGACGCGAAATTCGTGACCGGATCGGAGCTCGTGATCGATGGTGGCTATACCGCGCGCTAGGGCTGCCCGGCGGATAAGCGGCAGAGCCACCCAAGGGTCACTCAAGAAGTGCAAAGGATACATTCGGATGGCCACGACGATGACACCGATCACCCGCATACTCACCGCAAGTATGCTTTCCCTCGCGCTGCCGTTCGCGGCGCAGGAGGCGTCGCAAGAGATCCAGAATATCGATCGCGTGACCGAATGAATGCGTTGAGCGAGGCGGTCGGGGCCATGCAAGACGGGAGCCAATCGAAACGGGGCGGGGTGCAGGACGGTGTGTCCAATGCCCGGGCCGACGTGAAGGGCGCATGGAGCGCGGTCTTTGACCGCTCTGACAATGACCTGGAAGATTAATTGCTCTCGTCCGAGCAGGAAGGAAAGCAGATGACAGATTCGGAAATGACACATGATACGGCGCCGCGCGGGCTCAAGACTTGGCTCTGGATTGCCGGTATCGCGTCGATTGTCATGGGGGTGCTTGCAGTGCTCTTTCCCTTTGCCGCGACCCTCGCCACAGAGGTTGTGATCGGCGCACTCCTTGTTGTTTCGGGGATATTGGAACTGGTTCGGGCCTTCGCGATGCGGCACAACGGGAGACTGATCTGGAACGTGCTTTTCGGTCTCGTGGCCCTCGTGGCCGGGGCTATTCTCCTAGGCTGGCCGTTGCAGGGAATGGTGACGCTGACAATCGTCCTGGGTGTCTTCTTTCTGCTTGGCGGCGCGTTCAAGCTGGTCGCGGGGTTTGATCTGCGGCCGTTCCCGGGCTGGGGCTGGATCGGGTTTTCCGGTGCGCTGTCGGTGCTGCTGGGGATCCTCCTGTTGTTTGGTCTGCCGGGTACCGCGCTGTGGGCGGTCGGGCTGCTGGTCGGTATCGATCTGATCTTCCTCGGTGTCGCCGAGATCGCCATGGCCTCTGCCATTCAGCGAGATTGAGGAAGACAGCTTATGATCGAGATCGAGCATAGCCGACAAGACGACAGCATCGTGATCCGCGTGACAGGAACGGTCAGCCGCAGGGACATTGATTTGGCCGTGCCGGAAATCGAGCAGGCCCTGGAATTGGCCAATGAACCGCTGAAGCTGCTGATCCGGCTTGAGGATTTCGAAGGTTGGGAGATTGGCGGTCTTTGGGAAGACATGACTTTCAGCATGCGGCGCCGGGACGCGTTTGGCCGCATCGCCGTGATTGGCGAAAGCACGCTGGAAAAATGGGGCGCCATGCTGGCTGTTCCCTTCACCGGGTCGGAATTGCGGTTCTTCCCGCACGAGAGGGAGGACGCGGCGTGGGAGTGGCTCGGCATGGCATCGTAAAGGGGACCCGTGACAGCATGACCGAAGAAGAGTTGCAAGACGTCGCCGCGACCTCGCATGCGCAGGCGCCCGAGACAGTCGCGGGTGATGATCTGCGAACCAATCGACACCAGAGCCGAATAGGAGCGCCAATCCCATGACAACGCTTGTCGCCAGTTATTCGCTGACCGGACACACGGCCACTGTCGCAAACTCTATTGCCGACCGCTTGGAAGCCAAGGCTGAACCCATTGTGGAGCAAAGCGCCCGCGGCGGTTTGCTTGGCATAGCGGCGGGCGCGGTGAGTGCGCTTCTGGGCCGCAAGAGCGCCATCGCCGCGCCGCTGCGTGACCCGTCGGAGTTTGACCTGGTCATCCTTGGCACACCGGTCTGGGCCGGAGCGCCGGCACCTGCCGTGAATGCGTATATCGACCGGCATCGCGACGCGCTCGATCGCGTGGCGTTTCTCTGCACCCAGGGCAAGGTTGGGGCGGCCGTTGCCCTGACGCGGATGGAACGCCGCTTGGGACACCCGCCGCTGGCTACGCTTGTGGTCAACGAAGACGAGATCGGAGACAGCGCACTGGACGACAAGATCGAGGCGTTCCTGTCCGACCTGCGGGATGCCGGGGATAACGCCTGATCGCTGGGTTCGCTCTTATTCCTCGACCGTGCTCACGGCCTCGAACCCCGAGACGACATCCATAAGTTCGCGCGTGATCGTCTCCTGCCGCTTGACGCGATAGTCCTGCATCAGGTCCTCGCGCCGCTCCTCGATATTGCGCTCGGCGCCCTGCATCGCGGCCAGCCGCGTCGCGTGTTCGCTGGCCAGCGCCTCGGCCAGGGCGC
>JAWLGI010000076.1:0-3318 GCA_041685125.1 Marivita sp. | reverse complement strand
CACGCCGGTCCGTGGCAACGGCAAGCCGCGGGCGTGGCGATCATGCAGCAGCGCCGTCAGGCCCAGATCAATCGTGTGTGCATAATCGCCCAATGCGTCCTCGGCCTGCTCGAATTGCCGAATGCTTGCGGCTGACAGCGCCTTCATCGTGCGCACGATCGAGTGTATGTCCCCGGCGGTCTCAAGCGCATCAGAGAGCGATTCAAGCGTCTGCATCACCGTCATCCTCATCCGCGTCATCCAGAACCCCGCGCATCGCCTCGATCAGGGCCGCGCGGTGCTCGTCAGTCAGCTTTTCACCGGCTTCAATCGCGTCGCAAATGTCGCGGCAACGGTCCCGCACGGCCTGCTGCACGCGCTCTTCTGCCTTGGCCACGTCCTTTGGTTCGATATCGTCGAACAGACCTTCGGTCGCGGCCAGCAGCGCTGCGATCTGTTCGGGAACGGCAAGGTGATGCTGTTCGCGCTGTTTGAGCACCTCGCGCACCCGCAGGCCGCGGGTCAGCTTGCGCCGCGTCTCGTCATCCATCTGCGTGCCAAAGCGCGCGAAGGTTTCCAGCTCCTCGAATTGCGAATACATCAGCCGCAAATTGCCCGCGACCGCCCGAAACGCCGGGAGCTGCACCTTGCCTCCGACGCGGCTGACCGAGGCGCCGATATCCACCGCCGGCAACTGGCCTTTCTCGAACAGATCCGGCGACAGGTAGATCTGGCCATCGGTGATCGAGATCAGGTTCGTCGGGATATAGGCCGAGATGTTCTGCGCCTGCGTCTCGATCACCGGTAGTGCGGTCAGCGACCCGCCGCCTTGATCCTTGCGCAGGTGGGTGGCACGCTCCAGCAGCCGCGAATGGATGTAGAAGATGTCGCCGGGATAGGCCTCGCGCCCCGGCGGGCGCCGCAGCAGCAGTGACAGTTGACGATAGGCCCGCGCATGGCGCGTGAGATCGTCATATGTGATCAGCACATCGCGCCCCTGCGCCATGAACTGCTCGGCCATGGTGGTGGCCGCATAGGGGGCCACGAATTGCAGGCCCGGCGCGTCCTGACTGCTGGCCACGACGACGATGGTGCGCTCCATCGCGCCGTGATCACGCAGGCTGCGCAGGACGCGCGCCACCGCTGAGGCGCGTTGCCCAATGGCGCAGTAGATCGAGATCACGCCGGTATCCGTCTGGTTGAGGATGGCATCGACGGCGATGGCGGTCTTGCCGGTCTGGCGGTCCCCGAGGATCAGTTCGCGCTGGCCGCGCCCGATGGGGATGGCGGCGTCGACGGCCTTGATCCCCGTCTGCAACGGCATGTTCACGGGATCGCGGTGCATGATCGGCGGGGCGATCCGCTCGACCGGCATCCGCGCCTCGGCCTCGACGGCCCCGGCGTCATCGAGGGGTTGCCCCAGCGGGTCGAGCACCCGACCCAGCAATGCCTCGCCGACCGGCACATCCACCACCCGTCCGGTGCGATGCAGCCGGTCGCCGGGGCGCAGATGACCGGTATTGCCCAGAACGATTACGCCAACGCGATCCTCGCGCAGGTTCGATGCGATACCCATCAGGCCACCCTCGAACTCGACCAGTTCGTTGGCATTCAGATCGGTAAAGCCCGCCACTTGCGCCACGCCGTTGCCGACAGACACGACATGCGCAACCTCGGTCGCCTCGAGGCGAGGCGCGACGGTGTCGAGCGCCGTATCCAGTGGATCGAACAGCCTATCGCGCAGGGTTTCGAGCATTTTCACGCCACCTCACTGCTCATCCGTGGTCTCTGTGCGCCTGACCGGACCGGCGGTGTCCAGAAGCTCGTCAAGTTCGCGGTTCAGGCGCTTGAGATGCCGCGCGGCCGACCATTCGACGGTCTGTTCGCCGATGGTCAGGCGCACACCGAGCAGCACCTCGTCGTCCGCCCGATACTCCACCTCGATATCGGTCTCGAACAGCTCGTGGATTACGCGGGTCATCTTTTGGCGGGCAGCCGTATCGAGCGCAGTCGCGGTTTCCACCAGCGCCGGGTCGTCTGCGCTATCGGCGGCGGCGGCCATCTTTTCGCATGTGTCCGCGTCCAGTTCCTCCAGTTGCGCGATGAAACCTTGTGCAATCTGGTCATCCAACGCACCCGACGTGAACTCGGCCACGAGTTGGGCCGCGATGTCCAGCACCTTGTGTCCGGCCTTGCGCTGCATGTCCCGGACGAAATCGGAGCGTTCATCCTCCAGACTCTCGTGCCAATTCTCGCGCTTTTGCTCGACCTCGTCACGAATGTCCTGTTCCAGCCGCTGCTTGAGTTCATCGGCCTCGGCGCGCGCCTCCTGAAGCATCTCCTGGCGTGAATTCTCAAGCTCCTCGCGCTCCTTGTGCAGACCTTCGGCCTCCTCCTCGGCCTCCCTTCGGCGGGTCTTTGCGTCAGAAAGCCGGTCTTCGATCCGGGCCTCACGCTGCGCCATGGCGTCGGTGATCGGGCGATAAAGAAACCGTTGCAGCAGCCAGATAAGTACAAGAAAATTGGCGATCTGGGCGGCAACGGTCAGCCAGTCGATCTGCATGGATCAGCCTCCACCGTCCAGGGCCGTCACATCGACGAACGGGTTCGCGAAGAGCAGGATCATCGACACCACGAAGCAGTAGATGGCCGTGGATTCGATCATCGCGAGGCTGACGAAAAGCGTGCGCGTGATTGTGTTCGAGGCATCTGGTTGTTGCGCCAGCGCCTGAAGGGCCTGCGCGGCCGCGCGCCCCTCGGCCAGCGCTGGCCCGATCGAGCCGATGCCGATGGTCAGGCCGGCCATGATGATCGAGATCGAGGCCATCATTGTTGCAGGGTCCATGGTCAGTCTCCTTCTCGCGATGTTCGGGGGGTTTCGGCATCAAGCGCTGCATCGGTCTTGCGTTGCGCCCGACTGGCGGACGCGATGTAGACCATCGCCAGAATGGCAAAGATATAGGCTTGGATCAGGCCGGTTAGCAGACCGAGCAATTGCATGAGGATCGGAAAAAAGAACGGTGCCACGCTGATCAGGATACCGACGATGACCGTTCCGCTCATGACATTGCCATAGAGCCGGACCGCCAGCGCAATCGTGCGCGACAGCTCGCTGATCAGATTGAAGGGCAGCATGAACGGACTCGGCTGAAGATAGGATTTCAGATAGCCGCGCAGCCCGCGCCGGGTGATCGAAAAGAGCGGCACCGCGATCAGCACGCATATTGCCAGCGCCGCCGTTGTGGACAGCGACCCGGTGGGTGGCTGGTATCCCGGCAGGATGGTCAGCAGATTTGCGGTGGCGATGAACAGGAACAGCGTGCCGATGAAGGGCAGGTA